>CAZIJW010000022.1:0-50057 GCA_964539905.1 uncultured Robiginitalea sp.
TTCCGCAGCCCCCAGTTTTTGGAGCAGGGCCTTCACCAGTGTGGTTTTGCCCGCCCCCATGGGCCCGTGGATGCAGAGCAAAGGGTAATGGGAATGCGCTAAAATATAATCTGAAGCCTCAAAAATTCCGTCCTGATTATAGATTATATTCGACATATTTTATATCTTAGGTACACAAAATATTTGTTTTGAGTATTATAGGCGTTGCAAACTAAAAGATTCTAATTAAGGCAAAAGTTAAAACGTCATGCACAATAATGTAAATCACATAACCTATTGGCGCAGACATTTCATAATTGACTCTACTATTGCCTTGTCAATCCTTTTCGCCCCTTTTCTTATTTATCTTCATTTATTTTTTGACAATAATTCAAGAACAATACAATTATTCCAATTTGAGTTTTTACATAATTTCTTAAGCAATCAGGTATTTTGGTGGTATCTTCTATCTAACTTTTTACTGCTATTTTATTCAACACTAACTTTTCTGACTTCAATAAGAAAATGGCGCTATTTCTTATTAGGTCCTATTATTCACTTTTTCATTAGCGGTTTTATCATTTTTTCCTCGGAAAATAATTATCTGAAGTTTGTTTTTAGAGTTGAATCCTTGGTTTTGATTGGAGTGTATTTATTTTTTATTTTTTCTATTGATCGACGAATACAAATAAAGAATAATGAAAATCAATTGAATCTGTCGCGAAGTCAATTTCTTCAAGAATTGATTTACTCTTATAACTTAAAATTTAATAGACAGATTCAGGCTATCCTTAGAAACAAATCAAAAATCTCTCTGAAAGAATACTTATGTCGAATTTATTTTATTAGTCAGAATCAAATATTGATTAATGAAAAGGAATTTTGCGAGAAAAGGGCAAACCATAAGAAGATACATTTTTCTGAATTCGTTATTTCTTTCATAATTGTTTTAGCTTCAATATTATTGATTCTAGATAATTGGATTCCTGAAGGAAAGGAGGTTGTAATCTTGAAGAGATTTCAAATTGAAAGCTATGGCTTTCAGACCGTTAAAATTTTTATTTGGTATGTTAGCCAAAAATTGGTTTTAGCAGTAATTCTAATCATCTGGTTCATCACCTCCCCCTACTGGTGGCGGTGGGCCATCCTGTCACCCCTGATTTTTTACACCTACCAGTTTTGGGAAGCCTTCCAGCCGGGAACCCAAATTGAAAGTGCCGGGACGCTGAATGTTTTTCCGTTGGTATTTGCCACGATTACCCTGGTGTTGCTCATTTCCAGGATTGTGCGAACCCATTCCATCACCATGGACTACAAAGCCCATCTTGAACGGGAACTGGATCTTGGGATTTCGGAATTGAGCAACGCCCGGAGCCTGGCGAAAAAAAATAAAGAATTCGTGTAGTTGGAGATACGTGGAGGGGGATTAGGCGTGTCACCCCGACCATAAATGAGCGGTTAGAATTTTAGGTCCTTTCCCAGTTCTTCCCTGACCTCCCGCAGGATTTCCTCCTTTTGTTCTTCCTGTCGCTCCCTGATTTTTGCCTCAATAATTCGGTCTATTTCCATCCGCTTCCCGAAAGGCAATTTATCAAAATCCGCAAGGTCCTGGTTGCGCTGTGATTTAAGCATGGGGCCTTCTCCCGTAAGCAGCCAGACCACATTGAGGTCGGGGTAGGTTTTGAGGATATTTTCAATAACATCACTCCCCACGGAGGCCTTATTCTTGCTCATCCTCAGGGTATACCCGTTGCTGGCGCCTATGGACATGTCGAAC
This sequence comes from uncultured Robiginitalea sp., assembly GCA_964539905.1. Lineage (GTDB taxonomy): Bacteria > Bacteroidota > Bacteroidia > Flavobacteriales > Flavobacteriaceae > Robiginitalea. Next base: position 1,757 of record CAZIJW010000022.1, read on the forward strand.
TGGCGGGCACTGAGCCCGGCATGTTTTATGAACTGCATTAGGCGGTCTATTGTTTTTACCATGTCATGCTGCTAAGAAGTTGCACAAATATACATTCTTTTTGTGTTCTTAGAAAATAATCTAACAATTCCAGCCCTGAAAAAATAAATATTTCTATACAATGATAATAATGTAGAAAAAAATCTATATATTGAAAACGCAATTTTTGGTCACCTCACTGTTTGCAATAACCACTAAAAATTGTTTGTATGAAAACCATTAAACACGTAGAGCGGCTGCAACAGCTGCACAACCTCATTCAGATGGAATGCACCGGGTCCCCGGGGCAAATCGCCAATCGGTTGCGAATCAGTGAACGGACGGTTTATTACCTGATCGAGCAATTAAAGGATTACGAAGCGCAGATTGGGTATGATCGCAGCAGGAGGACCTATTTTTACAAAGATGATTTTATCCTCGAAGTGAACTTTTCCATCTGCATCGGCACCCACGACCAGGTTACGGAAATCCTCGAGGGAAGTTACTTCAAGAACAATTCGGGTCGCCTCTTCGACAGGAATTCCGCATGACCGGGTACAGCTTCAGCGTGGGCTGAGCACTACAAAGGGTACGATCATTTCCTCCATGGAAACCCCGCCGTGCTGGTAGGTGTTCCGGTAGTAACTGGCGTAGTAGTTGTAGTTGTTCGGGTAGGCAAAAAACAGGTCGTTTTTGGCAAAGATAAAAGAGCTGCTGACGTGGATGCTCGGCAGGTGAAAGAGCGTCGGCTTTTTGCACTCCAGCACTTCTTTTGCTTCATACGTGAGGCTTTTGCCGGTTTTATAGCGCAGATTCAGGCTGGTCTCCCGGTCGCCGATCACTTTGGAGGGCTGTTTTACGTTAATGGTGCCGTGGTCGGTTGTGATGATCAGTTGAAAGCCCATGCCCTGAGCTTCCTGGATGAGGTCGAGCAGGGGGGAATTCCGGAACCAGCTCAGGGTCAGCGACCGGTAAGCCTTGTCGTTGGAGGCCAACTCGCGAATGACTTCCATTTCCGTCTTGGCATGGGAAAGCATATCGACAAAATTGTAGACGACCACCAGCAGGTCATTCTCCTTATGGCTTTTGAGTTGCTGTACGAGTTGCCGGCCTTGTTTCAGGCTGCTTATTTTGTGGTAGGCCCATTGAATCCGCTTGCCCAGGCGCTGGAGTTGTGCCGACAGGAATTCGGCCTCAAACAGGTTTTTGCCCCCTTCATCCGTGTCGTTTTTCCACCATTTCGGAAATTGCTTTTCCATTTCAAGGGGCATCAACCCTGAAAAGATTGCATTGCGGGCATATTGGGTTGCGGTAGGGAGGATGCTGAAATAGGCTGATTCTTCCTCCTTTTTGTAGAAGGGTGCCAAAACGTCTTCCAAAGCCAGCCACTGGTCGTACCGCAGGTTGTCGATAACCACCAGGAGGGTTTGTTTCCTTTCCAGTACGGGAAGGATTTTTTCGCGGAGGAGGGTATGCGACATTACCGGGGCATCCGAAGTCCCAAACCATTCGGCATAATGTTGCTCCACAAATTTTGCAAATTGCTGGTTCGCCTCAGCCTTTTGCGATTCGAGGATTTCGAACATGCTGCTGTCTTCAATACCTTCCAGTTCCAGCTCCCAGTAGAGCAGCTTCCGATAAAGTTCGGCCCAGCCCTGGTGGGTATTGACCGTGGCCAGTTCCAGGGCGATTTTCCGGAACTCCTGTTGGTAATTGGCTGTGGTTTTTTCAGAAACCAGGCGTGAATGATCGAGGTTTTTCTTAAGGCAAAGCAGGATCTGGTTCGGGTTCACGGGTTTTATAAGATAGTCTGCTATTTTGGAGCCGATAGCTTGCTCCATAAGCGATTCCTCCTCATTCTTGGTGATCATCACCACGGGAAGGGCGGCATTCAGTTGCTTGATTTCGGTCAGGGTCTCCAGCCCGGAAAGTCCTGGCATGTTCTCATCCAGGAAAACGATGTCAAAAGATTCCCGGCGAACGGCCTCGAGGGCATCCTGACCGCTCGGGCAGGTGGCAACCGCGTAATGGCGTTCTTCGAGGAACATCAGGTGCGACCGAAGCAGATCGATCTCGTCGTCGACCCAGAGGATTTTTATTTTCTTCATTTTGTGTTTCCGGATTTGGGACCCGGGCAAAAGTCCGCCCAGGGGACGTTTAAGCGAATCTGCCCGTAATTTTCTACCTTTGGACCTGCAAATATCACTCGGTTGAAGCGATCTCCCAAGCTCAAGATCTTCAATGATCCAATTTACGGATTTATCAGGATACCCGACAACCTCCTTTTTGACCTGATCGCCCACCCCTATTTTCAGAGGCTTCGTCGGATCTCCCAGATGGGCCTGAGTTATCTGGTATATCCCGGGGCCCACCACACCCGGTTCCACCATGCCCTGGGGGCCATGCACCTGATGCAAATGGCCGTGGCCCTGTTGCGGGAAAAGGGGATAGACATTTCGCGTGAAGAGGAACAGGGGCTGCTGTGCGCCATCCTGCTCCACGATATCGGCCATGGGCCATTTTCGCATGCCCTGGAAAATGAACTGGTACAGGGCGTTTCGCATGAGGCCCTTTCCCTGCGGTTCATGGAACAACTCAATGCTGAATTTAATGGATCCCTGGAGGTGGCCATGGAGATCTTCAGGGGTTCCTATCCGAAAGCTTTCCTGAATCAACTCGTATCGAGCCAGCTCGATATGGACCGCCTGGATTACCTCAAACGCGACAGCTTTTATACCGGGGTGGCCGAGGGGAACATCAATGCCGAGCGCCTCATTACCATGTTGTCGGTGTACCGGGGCAACCTGGTGGTGGAAGCCAAGGGGCTCTACTCGGTGGAGAAGTTCCTGATGGCCCGACGGTTCATGTACTGGCAGGTGTACCTGCACAAAACCGGTCTGGCTGCAGAGCAGTTGCTGATCCGGGTCGTGCGCAGGGCCCGGGAACTCCTTGGGGAAGGGCGTCTGGAATGCCATTCGGAGGCCCTGGCGTATTTCCTGAAGCGCAAAGACCAGGGGCGGGATTTCCCGCCTGAAGACTTGAAGCGGTTTGCAAGCCTCGATGATGTGGATGTGCTGGGGGCCCTGAAGGGTTGGAGGACGTCTTCTGACCCGGTCCTGTCAAAACTCTGCGACATGATTCTGGACCGCCGCCTGCCTGCCATCAAAATGACCGATGAGCCGGTTGCCAGGGAAACACTGGCACGGAAGATCCATAAGTTCTGTGCGCGTACCGGAATGACCCCGTCAGAGGCCTCGTATTTTGTCTTCGAAGGAGAAATAAGCAACAGGGCTTATAACCGGTTGCGCCAAAATATCCTGATCCTGGAAGGGAAAGGGAAAACAGTGGATGTGGCCGGGAAGTCGGACCCTTTGAACCTGCAAAGCCTCTCGGAACCGGTTACCAGGTTTTATATCTGTTATCCTAAAAAGGGGGTATGACAATTTTTCTTACTTTTGCCCAATCGCAAACCAATTGTAAGCAGTCCCTTGGAATTTACGGCCAGTCAGATCGCAGGAATCCTTGAAGGAGTGGTGGAAGGTAACCCCGAGGTTGCGGTCCACAAATTGTCCAAAATAGAGGATGGACAGGCCGGTTCGCTAACGTTTCTCGCAAACCCCAAATACACGCATTACATTTACAGCACCGAGGCTTCCATTATCCTGGTGAACCGCGATTTTGTCCCCGAACAGCAGCTGAGTTCCACCCTGATTAAGGTGGAAGATGCATATAAGGCTTTTTCAAAACTGCTTTCCTATTACAACCAGGTAAAAAACAACAAAACAGGCCTGGAAAACCCCATTTACATTTCCGATTCAGCCAGCTACGGCGAAAATTTTTACCTTGGGGCCTTTTCATACCTTGGCAGCAATGTGGTGATCGGCAGCAATGTGAAGATCTATCCGAATGTGTTTATTGGCGACAATGTGCATATCGGGGATAATACCACCATTTTTGCAGGGGCGAAGATCTATTCCGAGACGATCATTGGACGGCATTGCACCATCCATAGCGGGGTAATCCTCGGGGCGGATGGCTTTGGGTTCACCCCGGATGAAAATGGCGAATTCTCCAAGGTGCCCCAGACGGGCAATGTGATTTTGGAAGACCATGTGGATGTGGGTGCGGGAACCACCATTGACCGGGCCACCCTGGGCTCTACCATCCTCAGGCGTGGGGTAAAGCTGGATAACCAGATTCAGATCGCCCATAATGTGGAAATCGGTGAACATACGGTAATCGCTGCACAAACGGGCATCGCGGGCTCGGCCAAAATAGGACGCCATTGTATGATCGGCGGGCAGGTTGGGATTGTAGGGCATATCGTGATCGGTGACCGCGTCAAAATCCAGGCCCAGTCGGGTATTGGAAGGAATGTGAAGGATGATGAAGTCCTTCAGGGATCCCCGGCCCTTTCTTACGGGGACTACAACAAATCATACGTCCATTTTAAAAACCTCCCCAAGTTAGTACAGCGCATCGAAGACCTGGAAAAACCAAAAGGCAACTAATTTCTGATGATCAAGCAAAAGACCATTGCAAATGAGGTGACCCTGACGGGGGTAGGGTTGCACACCGGTGAGAACGTGACCATGAAATTCCTTCCGGCCCCGGAAAACCATGGATTTGCCTTCAAAAGGGTCGACCTGGAGGGGGAACCCATTATCGAGGCCGACGCCAATTATGTGGTCAATACCCAGCGGGGGACCAACCTGGAAAAAAGGGGGGTCAAGATCCAGACCTCGGAGCACGTGTTGGCTGCACTGATCGGGATGGACCTCGACAACGTGATGATTGAACTGGATGCCCCGGAGCCCCCGATCATGGATGGTTCCGCCAAGTTCTTTGTCAGGGCCCTGGAACAGGCAGGCATTGTGGAACAGGAGGCGGAACGCGAGGTTTTCGAAGTCATGGATGTGATTACCTACCGCGATGAGGCCACCGGCAGCGACATTACCGTGATCCCATCGGATGAATACCAGGTTACGACCATGGTCGATTTCGGGACCAAGGTCCTGGGCACCCAAAATGCCACCCTGGAGCATATTTCCGATTTCAAAACCGAAATAGCCGATGCCCGCACCTTCAGTTTCCTGCATGAATTGGAAATGTTGCTGGAGCACGGCCTGATCAAGGGGGGCGACCTGAATAATGCCATCGTGTATGTGGACAAGGAGATCTCCGAGGCCACGATGAAGAAACTGGAGAAGGCCTTCAACAAGAAGAAGCTCTCGGTGAAACCCAACGGCATCCTCGACAACCTCACCCTGCATTATCCCAATGAGGCGGCACGCCACAAATTGCTCGATGTGATCGGCGACCTCGCCCTGATCGGCACCCGCATCCGGGGCAAGGTGATTGCCAATAAGCCCGGGCACTATGTAAACACCCAGTTTGCCAAGAAACTCTCCAAGATTATCAAGCTCGAAAAACGCAATAAGGTCCCGAAATACGATTTAAACCGGGAGCCGCTGATGGATGTGACCCAGATCATGACGCGGTTGCCGCACCGGCCTCCGTTCCTTCTGGTCGATAAAATCCTGGAACTCTCCGACACCCATGTGGTGGGGGTTAAGAATGTGACCATGAACGAGCCCTTTTTCGTCGGGCATTTTCCAGGGGCCCCGGTTATGCCGGGGGTCCTGCAGATTGAAGCCATGGCGCAGACGGGGGGTATTCTGGTCCTCAGTACCGTCCCGGACCCGGAAAACTACCTCACGTACTTCATGAAGATAGACAATGTGAAGTTCAAGCAACAAGTGGTACCCGGGGACACCCTCATTTTCAAGTGCGATCTGATCTCCCCCATACGCAGGGGGATATGCCATATGCAGGCCTATGCCTATGCCAACGGGAAATTGGTTTCGGAAGCGGAATTGATGGCCCAGATCGTAAAAACCAAAAACCAGTAAGATGAATCAACCCCTGGCCTATGTCCACCCCGGTGCCAAGATAGCCAAGAACGTGGTCATAGAACCTTTTGCTACCATCCATAATAACGTTACCATAGGTGAGGGTACCTGGATTGGTTCCAATGTGTCCATCATGGAAGGCGCCCGGATTGGGAAAAATTGCAACATCTTTCCCGGAGCGGTCATTTCGGCCCCCCCCCAGGATTTAAAATACGAGGGCGAGGAAACTACCGTAATCATCGGCGACAATACCACCATTCGGGAGTGTGCCACCATCAATAAGGGCACGGCCGATCGCATGAAAACGGTCATCGGCAACAATTGCCTGATTATGGCCTATTGCCATGTCGCCCACGACTGTATTGTCGGGGACCATTGTGTGTTTTCCAACAACTCCACCCTGGCGGGGCATGTGACTATAGGGGAATATGTGGTGCTCGCGGGGATGGTGGCGGTCCACCAGTTTGTATCGGTGGGTTCCCACGCCTTTGTAACGGGCGGGTCCCTGGTCCGCAAAGATGTCCCTCCTTTTGTAAAAGGGGCCCGGGAGCCCATGTCTTACGTTGGGATCAATTCCGTGGGCCTGCGCCGCAGGGGGTTCACTACAGAAAAAATCAGGGAAATCCAGAACATCTACAGGATCCTGTATCAGAAAAATTACAACAACAGCCAGGCTGTGCAAATCATAGAAGCGGAAATGGAGGCTACCCCGGAGCGGGATGAAATCCTCCAGTTCATCAGGGATTCACAGCGGGGCATCATGAAAGGGTATTTCAGCAATAATTAAGTTATGGCCACTACATCAGATATCAGGAAGGGACTTTGTATCCGCTTCAACCACGACATTTATAAAATTATTGAATTCCTGCACGTCAAGCCCGGGAAAGGCCCGGCCTTTGTGCGCACAAAACTCAGGAGCGTTACCACCGGCAAGGTGATCGACAACACCTTTTCGGCCGGGCATAAAATCGAGGATGTTCGGGTGGAGACCCGTTCCTATCAGTTCCTGTATCCGGAAGGGGATACGTTTCACTTCATGAATACGGAAGATTACAACCAGATTTCCCTGCCGAAAAGCGCCCTGGATGCCCCGGACCTGCTGAAGGAAGGGGAGATTGTCACCATCCTGTTCAACACGGAAGACAACATGCCGCTTTCAGTAGACATGCCGGCCAGCGTGGTCCTGGAGGTCACCCATACGGAACCCGGGGTCAGGGGAAATACGGCCACCAATGCCACCAAGCCCGCTACGGTGGAAACCGGTGCCCGGATTAACGTGCCCCTGTTCATCAACGAGGGAGACCGGATCAAGATCGATACCGATAAGGGGTCCTACCTTGAACGCGCCAAGGAATAGGCCCGCCTCATGAAATTCCACAGACCCCATACCCTTGCGGAAATCGCCACCCTCATCGGGGCCGGCACAGAAGGCGACCCCGATTTCCCGGTGCTCGGCATGAATGAGATCCACGTGGTGGAACCCGGCGACATCGTCTTCGTCGACCACCCGAAATACTACGACAAAGCCCTGGGTTCGAGGGCAACCGTTATCCTGATCAACAAAAAAGTGGCCTGTCCGCCGGGCAAGGCCCTGCTCCTCTCCGACGATCCGTTCCGGGACTTTAACCGGCTCACTGCCCATTTCAGGCCCTTCCAGCCGGCGCCCTCCCAAATCGATCCGTCGGCCGTAATCGGGGAAGGGACGGTCATTCAGCCAGGCGTTTTTGTGGGGAGGGAGGTCACCATTGGAAAACATTGCGTGATACAGCCCAATGTGGTCATCCACGACCATTGCGTGTTGGGCGATTACGTGGTGGTGCAGTCAGGTACCGTAATCGGCTCAGACGCCTTTTACTACAAGAAAAGGCCGGAAGGGTTTGACCGCCTCAGGTCCGGGGGGCGCGTCATCCTCGAAGACCAAGCGGAGCTGGGCGCCCTGTGCACCATAGACCGCGGGGTCAGCGGCGATACCGTTATCGGCAGGGGGAGCAAACTGGATAACCAGGTACACGTGGGTCACGACACCGTGATCGGGCAAAATTGCCTGATCGCTTCCCAAACCGGGATCGCAGGCTGCGTGGTTATCGAAGATGACGTTACCCTTTGGGGGCAGGTGGGGGTCACCAGCGCGATCCGCATTGGCAAAGGGGCCGTGGTTCTGGCTCAGACGGGGGTCTCCAAATCGCTCGAAGGGGGCCGGACCTATTTCGGGAGCCCTGCGGAAGAGGCGAGGGAACGCCTGAAACAACTGGCTGCCCTCAGGCAGTTGCCATCCCTGGCAGAACGCCGGAAAAAACAATGACAAATCGCTGGGCAGGTTTTCTGCTATGGCCTATTTTTGTCGCAACCAAAAAACTACGCACATGAGTGTTTTAGTGAATAAGGACTCAAGAATCATCGTACAGGGTTTTACCGGAAGTGAAGGTACCTTCCATGCCGGGCAAATGATCGAATACGGGACCAATGTTGTAGGCGGGGTAACCCCGGGCAAAGGCGGGCAGGAGCACCTGGGCAAACCGGTGTTCAATACCGTTTCAGATGCCGTTGCCCAGACGGGTGCCGATACCTCCATCATTTTTGTGCCGCCTGCCTTCGCTGCAGATGCCATTATGGAAGCTGCCGAAGCGGGGATCGGGGTCATCATTACCATAACCGAAGGCATCCCTGTGGCGGATATGATCAAAGCATATGATTACGTAAAACGCAAAGGGGCGCGGCTCATCGGCCCCAATTGCCCCGGCGTTATTACCCCGGAAGAAGCCAAGGTCGGCATCATGCCGGGCTTTGTCTTCAGGAAGGGCAAGGTTGGGCTGGTTTCCAAATCCGGGACGCTGACCTATGAAGCCGCCGACCAGGTGGTGCGCCAGGGGCTTGGGATTTCAACCGCTATTGGCATAGGGGGTGACCCTATCATCGGGACCACCACCCGGGAGGCGCTGGAGCTGTTGATACAGGATCCGGAAACCGATTGCGTGGTGATGATCGGGGAAATCGGGGGCCAGCTGGAAGCCGAGGCCGCCAGGTGGTACCGCGACCAGAAATCCAAAAAGCCGGTGGTCGGCTTTATTGCCGGGGAAACTGCGCCGGCAGGGCGTACCATGGGCCATGCGGGAGCCATTGTGGGGGGATCTGACGATACCGCCCAGGCGAAAAAACGGATCATGAGGGAATGCGGGATCCACGTGGTGGACTCCCCGGCCCAGATCGGGATGAAAGTAAAGGAGGTACTGGCCTGAAAACCGTTAAGGCGTTCATAAAATCCCGCCCTGGCGGGATTTTTTATGGCAGTCTTTGTACCTTGAGAACACCAATTGAAGTCAGTCCAACCAAAACCATTACCCATGAAAATTCTGGAAGGTAAAAAAGTTATCGTAACCGGGGCCAGCCGGGGAATCGGCAGGGGAATTGCCCTTATCCTCGCGGCTCACGGGGCTGATGTGGCATTCACCTATAGCAGTAGTGAGGCGCCTGCCCTGGAACTTGAAAATGAACTCTCCGCCCTTGGGGTGAAGGGAAAGGCATACAAAAGCGACGCATCGATATTCGGGGAGGCCGAGAACCTGGTCGCCAGGGTGCTCGAAGATTTTGGGGGAGTCGATGTGTTGATCAACAATGCCGGGATTACCAGGGACAACCTGTTGATGCGGATGAGCGAGGAAGATTTTGACCAGGTGATTGCCACCAACCTCAAGTCTGTTTTCAATATGACCAAAGCCGTGCAACGGACCCTTTTGAAACAGCGCAAGGGGTCCATCATCAATATCAGCAGCGTTGTGGGCGTTAAGGGGAATGCCGGACAGGCGAATTATGCCGCCTCAAAGGCCGGGATGATCGGGTTTACCAAGAGCATCGCCCTGGAACTTGGGTCGCGTAATATTCGTTGCAACGCCATTGCCCCCGGCTTTATTGAAACGGAGATGACGCAAAAACTGGACGAGAAGACCGTACAGGGTTGGAGGGACGCCATCCCCCTGAAACGGGGCGGGACCCCGGATGACGTGGCCAACGCCTGCCTTTTCCTTGCATCCGACTGGTCTTCCTATATCACGGGCCAGGTACTTAATGTCGACGGCGGCATGTTGACCTGATCCCGAAAGGGGTCGGACCCTTGGGTTGCCGGGTAAACAAAATAAAAGGGTAAACTACTAACGGATGGGCCACAAGGAGGTTCTTTGGATCGCGCTGGGCATTGCCCTGGCTTTTCTTGGGGCATGGCTTCAGTACTTTTACCGGACAGGGGCGACGCCAAATCGGTGGTTACTGGCTTCCCTTCGTTTTATAGCGCTTCTCGGGGTATTCCTCCTGCTGTTCCCCCTGCAACTGGAGCGCACGGATTCCTATCCCGAAAAGCAGCGGCTATTGCTTCTTTTCGATAACAGCCGTTCGGCCGGGAGGGAACCCGCCCGGACCCAGGTTTTGGAGGCTGCCCGGTTATTTGGGAATGACCGCGACCTGCAGGATCGGTTCGAGGTACAGGCCTTTTCCTTTGGCACCGGCCTGCGGCCCTCGGACAGCCTGGATTTCTCCGAAAAGGGGACCGATATTTCCGCGGCCCTGGAATCCCTTTCTGGGATGGAGGCCGATCGGAAGGCCAATATTGTGTTGGTCACTGACGGGGTGGAAAACCTGGGCCGGAGCCTGGCGGTCAACCCGGGGTCAGGAATCCCGGTGTTTCCGGTGGTGGTGGGCGACACGGCCACCTATTCCGACCTGCGTACAGACCGGATCAACACCAACCGCTATGCCTTTTTGGGCAACCAGTTCCCCATCGAGGTCCTGGTTTCCTTCCGGGGCAAGGGTTCCGCAAGTACCGTACTGAAAATCACCGACAATGGGACTGTTATCCACCGTGAGGTCCTTGAATTCCGCGAAGGCAAAACCTCCCTGCGCACCGCCATCCAGGCCCGGGCAGGGGAAACAGGCCTCCACACGATTCGCGTGGAGCTTTCCCCCCTTGCGGGTGAAAGGAATACCGGGAACAACACCAAAACGGCAGCGCTTGAAGTCATTGACGAGACAACCCGCATCAGCCTCGTCTCCAGCCATCCCCATCCCGATATCGGCGCCCTGAGCCGTTCCATAAAGGAGAACAAACAACGGCAGGTCCGCGTGGTCAGTCCATCCGGTGCCATGAAAGCCATTGCAGATACAGACTTGTGGATCCTCTACCAGCCCGATGCCTCTTTCCGCCCGCTCTATGAGGAACTGGCCAAAGGAAAGGCCCCGACCATCACCATATCCGGAGAACTTACCGACTGGGACTTCCTCAACAGCGTACAGGCCACCGTCCGGTTGGAGGAACAGGGCCCCATGGAAGACTTGCTCCCCGGGCCCAACCCGTCCTTCTCGTTATTCGATATCTCCGACTGGGAGGTAAGCGGTTATCCGCCCCTAAAGGGGTATTTGGGGGAATACCGGATTGGGCCGGCCCATGATTGGCTCCTGGGGCAACGCGTCAGGGGGATTAGCCTGGAACAACCCTTGCTGGCCCTGGTCAATGGCAGTGAACGCCGGGAAGCGTTTCTTGCCGGGAGTGGCCTCTGGAGATGGCGCATGCATGTTTTTACCCGCGATGGCAGCTTTCGGGACTTCGATGCCCTCTGGAACAAGGTATTCCTCTTCCTTGCAGCCGGTGCCCAAAACGAAAGGCTGCGGCTGGAATACCAGAGTGTCTATGACGGGCTGCAGCCTGTGGTGATCCGGGCCCGCTATTTTGATGAAGCTTTCCGGTTCGATCCGGGGGCCACCCTGGACCTGACCCTGAAAGACAGTACCGGCTCCGGGCAACGCACCTACCCGATGTCTTTGGGTAAGGGGTATTTTGAAGCGGACCTCAGCGATCTGCCCTCCGGGGCGTATGCGTTCAGTATTGCGGAAGGGAATTCGGGAACCGTTAAATCGGGGCAATTCCGCCTGCAGGATTTCGACCTGGAAGGGCAACAACTCAGCAGTGACCTTCAGGGGCTTTCCCTGCTGGCGCAGCGGAGCGGGGGGGCAGTTTATTTCCCGGAGCAGATCGGGCGCCTGAAGGATACCCTTCTTGAATCGGACCGGTTCCGGCCCGTACAGCGAACCCGCCGAAATATCGTATCTTTGGTCGACTTCCGGTGGCTCCTTGCCGCAATTGTAGCCGCATTGGGCGCCGAATGGTTTATCAGGAAATTCAACGGACTACTTTAAACAACATGTGACTTATGGACAGATTACCTAAAATTGCACTTCCTGCAATTATCCTAATTATTTTTGCGGTTATACTGATCAGCAAATCGGCCATTACCATCGGAGCAGGCCAGGCCGGCGTGCTCTACAAGACTTTCGGGGATGGGGTGGTTATCGATGAACCCCCGATGGGAGAAGGATTCCACCTGGTTGCCCCCTGGAATAAGGTCTATATCTACGAGGTCCGCCAACAGGAAGTGTACGAAAAAATGAAGGTGCTTTCCAGCAATGGCCTCGATATTCTAATCGACGCCTCCGCCTGGTTTCAACCCAAGTATGAAGACCTTGGAAGGCTGCACCAGGAAAAGAGCGAGCAGTACCAGGAGCGGATCCTGCTACCGGCCATCCGCTCAGCGGCCCGGTCGGTGGTCGGCCGGTATACCCCGGAACAACTGTATTCCAGCAAAAGGGACGCCATCCAGCAGGAAATTTTCGAGGAGACCCGGCGTATTGTCGATGACCAGTATATCCAGCTGAATGAAGTGCTGGTGCGCGATGTAACCCTTCCGGAAACCATCAAGGAAGCCATCGAGCGTAAATTAAAACAGGAGCAGGAGTCCCTGGAGTACGAATTTCGCCTGGTCAGTGCCGACAAGGAGGCGCAACGCCAGCGGATCGAAGCGCAGGGAAAGGCAGATGCCAACCGCATCCTGAGTGCCTCCCTTACCGATAAAATCCTCCAGGACAAGGGCATCGACGCGACCCTTAAACTTTCGCAGTCTCCCAATACCAAGGTGGTGATTGTAGGGGGGGGCGAATCCGGGCTGCCCATTATTTTGGGAAATAATTAAAACGCTGCGGTTTTTGTGGTTACAAATTAATGGTTTAATTTTACAGCCGTTATGAAACAAACCCATTCACACCATCATCTTGCTCCCGACGCTCAGGCGCGGTAGGAATGATTGTTGTGGATCCACAATACTTCTGAACCCGTTTGAGCGATCAAACGGGTTTTTTTATGCGTGAAACATATGATGCAGCCTATGGAAAAACTAAAAATTGCTATTCAGAAAAGCGGCCGGCTTAACGAAGATTCCCTGAACATCCTGAAGGACTGTGGGATTTCCATCGACAACGGGACGGACCAGCTCAAGGCCTCTGCCAGGAATTTCCCGATGGAGGTTTTCTACCTGCGCAATGGGGATATTCCGCAATACCTCCGCGACGGGGTGGTCGATATCGCCATTATCGGTGAAAATATACTGGTCGAAAAGGGAGATGATATCGAAATGGCCGAAAAGTTGGGCTTTTCCAAATGCCGGGTTTCCCTTGCCGTGCCAAAATCGGCGGGCTACACCTCCATCGAGGACCTGCAGGGGAAGCGCATCGCCACCTCCTATCCCAGGACGGTACAGCAGTACCTCGATGACAGGGGGGTCCGTGCCGACCTGCACATCATTACCGGCTCCGTGGAAATCGCCCCGAACATAGGCCTGGCCGATGCCATTTGCGATATCGTTTCCAGCGGGAGCACCCTGTTTAAAAACAACCTCAGGGAGGTGGAGGTGATGCTGCAAAGCGAAGCCGTGCTCGCGGTCTCACCCAAAATAAAACCGGAACAGCAGGAAATCCTGTCGAAACTCCAGTTCCGCCTCCGGTCGGTTTTAAAGGCCCGGCAGCATAAATACGTACTGATGAATGCCCCCAATGAGCGGTTGGATGCCATTATCGAGTTGCTGCCGGGGATGCGCAGCCCAACGGTCCTGCCCCTGGCAGAGGCGGGGTGGAGCTCCATCCATACCGTCATCCCGGGCGACCGTTTCTGGGAGATCCTCGATGAGGTTAAAAAAGAAGGGGCCGAGGGAATCCTGGTTTGCCCTATCGAAAAAATGATTTTATAATGCAAGCAAAGCAATACATGGATTGGATCAGGTATCCGGAACGGGATTCCTGGGAAGCCTTGCTCAGGCGCCCGGAAAAAGACCTGTCTTCCCTTGAAGCGCTGGTTAGCGACGTTTTTACCCAAGTTGCAACGGAGGGCGATGCCGCCCTGAAATTGTTTACCGAACGTTTTGACGGGGTCGTGTTGGAAGAGATCCGGTTGCGCCCGGAAGAAATTGAAAGGGCCGGGGAGCAGGTCCCGCAAGCCCTGAAAGCGGCTATTGACCTGGCCTATGAGAACATTTACGCCTTCCATGCTGCCCAGAAAACGGGCCGGGTAGAGGTGTTTCCAAGGCCCGGGGTACATTGCTGGCAGGAGAAACACCCCATACAGCGGGTGGGCCTTTACATCCCCGGCGGCACCGCACCCCTGTTTTCCACGGTGCTCATGCTGGCTATCCCGGCACGGCTGGCCGGTTGCCAGGAGGTGGTATTATGCTCCCCTCCTGGACGGGACGGGAACCTCCACCCGGCCATTGTTTATGCCGCATCCCGATGTGGGGTTTCTGCGATATGCAAAGTCGGCGGGATACAGGCCATTGCAGCCATGGCCCACGGGACCCAAAGCGTACCTGCGGTTTACAAGGTGTTCGGCCCCGGAAACCAGTATGTTACCAAGGCCAAACAATGGGCCGGAAGGAACGGCGTGTCGATGGATATGCCTGCCGGCCCAAGTGAAGTCCTCATCATAGCCGACCAAACGGCAGTTCCCCAGTTTGTGGCTGCAGACCTGCTCAGCCAGGCGGAACACGGGGCAGACAGCCAGGTGGTATTGCTGACCGACAGGGAGGAAATCATGGAAGCGGTAAACCGGGCCCTCGAAGCCCAGCTCGACGATCTCCCCAGGAAGGAAATCGCCCTGGAAGCCATGGCCCATAGCAAGGGGATTGTTTTGAAAAACCGGGAAGAGATCGTTTCCATGGTGAACCAGTATGCCCCGGAGCACCTGATTATCTGCCACCGGGAAGAACGGTTTTTCCTCGAACAGGTCCACAATGCAGGTTCGGTATTCCTCGGTAACCTTACCCCCGAGAGCGCAGGCGACTATGCCTCGGGGACCAACCATACCCTTCCCACCAACGGGTATGCCCGGCAATACAGCGGGGTAAACCTCGATAGTTTTTTGAAAAGCATCACCTATCAGCGCCTCGATGCGGAGGGGCTCCGCGAGATTGGGCCTTCCATAGAAGTGATGGCGGAAGCCGAAGGCTTGAAAGCCCATGCCCGGGCCGTGGGGATCCGACGCGAATATCTGGAACAGGGGCAGGCCAACCCCATCCGCAAACCATGAGAGCAGTAAGAACCATAGCCGACCTGGCACGACCCATGATTCGCGACCTGAAGCCCTATTCCTCTGCCAGGGATGAGTACAGCGGCCCGGGATCCGGTATGGTGTTCCTGGATGCCAACGAAAACCCCTTTGAAAATGGTGTAAACCGGTATCCGGACCCCCATCAGAAGGCCCTCAAGGAACAGATTGCCCGCCTTCGGGGGGTGCCTGTCGGGCAGGTATTGCTGGGCAATGGCAGCGATGAAGTCCTCGACCTCTTGTTCCGGGTGTTTTGCGAACCCTACCGGGATGCCGTGATTACCCTCCCGCCCACCTACGGGATGTACGGGGTGCTGGCCGGGATCAATGGGGTCCGGAACCTTGAAATCCCCCTCAACACCGACTTCCAGCCCGACAACAGGGCTATTTTGGAACAGGCCGGGGAAGGGGTGAAGATGCTGTTCCTCTGTTCCCCGAACAATCCTTCCGGCAATGCCCTGGATCGCGAAAAAGTCCTGGAGTTGCTCGAGGCCTTTCCGGGCCTGGTAGTCATAGACGAGGCTTATATCGATTTTGCGGATGAGCCGGGTTATGCCCCCCTCCTGGCAGATTACCCGCGGCTCGTCGTGGTACAGACGCTTTCCAAGGCCTACGGTATGGCCGGCATCCGGTTGGGCATCTGCCTGGCCGGGGAGGAGGTGATTTCCCTGATGAAACGGGTCAAACCCCCTTACAACGTCAATGTCCTGAGCCAGCAACACGCCCTGAAGGCCCTTTTGGATCCTTCCGGGGCCGGTCGGGAGATCAGCCGGCTCAAAGAAGAACGCAGCCGCCTGGCAGCGGCTTTTGCCGACCTTCGGATGGTGGAGAAGGTGTTTCCCAGCCAGGCCAATTTTATCCTGGCCCGGGTAGACGATGCCCCTGCGAGGTACCGGGAACTGCTGGAGGCCGGGATCGTGGTGCGCGACCGTTCCACCCAGTTCCATTGTGAAAACACCCTGAGGTTTACGGTGGGCACGCCGGAAGAAAACGAACGGCTGATCGCCGTATTGAAACAGATGGATCAAACACAAAACGCATGAGCGCCAAAAAAGTATTGTTTATCGACCGGGATGGGACCCTGATCCGGGAACCGGCAGACCAGCAGATCGACGCCTTTGAAAAGCTCGAATTCTGCCCGGGGGTATTCACGTACCTGGGCCGGATCGCCCGGGAGCTGGAGTACGAACTGGTCATGGTCACCAACCAGGACGGCCTGGGGACCAGCGCATTCCCTGAAGCCGATTTCTGGCCGGTGCAGGAGCTGATCCTCAAGTGCTTTGAAAGCGAAGGGGTGGCCTTCAGCGAGGTGCTGATCGACCGTACCTTCCCCGCGGATAACGCCCCTACCCGAAAGCCCGGGACTGGGTTGCTGACGGCGTATTTCAGCGAGGCCTACGACCTTGCGGGAAGCTACGTGATCGGCGACCGGCTTACCGATATGGAACTGGCTAAAAACCTCGGTGCCCGGGGGATCTTCCTCGACCAACAAACCCAACTGGGCCTTGATGAACTGACGGCCACAGCAAAAGACCTCGAAGCGGTAATGGCCTGGAAGGGCACGAGTTGGAAGGGCATCTATGAATTCCTTGCCCTTCCCGGACGGGAAGTGTCCCTAACCCGAAAAACGGCGGAAACGGATATTGAAGTCCGCCTGAACCTCGACGGGAGGGGTATCGCAGATATCGAAACCGGCCTGGCCTTTTTCGACCATATGCTCGACCAACTGGCACGTCACGGGCAGCTCGACCTGTACCTCCGCACCCGGGGAGACCTGCACGTGGATGAGCACCATACCATCGAGGATACCGCCATAGCCCTGGGGGAGGCTTTCCACAGGGCCCTGGGCGACAAATTGGGCATGGAACGCTACGGGTTCTGCCTGCCCATGGATGATTGCCTTGCCCGGGTAAGCCTCGATTTCGGGGGCAGGAACTGGCTGGTGTGGGAGGCGGAATTCCAAAGGGAGAAAATAGGGGACATGCCCACGGAGATGTTTTTCCACTTTTTTAAGTCCTTTTCCGACAGCGCCAGGGCAAACCTCAACATCCGCGCCGAAGGGCAGAACGAACACCACAAGATAGAAGCTATTTTCAAGGCCTTTGCCAAGGCGATAAAAATGGCCGTGCGAAGGGACCCCGAAAAACGGATCCTGCCCTCGACCAAGGGGATGCTTTAACAAAAATCACGAGTATGGATCTGGTTATCATCAATTACGGTGCAGGCAATATTCAGAGCATCCGCTTTGCCTTTGAGCGGTTGGGCTTCTCCCTCGAACTCAGTGCCGACCCGGAGCGCATCCGCCGGGCCGACAAGGTGATCTTTCCCGGGGTGGGGGAGGCTTCCAGCGCCATGGCCAAGTTGAAGCAGAGCGGCCTCGACCTGCTGATTCCCCAATTGAAACAACCCGTGCTGGGCATTTGCCTGGGCATGCAGCTGATGTGCCGGCGCTCAGAGGAAGGCGATACCCCGGGGCTCGGGATATTCGATGTGGATGTGGTGCGCTTCCGGGGGGTTCCCAAAGTGCCCCAAATTGGGTGGAATAGCATCCACCAATTGGCTTCTCCGCTCTTTGAAGGGGTCGGGGAGGGCGAGTATATCTATCTGGTCCACAGTTATTATGCCCCATTGGCTTCACAAACCATTGCCACCAGTGTGTATGGCGGCCCCTACAGCGCGGCCCTGGCCAAAGACAATTTTTTCGGGGTGCAGTTCCACCCCGAAAAAAGCGGGAAAACAGGGGCGCGAATTTTGAAGAATTTTCTTGAAATCTGAACGAAACGATGAGAATCATTCCGGCTATAGACCTGATTGACGGGAAATGCGTAAGGCTTACCCGGGGCGACTACACCACCCAAAAAGTGTATAACGAGGACCCCCTCGAAGTGGCAAAATCTTTCGAAGATGCCGGGATACGTTACCTGCACCTGGTGGACCTCGACGGGGCGCGCCAGGCCCATATCGTCAACCACCGGGTGTTGGAAGCCATTGCCGGAAAGACAGGGCTCCGGGTCGACTTTGGCGGGGGGCTGAAATCGGATGGGGATGTCCGCATTGCTTTTGACAGCGGGGCGGCTCAGGTAACCGGTGGAAGTATCGCAGCCACGGATCCCGGCCTTTTCCTGTCGTGGCTGGAAACATACGGGCCTGAGAAAATCATCCTGGGGGCCGATGCCAGGGAAGGCACCATTGCCGTGAGCGGGTGGCAGGAAGATACCGGCCGGAAACTGCTTCCGTTCGTCTCCGGGTACCAGAAAAAGGGCATCAAATACGTCATTTGTACGGATATCAGCCGCGATGGGATGCTTGGGGGCCCGTCCCTGGACCTGTATCGGGAATTGCTTCGGAAAACGGCGGTTATCGAAACGCGCGTGGGCATGAGCGGGGTGGAGGATATCGAAGTCCCCGGGATCCGGCTGGTGGCCAGCGGCGGGGTCAGTAGCCTGGACGACTTGCTGGCCCTGCGGGAAGTCGGATGCGACGGGGCCATTATCGGAAAGGCCTTTTATGAAGGGCGCATAACCCTGAAGGAACTGGAACGCTTAAACCTGGAGTCGTGAAGGCAGATGAATCAGCAATGGCACAGGTATTCCGGAGAGAGGCCATCTACCGGATGGAAGAGGCCGTCCGGATGATCCGGATTTGCCTCGGCACCCTCGATGATGCAGGTTTCTGGTATCGCCCCAACGAGGCTTCCAATTCGGTGGGCCAGTTGCTGGCGCACCTCAGCGGAAATATCCGCCAGTACCTCCTCAGCGGCCTGGGCGGGATGCCGGATACCCGTGTGCGCCAACGCGAATTCGATTTTCCGGCCAGGGAGGGGCGACAGGAGGTAGAGGAGCGATTTTTTGGGGTGGCCCGGGAGTCCATCGGGCTCATCGGCACGGTGCCTGAGGCCGATTTGTTGCAACAAAGGCGCGTCCAGGGATTCGAATTATCGGGCCTGGGCATGGTCCTCCATGTGGTGGAACACCTGAGTTACCATACCGGCCAGATCGCCTACCTGACCAAAGCCCTCAAAAACCGGGACCTCGGTTTTTATGACGGGATAGACCTGAACATCCATAACGACTAGCCTATGCTGACCAAACGCATCATCCCCTGCCTGGATATCAAAGACGGCCGCACGGTAAAAGGGATCAACTTCGTGGACCTCCGGGATGCGGGAGACCCGGTGGCCCTGGCGGCGGCCTATGCCAGCCAGGGTGCCGATGAACTGGTTTTCCTGGATATTTCGGCTACGGAGGAGAACCGGAAGACCCTGGCCCAACTCGTAAGGAGGGTAGCCGAACGCATCGATATCCCGTTTACCGTGGGCGGCGGCATCAGCTCTGTTGCGGATGTAGACCTTCTGCTGCACAACGGGGCCGATAAGGTTTCCGTGAATTCCGCGGCCGTTCGGAATCCGGGCCTGATCGATGACCTGGTGGCCAAATTCGGTTCACAGTGCATTGTGGTGGCCCTGGATGCCCGAAGGATAGGGGGACAATGGAAGATCCACCTGGTAGGCGGCAAAGTCCCTACGGAGGTGGAACTGTTCAGTTGGGCCCGGGAAGTTGCCGATCGGGGCGCGGGGGAACTCCTGTTCACCAGCATGGAACACGATGGCACCAAGGGCGGGTTCGCCAATGAAGCCCTGAAGGCCCTGGCCGGGCAGGTTAGCATCCCGGTTATCGCCTCGGGAGGGGCCGGTAATATGGCCCATTTTGCGGATGCCTTCCTTCTGGGGGAGGCCGACGCGGCCCTTGCAGCCAGCGTATTCCATTTTAATGAGATACCCATTCCTGAGCTGAAGGAATACTTAAGGGGTCGGGGGATCCCGGTGCGCATTTAAAAAACGAAATTATGGAGCAAATCGATTTTCAGAAGGGAAATGGCCTGGTGCCGGCCGTGGTACAGGATGCGGATTCCGGGGTGGTGCTCATGCTGGGGTACATGGATGCAGAGGCCCTGGGCCAAACCCTGGATACGGGCCTGGTCACTTTTTACAGCCGCAGCAAGGGACGGCTTTGGACCAAAGGGGAGGAGAGCGGGAATACCCTGGAGCTGGTAAGCCTTGCCGCCGACTGCGACAGGGATACCCTCCTGGTAAAAGCCCGGCCGGCCGGACCGGTATGCCATACCGGGGCCGATACCTGCTGGGGCGAAAAGAACCGGGGAAACCTGGCTTTCCTTGGGCATTTGCAGGAGGTGATCGCCAGCCGGAAGCAGGAAGCCCTTGCAGGCACCGGGAGCGACAGCTACGTGGCTTCCCTTTTTCAAAAAGGCCTGAACAAAATAGCCCAAAAAGTGGGGGAGGAGGCTGTGGAAACCGTCATTGAGGCCATGGACACTGACGATGTGCGCTTCCTGGAAGAATCGGCAGACCTGCTCTTTCACCATATGGTCCTGCTCGAGGCCAAGGGCTTTGGGTTGCAGGACGTGGCAAAGGTCCTTCAGGCGCGGCACCGCCCCGCTCGTTAAGATTTCTTAAAAATTCGCCCCCCTTTCCCAAATGTTGTAATTTTAGGCAGCTATGGAAAGAAGAAAAGGATTCCGGTTTACCTCATACCAGGCCGGGGAGGTTAGCCCTTTCGAAAGGCTTTTCGACATCTTCCAGGAACTCATCACCCACACTTCGGGCGATGTGGAGGAAGCCCTGGATTGGCTCCGGGAACTCGATAAGGAATACGAGCTGACCGATGACGAGTATACCCTGGAAGATTTTATTGAAGACCTCAAGGCCCGGGGATACCTCAGGGAGGAGTTCGAACAGGGCTCCGGAGGCGAAGGGCAGGAAGGCGAAGCCTCCCTGTCGATGACTTCCAAGTTGGAGCGCATGCTACGCAGGAGGGCGCTCGACCAGATCTTTGGCAAGCTCAAGCGCCGGGGCAGCGGCAGCCACCAGGCTAAAAAGTCGGGCAAGGGTGACGAACATACCGGGGATTTCCGGTCGTACCGCTTCGGCGACAGCCTGGAACAGATTTCGATGACCGAAAGCCTCCGCAATGCCCAAATCAACCACGGGATGGATGACTTCCGCCTGGAGGAAAACGACCTGGTGGTGGAAGACACCCACCATAAGGCCCAGATGAGCACGGTGCTGATGATCGATATCAGCCACAGCATGATCCTGTACGGGGAAGACCGGATCACCCCGGCAAAAAAAGTCGCCATGGCCCTGGCGGAACTCATCACGACCCGCTACCCCAAAGACACCCTGGACCTGCTGGTTTTCGGCAACGATGCCTGGCCCATCAGCCTCAAGGAATTGCCTTATCTCAAGGTGGGCCCATACCACACAAATACGGTGGCGGGCCTGCAACTGGCTATGGATATGCTGAGGCGCAAGCGGCACACCAACAAACAGATCTTTATGATCACCGACGGCAAGCCTTCCTGCCTTCGGATGCCCGACGGGACCTATTATAAAAACAGCGTCGGCCTGGACGACTATATCGTGGAACAGTGTTATACCATGGCCGCCCAGGCCCGAAAACTGCATATCCCGATTACCACTTTTATGATTGCCCAGGACCCCTACCTGATGCAATTTGTGCGCCATTTTACAGAGGCCAACAAAGGCAAGGCCTTTTTTACCGGCTTACAGGGCCTAGGGGAAATGATCTTTGAAGATTATGAACAAAACAGAAAGAGGAGAATAAAAGGATAATTCCGAAACGCCAGCATGACAGCACCTACTGCCACCCCCCCATCGATACGCACGTTTGGGGAACTCAAAGCTTCCGGATACACCAGCCGGTCCATAAAGGATGAATTAAGGGCTAACCTCATAGAACGGATCAGGGCAAAAAAGCCCTCCTTTGAAGGGGTCTGGGGCTATGAAAACACGGTCATCCCGGAACTGGAGCACGCCCTGCTTTCAAGGCACCACATCAACCTGCTCGGCCTCAGGGGGCAGGCAAAAACCAGGTTGGCCCGCCTTATGGTGGGCCTTCTGGACGAGTGGGTGCCGGAAGTGGCCGGCAGTGAAATCCACGACGACCCCTTTAACCCGATCTCCCGTTTTGCCAGGGAACAACTCGGCAGCAAGGGCGATGCCACCGAAATCTCGTGGGTACACCGTTCCGACCGTTTCTATGAAAAGCTCGCTACCCCGGACGTTACCGTGGCTGACCTTATCGGGGACGTAGACCCCATCAAGGCCGCCAACCTCAAATTGTCCTATGCGGACGACCGGGTGTTGCATTTCGGCATGATTCCCCGGGCGAACCGCTGTATTTTCGTCATCAATGAACTACCCGACCTGCAATCGCGCATACAGGTGGCGCTTTTCAATATCCTGGAGGAAGGGGACGTGCAAATCCGCGGGTTCAAAGTCCGCATGCCCCTTGACGTACATTTCGTATTTACTGCCAACCCGGAAGACTACACGAATCGCGGAAGCATCGTCACCCCGTTGAAGGACCGCCTTGGGTCGCAGATCCTGACGCACTACCCGGAAGACATCGCCACGGCACGGCGTATTACCCGGCAGGAAGCGGCCCTGGACCCGGCCCAGCAAAAGGGGGTTATGGTCCCGGAGATCGCCAGGGATTTGCTGGAGCAAATCAGCTTCGAGGCCAGGAAAAGCGAGTATGTGGACCGAAAAAGCGGGGTTAGCGCTCGGTTGAGCATTACCGCTTACGAAAACCTGATTAGTACGGCGGAAAGGCGGATGCTTCGTTCGGGGGAATCCCAAACCACCGTGCGGCTCAGCGATTTTATGGGGGTCATTCCGGCCATCACCGGCAAGATCGAGTTGGTCTATGAAGGGGAGCAGGAAGGGGCCGACGGGGTGGCCCGGATCCTTATTGAGGAAGCCGTGAATACCCTGTTTTCGTCGTACTTCCCCGAGATAAAGAAACTGGAACGCAAAGACAGCGAAACCCCGTATGACGCCATTATCCAATGGTTCTTCGAAGGCGAAGGGCTGGAGCTGCCCGATGACCTGACCGACGCGCAGTACCGGAAAGCCCTGGAAAAGGTCGGGCCGCTCGGAGCCCTGCTGCGGAAATACATGCCCGATTTAGGGAAGGAATCCGAACCCTTTGTAAAGGAACTGGTATTATGGGGTCTGGAGGCCAATAAGAAGCTCAGCAAAAGCCGTTTTACCGAAGGGTTTCGTTTCAAAGACCCTTACGGGAGCTATATCAGCGGGCTTTAAGCATCTAAACGGTAATCAATAAAAAAAGCCCGGGTTTTGGAACCGGGCTTTTTTCTTGCCACAACACAAGAATCCTGGCTACTGCCAGGAATTCATATTTTTATCGATCTCCTCGAAATCGTAGACGCCGATCAGGGCTTTTCGATACCAGAAGCTGAGTAAGGTCAGCACCACCAGGAATACCTGGAGCACAAGGGTCAAAACCCCCACGGGGAGGAAGGTTTCCGGAATGATATAGGCCTGATAATTCGAGTAGCTCATCAGGATATACAAGGTATCGAAGCATTTGAACAGGTAAATCATCAATACGGCATACATCCCGTATTCCACGTTGCGCATTACCGGGTCAGGGTATTCCCCTTCCCTGATCTTGAAACGCATCACATACAAAAAGACAAAATGCAGCAGGCTGAACAGGGGAAAAATATAATTGTCGATTTTGAGGAAATAGAAGCGATTGCTGTAAAGCCCGTAAAAATTCAATACGATCAATACGGGAAGGATGCCCAGGGAAAGGAAATAGCAGGTTTTCCAGGAGAAGACGCGCTGGCTTTGGGGGAAATTTCGATGTGCCGTCACAAATTCACAGGTATTGTTTCGATAGGTAGAACGCGGTGGGTTTCGGGATATTTCAGGAAAATCGACTAACGGCAGCGAATGTTGTCAAGGGGTCTTTTCCCGTGGTGAATGTCCTTCGGAATATCGCGGGTAGCGGGGCCATTACCGCAGCAGGGGCGTCCGCTTCCAGTGGGTAAGGCACCGCCAGGCCCATTCCAGGGGGCCTTAAGGGCATCGCTTCAGCCACCAGGCACTACCTGCCGCCTGCAGTAGGACGACCAGCAGGGCCGGCAGTAACGCATGGCTGTTACGAACGGCCCCCGGGAAGCCCAGTCCCCAGCCATTAAGAAAAGGGCGCCAAGAATACGCGCTGCCATATCCCCTTTTATTACAGGGTTGCGTAACTTTACGGGGAACCACCAAAACAGTTGCGGTGTCTGAACCGGAAAAACACCATTACCTTTTAAGGCTTCAATTCCTGGGGTTTCGCTATAGCGGATGGCAACAACAGCAGGGGGAGCGGACCATAGAGGGGATGGTTCGAAAAACCCTGCGGTTTGTCCTTCCGGGCAGAAAGGTGGGCCTCCTCGGGGCCGGGCGTACCGATGCCCGGGTCTCCGCAGCGGATTTTGCCATACAGCTCAACCTGGCGGGTCCGGCTCTGGAATGCCCGGAGGCGGTACGGGTAGCCCTGGACGAAAACCTACCCCCCGATATCGCAGCGCGCTCCCTTCAGGAAGTGCCGCCTGGCTTCAATGCGATCCGGGATGCTGCGCATAAGGTGTACCGTTATTACTTCACTTTTGGCGAGAAACCCCATCCGTTCTGTGCCCCACTGCTGGGCTATTTCCGCGATTCCCTTGATGTCTGCGCAATGGAACGGGCCGCTTCGGCTTTTGTGGGCCGACATGACTTTTCGGCTTTTATTACGCGCCCTTCCGCAACCACCCTTACCCGCAGGGAGGTTAGTGCCTGCCGCATTGAGCGCAACCGTGAACTAACGGCCAGTTTTTTCCCTGAGCACACTTATTTTTTGCAAGTGGAAGGGCAGGGTTTCGGCAGGTATCAGGTCCGCCATATGATGGCTGCCCTGGTCGCCCTGGGGAGGGGGGAGCTAACCCCGGGGTTGCTGGTGCACTCCCTGCAAACAGGTGACCCCCTTGGGATTGCCGAAATTGCCCCGTCTTCGGGGCTTCAGCTTATGGAAACCCGGTTTACGGAAACGGCCCTTAATCCAGTATAGCATGATAAAAAAAGCATCGGGGATTGCTTCCCAACTCAAACGGCTGCATAGCCATAAGCCGGTAAAAAGGGACCTGAAGGTGGGAAAAGCCCCGGGCACCGTCACCTATCTGGGGCGTAGGGCCGGGGAAAAATCACATATTGATTCCCTCCTGTATGACCACACTGCCCTGCAAAAGGAGGTGGTGTCGGATATCGGGGTCCTGGCTTCCCCACCCGGACAGGCCCAGACGCAATGGGTAAACATCGTAGGGCTTAGCGACGAAGCCCTTATGGGGGAACTCGGCAAAGCCATTGGCTTGAATACCCTGGTGGTCGAAGATATCGTAAATACAGAGCAACGGCCCAAGATGGATGAGTACGAGGACTACCTGTTCCTGGTCCTGAAAATGCTTTATCCCGACGGTAAGGGTAAAATTGTCAAGGAGCATGTTGCCCTGCTGCTGAAGCAGCAACAGGTGTTCGTTTACCAGGAGGTGAAAGCCGATGTCTTTGATGGGGTGAGGTCCCGTATCGAGGCACATTCGGGCCGCATCCGAAGCCGGGGGGCAGATTACCTCCTTTTTGCCCTGGTCGATGCCCTGATCGACAATTATTTCCTGGTCCTCGATACCATTCAGGCCCATATGGATGCGCTCGAAAAGGAAGTATATACCCGCCCAAAAACCGAAACTGCCCTAAAGATTCAACAACTGCGCAAGGATGTCATTACCCTGAGGGGATGGATGTCCCCGGCCCGGGAACTGGTCTCCCGGCTGATTGAAACCGAGTCGCCCCTGATCACCAAAGACACCAGGGTGTTCCTCAGGGATGCCCTGGACCACGCCACGGAAATCCAGGAAACCCTTCATATCCAAAGGGAATTGGCCTTTAGCATCATGGAGTTGTACATGAGCAATGTCAGCAATAAAATGAACGAAGTCATGAAGGTGCTTACCATCATGGCTTCCATTTTTATCCCGCTCACCTTTATCGCCGGGATTTATGGGATGAATTTTAAAAACATGCCCGAACTGGAATGGGAATACGGGTATTTTGCAGTCCTCGGCATCATGTTTCTGCTATTGTTAGGGATGTTGGTGTTCTTCAAAAGGAAAGACTGGTTGTAAGCCCGGAGCAACGCAAACCCGACAGACTTCCGGTGTCTGTATCCAGGTGGCGGTTCACCCGAAAAGGTCTGAGGAAAGATAGCGGTCGCCGCGATCGCAGATGATCGATACAATTACCCCTTCCTTCAGCGTGGCGGCAAGCCTGAGGGCGGCTGCCGTAGCCCCCCCGCTGCTCATCCCGGCAAAGATGCCTTCTTCGGAAGCAAGGGCCCGGGCCATGGCCCGGGCCTCTGCCTCACTTACCTCCATAATGCGGTCCACCTTCCCGGGATCGTAGATTCGGGGCAGGTAGGCCTCGGGCCACTTCCTGATGCCCGGGATACTGGCCTGGTCATCGGGTTGCACGCCCACGATACACACCTGTGGGTTTTGTTCTTTCAGGTAACGGGAAGTCCCCATAATGGTCCCTGTGGTGCCCATGGACGAAACAAAGTGGGTAACCGCTCCCCCGGTGTCCCTCCACACCTCCGGCCCCGTAGTCAGGTAGTGCGCTTTCCAGTTGTCTGGGTTCGAGAACTGGTCGAGCATCACATAACCCCTGGATCGCACCATTTTTTCGGTGTAGTCGCGCGCTCCCTCAATCCCATCCCCGGCCGGGGTCAGGGTGACCCGGGCCCCGTAGGCCCTCATGGTTTGCACCCGCTCCCGGGTAGCGTTCTCGGGCATGACCAGCTCTATTTCCAGGTTGTATAGCCGGGCAATCATGGCCAGGGCAATCCCCGTATTGCCGCTGGTAGCCTCGATAAGTTTGGTGTTTTGGTCGATTTCCCCCCGCTCCAGGGCTGCGCGGATCATGTTCAGGGCCGGCCGGTCCTTTACGCTTCCCCCGGGGTTTTGCCCTTCCAGTTTAAAATAAAGGGTGACCCCAGGGGATACCCAAAGCTTCCGGGAGGCGACCAAAGGGGTATTTCCAATGAGGTTCAGGAGGTCATCAGGCATTTTCCTGGGTTTTGATGTGGATCTCGGGATTATGGTAGACTATGGAATTTGGGGGTACCGATTGGGTCACCCAGGTATTGCCCCCAATGACCGAATTGGCCCCGATTACGGTATCTCCGCCCAGGATGGTGGCATTGGCATAGATAGTTACATGGTCCTCGATGGTGGGGTGCCTCTTGGTTTGCTGCAGGTCTTTGGCCACGTAAAGGGCCCCGAGGGTGACCCCCTGGTAAATTTTCACGTGGTCCCGGATGATCGCGGTTTCCCCAATTACCACCCCTGTGGCGTGGTCGATAAAAAAGGAAAGGCCTATTTGGGCGCCCGGGTTGATGTCCACGCCCGTTTTACCGTGGGCATACTCGGTCATCAGCCTCGGGACCAGCGGGACCTGGTACCGATGCAGGGGGTGCGCCAGGCGGTAAATTGCAATGGCATAGAAGCCGGGATAGGCCAGATAAACCTCTTCGACGGAAACGGAAGCCGGGTCCCCTTCCGTTATGGCTTGCGCATCGAGTTTGAGTTTTCTGAGGATTCCGGGCAATTCGTCCAGGTAGGCACGCCACAGTTTACGGCAGGGGGGGGAGGCCTGCCATCCGGCCAATTGCAGGATTTCTTCGAAATCGCCTTCGAGGAGCTCCAGGTTTTCCGCCACCGGGGTCCCGCTGTCAAAAAGGGTTAGGAATAACCGATCGGTAAAGTTCTCGGTTAAGGTTTTAAGGCGATATTTCAGGTTCAGCCAGGCTTTGCAGGACTCGATTTCACTGATGGTTTCGCGCGCATCCATGATTGGGCAATTAGGTCTGTCAAAGGTATTTAATTCCGCCAAGGGATGTGCGAAGGAGGACGTTAACTTTAGCTTAAAGCCCCGGGTTTTATAAGTCAGGCGGGCAGGGGCTCCAGGAGTTGCAACTGGTCTTTCAGGCGTTCCACCACCATGTTCATCATCCTCTTGTTCAGGGAGGAAGAACTTTGGATATAGCGCTCATATTCTTCCAGGGTAAACTGGCCGATAATCATGCCCTTGAGCGAATTCCTGAACTTGATGTCTTTCTGGATGGCGTTTTCAATGTACCGGAGTTTTTTTTCCTGGCCGAGGTCGAAGAAATACCCTTTATGCTTTACCGCATAATTGCGGAAAGCTGCCAGCAACAGGTCATTTTGCAGTTTAAGGACAGGCCGAAGGGTCTGGTTCTGAAAATGTTCTTCGGAAGCTTCCCCGGCTTGTACGGATCTGATGGAAAGCTCAGGCCGGATCCTGATCAGGTCTGTGGATCGGGAGTTCATGGCGGGATCGTTTGTTTAAAATTACCCAAAACCCCTGCCGGGCACGGGTATGGGATGAGAAGTTGTTAACGGCGTTATGAACAGCCATGGGGTTGGGCAGATAGGTGCCGGGGTTTTTCAGCACGCCGGAAACCCGTATCTTTAGGGTATACCGCAACCTGCCAATCTAAAGCCATGAGTAGCTCCATCAATCCCTATACCGGGGAAACCCTGTTCCATTTTGACCCATTGCCTGACGAAACCCTGCAACAAAAAGTTGCGGATGCCGGGGAGGCTTTCAAAACCTGGAGGCTTCGCAAGGTGGGAGAACGGGCCAGTTTGCTTACCGCAGTGGGCGAGAAGCTCCGGTCGCGTAAGCACCACTACGCCCGAACCATTACCGCGGAAATGGGGAAGCCCATTTCCCAGGCCCTGGCCGAGGTGGAAAAATGCGCCTTGGTATGCGATTATTATGCGGCACATGCAGCCCGTTTCCTGGAAGACCGGAATGAACCTACGGAAGCGGCCCGGTCTTATGTGCGCTTTGACCCCCTTGGCCCGGTGCTGGCCATCATGCCCTGGAATTATCCCTTCTGGCAGGTGATCCGGTTTGCGGCCCCCTCGCTAAGCGCCGGCAATACCTGCCTGCTCAAACATGCCCCCAACGTTTGGAAATGTGCCGGGGAGCTCCAGCAGCTCTTTGAGGAATCGGGCTATCCGCCAGGGGTCTTTCAAACGCTTTATATCGGGGAGCCGCAAGTGGAAGGGGTGTTGGCCGACCCCCGGGTAAGGGCGCTCACCCTCACCGGGAGCACCCGTGCCGGCGCTGCAGTGGCAGCCCTCTGCGGGAAACACCTGAAAAAGGCCGTATTGGAACTCGGCGGCAGCAATGCCCTGATCGTTTTTCCCGACGCGGACCTGGATGAAGCTGTTCAAACCTGTATTGAATCGCGCTACCAGAACACCGGCCAAAGCTGTATCGCCACCAAGCGGCTGCTGCTTCACCATTCCATCTCGGCTGAATTTACGGATAAGCTCCTCAAACAAGTCAGGGCCCTAAAGGCCGGGGACCCCATGGACCCCGCCACGTACATCGGGGTCCTGGCCCGGGAAGATCTCGCCGCGCAGCTGGAAACCCAGATGAAAGATTCACTGAAAATGGGGGCTGAACTCGCCTGCGGCGGAAAACGGGAGGGGACCTTCTTCGAGCCTGCAGTGCTGCTGGGGGTGACCGAAACCATGCCCGTATTCCGGGAGGAAACCTTTGGCCCCTTGCTGGCCGTGTCTACCTTTGAAGCGGAAGAGGAGGCCCTTCACCTCGCCGGGAAATCCCGGTTTGGCCTCGGGGTCTCCCTGTTTACCTGCGAACCTGCCCGCGTACAACGCATGGTCCCGCTGCTGGAGGAAGGGGCCGTATTTGTGAACAGCATGGTCAAAAGCGATCCCCGCCTTCCTTTTGGAGGGGTGAAGGATTCAGGGTACGGGAGGGAACTATCCGTTGAGGGCATCCGCGAATTCGTCAATGTAAAAACGGTTTATATCCCTTAGGGCAAAAAGTGAGCAAGGGAATACGGGCTTTTGTATTCCATCCCAAGGGAACCTTCCTTCAGAACAGGTGCTCCAGGAGGGTCAGGGTAAGGATCAAAACAATTTTAACCAGGATCTGCATGGTTGGCGCGATTAGGTACTCTAATTTAAGGGATTAGGGAAAAAGGAAGGCTGTGCGTTGGCAAAAATTTATTCTTTGCTTAACAAATTTTAGGATTTGGGAAAAGTGAAGGCATCCGGGCTCCGGAAAGCGGACCCGGACCGGGAAGGTCTTATCTTTACGGGTAATCCTGGCACTTATGAGATTTCATACCCGAAAATGGATCAAACCCGAAGACCTCAACGCCAACGGCACATTGTTTGGCGGGCGTTTGCTGGCATGGATCACCGAGGAAGCGGCCCTCTACAGCATTATTCAGCTGGAGAACCCCAAAATCGTCCTAAAATACATGTCGGAGATCAATTTCATTAGTGCCCCTGCCCAGGGAGATATTGTGGAAATCGGCATTGAAGCGGTCCGCTTTGGTAAGTCCTCCATCACGCTTAAATGCGAGGCCCGCAACAAAATGTCGCACGAGACCATCGCCACCGTCGATCAACTGATCCTGGTAAACCTGGGGGCCGATGGCAAACCCAAAGCCCACGGCAAGACCCGGGTGGAATTTGTAAAGGACCGGCTGGCTTCGAAAGATCAGGATTGAGGCCAGGTGTCGGCCACCTGTTGCACGGCGTCCATCACCCTGAAAAGGTTCCCACCCCAGAGCTTTTCGATATCTGTTTCGGAATAGCCCCTGCGCACCAGTTCCAGGGTTACGTTAAAGGTTTCCGAAGCGTCTGACCACCCGGCGATCCCACCCCCGCCATCGAAATCGGAACTGATCCCCACATGATCGATGCCGATCAGGTCAACGAGGTAGTCGATATGGTCTACGAAATCGGAAACATCCACTGCCGGGGGGGCGTCGGAGCGTTTCGCTGCCAGGCTGTCGGCGATCGCGACTACTTTTGGGTAGTTTTCCATAAAGGCCTCCTGCTGGGCCTCTGAAAGGCTTCGGAATTGCGAGCGTTCAAACCATTCCACCCCCAGGGAATCGGCTACAGCCTTCCTGGTCTCCGCCAAATACGCCGCACGAGCCTCGTGTTTTTCGGTGTTCACGTAGGCGCTGAAGGCCACCGTCTGTACCACCCCTCCATTTTCTTTCAACCGAAGTAGTTGTTCATCGTCAAGGTTCCTGCTGTGGTCGCACAGGGCGCGGGCTGAGGAATGGGAGGCAATTATGGGGGCCTTAGAAAGGGACAACATTTGAAGGACAGCTTCCCTTGACGGGTGGGAGATATCAATCATAATCCCCAACCTATTCATTTCAATAACAGCCTTTTTACCAAGATCACTTAAACCATTGTGTAGCCAGATGCTGTCGGCTTCCCCGGTGTTGGAATCGGAGAATTGGCTGTGGCCGTTGTGGGCCAGGGAGACATAGCGCGCCCCCATTTCATAATATTTTTCAAAGTTGGAAAGGTCTTCTCCCATGGGAAAGGCATTTTCCACCCCTATCATCGCCACCTTCCGCCCGGAGGCGTGTATTTGCCGGGCTTCTTCGGCACTCAGGGCCAGGCCGATCCGGTCAGGGGCGATTTCCTCACAGAGCCGGTGGATGGCTTCGAACTTGGCCATGGCATTGGCGGCCCCTTTTTCGTAAGCCTCACCGGTCAGGGAGTCCTGGCCGGTATACACGATGAGCCAGACCGCATCCAGGCCCCCTTCTTCCATTTTGGGGAGGTTTACCTGTGTGGGCAGCCGCTGGGTATAATTAACGCTATCGGTAAAATTCTTCACGTTAATATCCACATGGGTATCCACGGTCATAACTTTTTCGTGGATTTGTCGGGCTCTTTCTTCCAGGCTGATTTCTTGTTTTTCTTTTTCCACTCCCTGGCAGGAAGCCAGGAGGATCCCCAGGGAAGTCATTTGTACTATACGCTTCATGCACATGTTTTTACCTACAACTAAAACGGTTTTGACAACAGGAACCGAAAGATAGGGAACATTTAATTGTTGGGGCATGCCCAAATCCGGATTTTTAGGGACTAAATGCAGATTACCGATAAAATTGATCCTTTTAGCCCATTTCTATGTCCATCCAATCCAAAGACCTGCTTGAACAGCTCGCCGACCTCCAACTGTCTCTTGAAGGGTTTTCCTTCGATCAGCTGACGGCCAGGGAGGCGACTGCCCTGAAAGCTTCTTTCGAGCAGTTCAGGAACCACCTGGAAACACAACTCTGGAAGCCTTCCCCCGGAAAGGGCCCCTTACCGGTGCAACAGGAGCAAAATCCACAGGAGTCCAATAGCCTGATTGCAGCGGTAAGCCACGACATCCGTACCCCCCTCAACGGAATTATCGGCTTTTCGGACCTGCTCAGGGAAGATACCCTTAGCCCGAAACAACGCGAATACGCAGAGGCTATTGGGGCAGCCTCGCGGTCCATGCTGGGGATGGTGAACGAACTGTTGCTCTACACCCGCCTCAGGGCAGGCAAAGAGGCTGTAGTGGAGGTTCCGTTCAGGGTACGACAGATCCTGGAAGAAGCCGGGGATTTTGTAAAAAGGTCACTGCACTCCGGGGAAGTGGACTTCAAAACTACCATCAGCCCCCAGGTACCTGAGGTATTGGTGGGGGACCCTTCGAAACTAAGCCAGGTATTGCTCAACCTGCTGGGCAACGCGGTAAAATATGTTTCCCGGGGGGAGATTTCTTTGGAGGTGCAGGCCCTGCGCAACCCCGATGCCTGCACCCTCTCCTTTGAAATCAGGGATACCGGTATTGGCATCCCTGCCGACGAATTGCCGCATATCTTCAAACCTTATTACCAGGCAAGGCAGGCCCCGGAAGTAGCCGGTACCGGCCATGGGTTGGGGTTGAGCATTGTCAGGAAACTCATCGAACAACAGGGGGGGCGCATCGGCGTGCAGAGTACAGTAGGCGAAGGCACCGTGTTCCGGTTCGAATTGCCCTTCAAAACCGGGCGGTCCCGGGAACTGCCCAAGACCCCGCCCGGGAAGCCCTCACGGCGTGGGTTGCTCGGGGCGAGGGTCCTGGTATTCGAAGACAACCCATTGAACCAGAAACTCCTGGAAACGCGCCTGAAGGGATGGGGTTGCAAGGTTTTTCACGCGCCCAGGGTCCCCTTTGGGATCCGACTGCTGGCAGATCAGCCCATTGACCTTATTCTGATGGATTTGCGCATGCCGGAAATGGATGGCTTTGAGGCTGCCAAACGGGTGCGCAGACACGCTTCCCCGGGGGTGAGGAACCTCCCGATTATCGCCGTTACGGCCGACTTTACGGCAGAAGACAGCGAGCGTTTCAAACAGGCGGGCATAAATGACCTCATCCTGAAACCTTACAACCCTGAAGAGTTGTATTCCAAAATGGCCGGGTTTTTCCTTAAGGGGAGGGAGGTCGCCCGGGGCGATGAGCCCCTGGAAGTTCATAAGGCAGGGGCAGGGGAGCTGCTAAGCCTCGACGACCTGGAAAGGGAATGTATGGGGAATCAGGACCTGCTTGCTGACCTGGTCAGCTTGCTCCGAAACAATTTGCTGGAATTTGCCGGCAGAATGAAAATACACCTCCAACAGAAAGACCTTGAATCCATAATGGATGCGGCACATAAAATAAAACCCGGGCTTAAAATGATCCGCGCCACCTCCATGCACAGCCTGGTGGAAGCGATGTACCAGTTTAGCCTCCAGGGCAGGGACCTGCAGCAGATCAGGCGGGCCTACCAGGACTTCCTAACCCTGTATCCCCACGTGGAGCAGGCGCTGGAGCGCGAATTAAACAGGCGGAAATAACCTCGAAAATGCAGACAAAAAGGCTCCTACTGGCTGAAGATGACCAAATGCTCGCCTCCCTGATCAAATACCGCCTCGAAAAAGGCGGGTATCAGGTGGACCTTGCTGCAGATGGGCGGGAGGTGAAAACCTACCTGGGCAGGCAAATCCCCGACCTGATCGTAAGCGACATCATGATGCCCTATTTTTCGGGGATCGAGTTGGTGGATTACCTGCGCAATACGGTGAAATCGAAGGTGCCGGTGATCATTATTTCCACGGCGGGGAATGAGTCCAACATCCTGAACGCTTTTGACCTTGGCGCAGACGACTTCATAACCAAACCGTTGAGTCCCACAGAACTGTTGGTGCGGATCGGAAAACTATTCAGGAACACCTAATTTGAACGGACCCCACACGACATACCTGATGTTGCCCATCCTGGAGGTTCCCGGGATCCCCATCGATCTTTTGTGGGACCTGGGGACGTTGTTCGGGGGCATCACCGTGGGGTATTTCCTGCTGATTTTCATTTTGCGGTC
The DNA here is from genome assembly GCA_964539905.1 of uncultured Robiginitalea sp. Classification (GTDB taxonomy): domain Bacteria; phylum Bacteroidota; class Bacteroidia; order Flavobacteriales; family Flavobacteriaceae; genus Robiginitalea. The sequence continues at coordinate 36,277 of CAZIJW010000022.1, forward strand.
GCGCCTGTCGGGAAAAAGGACACAGGTGCAACTCAGGAAACGGGAACTGGCCCCGATGATCAGCAATTTCCTCTTCTTCCAGCAAGATACCGATGTCGGGGAAAGGGAAGAGTACATCCGGATGAAAATCGAAATCCGGGAGCTTTTGAAAAACCCGCTGAACCGGGAGGTGATGGCTGAAGTCCTTATGGACCTCAGATACGATGTTTCCGGGGAGGTCCGGGAGCGGCTTTTTCGCCTGTACCAGGACCTGGGGTTGCACCTGGACGCCTTCAAAAAACTTGAAAGCCGGAGGTGGGAGCGGATTTCCAGGGGTATCGTGGAGCTCACGGAGATGCAGGTGGAGCAGGCGTACCCCTTTATCCGCAGGCATATCAACCACCGCAGGGGTATTGTGCGCAAACAGGCACAACTGGCCACGGTGAGCCTCAGGGAGGAAGGAATTGGCTATTTTCTGGATACCGTGCGCCACCGGATATCGGAATGGCAACAGGTTAAACTCCTGGAGATCCTCCAGCAGCGCGAAGCTTTTGATCCTCCGCGGTTCAAGCGGTGGCTGATCTCAGAAAACCGCGACGTGGTTTTGTTCGCCCTGCGCCTGATCCGTCATTACCGGCAGAACGATGCCGCCCAGGCCATTATTACCCTCCTTCAGCATCGGTGCCCAACGATCCAGGGGGCCGCCCTGGAATGCATCCGGGAATTTCAGTTCCAGGAGGCCTCCGGGCCGCTCAAAGCCCTTTTTCCAGGGGCTTCCCCGGACCTGAAGGTACAAATCCTCAGCGCCCTGGAGCCGGTAGCCGCCCCCGGGGACCTGGACTGGCTCCGGAAGCAGGCGGGGTCCGATCCAAACTTTTTGGTCCGCAGTAAGGCGGGGGCCGTAATCAACAGCCTGGAACCGGATTCCATATTGCCCACAAAAGATATCCTTGAGCCGGGGGCGCCCCCGGCCCCGACCGGGCGCAACCATGTGCCCGATAGCGCGGCTAACGGGCCGGTATCCGGGGAGGAGCCTCAGGCACTCCAAATCCCTTTGGTATTGCGCCCCGACTTTTCGATGGCGGAGACTCGTAAAGCCCCGGTTTCCCGGGCAGCAACCTCCTTTGAATTAGTACCCACCCCCAATGCCTTCCCCCCGGAGGAATGGGGTCCACAGGACGTACAGGTGTTCGAATGGTGCCTGCAGCAGGAGTGGGCAGAAATCCGTTCCGCCCTGAGCGCAGGGCATTTCCGGGAGGTTCCTTCCCCGGGGTTTTTGCCCCTGGTAGTGGCCCCTGCTTTAATCCAGACCAATATGGAACCTGATGAAACAATTCCGGAGTGGATCCGGAAACTAGAAGTAATTGCAGACATCCTCCCGCAGGATTCGGGCTATGTGCGGATGCTGCGCGAACTCCTCCTGGAAGACCTGGAAGAGACCGGGGCGGTTTTCCGCACCGATTTTATTCCGTTGGTGAGCGATTCCGTGGAGGTTGAAACTGGCCCGGACCTCGAGGACCCGGGGATTTTTCCCGAGTTCGGGGTGCTGGCCGGGGCCATAGAAACCCTTACGCCTTTCGAAAACGAAAGGGCGGAAGTGTCGATGGGGGCCGGGGGTGGCGATGCAGATGGGGACCTGCCCCCTTTTTCCATTTTCAACGAATTCTTTCGCTCCTGCGACCGGGATTCCAAATTGATCCTGCTCGATGAAATCCCGGAGGTGGGAGGGGAGAAGGAACTCACCTTCCTCAAAGACCTGTTTACCGACCCTGACCCAAAGGTCAGCCGCAAGGCCAGGAAGGTCCATGCCCTGCTTACCGCCCGTTTGGAGGGAGATCCCGAAACCCTTGAGGCAAGGGGTTCCCGGAGCCTATGGACCCCGAAGCGCCGGGCAGCAGTTGCGCGAATGAAAAAGGCTTGTCCCGAAACACCGGAAGCCTTCCACAGGGGCTTCGGGGAAACGGAGTTCAGTTTCACGCCTGATTTTACAGACAACGCCACCGTAACCAAACCCCGGGCCACCCCCGACGTATCTCCCCTGGTCGGGGGATACCTCCGTTTTTTGGGTTACCTGAGGGGAAACAAGGGAAACACAGATGAATAGCCAGGCGTTCCATATAATCCTTGAATACATCAACATCGTTTTTTTGGTGTTTACAGGGGTATTGTTCAGCCTGTTTACCGCCATGGGGTACTTCGCCTCGCGGAATTCCCTGCATTACCGAAAAAAGAACCGCATTGGGGAGGCTTCCCGCCTGATGGCCTCGCCCCTGGCCCCGGGGATTACCATTATCGCCCCCGCGTACAATGAGGCCCTGACCATTGTGGAAAATGTCCGCTCCCTGCTTTCCTTGCGCTATGTGGATTACGAGGTCATGGTTGTCAACGACGGGAGCCGGGATGATACCCTTCAACACTTGATCAGCGCCTATAACCTTGAAAAAATCGAAAGGGAAATCGACCCGATGTGGCCTTCGAAGCCCATCAGGGGGGTGTATAAGTCCAGGCAAAAGTCTTTTTCCAAATTAACGGTGATCGATAAGGTCAACGGGGGGAAGTCGGATGCCCTGAACGCCGGCATGCTGCTTTCTGAAAACCCCTATGTGGGCTGTATAGACGTGGATTGCCTGTTGCATCCCGATGCCCTGCTCCACGTGGTCCGCGCTTTTTATCAAAGGTCCAGGAAACGGGTCATCGCGGTAGGGGGGGTCATCCGGGTGGCCAATTCCTGTAAGATCGACGGAGGTACTTTGGAAGAGATCCGCCTTCCCAAAAACTGGCTGGCACGGTTCCAGCTCCTGGAATACACCCGTTCGTTTCTGTTGGGGAGGATGGCCTGGGGAAGGATTGACAGCCTTTTGATCATCTCAGGGGCATTTGGTTTTTTTGACCGCCAACTAGCCCTGGAGGTGGGCGGGTACGACACCCAAACGGTAGGGGAAGACATGGAAATTATTTTCCGGATGCGGCGGCATATGCACGACCAGGGGATCCCCTACACCATTGAATACCTCCCGGACCCCCTTTGCTGGACCGAGGTGCCGGAGGACCTTAAAATTTTCATCAACCAGCGGGACCGGTGGTCCCGGGGGAACCTCGAAACGCTCTATCGCCATAAGGACATGTTCTTTAACCCCCGGTACGGGAGGCTGGGGATGCTGAGCTATCCCTACTGGTTGTTTTACGAATGGCTCGCCCCCCTGCTGGAGTTTTTTGGCTTTCTCTCCATTTTGCTCTTCTGGTACCTCGGGATCCTGTACCTGGAGTTTTTTATGGCCATTTCCCTTTGCGTATACGCCTTTGCGGTATTGTTCTCCCTGAACGCCATTTTGTGGGAAGTCTGGTCGTACAACCAGTACACCAGGCCCAGGGACATCCTTATCCTCATTGGGTGCGCCCTGGTGGAGCCCTTTATTTTCCACCCTATCGTGGTATGGGCATCCCTGCGGGGGAATTACAGGAAACTCTTCAGGATCAAAGCAGGGTGGGGCGTACAGGTCAGGAAAGGATTTGTAAAAGCATAAGGATTGGGTATGGAAGCACAACATGCGACAAGCAAACAAAAAGCAGGGGGGTTGAAAGGATATATCCGCCTGGTGCTCGCCTTTTTCGGGGGGCTGCTCCTGCTTGGCGCCTACCAGCAAGTCCGGCTGTATTCCGAAGGGGTCCTTGATTCCACCCTCAACGGAAACCTGTTGCTCCTGGGGGTCCACCACCTGGGCTATGCATCCCTGGTGGCCCTGATCTGCGCTTTTGCCTTCAACCGCATCGAGAATGCCAGGCCCGGGTGGGGGATTGCCATCCTGGGGGCGGTTTTTGTATCCCTGCTGGGGGCGGAATACCTGCTGACGGAGGTTTACCTCACGCACTTCGAACTTGCCGGTCCCTCCGGAGGCCTGGAGTTACCCCGCCTATGGGCCCTGCACCTGTTTTTGGCCCTGGTCTTTTTGGGAGGCTCTTTTTACCTGTTCTACCGGTGGAGCCGCAGGATACCGCACTGGCTCGGGCGTATGTACCCTTTGACCATTGTGCTTTTCGCCCTGTTCCTGGGGACCCTTCTTTCGGAGCAGCGCCCGGTGAACCGGAATAAAACCCAATTCCTGCTCGGGGAATATGCCCGTCAGGTGACCGACGGGGAGCCTTACCTCGGAGCGGAGCCCTACCCGTTGTGGTCCGACTGGAACCCGGAAGATGTCCTGGGGCCTTATCTGGACTGGCAGGAGGACCGCCCGGATATCCTCCTTCTCCTTATCGAGGGCTTATCTTCCGACTTCGTCGGGGAAAACGCCCCCTTTAAAGCCTTTATGCCCTTTGCGGATTCATTGCGTTCCTCCGGGCTGCATTGGAAGCGCTACCTGGCCAATGCGCGCACAGGGGTGGAAGCCCTTCCCCTGGCTACGGGGTCCCTTCCGCAAGGCGATAACGGATTTATGCAGCATGCGGAATTGCCGGGGCGCCATACGCTGTTTTCCCTGCTGAAATACAACGGCTACCGAACCAGTTTCCAGTACGGCGGAAATGCATCCCTCTTCGGGTGGGACCGGTTCCTTTATCAGGAGCGCACCGACGAGGTTACCGACCGGAAATCCTTTGGCAGGGACTATATCCCCCAACGGGAAGATGCCGCGGGAAACTCCCTCGGGTTCCCCGACCACGTCCTTTTTGAGCGGTACCTCAAAACCCGGGTGCCCGTCAAAAACCCCTCTTTCGATGTCTTCCAGACCCTGAGTTCCCGCAGCCCTTACCTGATCCCGGATGCCGAGCGGTATCAGGCCGGGGTCGATTCCCTGCTCGACCGGCATCCTTTCTCCCGAAGGGAAAAGCGGTTTATCAGGAAAAACCGCGAGTGGATGGCCGCCATGCGTTATACAGACGATTGCCTCAGGCGCTTCTTCGTCGAGCTTGGCAAGTCCCCGAAGTACGCCAATACCCTGATTATCCTCACAGGGACCCACCATCCGGCAGGTTTGCCGGCCGACAATCCGCTGAAACAATACCAGGTCCCCCTGGTTATGGCCGGCCCCCTGGTGAAGTCACCCAGGGCATTCAACACCCTGGCCTCCCACCTCGACCTGGCCCCTTCGCTTCTCGGAAGCCTCGAAGGGCGATATGGGCTGGAGGTCCCCGATAAAGCCTCGTGGCTGGGAGGGGCCTTAACCGGAACAGGCCGGGAAAAGGCCATAAAAACAATACCCCTGTCGGGCCCGGGCTCAGGGCTTACCGCTCTTTTGGCCGGCGACAACGCCCTTATGCAGGGCCGCGCTTACCATATCGGGGAATTTTTGGAACTGGAATCCGGTGTGCCTGAACCGCTTGGGGATTCCCTGCATGCGGCCTTCACCCATTTTAAGGCCGTAAACCGCCACGTGACCCGGGAAAATGCAATCCTCCCCGCCGGGGCCCTGCTTTATGAACCCCTGGTAGCCCCCATAGAGAAAAAGGACCTTGCCTGGATCCACAGCGTTTTTCCGGGAACGGATTCTGACAGGGCCTATGAACTGGCAAGGGAACTTGCTCTGCAGGGGAACCGGGAGCGCGCCATGCAGCTATGTCGCTTTATCCTGTCGCGGGTGCCCGGCCACGTCGACACTGAAATCCTCCTTGGCCGAATTCAGGCCTGGAACGGCAATTATGAAGGTGCTGCCGGGCTCCTGGAACAGGTCGTTCAGAAATACCCCCTGTACGAAGATGGATACTCGGCCCTTTTGGACGTCTACCATTGGGCCGGGGAGCGCGAAAAGGCCCTCTACCTCATCCCGGCCATAGAAGCCCACCTGAAGGGAAGCGCGCTCCTGGAGAATAAAATTAACCGCGCCCTGGGGAACCCCCCGGCCCAAACCGGGTCCACCGGGGAAGGGGAACCTGTTGCGTCCAATGAATGGGGATCATGATGCGGTACGGGTATGCTTTTGGCCTGATGTTTTTGCTCTCCCTGTGGGCGGGGACCCTGTGGGCGCAGACTACCTCAGCTGCTACGGACCCGGATGGGGCCTTGTTGAGGGCGAGGGAGCTTGCCTTTACAGGAAAAGGGCCGCAGGCGCGGGATACCCTGGAGGCGATTTTGCGGAATTACCCCGATTACCACGATGCGAGGGCTTTCCTGGCCAATACCTACCGGTGGGAAGGGGCGCACGAAGACGCCCGCAAACATTTTAACCGGGTCACCTCCCGGGTCCGGGACCGGGAAGATATCTGGGTGGCGGCCGTGCAAAACGAACTGCAGGCCGGAAACCCATCCCTGGCCCTCGGACTGGCCAACAAGGCTTTAAGTTTCCTTGGCGAGAGCGAAGCCCTTGAGCAAATCAGGGTACAGCTGATCGCGGCATCCATGCCTCAGGAGGATAAAGCTGTTCCAACAGAGCGGCGGCAACCGGGGCAGTATCCTTCACTTTCCGTATCCAATTCCCTGGAGGCGTTTGACCGGTATTACGACGCCATGTATTATGGCAGCCTGGAATACCAGTACCCCGGTACGTTCGGGAAAGCCCTTCCCCGGATCAATTACAGCCACCGGTTTGGCCGCAATGGGGTGCAGTATGAGCTCGACCTGTACCCGCGGATTTCCAAAACCTTCTATGCCTATGCGAATTACGGCTTTTCGGATTCGGAGTTGTTTCCCAGGCACCGGGGAGGGATCGAACTGTTCGCGAACCTCCCCAAAGCCATGGAAGCTTCGATAGGTGCCCGCTACATGGATTTCAGGGAAAGCCGGGCCTCCCTGTTCACGGCCTCCTTCGGGGCCTATCGCGGAAACTACTACGTGAGCTTCAGGCCGTTTCTGGCCTTTGCCTCCGGGCGGGGGCCCGGGGTATCGGGTAGCGTGTTGGCGCGAAAATACCTCGGGGATGCCGACCAGTACCTGGGGGTATCCTTCGCGTACGGGTTCAGCCCTGAACTCAGGCAGTTGGGCAACGGCACCACCCTGATCGCCGAAACCCTCCTTTTCCTCGAAGCCCAGCAGTTCTGGGTAGAGTACCAGTTTTCCGGAAAAAGCAGGCAACATCGCTACAAGGCCAGGTTGGGAATCAGCCGGCAGGAATACGTCCTGGAGCCCGGGGCGTTTATGTGGATCCTTGGCGGGGGCCTTACTTACAGCCTGAAGATCTGACCAGGAGCCATCCCCTTGCCCACAAAAATTAGGGGTTTCACCACAAAAATGCTTTTTCGGCCCTTAAAATCAGGGGATTTACATACAAGATCATGAAATTCGATCGTTAATACTCTGGCAAACTTAACCTGATTCTTATTATGCTTTATGACACTTACGGGGAGGAATACCTGAATTTTCTCCGCGAATTAAACGAAATCCTCAGTGTAAACGAATTGGCCGGGGTCGACTATCTGTAGCCCCGCAAATCAAAAACCCGAATCTTATGGCCAACGAACCTCGCGAAAACGCCGCCTACATGGATTTTCTTCACCATTTGAACGAAATCCTGGCAGGCTTCGAAATCAGCAAGCTCAGCTATTCTTAGTGTTTATGTAGTGTACTTTGCGAAAAAGCGGCCTCGAAAGGGCCGCTTTTTTAATATTGCCTACCCGAGATAGGCCTTGAGTAGTTTACTCCGCGAATTATGCCGGAGCTTCCGAATGGCTTTTTCCCGGATCTGCCGGACCCGTTCCCGGGTCAGGTCAAAGGTCTGGCCGATTTCGGCCAGGGTCATCGATTGCTGGTCCCCGATGCCGTAATAGAGTTTGATCACGTCGGCTTCCCTGGGGGACAGGGTTTCCAGGGCCCTGTTGATCTCCGTATTCAGCGATTGCAGCATCAGGGATTTGTCGGGCCTGGGCGATTCCCCCGATCGAAGCACGTCGTACAGGTTGGAATCCTCCCCGTCCTTCAGGGGCGCATCCATGGAGACATGCCTTCCCGAATTCTTGATGGATTGTTGCACCTCGTTGATCGACATGTCGAGTTCCTTTGCGATCTCCTCGGCAGAGGGCGGGCGTTCATGGGCCTGCTCGAGGTAGGAAAAGGTCTTTTTGATCTTGTTGATGGAGCCGATTTTGTTCAGGGGCAGGCGCACCACCCTGGACTGCTCTGCCAAAGCCTGCAGGATCGACTGGCGAATCCACCACACGGCATAGGAGATGAATTTGAACCCCCGGGTTTCGTCAAAGCGCTTGGCCGCCTTTACCAGCCCCACATTGCCTTCGTTGATCAGGTCCGGAAGCTTTAATCCCTGGTTTTGGTATTGCTTGGCGACGGAGACCACAAACCTCAGGTTGGCCTTGGTAAGCTTTTCAAGGGCGGCCTGGTCGCCCTGTTTGATCCGTTGTGCGAGTTCTACTTCTTCATTGGCGGTAATTAAATCTATTTTGCTGATATCCTGAAGGTACTTGTCCAGGGATTTGGACTCCCTGTTCGTAACCTGCTTGACAATTTTTAGTTGCCTCATCGATGGTTTTTTGGATTAAGGGTTAACATCCTCTCATAATACAGTTTTATTTGCTCTTTTCCAAAGGAAGCCCCCCTTAGTTTTACACTATTTATGAGTATTTCACAAAGATTTAGGACAATTCTGCAGGGGGCTGAGGGAATTCGGCGGATTCTTGTTTATTTTGGGGGGCCATGAGCAAACGCGCCCTTAAAAAATACCTTGCCGGGCTTCCCAAAGAGGCGCTGGAGGAACACCTTTTGGATTTGTACGACCGGTTTCCGGAAGTAAAAGGGTACTACGATTTTGTGTTCAACCCCAGGGAAGAGCAATTGCTCGAAGAGGCCAAATCGCGTATCCTGGAGGAATATTTCCCCCGGCGCCGCAAAAAGGCCCGTGCCAGGAGGTCGGTGGCCCAAAAACACCTCCGCCACTTCCGCACCCTGGGAATGGACCCCTCCCTGGTGGCCGACCTGATGGCCTTCAACCTGGAAACCGCCCTGAAATACGAACGCGAGCGACGCTGCCCGGAGGCGTTCTTCCGCAGCATGTACAAGTCCTTCCGGGAGTGGGGGGGATACCTGGCCGAGCACGGGCTTTACAGGGAGCAAAAGCAGCGATTTGCCGACGTTGCCAGGTTGGCGGAGGCCTCCGGGTGGCCTCCCGCAGGCGGATATACCGATTTTGTCGATTTACTGGAAACCTAAAACAGACCAAATGGCCATAGTACTCCTTCGCAATGACGGGCAAACCGGGGCCTGGAAAGAAGCCTTCCGAAAGGCCGATCCCGACCTCCGTGTGGTTGAAGCCGGGGAGGATGTTCCCCCTGGGGACGTCCTGATGGCAGCCGTGTGGAAGCATCCGCCGGGCAGCCTGAGGCAATACCCCAACCTCAAGGGGGTACACGGCCTGGGCGCTGGCGTGGACTTTATCCTGGAAGACCCCGAAATCCCCCCGGACCTCCCTGTTATGCGGGTGGTAGACCCTTACCTGGCAGCGGACATGGCCGAGTTTGTCCTCGCCCAGGTACTGGCCCACCTCAAAAACCTGTTAGCCTATAAAGCGGAACAGGCGGTGGGGCAGTGGAAGCCGAAACCGTATCGCAGAATCCCCGAGGTCACGGTGGGCATCATGGGGTTGGGGAAATTGGGCATGGCGGTTTCACAACTCCTCCTGGCGGCAGGGTTCTCCGTAGTGGGGTGGACCCGGGAAACCCGCCCCATAACCCGGTTTCCCGTATTTTCCGGGGAGGCGCAACGTGGCGGTTTTTTAAAGGAGGCCGATGTGCTGGTTTGCCTTTTACCCCTGACGCCTGAAACCCGCGGCATCCTGAACCTGGAGCTCTTCCGCGGGCTGCCTGCCGGAGCCTTTCTGATCAATGTCGCCAGGGGGCCGCTGCTTGTGGAACCCGATTTGCTCCGGGCCCTTGACGAGGGGGGCATCTCCGGGGCAAGCCTGGATGTATTCGAGGTGGAACCCCTGCCGCAGGCACATCCATTCTGGGCGCATCCCCGTATCCACATGACGCCCCACGTGGCCAGTGTTTCCAACCCGGATTCGGTGGTGTTCCAAATCGTGGAAAACTATCACTTGTTGCTCCAGGGCCAGCCGCTTAAAAATCAAGTTTCCCGGCACCGGGGCTACTAGCCCTGAAGGATTTTGGGCTTCGGATTTCTCCATGGGACAAAAATCAACTAGTTTTGCCAATTGATCCGGCAACAATTCCAGGCACGGGTCATTTACAAGCAAAAACGGGACCTTTGGGCTCAAAAACAGCTTTTTCGGAGAAAACCCTTTACGACTACCAGCTGGAGGACCTGGGCAAAATTTTCAATTGCCTTAAGGAGTCCCCCGATGATGTCAACCTGCTGTACCAACTGCCCACGGGAGGGGGGAAAACCGTGGTTTTTTCAGAAATTGCCCGGAGGTATATCGCCGAAACGGGAAAGAAGGTCGTGGTGCTTACCCACCGGATTGAGCTGAGCCTGCAGACCTCCCGGATGCTGGAGGGCTTTGGGGTCCACAACAAGATCATCAGCAGCGAGGTCAAGGAACTTACCGATGAAGACCGGTACCAGTGCTTTGTGGCCATGGTGGAAACCCTCAACAACCGGCTGCAGGAAAAGGCGATCGACCTCCACGGGATCGGGATGGTAATCATTGACGAGGCCCATTACAATTCCTTCCGGAAACTGTTCAAGTATTTTGAGAAGTCGATCATCCTCGGGGTCACGGCCACCCCTTTAAGCTCCAACATCAAGCTTCCGATGAAGGACCACTACAAGAAATTGATTGTAGGGGAATCCATCGCCTCCCTGATCCGGAAAAAATTCCTTGCCCGTGCAAAACTGTACAGCTACGATGTAAGCCTCAAAACCCTGAAGCTGGGAATCAACGGCGACTATACGGTAAAATCCTCGGATGCCCTGTACGGGAACCACCAGATGCTTGGAAAACTGCTCGGGGCTTATGAAGAACTGGCGAAGGGTACCAAGACCCTGATCTTCAACAACGGGATCAGCACTTCAAAATATGTTTATGAAACCTTCCGCAAGGCTGGATATCCGGTAAGGCACCTCGACAATAAAAATACCGCCTCAGAGCGGCGGGAAATCCTTGATTGGTTTTCCCAGACCCCCGACGCCATCCTGTCTTCTGTGAGCATCCTCACCACAGGCTTCGACGAGCCTTCAGTGGAAACCATTATCCTGAACCGCGCCACGCGCTCCCTCACCCTCTACTTCCAGATGATCGGAAGGGGATCGCGCATCCTGAAGGACAAAGAGGAGTTTACGGTGGTGGACCTGGGGAACAACATCGCCCGTTTCGGCCCGTGGGACGCCCCCCTGGACTGGCAGGAAATATTCCATTTCCCCGATTTTTACCTGGAGAATATCCGAAACGATGAAGACATCGAGCGGGAGTTTATCTACGAAATGCCCGAGGCCCTCCGCGAGCGCTTCAACAAGAGCCAGGTCATCGATTACAACGTAAAGGAGGAGTACAAAAAAACCTTTGCGCAGGGACGCAAATCCAAGGAGGTGCTGGAGCGCAGCATCGAGCAGCACGCCCGCATGTGCGTGGAAAACAGCTCCGATATTTTCCAGGCGCGCATGTTGGCCAAACTCCTGCAGGAGGAAATCGAGTTTCGGGTGAAGCAGTATTCCTACTGCATCATGAACAATACCCAGAATTACCGCGACTGGCTGCAGGAAGATTACGAGCGAAAGCTCCGGCTGCGCATTTCCCAGATGTATGCGGCCAGGATGTAAGCCCGATCCATGGACCTGCTAAAACCCGAAAACGAAAAGCTGCTGGTCATTGGCCACCAATGGCCTGAGCCCCAGGCAACCGCAGCAGGGGTGCGCATCATACAGCTGCTCCGCAGTTTTCAGCAGTCAGGCTATGAAATTACTTTTGCCAGTACGGCATCCCCCGGCCTTTACGGGACCCCACTGGAAGCTATGGGGATCCGTATGGTGCCTGTACGCCTGAACCATTCCTCTTTTGACCAATTTCTCGCAAAGGAGCGGTTTGAAACCGTCCTTTTTGACCGCTTTATGACCGAAGAGCAATTTGGGTGGCGGGTGCGGGAGGTACTGCCGAAGGCCCGGTTGGTGCTCGACACGGAAGACCTCCACGCCCTTCGGCATTCCCGGGAAAAAGCCCTTGCCCGGGGGACAGCCTGGCAGGTGGAGGACTGGGTCGCCGACCCGTTGTTCCCGAGGGAACTGGCCAGCATCTTTCGATGTGACCTGAGCCTGATCATCTCCCGGGCGGAAATGGACCTTTTGCGCACCCAGGTCCCTTTCCTGGAAGGCAAACTGCTGTATTCCCCTTTCCAAATACCTCAGGAAACAGGCCCGCAGCCTTCCCACGGGCAACGGAAAGGGTTCCTTTTTGTGGGAAATGGCAGGCACCGCCCCAACCTCGACGCCATTGCGGTGCTCAGGGAAGACATCTGGCCCGCCCTGTCGCGGGAATTGCCCGGGGTACCCCTCCACATCTGCGGCGCGTACCTCCCGAAGGCAATCCTCAACTTACATGCCCCTGAGATGGGTTTTGAGGTATTGGGCTGGGTCCCGGATGTAAGATCCGCCATGCAGGAAGCCCGTCTGCAACTCGCCCCCCTTCGGTTTGGCGCAGGGATCAAGGGGAAGGTGCTCTCGGCCCTGGCATCCGGGCTACCTACCCTGACCAGCGGTATCGGTTGGGAGGGCATCCTAGGGGAAAACCCCCAGGGCCCCTGGCGGGCAGATTCCCCGGAGGAATTCACGAGAAAGGCGGTAGCCCTGTACCGGGACAGGGAACTTTGGGAGCATTCCCTCCGGGTATTGTCAGAAGCGGCACGCCCGCATTACGCCCCCCGCACCGGGCAGCTAAACGAGGCCCTAAAGCAATTGAAAGACTCCCCTGCCAGGCCGGGCAGGGAAACCCTCATCATCCAGCGGCTGCTGCGCGACCAGGCCTTTGACCGCTTGCGCTACCTTTCCAAATGGATCGAAGCAAAGGAAAGCCGCCAGAATTAAGGCAGGGGTATTATCTTTGGCTTCCGTTGTTCATACTAAAAACACTATTGCCATGAAGGACATACCCTGGAGAAAAGCCGGAGAGTTTGAAGATATCACCTATAAAAAGGCCAATGGCGTGGCGCGGATCGCCTTTAACCGCCCGGAAGTGCGCAATGCCTTCCGCCCGAAGACTACCAGTGAGCTCTATCGCGCGTTTTACGACGCCCAGGAAGACACTTCCATCGGGGTGGTGCTGCTCACAGGGGAGGGCCCATCGCCAAAAGACGGGGTCTATGCCTTTTGCAGCGGGGGTGACCAGAAGTCCAGGGGGCACAAGGGCTATGTGGGGCAGGATGGCTATCACCGCCTGAATATCCTCGAGGTGCAGCGGCTGATCCGGTTTATGCCCAAGGTGGTTATAGCCGTGGTCCCCGGTTGGGCCGTGGGAGGGGGGCACAGCCTGCACGTGGTTTGCGACCTGACCCTGGCCAGCGAGGAGCATGCCATCTTCAAGCAAACCGATGCGGATGTCACCAGCTTTGACGGGGGGTATGGCTCTGCCTACCTGGCCAAGATGGTGGGGCAGAAAAAAGCCCGGGAAATCTTCTTCCTGGGCCGGAATTACAGTGCCATGGAGGCCTTCGAAATGGGCATGGTAAACGCTGTGGTGCCCCATGAAAAACTGGAGGAAACCGCCTATGCGTGGGCCCAGGAGATCCTCGCCAAATCGCCCACATCCATCAAAATGCTGAAGTTTGCCATGAACCTGACCGACGATGGTATGGTCGGGCAACAGGTGTTCGCAGGGGAAGCCACCCGCCTGGCCTATATGACCGAAGAGGCGAAAGAAGGGAGGGATGCCTTCCTGGAAAAGCGGAAGCCCGATTTCGGGAAGGATAAGTGGATTCCGTGA
>CAZIJW010000023.1:0-4419 GCA_964539905.1 uncultured Robiginitalea sp.
GATTTGAATCCCACCTCCCGGGCTATGCCTTCCAGGCTGAGGTGGTTCCACTGTTCGCTTTGCATATACTTTTGGGCGATTTCTATCCCATTCTGATTGATCCATTCGTTGAAGTTTTTCTGGTAAATACTTTTGATCGGATAGGAAAGGAGGCTCGAATTGGTCAGCGAAAAAACAAAAAGGAGCAAAAGGCCTTTCTGGTAGGCGTTCCTGTGGTGTTTTAACACGATTATCATCAAGGCGAGGAAGCCAATGGCCGTACCCGTAAGTGCAATTGTAGTGTTCGTGTCCAAGGCCTTCTTTCCCGTCTCTTGCTCAAAGATACGCAATACAGCCTTTCTGAAAGTGCCGGGGCTTCGGTAGGTTGTTTTACAGGTAAATTTATCTGCTCCCTTCTCGGAGCGTAATGATTTCCGGAACCAGGGGCAGGGGAATTACTTCGAGCCAATCCTGGCTGAAGTTCGTAAGGACCACCCCTCCCCGGGCTTCCCCATTCCCGCGAACGTAAATCAGGGCCACAAGGCCCCGGTCGAGGTCCACCGCATAATTCCCGAACAGGACCCGGTCCCCGGTTCGCTGTTCTACACGCGCCTGCAGTTCGGGGAGAAAGGGTTCGGCCCCCTCCACAAGGCGCCGGGCCTGAAAATCGTAAACGGCTGGCTGCGCAAAGAACAGGCTGGGTTGCTGGTAGACAAAGCGCGACAGGAACTGGTTCCCGGAAAATTGCGACTCAAAGAAACCGGACTCTTGCAGCGGCAGGCCGGGTGCCGTGCCACTCTCGGTGAAATTCCCGGAATCCACATTAAAAACCTGGTACGAATTGTCGGTATTGAAAAGCCAGAGTTGGGAGCCGCGGAAGGTAGCGGCACGAAAACCCGGATCGAGGATCAGGGTTTCCCCCAGGGCACTTGTGCGAAGGTCAGCCAGGACGATCTGCGGCCTTTCCGATCCTTCCTGCCAGTGGTACACCGCCAGGAGGTGCCCGGAAAGCGAAAAACTGACCGGGCCGGAACGGCTTATTTCCGGGATTTCTATTTCCCTGCAGTTTCCCGATGCCTTATCCAGGATGCGGAAGAAAAACCCCGGGGACAACCCATCATCGAATCCCTCCAGGGCTGCCACCACGTAATGCGCATTGCCGCTTACCCGCCGGATTCCCCGCAGACCTGCTGCCTCGCCTGCAAGATTGCAGATGTTTTCAGCGGTAAAAACCGCACCGGACGTCAGGTCCTTGTAATATACACGGGTCTGTTGTTCGAACCAGGAATAGAAGGCGATGGAATTCGAAGTTACCTGCCGCCTGGAAAACAACAGGGGGGCCAGGCCCAATTCCTCGTTCAGGCTTATTACCAAGGGATCACCCGGGCCCGTTTCGAAATCGATTTGCACTTCCTCGTCTCCCGTATTCAAAAAGGCGGAAAATTGGACCTGGGGTACTACCGGGGCTTCCTCTTCCCGGGCATCTTTGGAACAGCCTGACATAAAGACCAGGAGATTTGCCAGTATGATAACTTTTCGCAGCATCCCTTCGATTTGGACTAAAGATAGGAACATTGCAGGAGAAATTTGGGGAATGTTCCGGGCAGGTAGAAATCCTTTCTTTTCCCATTTACCTTTCGCGGGGTAGGTGAAATGGCTTAAATTTGAACCTATGCATTCCTGCCCGCGGGAGTTGGTTTGCAGATAAACCCAGCCATGGTCCTTTGACGGCCACCAGACGATGAGTAGAACCCTCGCCCTGACCTTTCTGCTACTTCCCCTACTGGCCTTTGCCCAAAACGACACCCTTTGGCTGGATAACGGGAATGTGCTTTATGGGGAAATCAAAGGCCTTTCTTCCGGGATCCTCACCATGGAAACCCCATACAGCGACAAAGATTTTGCCATTGAATACCATAAGGTGGACCGTCTGTCCGTTGAATCGGAGTGCCTGGTCATCCTTGCCGGTGGCAGGCGGTTGAATGGGTTTTTGCGGTCGGGGGAAAGCAGCAGGGTAACCATCAGGAACGAGGAAGGCACGGCGGAGACCTTGAACCTGGATCAGGTGACCTATCTTCAAACCATAGAAGGGAGGTTTTGGAACCGGTTTTACGGGAACCTCGACATAGGGTTTAACCTGACCAAAGCCAACAATAACCGGCAGTTGAATGTCAATGGGGGGGTGCATTACCGGGGGTTTCGATGGTTTTCCGATTTTGATGTCTCCTCCCTTACCGCCAACCGGGATGAGGTTGAGCAAACCCAACGCACCAACATGAACCTGGGGATCACCCGCATGCTGACGGAGAAATGGTATATCATGGGTACCGGGTCGTTCCTCTCCAATACCGAACAAAACTTGCAGGGACGCTGGGGCGGGCGAATCGGCGGTGGAAGGTACCTCGCCAATACCTCGAAACTGATGTTCGGGATTACGGCGGGTTTTAACTACAACATTGAGAGCTATCAGGATGAAAGCCTTAACAAGGAATCCACGGAATTGTACCTGAGTTCCAATTTAAACATGTTCGATTTCAAGGACTTCAGCCTGAACACCCGATTGGAAATCTATCCCAGCTTATCGGAAAGGGGCCGGATCCGATCCGATTTCCAATTGGATGTAAAATATGACCTGCCCTATGACTTCTATGTGTCGACCGGGTTCCAGTTCAACTATGACAACCAGGTCGTGGAGGGCGGCAGCGCATTCGATTATGTTTTCACGACGGGGTTTGGGTGGAAGTTTGATTGAGCCTGTTAGATGGTCTCGGCATTCCATTTTCCAATTTGGAAGTTGTACCGATTGAAACCGGGATTACCTCACCGCCTTCGGTGCTTCGGTGATCCCTTGAGAGCCCGTGCAGAAAACCCCTTATATATGGGGGTTTTGCGAGTGATCCTTTTTATACGCACCGATTAGGTGACTTTTACAAATACTCCGGTATTGATTTAGGGTGTTTGAAGGTATACAGGTCGTAATTCCTTGTCTAAAACATTTATCGCTCCTTGAATAAGCTGACCACCAATTTGAACTTGAATTTAGCTGTGTGTTTTCTCCCACTCATTTGACAGTGAATTTTAATTTAAAAATAACTTAACTCGCCGTCCTAATTTTTGCGGGAATTATAGTTTGCTCATCACAGGAAGTGCCACATAATAAAGGAAAAGAGACGCTTAATGTTATACTTTATATAAGACTTCCGGATTAGTTTCGTGGATAATAACCCTGCTTTAAAATAATCTTCCCAAAATAACAAATCTTCTAAGCTCTGTGAGTGTATTCCGTTTCGTTGCCGAATCCCTACCGCTATAAAATCAAGGGACACACAAAGCAGACAGACTGATATTATTAAGGCTTCATTACACAATATCGCAGGTTCTTAAACCACCTATGGGCTCTTTTATCTACTACTTTGACATCAAGAAGTGTCATGCCAGACTCTGCAATAATCTGCTCCACTAACTGGGGTGAAATTGTGTGGACCTGAATTGGTGGACGCCCACGTATCGCTTTCCACCATGGTTTTAACCTTTCCATTTTGAAGTTGTTCCACTTTTCTGCTAATGATCCTGGATTGGGGCGGGGACCTTTTGATGTGCGGACCTGAAACAGTGCTTTACCGCCAGGCTTAAGGATGCGGAAAAATTCTCTGATGTATTCGACCTGATAGCGTGGTGCCATATGCTGTAACACGATGTTGGTGTAAACGAAATCAAAAGTGTTGCTGCTTAAACACTTTAGGTTTGGTTCCGTATTTGTAATATAGGTGGCTTTTTTTTCGAATTTATTGTATCGGATAGCACCAGCAATCATGGTGTTGGAAATATCCACTCCGGTAACTTGATCAAAATGATAACAAAGACCTTGAGTTAATCTTCCGACACCACAACCGAAATCTAATGCACTCCCATGGTTGATTTTAGCATCAATGCTTTCCAGGTACTCAATTACAGCGTTGATTTCATTTCGACCAGTCTCGAAAAATTCTTCT
The DNA here is from genome assembly GCA_964539905.1 of uncultured Robiginitalea sp. GTDB lineage: Bacteria > Bacteroidota > Bacteroidia > Flavobacteriales > Flavobacteriaceae > Robiginitalea. The sequence goes on from CAZIJW010000023.1 coordinate 3,972, forward strand.
GGATCCCATTTATTTCCGCGTTTTTTGTCATCGGTGAGTATTGCCCAGAGAGGATCGTCTGATCCAACTTTCTCGTAAGCCTTCTGAACATTTAAAAGTGACATACCTATTTATTTTTATTTTCTTATGTTTTTTGCAAACTGCTTAGATGGGATATTTTCAGAACCCGGCCACAGGAGTTGTAAATTTTTCGGTGCCGCCATAACCTTGATGCCCGGTTCAACAATGCGCTCCATACCTGTGTACACAACGGCACCTTACCAAAGACTGGGTGCCACGGGGACAAAAATTATTATTCGACTTACGTTCACTTTCAAAGCACATCATTTGGTCTTGATCATCAAATTTAACCAAAACGGGCCTGAAACTTATAAAAGCCTTCTAGGTGGTCCCCTGAGATCCCGTCCTGCAAACCCAAACCCTGCCCTGGCTGCGCCAGGGCGGTTTC
>CAZIJW010000023.1:4519-48610 GCA_964539905.1 uncultured Robiginitalea sp.
AACACGAAACCCCGCCGGGTTCCCGGCGGGGTTTGGGTTTGATCGTGGAGCCGGAGGGATTCGAACCCTCGTCCAAACAAGCAATAACAATGCTTTCTACATGCTTAGTTTTTGATTGGTTGTCGGCGCGCAACTGACCAAAAACCGCCTATTGCGCACTTAGCTTCTTTGGTTTTATACCGTTGCCGAAGCTACATCGGTACTATGTTGACTTTTATGGTGCCCCCTTGTGGGTCGCCGCCAACAAGGGCTACCCGGGGACATTTAGCCTTCCCGCCTTGCAGGAAAACGCCATGACTTACTGTAATTCAGTCAATTAGGCAGCTAAAGCGTAGTTAGACTCGCCATCTAAAAAGGTTGAGTCATGAGATTAACGAGCTGTATCCCAGCGCTCGGCATGCTTACATCGCCATTGGTCTCGCTGTCAAAACCAGTCGGCCCCAGAGTTTCAAAGATCGTTCCTGCCATTTCGGCTATTGCCTCTTACAGGATCAGGCCCGCCTTTGCCAGGCTTGGGCGGACAGGGGTTGCAAAGATACCATTTTTTTCGCCAGGCGGGACCGGGGAAGTACCCCGGGGCCCATGGATTTGCATACCCTTTCAATTCCGCCTATTTTAGCGCAAATTTCATACCAAACCAGCTGATGAAATTCGGATTGATCAGGGAACGCAAAACCCCCCCGGACCACCGGGTAGTGCTATCGCCCGCGACCTGCCAAAAAGTCGTGGCTAAATTTCCGAAGGCCGAAATTGTGGCTGAAGCATCGCCAATCCGCGTTTTCACGGATTCGGAATACCGTCAGGCGGGGATTCCCGTAGTGGAAGATATGAGCGATTGCGATGTTTTGCTGGGGGTGAAGGAGGTACCGGTGTCTGCCCTGATCCCCAACAAAAAATATTTCTTTTTTTCCCATACCATCAAAAAGCAACCCTATAACCGGGAGTTGCTCCGGGCCATACTGGAGCACCGCATCGAACTCTACGACCACGAAGTGCTGACCAACCCCAGGGGGCAACGCCTTGTGGCGTTCGGCCGGTATGCCGGGATTGTGGGGGCCTACAACGGATTTAGGGCCTATGGGCTTAAAACCGGGGCTTTCTCGCTACCCAAAGCTTCCGACCTAGCCGATCAGGAAGCCTTGCTAAAAGAACTCAACTCCCTGGAGCTCCCCCCGATCAAAATCCTGCTCACGGGTAAAGGCCGCGTCGGCAGCGGGGCCAGGGAAATGCTCGACGGCATGGGGTTGGAACGGGTTTCCGTAGCCGACTACCTCCACCGGGCATTCGACCACCCGGTTTACTGCCAGATCGACGCTTCCCATTACAACAAGCGCAAAGACGGGGTTCGCGGCAGCAGGGAAGATTTTATCGCCCACCCGGAGGCCTACCAGTCCGATTTTTTCCGGTTTGCCCGTGTTACGGACCTTTATATTGCCGGGCACTTCTACGGGGAAGGGGCGCCTTACCTTTTTACCCGGGAAGATGCGCGCCACCCCGATTTCCATATCCGCGTGGTGGCAGACATCAGCTGCGACATCGACGGCCCGGTGGCCACGACGCTCAGGGCCTCCACCATTGCCGACCCGGTTTATGGGTATGATCCCGTAACCGAAAAGGAAACGGATTTTAAACATCCCAATGCCATAGCCGTCATGGCGGTGGACAACCTGCCGGCAGAATTGCCCCGGGACGCCAGCGAAGGGTTTGGGGCGGCGTTTTACAGGCATGTGATCCCGGCCTTCTTCGACGGGGATGCGGAAGGGATCCTGGAGCGGGCGCGGATGACCCGCGACGGGAAGCTTACCCCCCGCTATGCCTACCTGCAGGACTATGTAGACGGTAAGGCCTAATTCCCGGGGATCACCTCCCACGAGACTACCGGGTGCTCCTTAGGGGCCGTATAGGCCCCCAGGGCCTTTAGCTGCAATTCCAGGGAATCCATTACTTCCAGCGTTTTCACTTGCAGGGTGTAGGACCCCCGGGCGGGGATTTCAAAAACAGGGGAGCTGCTGTAAAACGTGTACGGCATGGTGTTCTCAAAGAGGAGGTCTGAACTGGTCTGGTTTTCCAGCACAATTTTCAGGATCTGCGTCCCCTCGATGTACCCGGCTTCCCTGATGCGAATGCTGGCCCGGAGCAGGGGCAGGAGCCATTCTTCCCTGCCAACCCACAATCCGTTGTATACGGCTACGGTGCGTTTGGCAAACAAGGCTTCCTTCAGGCTTTCCGCACTCCGCGCCTTGGTAAAGGCCAACGTCAGGGGCCGGTGGTTTCCTTTCTCGGTGTAGTCCCAGTCGATCAGGCCATGGATATCGCTGGTGCCCAGGATCGTGAGGCCTTCTTTCAGGGCAATCCCAAGGGCTTCTTCCGAATAATCCGTGGTGTTGATTACCTCGATCCCGTGCAGTTCCCCGTCGCGGATGCGCGCTTTCTGGAAATCGCTTAAAACCGGATTCCCCTGGGGGCGCTGGGCATACCAGGCCGGGTGGTTCCAAAAAATAAAGGCCCCCTGATTTTTGGCTTCCCGGAAGGGCACTTCCGGGGCCTCGGCCATCAGGGCATTGGCGTCGGTGATAAAGACGGCATTGCTGTGCCCCATGGGGGCGCTTCGGGTGATTTCAGACCCGTGGATGAGGATGAGGTCGTGGTCGCGGGCCTCCTCCAGGGCAATTTCGAAGGAGCGGTTCCTGTCGGGGTGGGGGATATCGGCCTGGTGGGGCTGGTACTCGAGGTGTTCGGTCAGGGAGATGGCATCCAGGCCTTCCCTGAGGGCCTCCATGACCCGGATGTCGGGCCAGACGCTCCCGTCCGAGAACACCGTGTGCTGGTGCAGGTCCGTGGCCAGGGTCAGGTACCCGGGGATGTCCGGGAAGGCAACAGGCGTGGCCGCCTGGTGGGTATGTACCTGGGAAAAGCCTGCGATGGGCAGCAGTAGGGCGCAAAGGCCCAGGTAGAATAAGAAGGAACGTGGCATGGGTTGGTGATTAGACTTTCAAAAATAAGCCCCTGAATCGACATGGCGGGAAATTCCGCATTAAGAAATGGTTTCGCCACTAAAAAGAGCTATACCCATTTGGGAGCAAAAAAAAATTACCGCATGGGTTTCGTGAAATGAATTTTCATATCTTATCAGGCTTTTTATTGTATTGACTTGCATTTTCACTGGATTTTTCAGGAAGGGCAGCAGCTGGCAGACCAAAGGTTCCTCATAGACCTGGAATACCGCCTGCGGCCCAGGATTACCCGGTTTCTGATGGACCGGCTGGGGATGGACTGTTGTGAGGACTTTTCGTGCTTCCATTTTGAAGTGGATATGGTGCAGCGCGAAATCCGCATCTCGGATCAAACCCCCGAGCGGTACACCCGGCTGCTTTGTGTTGATTTCCAACGGGAAATCAGTGCCGATTGTTGCTAGGTGAACCCGGCGGAACCCGGCTGCTCATGGAAGTGCCCGGGGAAGCTGTTGAGTTACGACCCCGACCCGGGGATACATCCTGAAACCTCAGAAATCGTTTACCGTATGCCTCAGGGCGGTCAGGCGGGTGAGCAGCCTTTCGAGCTGGTCGAGGGGGAGCATGTTGGCCCCGTCGCTTTTGGCGCTGGCCGGGTCGAAATGGGTTTCGATAAAGATCCCGTCAACCCCCGCGGCAATCCCTGCCCGGGCAATGGTTTCGATCAGTTCCGGACGCCCCCCGGTAACCCCTGAAGCCTGGTTGGGCTGTTGGAGGGAGTGCGTGACGTCTAGGACCACCGGCGCAAATTGCTTCATGACCGGGACCCCCCTGAAATCGACGATCAGGTCCTGGTATCCGAACATGGTCCCCCGGTCAGTGATCAGGACCTGCGAATTGCCGGAGTCGGTTACCTTGGCCACGGCGTGCTTCATGCTCTCCGGGCTCATAAACTGGCCTTTTTTCAGGTTGACCACCTTCCCCGTTTTGGCGGCGGCCACCACCAGGTCGGTCTGCCGGACCAGGAAGGCCGGGATCTGGAGTACATCCACGTACTCCGCAGCCATGGCTGCATCGTCGATTTCATGGATATCGGTAACCGTGGGCACCCCGAAGCGTTCCGATACTTTTTTCAAGATACGCAGGGCCTTTTCGTCGCCGATCCCGGTGAAGGAATCCACCCGGCTGCGGTTGGCTTTCTTAAAGCTGCCTTTGAAAATATAGGGGATTTTAAGGCGGTCTGCGATGCCGGTTACGGTTTCGGCGATTTGCATCGCCATGGCTTCCCCTTCTATGGCACAGGGCCCGGCCAGCAGGAAAAAGTTCTTCTCGTCGGTATATTTCAATTGCGGGATGGCGGAAAGGTCCATTTCATAAAGTTTTCGCAAAGATAGAAACTAATGGGGGAGCTTTTAATATCTTGAAATCCAAACCCTGAAAAACGATGGGCTTGCGATTTTTTGTCCTGTTGGTCATGATGGCTTCTTCCCTGTTTTCGCAAAGGGCAGAGCGGGGTTTCCGGCCGGTTTACCTCGAGAGGCATAATTTACAGTTCAACCTGTTGCTCCCGGGGTTTCAGTATGAATTCGGCCTGTTGCCGAACCTCAGCGCAGGAGCGGAGGTGGGCTTGAGTATGGCAACCCCAACCGAGGGATATTCTATTGCCCCTGCCTACAGGGCTTTTTCCCGATACTATCACAACCTCAGGAGCCGGGCAGGCCAGCAAAAAAATGTCTCCGGCAATTCCGGAAATTACTTTTCCATTTCGTTTCAGCAGTTCTTCGTAGAGTGGGAGTTGGCCGGGAATCTCGATAACGAGGGCCGGGACCTGAATTTCCTGGGGGTGCTCTACGGGATACAGAGGAGTTATGGGAAGGGTTTTGGCTTTGGACTCGAAGCAGGGGCAGGAAATTACTTCCGGAATCGAATCAGCGGGGGAATAGGTCCTGTGGTGAATCTGCGGATTAACTGGAACCCCTTTTTGAAACGCAGGAAAAAAAATAGGGTGCCGGTATTTGAATGAGGCATCCAGAAGTTCCGGCCGGGTTCGATTAAACGGGGTACCGGACCTCCCTGAGGGTCCGTGTCGGCGGCACGATTTATTTGGCTACCCGGGCGGTACTTGGGGGTGGGGGTGCAACCCCCACCCCATGGTAAAGATACCCTGATTTCCTGCAGGAACCCTGCACCCCGTTAAAGGTACCGGAGGGGCCAACATCACCCTTTCGTTAAATAAAGCTGTACAATCGCAATTGCATGGGAATTAGGCGTATCTTTGCGCGCTTAAAATCAGTGCCATGGCCGAGATAAAGAACATTGCCATTATTGCCCACGTTGACCACGGAAAAACCACCCTGGTAGACAAAATCCTCCATTTTTGCCAACTCTTCCGCGAGAATGAGCATACCGGGGACCTGATCCTCGACAACAATGACCTGGAGCGGGAAAGGGGCATTACCATTGTTTCCAAGAATGTCTCGGTGACCTACCGCGATACCAAGATCAATATCATCGACACCCCCGGCCACGCCGATTTCGGGGGCGAGGTGGAACGGGTGCTCAATATGGCCGACGGGGTCCTGCTGCTGGTGGATGCCTTTGAAGGGCCTATGCCGCAGACGCGTTTCGTCCTGCAGAAGGCGATCAGCATGGGCCTGAAGCCCTGTGTGGTCATCAACAAGGTAGATAAACCCAACTGCACCCCCGACGAAGTACACGAAAAAGTTTTCGACCTGATGTTCGAACTGGGGGCCGAGGAATGGCAGCTCGATTTTCCTACGGTCTATGGTTCCGCCAAGGAGAACTGGATGTCGCAGGACTGGAAACACCCCACGAATTCCATTGCGCCCCTGCTCGATATGGTGCTGGAGCACATCCCCGTTTTCGAACCTGCCGAGGGCTCCACGCAGATGCTGGTAACGTCCCTCGATTATTCCTCCTATACGGGCCGTATCGCCATCGGGCGCCTGCAGCGCGGGAGCCTGAAGGAAGGACAGGACGTGACCCTGATCAAGCGCGACGGCAAGCAGATGCGTACCCGCATCAAGGAATTGCACACCTTTGAAGGGCTTGGGCGCACCCGCGTTCCCAGCCTTCAGGTGGGGGACATCGGTGCCCTGGTGGGCCTCGAAGGCTTTGAAATCGGGGATACCGTGGCCGATGTGGAGCGCCCGGAAGCCCTGGGGACCATCGCCATCGATGAACCCACCATGAGTATGTTGTTCACCATCAACGACAGCCCGTTTTTTGGCAAGGACGGGAAGTACGTCACATCCCGCCACATCAAGGAACGCCTGGAACGCGAACTGGAGAAGAACCTCGCCCTTAGGGTGGAGGAGACCGATAGCGCAGAGAAATTCATGGTCTACGGCAGGGGGGTGCTCCACCTTTCCGTACTTATTGAAACCATGAGGCGCGAAGGATATGAATTGCAGATCGGGCAGCCGCAGGTGATCCTGAAAAACATCGACGGGCAGCAATGCGAGCCCGTGGAATCCCTTACCATCGACCTGCCGGAGGAAGTTTCCGGAAAGGCCGTGGAGATGGTTGCCATGCGAAAAGGGGAGATGACCCGGATGGAGTCCAGGGGCGGGCGGATGGTTTGTGAATTCATCATCCCTTCCCGGGGAATTATTGGCCTGAGGAACCAGCTCCTGACGGCCACGGCCGGGGAAGCCATCATGGCCCACCGGTTCCTGGAATACCAGCCCCTGAAAGGGAACATCCCCCAGCGGCAAAACGGTTCCATGGTTTCCATGGAAATGGGCAAGGCTATTCCCTATTCCATCGACAAGCTCCAGGAGCGCGGCCGCTTTTTTGTGGACCCGGGCGAGGATATTTACGAGGGGCAGGTGATTGGGGAGAATTCCCGGGGCGATGACATGGTGGTGAATGTGACCAAGACCAAAAAGCTTACCAACGTGAGGGCCTCCGGTTCAGACGACAAGGCGCGTATTGTGCCCGCCATCAAGTTTTCCCTGGAAGAAGCCCTGGAATACATCCAGAAGGATGAGTACGTGGAGGTGACCCCCAAAAATATCCGGCTGCGTAAAATCCTGCTGAAGGAGACCGACCGCAAACGGGCGAAACCGGCCGGGGCCTGATTACTGCAGGTAAAGTTCCGGGTGGTCGGCCAGGCAGGCCGTTGCCGCCCCGATAATGCCAGCCTGGTTCTGTAAGCCGGCGGGGATGACAGGGGTTTCGATACGGATGAATTGCTGGTATTCTTCGAAGTCCTTTGAGGTGCCCCCACCCAGGATAATCACGTCGGGGTTTACGACCAGTTCCACGAGTTCCAGGAATTTGTTGAAGCGCTTCCCCCATTTCTTCCAGGACAGGCCTTCCCGTTCCTTTGCGGAGGCTGCAGCCCAGGTTTCGATCTTGTCGTACTTCTTATAGGGCATTTGCCCGAGCTCAAAATTGGGGATGAGCCGGCCATCCAGGAAGGCTCCGCTGCCCAGGCCGGTACCGATGGTAATCATCACCACAAAACCCTTCATACCCCTTCCCACCCCATAATTCATGGCGGCGTATCCGGCGGCATCGGCATCGTTGATGACTGTAAAGTCGTTTCCCGAGGCCTTTTTAAAGAGTGCCTCCACATCCACCCCGAGCCAGGAGGGGTCGAGGTTCCCGGGGGATTTACAGATCCCTTTGCTAATCACTGTGGGAAACCCGCAGCCTACAGGTCCCCGGTACCCGTAATGCCGGACGATCTGGGCCACGACCTCGGCCATGGCCCCCGGGGTACGGGGTTCCGGGGTTGGGATGCGGTAGCGTTCCGTGAGCATTTCACCGGTTTCCATGTGGACCAGGGCTCCTTTGATTCCGGAACCTCCCACGTCAATGCCAAGTACTTCCATGGAGGGGATGTTGTTTCGGGCCGCAAAATACAAAAAAGGATCTACTCGCTGTAGTTCAGTGCAGCGCTCCCTTTTTTTGGAGGAAGTCAAAGACGAGCTGGTCCACCGGGGCTACCAGGTCCCTGTCGGCGTAAGAGAGCCAAACGAGCTCCTCGATTTCAGCGGAGGGGTGCAGGGTGCCGGAATACCCGGCGGTGTAGCAACTCAGCCGTACCTGGATCCCCGGGGGTTGCCCGTCTGCCTGGGCCTCGAAGACGCCCAGGGGCTCGATGCCGGGCCCGACCAGGCTAACCCCAAGTTCTTCCCGCACCTCGCGGATCAGGGCCTGGACCTCGCTCTCTTCGGGAAGGCGCTTCCCCCCCGGGATGTAATACAGGCGCTTGCCGCCGCTCCGGCTGCAGAGGATGCGGCCATCCTCCAGGTGTACCCAACTGACGGCTTCAATGATCTGGCGGCTCGGCTCGATGTAGTAGTCGATGGAATTCAGGGAGTGGTTGGGGTCAATCCGGTCCAGCAGGGCGTCTATCGCCCTTCCGAAAGCCGTCAGGGTGCCGTTCCGTTTGTTCCGGCCCAGGGCGCTGCTGATGGTTTCGTCCCGGTTTCCAAAGGGGTAACCCCCGTTTTTGATCCATAACCCGTTCAGCAAATGCTGCATCAAAACATTGCCCAGCTGGTCGATGGAAATGGCCACCTGCAGGAGGTATTCCCCGAGCCCCCGGAGGCCCTTTTTGACGGTACTCTGGAAAATCCCGTAAAGGAGCCCCAAAGGCCCGGTCACCACCAACAGGATTATGGAAATCCCGAAAAGGAGCACCCCGATAAGGGGTGGGGTGCGGGTGTCGGGTTGCCGGGGCCGTTTTCTGAAGATCATGGTCGCTCAAAGGGGTGGAGTACCTTCCTAACCCGCCTTCTGGATGACTTCAAACACCTTGTTGCCATCGCATTTCAGGGTTTTGGAAGGGTATTTCAGGATCAGGGCATAGTCGTGGGTGGCCATCAGGATGGTCCTGCCGGTTTTGTTGATTTCCTGCAGTACTTTCATGACTTCCACGCTGGTCTGGGGGTCCAGGTTGCCCGTGGGTTCATCGGCCAGGATGAGTTCCGGGTCGTTGAGCAGGGCCCGCGCAATGGCGATCCGCTGCTGTTCGCCACCAGACAGTTCGTGGGGGAATTTAAACCCCTTGGTTTTCATCCCTACCTTATCCAGTACGGCCTCGATGCGTTCCTTCATTTTTTCGGCGTCCTTCCAGCCGGTGGCCCGCAGTACAAACTGAAGGTTGTTGAAAATGTTGCGGTCGGGAAGCAGCTTGAAGTCCTGGAAAACGATGCCCAGCTTCCGCCTCAGGTATGGGATGTCTTTCTCCTTGAGGCTCTTCAGGTCGAAACCCACGATATGCCCCTGGCCATGCCCCAACGGGAGGTCAGCATATAGCGTTTTCATGAAACTGCTTTTCCCGCTGCCGGTTTTTCCGATCAGGTACACGAATTCCCCCGGACGGACCTCCAGGGTAATGTCGTTAAGCACCATATTTTCCTGCTGGTATACGGCGGCGTCTTTAAGGGAGAGTACGTTTTCGGCCATAGTCTGCTTGTTGATATAAAAGTAAAAAGTTCCCGGCAATCCATTGGCCATCTGCCCTAAAATTCCCTTAATTCGCCCCAAGGTACATACTTGCCTGCGGATAATGCCGTTATTAATGGAAATTCGCTAACTCCTGAGAACACTATGCGAAAACGACTCACCCTACTGCCGGTGCTCCTGCTCGCTATGGCGTATGCCCAGGGCCAGGAATCCCGGATTTATACCCATCCCGGGAAGGATTTCCAGCAGGCCCTCGATCTGTACCACAACAGGCAATACCAGGCAGCCCAGAACCTTTTTCAGCAGTTCCTGGACGCGTCCGCCGATCCGGAATCCCGGGCCGAAGCGGCTTACTATATCGCCAACGCCGCGGTGCGGCTGAACCAGTTGGGGGCCGACCGCCTGATGGAAGATTTTGTGGAAAACCACCCTGCCTCGCCCCGGAGGAATACCGCGTATTTGGATGTGGGCAACTACTATTTTGACCAGGGGCGGTACCCCCAGGCCCTGAAATGGTTCCAAAAGGCAGACCCCGGAACCCTCGACCGCAGGGAACGGGAGGCATTTGATTTCAGGATGGGGTATGCCCTTTACAGTTCCGGCAGGCCGGGGGAAGCGGAGCCCTACCTGAAGCGGGTGGCTAATTCCGGGCAGTATGGTTCCCAGGCCAAATACTACCTCGGGTACATCGCCTATGAGCAGGACGATTACCAGCAGGCCAACGAGCGCTTTGACCAGATTGCTGACCAGGAGGTACTTAAGGAGAAGCTTTCCTACTACCAGGCCGACATGAATTTCAAGCTCGGCAATTTCGAGCTGGCCATTGAGCAGGCCAAAAAGCAGCTCCCCAAGTCCGATCGTAGCGAAGCCTCGGAATTGAATAAGATTATTGGTGAGAGCTACTTCAACCTGGGCCAGTACGGCAATGCCATCCCCTACCTGGAACAATACCAGGGCAGGCGCGGCCGATGGACGCATACCGATTATTACCTCCTCGGCTATGCCTATTACCAGTTGAAGGATTACCCGAAGGCCATCGGGCAATTCAACAAAATCATCGATGGGCAGGACGCCGTGGCCCAGAACGCCTATTACCACCTTGCGGAGTGTTACCTGAACCTCGATCGGAAACAGGAGGCCCTGAATGCGTTCCGGAATGCCTCGGCCATGGAATTCAGCCTTGAAATCCGGAAGGATGCCCTGTTGAACTATGCCCGGCTGAGCTATGAGATCGGGAATGCCTATGAACCCGTGCCCGCTGCCCTGCGCGGGTACCTCGAGGCTTATCCGGGAGACGCCAACGCAGACGAAGTGCAGGAATTGCTGGTGGACTCTTACCTGACCTCCCGCGATTTCCAGGGGGCCCTGGAACTCCTGGAGGGGACCCCCGGCGCCAGGCGCGACGAAACCTACCAGAAGGTGGCCTTTTACCGGGGGGTGGAACTCTTCCTCGACAACCAACCGGAAAAGGCCCTGACCCTTTTCGGGAAATCCCTTGACGCGGCCGTCGAACCCATTTTTGAGGCCCGTGCCCAGTTCTGGAAAGCGGAAGCGGCTTATGCCCTGGAACGGTATGAGGATGCCCTGGCCGGGTACCTGCGTTTCCGCGGACTGCCCCGCGCTTCTTCCCTTGAAGAGTTCCGGGGGTTGGATTACCAGATCGGGTATGCCTATTTTAAGTTGAAGGATTACGGGAAGGCAGCCGGGCATTTCCGCACCTATGCGGCCGGGGCCCCCGAGGGGACTGGGAAAGCCGACGCCTTTATGCGCCTTGGGGACAGCTATTTTATGGGGCGGCAGTATCGCGAGGCCATGGCGGCCTACGAAGACGCCAGGGGATCCGGAAGCCCCCAGAAGGATTATGCCGATTACCAGAAGGCCCTGGCCCTGGGTTTCCTGGGCCGCGAAGGGGAGAAGCAGGACGCCCTGGAGGCCCTTACCCGGGCCTATCCGGGCAGTACCCTAAAGGATGATGCTCTTTTTGAACTCGGCAATTCCCGCGCCCAGGAAGGGGAAGATGCAGGGGCCATTCAGGCCTACGACCAGCTTTTATCGGAATACCGCATGAGTTCCCTGGTCCCGGCGACCCTGATGCGGAAGGGCCTCGTGTACTACAACAGCGGGCGCAACCAGGAGGCCCTGGGCGTTTTCAAAGAGGTGGCTGCGCGGTTCCCGGAGAGCCAGGAAGCCTCCCAGGCGGTGCAGAGCGTGAAGTTGATCTACATGGACCTGGGGGAGGTGGACCAGTACGCGGCCTGGGTCCGCGGCCTCGATTTTGTGGAGGTAAGCGACCAGGAGCTGGAGGCCGCCTCCTTCCAGGCCGCTGAAAAGCAACGCCTGGAAGGGAATGCCCAGCGGGCCGTAAAGGCCTATGCCGCCTACCTCGACCAGTTCCCCGGGGGGGCATCTGCCCTCGAGGCCCGTTTCAGGCTGGGCCAGCTTTATTTCGACGGGGGCGAGCCGGCAAAAGCCCTGGAGCAGTTTAAGGTGGTTGCCCAATCGGGCAGGGGGGAAATGGCGGAGCAATCCCTCACCCGGGTGTGCGAGGTCCTCCTCGCAGACGAGAACTTTACGGAAGCCCTTCCTTACCTGGAGAAATTGGAGGGAGGGGCAGACATCCCGCAAAACAGGACGTTTGCCCAATCGAACCTCATGAAGGTATATTTCCGGGAGAAAGACTATGGACAGACCCTGTCTTACGCCCGAAAGGTCCTGGAAAACCCTTCCCTCGACCCCAGGATCCGTTCCGATGCCCACCTGATGATCGCCCGTTCGGCCTGGGAGACCGGTGACCAGGAGGCGGCCCGAACGGCCTATGCCCTGGTCTTGAAGGAGGCCGCCGGGGCGGCTGCGGCAGAAGCCCTCTACTTCGAGGCCTATTTCATCCAGCAGGACGGGGAGTTGGAGGCTTCCAACGCTGCCGTGCAGCGGTTGGTGCGCGATTTTTCGGCCCACCGGGAATGGGGGGGAAAGGGCCTGCTTTTGATGGCCCGGAATTTTGATCGCCTCGACGACGCTTTCCAGGCGACTTATATCCTGGAGAATATAGTCAAAAGTTTTACGGATTACCCAGAGCTGGTGGCGGAGGCTGGGGAGGAACTCGCCCGGATCAGGGCGCGGGAAGCCAGCCGGAATACCCCCGGGAACCCGGAGGGAAATTAACGAAGTATGCACCGAATGAAAACATACCCTATATGCTTGCTGTATGCGGTATTCCTGTTTACAGGGGTTTTGACCGCCCAGGAAAAGGACCTGGGGACTGAAACGGTAACCGTAGTGCGTCCCTATGACCCCACGGTGGCTGATGCCGCTAAAATCCGTCCGTTGCCGCAGCTCACCGACAGCATCCTTGGAAAGAAAATCGCGGTGGCCTACACCATCTACTCCGTGCCGGTGGCTTCCACTTTTACGCCGGCCAAGGGGAAGGCGGCAGAGGTCACCCGGGAGGCCCCCGAAAAGCTGTACAACACCCAGGCTACCCTCGGATTGGGGAATTACAACAATGCTCTGGCGAGCCTCTACACCAGCAGGGATTTTGACCGGGGCAAGCAGCGGCTCGACCTGGGCCTCGACCACTTCTCTTCCAGGGGGGAGATCGAGGGTACCCCTTTGGATGCGGATTTCTACAATACCGACCTGGACCTCACCTATTCCAGGAAGGAAAGGGAATTCGACTGGAGCGTGGGGACAGCCCTGGAGCACCGCCGCTACCATTGGTACGGGGTTCCGGAAAACCTCCTGGAGGACCCTGACCTCCCCGGGGCAGATGCCGCACAGGATTATTTCCGGGCAGCCCTCAACGGCAAGGTGGCTCTTTCCGATGCGTATTTCCGGGAAGCCTCCGTTGCCCTGTACCGGTTTTGGGATGCTGCCGGTTCCGGGGAGAACCGCCTGGTGCTTGAATCGGAATTTGAATTACCGGTGAGTGAGGAAACGTTTACGCTTGGGGTGGTCCTGGACTACGTGGGCGGGGAGTTCGAAAATGCCCCCCTGACCAGCCTGCAGTCGGCCCCCGGGGTGGCCTATGGGAATTTCCAGGCCGGGGTCCATCCGTCCCTGCTCCTTGAGCGCGACGACCTCAGGCTCGAACTGGGCGCAAAACTGGTATACGGGTTGGATGCGGAAAACAGCGAGAGCAATTTCTACATTTACCCGGCGGTGAAGGCATCCTACCCGGTGGGCGGGGAATCGGCCATCGCCTATGGCGGGGTGGAAGGCGGGCTGGTACAGCAATCCTACTATGGGTTCTCCGGGGAGAACCCCTTTGTTTCCCCAACGCTCGATGTCAGGCCCACGGACCGACAGTACGAGGCCTATCTGGGGTTGCGCGGGACCCTGCTGCCCCAGTTGAGCTATAACCTCAAAGGGGTGTACCGGGCCGAGAACTTCCTTCCCCTTTACCTGCTGAATCCCCAGCATGCCCAACGCACCGATGAAAAGGGGTATACCTTCGGCAACTCCTTCCGCGTTTTTTACGACGATGTCAGGACGCTGGGGGTGTTCGGGGAAGTGCAGCTCGTGCTGGGCCGGGAGTTTACCCTGGGGTTGAATGCTGCGGTGAACGATTACGATACGGAGACCGACAACCCTGCCTGGAACCTGCCTGCCCTGCAGGCTTCCCTGTTTGCGGACTACCAGGTGGGCGAACACTGGTCCTTCGGGGCCAACCTGTTCTATGTTGGTGAACGGGAAGACCTCTTTACCCTGGCCCAGGAGAATACGGCTCCGGAGGACTTTCCTTCCGTCGCCCTGACCCTTGACCCTTTTGTGGACCTCAATGCCCGGGTGGGCTACCAGGTCAACCCCCAGCTATCGGTTTTCCTGAAAGGCAACAACCTGGCCGGGAATGCCTATCAGCGGTGGGCGAACTTTCGGGTGCAGGGCCTCCAGGTACTCGCGGGGGTGAGCTATTCCTTCGACTGGTAAAGGGCTTTCAATCAGTCCGGTGCAGGCGCCTCACGGGTTTTTTTGGCGGTTGGTCGAGGTCTTTGGCCGCGGGGGCCGAATTTTTCCCCGGAATGGGTATCTTGAGGCATAAACGGCTTTCGGATGCGATTTGGCAGTACTGCTTCGGCCGGGTTTTTGGTCCTGGCCCTTGGAGGGGTCCCCAACCTTTGGGCCCAGGGGAACCTGATCCCCAACCCGGGCTTTGAGGCCTTCCTGAAGTGCCCCGGGAACCTGGGAAACTTTCAGGCGGACGTCTCCGACTGGTCGTGCCCCACGCAAGGGTCCACCGATTACTTCCACCGCTGCAGCGAGCAGATGGGGAGCCCGTCCAACTTCAACGGAAGGCAGGAACCCCTGGAAGGGGATGGCTACGCCGGCATGTACGTCTATGCGCCCGGCGACTACCGGGAGTACATCAGTACCCGCCTTAAGCAACCCCTGCGCAAGGGGGTCCGGTATGAATTGTCCTTTTATGTGAGCCTGTCTGAACGTTCCGATTTTGCCATCCGCGAATTCGGGGTCCTGTTCAGCAGCGCGCCCTTGTCGGTGCCGATTAAAAAGAATCTTTCCAAAAAACACTGGTATGCCCGGGAGGGGCTTACGTTTCATTTCCTGAAGGCAGGTTCACAGGACTACCTCGGGGATACCCGGGAGTGGGTGCGCCTGTCGGTGGATTTCGAGGCCCTTGGCTCGGAGCGCTACCTGGTCCTGGGAAATTTCAATACCAACCGGGAAACCCCTAAACGGAAAACGGGCCGCAGTTCCAATAAGGGGGCCTATTACTACGTGGACCAGGTGGAGCTGAGCAGTCCCGGGGGGGAGGAGGTTCTCGCCGGCCCAACCGGGGAACCCGGAACGGAAGGGGGTTTTTCGCTCGACAGCCTTCAGGCTTTCCGCTCCGTACTTTTCGAATTTGACACCTACCGGCTTTCCCAGCCCGGGAAGGAGGAGCTCCAGTCGCTGTTCCGGTTTTTAAGTGCGAACCCCGACCTGCACCTCTTCCTTGGCGGCCATACCGACGCCATGGGGACCGCCGCCTACAACCAAAGCCTTTCCGACCTGCGCTGCCGGGCGGTGGTTGCTTACCTTGAGGAACTCGGCCTCGATGGGCAAAGGGTGCGATGGGAAGGCTTCGGGGCCTCCCGGCCCGTGGCCGGCAACGATACCGAAGCGGGCCGGCAGGCAAACCGGCGGGTTGAATTTTTGATTCGCCAAAAGAGGCTGGACCCGGAGGGGGAATAGCCCTTCAAACCGGCAAACCCACCTCACTGCCAGCGGACTCCGGGTGGTCGGCATGCGCAAAGGGGGCAGGGGGGGCAAAAAAAAACCGGCGCACGAAGGCGCCGGTGTTTAGCTTCTTAAGGCAGGGTTCCTTTACAGGACAATAGGCACCGCTACCCGCGCAGTGCCCCAGCCCATCACCAGGTGTACGCCCTTGTCCACTTCCTGGAAGGCGATGGAAAAAGCATCCAGGGATTCTTCCCCTGAAGCGGCCGGTACGCTGACGCGCAGCACATCGGCGGCCTCCTCATAGGTGTAAGCCCCCCATTGGTTGAGGTTGTTGTTCAGGATCACTGTCCACTGGTCTGCACCGGGGATGGTGAACAAGGAATAAGTGCCCGCTTTGACTTCTTTCCCTCCGAAGGTTACATCGCGGTAAAAGGTGATTTCCGGGGCCTCATTGGCGCCAGTCCTCCAAACCTGTCCGGCCGGGGCCAGGTCGGCCACGGAGCGCCCTTTAAGTTGCGGGCGGCTGTAGGTAATGCGCACCACTTTGTCGGAAACCCGGTAGCTGGACGGATAGCTCGCCATATCCATCGGGCTTTTGTCCAACCCACTGAATTCCTGGGCCAGGGCAGACGTACAGAGAATGGCGGAAAAGAAAAGGGTAGTGAGGGTAAAAATACGTTTCATGCTGCTGTTTTTAGTTTTGTTAAAATTACAGCGTTTTGGGAACTTCCGGTTTAAAAATGGCGTTAAATTTTTCCGCCCTTACAATTTGCCGTTTTCCGCCTGGGAAACACTTAGAACACTAACAGTATATCGATAAAAAATCATTATAAATTATAAAAAATACATGAAAAAGGGTTTGATGTTTTATTATTAGAAGTTAATAAGGACTTTTGGCTTCTGATATTAAATAAGTATTATTATGTGTGGAATTGTATGTGCGTTCGACCTGAAGCAGCCCGCTTCCGTCCTGCGGCCCCGCCTTTTGGAAATGTCCAGGAAAGTCAGGCACCGCGGGCCCGACTGGAGTGGTATTTACGATGGGGAAAAGGCCATCCTGGCCCATGAGCGCCTGGCCATCGTGGATCCTGCCTCCGGGAAGCAACCCCTGTTAAGCCCCGACGGGGAGCTGGTGTTGGCGGCCAATGGCGAAATTTATAACCACCGGGAGCTCCGTCGTCCGTTCGAGGGGACCTATGCCTTCCGGACCCAGTCGGATTGCGAGGTCCTGCTGGCCCTCTACCAGGAAAAGGGTACCGGCTTCCTTGATGAGCTTAACGGCATTTTCGGGTTTGCCCTGTACGACCGGCGCAACGACCGGTATTTCATTGCCCGCGACCATATGGGCATCATCCCCCTCTACATCGGGTGGGACCGCGAGGGGACTTTTTATGTGGCCTCCGAACTGAAAGCCCTGGAAGGCACCTGCACCCGGATCGAACCCTTTCCCCCGGGCCATTTTATGACCAGTGACACCCCGGGGTTCCAGCGCTGGTATTCCCGCGAGTGGATGGAGTATGAGGCGGTGGAGGAAAATAAAACGGACATTGGGGCCCTGCGGACAGGGCTTGAGGAGGCGGTGCACCGGCAATTGATGTCGGACGTTCCCTATGGGGTGCTCCTGTCGGGCGGGCTGGATTCCTCCATTACCTCAGCCATTGCCAAAAGGTATGCCGCACGGCGCATTGAAAGCGATGATACCACGGAGGCCTGGTGGCCGAGGCTCCATTCTTTCTCTGTGGGCCTGGAGGGGTCCCCGGACCTGGAAGCGGCCCGAAAGGTAGCCGAACATATCGGCACCGTCCACCACGAAGTCAAATTTACCCTGCAGGAAGGGCTGGACGCCCTTCGGGATGTGATCTACCACCTGGAAACCTATGACATTACCACCGTTCGGGCGGCTACCCCCATGTACCTGCTGGCGCGGGTGATTAAATCGATGGGTATAAAAATGGTGCTTTCGGGGGAAGGGGCCGACGAGCTTTTTGGCGGATACCTGTATTTTCACAAGGCCCCGGGGCCCCGCGATTTCCATGAGGAAACCGTCCGCAAACTGGGAAAATTACATCAGTACGACTGCCTGCGGGCCAACAAGGCCCTTGCCGCATGGGGCATCGAGGGGCGTGTCCCCTTCCTCGATAAGGAATTCATGGACCTTGCCATGCGCGTGAATCCGAAAGACAAAATGGCCGCAAACGGACGCATGGAGAAATGGGTGTTGCGCAAGGCCTTTGAGGATTACCTGCCGGCTTCAGTGGCCTGGCGGCAGAAGGAACAGTTCTCCGATGGGGTGGGCTATAGTTGGATTGACACCCTTAAAACCGTCGTGGCCGGGGAGGTCAGCGACGAACAAATGGCCAACGCCCATTACCGTTTCCCCCTGCAGACCCCTGCCAACAAAGAGGAGTATTATTACCGGAGCCTGTTTGAATCGCATTTCCCCAGTGATGCGGCGGCCCTGAGCGTACCCCAGGAGCCTTCCGTGGCCTGTAGTACGCGGGTGGCCCTGGAGTGGGACGAGGCTTTCCGCAACATGAACGATCCGTCGGGCAGGGCAGTGGCCAGGGTGCATGGGGATGCCTATGTCAAATAAAAGGGTGTACTCGCCTGCTTGCGGCCCCGGCTTCAGAACAGGGCCGTGGAGAGCAGTACGAACAGGGTAATGATCAGGGGCGAGAGCAGGCCCATGGCCATGCCCCCGTATCGAAAATCTTTCTGCTCAAGCTTCCCGGTGCTGTAGGCGATGGCGTTCGGGGGGGTTGAAATGGGAAGGAACAGGGCCGTGGAAGCGCACAGGCCGATGACCAGCGGGAGGACCACCGGGTTTTTGAACGTCAGGATGATCCCGATGGGGATGAGGATGGATGCCGTGGCGGTATTGCTCATCACATTGGACAGGATCAGGGTCAGGAACCCGAAGAAGAGCACCAGCACGTAGAAGTTCAGGTCGAACTCCTGTATCCGTTCCACATAGAAACTGGCCAGCCCCGTTTCCTTGATGGCCAGCCCCAGCGCCAGCCCCCCGGCCACCAGCATCAGGGTGTCCCAGGGAAGCTTGCGGACATCGTCGGCGTTGATGATGCCCGACATGGTCAGCAAAATGATCGGCAGCAGGGATACCACCGAGGCGGGAATCCCATGCAATTTTTCCGTAAGCCACAACAACAGCGTCAGGCCAAGCACCGACAGGACAATCCTTTTTTTAAACCGTTCCAGGCGGCTGTCCGACGGGGAATCCCCGGGTTCCTCCTGGTCCAGCAGCAGGGGCGTGTCGTCCTGTCCGCGGAGGTACTTCCTGCTCAGCAGCCACCAAAACAACAGGGTCAGGACGATGGCCAGGGGAAACCCCACCACCATCCATTCCAGGAAACCTACGGCCACCCCGTGGTTATTGAGCGCTTCAACCGCTATCGCATTGGGGGGGGAGCCGATCACGGTTCCCATTCCCCCGATAGAGGCTGCCCCCGAAATACCCAGCAGGATGGCTTTGCCCACGGGGGAATCATCATTGAGGGAGGCGATAAAGGGCATGACGGAAGCGATCATCAGGGCCGTGGTGGCCGTGTTCGACATCACCATGGAAAAAAGGGCGGTAGTGAGCATCAGGCCCAGGAGGATGAACTTGGGCCGGGTGCCGAACCGGGAGATGGAAAGGCGGAACACCAACTGGTCCAGGCGGGTCTTTCTCAGGGCTTCCGCGATGAAAAACCCCCCGAGCATCAGCCAGATGACGCTGCTCGACCAGGAATTGATGTATCCGACATAATGGGATTGCACATTTTCCGGGTCTATTTTGGAATAGTAGCTATTCATCGCAAAGATCAGGAACCCGAAAACCAGCAACCCCACGGCAAAGGGGGGGATGGCTTCCGTGACCCAGAGCCCGATGGCCAGGAACAGCAGGAAGAGCACATAGACCTGGGCCTGGTTCATGGCCGGTTCAAAAAGGGCATAAGTCAACCCAAAAGCGAGTACCAGGGAGAACAGGAACAGGATGATTTTTTCCTGTATGTCCACCACCTTCTGCATGTTCGGGATCAATTTTTGGGAAGCCGTCCTGGAATCTGCCATGGCGCGAAGGAGTTTGGGTTCTTTTTCCACGACAAAAGTACATTCAAAATCAAGGCAAAAAGCTAATAATTGTCACCTGCCCAAAATGCCTTTTCCCAGGGGGTTCCCTCCCCCGGAATTGTTGTTAAATTGTTGATAACTTAAAACCTTCAGACGTCAGCCAAGGGCATATTTTACGGGCTATTCCGTATATTTGTAGGATTGAAAAAACGCAGCTAAAAACAACCTGAAACGCATGAGCGAAGAACTTAAAGGAAAGGGGTATTCCGCAGACAGTATACAGGCCCTGGAGGGCATTGAACACGTGCGGATGCGCCCCTCTATGTATATTGGGGATGTAGGGGTTCGGGGCTTGCACCACCTGGTTTACGAAGTGGTCGACAATTCCATTGACGAGGCCATGGGGGGGCATTGCGATACGATCCACGTCACCATCAATGAAGACAATTCCATCACCGTGGAAGACAATGGCCGGGGAATCCCGGTGGACTTGCACAAAAAGGAAGGGGTTTCCGCCCTGGAAGTGGTGATGACCAAAATCGGTGCCGGGGGGAAATTCGACAAGGATTCCTACAAGGTGTCCGGGGGGTTGCACGGGGTAGGGGTTTCCGTGGTGAACGCCCTGTCCGACAACCTGAAGGCCACGGTCTACCGCGACGGGAAGATATGGGAGCAGGAATATAGCCGCGGGAAGGCGCTGTATCCGGTCAAAAGTGTCGGGGAATCCGATAAAAAGGGGACTACCGTCACCTTCCACCCCGATGACCAGATCTTCCAGCAGACCATAGAATTCAGTTATGATACCCTGGCGAACCGGATGCGCGAACTGGCCTACCTGAACCGGGGGATTACCATTACCATAGTGGACCGCAGGACAAAGGACAAGGAGGGGAATTTCCCCGGGGAAACCTTCCGGTCCGAAGAAGGGCTGAAGGAATTCATCCGCTTTCTGGACGGCAACCGGGAGCCCCTGATCCAAAACGTCATTGCCATGGAAGGGGAGAAAAACGATATCCCCGTGGAGGTGGCGATGGTCTACAACACCTCGTATACGGAGAACCTGCATTCCTATGTAAACAATATCAACACCCACGAGGGGGGTACCCATTTGTCGGGGTTCCGCAGGGGGTTGACCACCACCCTGAAGAAATATGCCGACAATTCCGGCATGCTCGACAAGGTAAAATTCGAAGTTTCCGGAGATGATTTCCGCGAGGGGCTTACGGCTATTGTTTCGGTAAAGGTCGCAGAACCCCAGTTCGAGGGGCAGACCAAAACCAAGCTGGGCAACCGGGAGGTGTCTGCAGCGGTGAGCCAGGCGGTTTCCGAAATGCTGACCAACTACCTGGAGGAGCATCCGGATGACGCAAGGATAATTGTCCAGAAAGTTATCCTGGCCGCCCAGGCCCGCCATGCGGCCGCGAAGGCCAGGGAACTCGTGCAGCGCAAGAACCCCATGAGCGGGGGCGGCCTTCCCGGGAAGCTGGCAGACTGTTCCGAACAGGATCCGCAACGGTGCGAATTGTTCCTGGTGGAAGGGGATTCGGCGGGGGGAACGGCCAAAATGGGCCGCGACCGGAATTTCCAGGCGATCCTTCCGCTGAGGGGAAAAATCCTGAACGTGGAAAAGGCCATGCAGCACAAGGTCTTTGAGAACGAGGAAATCAAGAATATCTACACGGCCCTGGGGGTCACCATAGGGACCGAAGAAGACAGCAAAGCCCTGAACCTTGAGAAGCTGCGCTACCACAAAGTCGTCATCATGTGCGACGCCGATGTGGATGGAAGCCATATCGAAACCCTGATCCTCACCTTCTTCTTCCGCTACATGCGCGAACTGATCGAGGGCGGGCACGTGTACATCGCGACGCCCCCGCTTTACCTGGTCAAGAAGGGCACCAAAAGGCGTTACGCCTGGAATGACAAGGAGCGCGATGTTATTGCCGAGGAATTCGGGGGTGGGGTTGGCATCCAACGCTATAAGGGTTTGGGGGAAATGAACGCCGAACAGCTTTGGGAAACCACCATGAACCCGGAAAACCGGACGCTGCGGCAGGTCACTATCGAAAACGCCACCGAATCGGACCGGATCTTTTCCATGCTCATGGGAGACGAAGTCCCTCCAAGGAGGGAATTCATTGAGCGCAATGCCGTTTACGCGAACATTGACGCCTAGAATTAGCTGTTTCCCAAAAAAGGAAGCCCCGGCCAAACCGCCGGGGCTTTTATTTTCGGCGTGGCCCACGGGGTCATAAAAGAGGACAGCCGTGCTGGGCACGGCTGTCGAGGGTATATATAGAGAAATTAGGGGTTACTCGCGGTAGGCCAGCACCTGGCCTTCAAGGTCGACAAGCAGGGTGGTCCCGGCGCTCTCCTTGATCGTTACCTGGTCGGCGCCCTTGGCCAGCCCGGGGTAGGAGATGGTGTAGACCCCATTGGCTGATTCCCACTGGAAATCTGAGGACACTGTAATTTCGTTGCCCTGGTAGCGGTGGTACCTCCCCAGGTAGGCATCGTTAAAGATCCACTCCTCCCGGTCCATATGCTTGGCGCTGGCCTCCTTCGGGGCTTGCAATTGTGCCCAGACCCCGATTACCGGATCGTCATTTTCGGGGATTTCTGAACAACCGGCCCCAAGGACCAGCAAGAACAGTAAGGGCAATACCAAAATTTTGCGCATGGGAAACACTTTTTAATTCGGTTCTTCCTAACAGGCAACGGCGGCAGGCGATCCCCTATTGCCATTTTTTCGACGTACGGTCGACCCGGTACCCGGTATTTCGACCAGCAACACTTTTTTTTAACATCTTCCTTAAAATTTCCTTTCTGGTTATACGGGGCCACATCGGCCCGGAAAGTGCAATTTTTCGATGGAATTTGCCTATTTTTGATCTTCCGTTAAAACTGTAAATCCTAAGGTATGAAAGTAACCATTGTTGGGGCTGGCGCGGTAGGTGCCAGCTGTGCTGAGTATATTGCCATAAAGAATTTTGCCTCCGAAATAGTCCTGCTCGACATCAAAGAAGGGGTGGCTGAAGGAAAAGCCATGGACCTGATGCAGTGTGCCTCCCTGAACGGGTTTGATACCCGCATCACCGGGGCCACCAATGACTATTCCAAATCCGCGGGCAGCCATATAGTAGTGATCACTTCCGGGATTCCGCGTAAACCCGGGATGACCCGGGAAGAACTGATCGGCATCAACGCCGGCATCGTAAAATCGGTTACTTCCAGCCTGTTGGAACATTCCCCGGAAGCCATCGTAATCGTGGTCAGCAACCCGATGGATACCATGACCTACCTGGTCCATAAAACCTCGGGGCTTCCGAAAAACCGCATTATCGGCATGGGCGGCGCCCTCGACAGCGCCCGCTTCAAGTACCGGCTGGCAGAGGCCCTTGGGGCGCCGATTTCGGACGTGGACGGGATGGTCATCGGGGGGCACAGCGATACCGGGATGGTACCGCTTATCCGCCATGCCACGCGCAACAGTGTAAAGGTGTCGGAATTCCTCTCCGGGGAGCGGCTCGAAGAAGTGGTGGAAGCCACCAAGGTTGGGGGGGCCACCCTGACGAAACTCCTGGGGACCAGCGCCTGGTATGCCCCCGGGGCTGCGGTTTCCGCCCTGGTACAGGCGATTGCCTGCGACCAGAAAAAACTTTTCCCCTGCTCTGCCATGCTCCAGGGGGAATACGGCCTGAAGGACCTCTGCATTGGGGTGCCCGTCATTTTGGGTCGAAATGGGATTGAGCGCATTGTGGAAATGGACCTCAGTGCTGCTGAGAACGCAAAAATGAAGGAGAGTGCCGAAGGGGTAACCAAAACCAACGCCTTGCTGGAACTCTGATCGATACGGCCGGGTAGACCGGAAAGCACCCCTGCCCGGGGGTGCTTTTTTTTATTGGGCCGCCAACGGGAACACCCCCGTGATCCGGGAGGTACAAAACCCTTGTTTTTATTGGCAGTTCATAGTGGAAATGATATATTTGCACGCTGTTTGCACAAACCATCGATTATTCAGATAACCAGTTAACTCATGCAGAATAAAGGACTTATACGGCTGTTTGCCTTGTTGTTCGGCCTGGTCAGTATTTATCAACTCTCCTACACTTTCATCACTTCTAAAATAGAATCCGACGCCAAGGCCTTTGCCGAGGCTGCCGTTTCCGCTTCTGAAGAAGATTACGTGGCACGCCGGGAGCAAGTTGGCGCCCAGTACCTCGACTCCATTGGCAAAAACCCGATCCTGGGGTTTACTTCCTATGAGGATGCCAAGAAAAAGGAGCTGAACAAAGGGCTTGACCTCAAAGGGGGGATCAACGTTACCCTGCAGATTTCCGTTAAGGATATCCTCAAGGGCCTGGCGAACAACAGCAAGAACGTTGTTTTTAACAAGGCCCTGGCCGAGGCCGACGAGGCTTCGAAAAACAGCGATGAAATCTACCTGGATTTGTTCTTTGACGCTTTCGATCGCCTCAAGGGCGATACCCGCTTGGCCTCCCCGGACATCTTTGCCAACAAGGGGCTCAGCAATGAGGTGAATTTCGAGATGAGTGACGAGCAGGTGAAGTCTGTGATCCGCCGCAAGGTGGATGAATCGGTGATTTCTGCTTTCGAGGTCCTCCGGGAGCGGATCGACGGGTTTGGGGTGACCCAGCCAAACATCCAGCGGGAAGGCAATTCAGGGCGCATCCTTGTGGAGCTGCCCGGGGCCCGCGACATTGCCCGCGCCCGTGACCTCCTTTCCAGCACGGCCCAACTGGAGTTCTGGGAAACCTATGAACCCGGAAACCAAAGCCTGCTGACCTTTTTCATCCAGGCCAATGAGGAATTGAAATCCCTGGTGGAGCGGGAGGAAACCCAGGCAAAGGAAGAAACCGAAATCGATTCCCTCCTGTCCGACGTGGCCCAGGACTCCCTGGACCTTGCCACCCAGAACAACCCCCTCTTTGAAAAGCTTTCCCTCAATGGCCCCGGCTTTGCCGTGGGCCTGGCCGCTGTTAAGGATACGGCCGAAATCGGCGCCTGGCTGCGGCTGCCCAGTATCCGCAGGCTGTTGCCTTCCGAGGTGCAGTTCACCAAATTCATGTGGGAGCGGCCCTCCCAGGGCGTTGAAGTAGCAGCCCTTTATGCCCTTAAATCAAACCGGGATGGCGTGCCGCGCATGAGCGGGGATGTGGTCAGTGATGCCCGCGACCAGTTCGACCAGTTCAACCGCCCTGCCGTGGGGATGGACATGAACGTGCGGGGCGCACGCGAATGGCAACAGCTGACCAATGAGGCAAACCTGAACAACACGGGCATTGCCATCGTGCTCGACAACCGGGTATACACCGCGCCCGGGGTGTCCACCCCGGGCGGGATTGCCGGGGGCAGTTCCGAGATCACCGGGACCTTTACCGTTACCGAGACCAAGGATATTGCCAACGTGCTCCGGGCCGGGAAACTGCCGGCTTCTGCAGAGATCATCGACTCTTTCGTAGTGGGCCCTTCCCTGGGTCAGGAAGCGATCAACAGCGGTTTTAACTCCTTCCTGATCGCCATGGTATTTGTATTGCTCTGGATGATTTTCTATTACGGACGTGCCGGATGGTTCTCCGATATTGCCCTGGTGTTCAACATCTTGTTGATCTTCGGGGTGCTGGCCAGCCTGGGTGCGGTCCTGACCCTGCCCGGGATTGCCGGGATTGTGCTGACCATCGGGATGTCGGTGGATGCCAACGTACTGATCTTTGAACGGGTAAAGGAGGAATTGCAGAAGGGCAAGGGAATGGCCCAGGCCGTATCCGACGGGTTTGGCCATGCCTTATCCTCCATCCTGGATGCGAACATTACCACGGGCCTGACCGCCCTGATCCTGTTGGTTTTCGGTTCCGGCCCGATCAAGGGGTTTGCCACCACCCTGATCATCGGGATCCTGACCTCCCTCTTTACCGCCATCTTTGTGACGCGGCTCCTGATTGAGGCCTACCTGGCCAAAAAGGGACGGAAACTCGATTTTTCCACGAGCATTACCAAAAATTTGTTCAAGAACCTCAACATAGACTTTTTGGGCAAACGGAAAATGGCATACGTCGTCTCGGGCATCCTGGTGGTGCTGGGGGCGGTATCCCTCTTCACCAAAGGCCTCGACCAGGGGGTTGATTTTGTCGGGGGGCGCAATTACCAGATCCGCTTTGTGGATCCGGTCAGCCCTACGGAGATTACCGGGGAGCTTACCGCGGCCCTGGGTAGCGCCAGCGCCAAAACCTACGGCGACGCCAACCAGATCATGGTCACTACCAAGTATAAGGTAGACGAGCAGGGGGGCGAAATAGATGATGAAATACTCGGGATCCTCTTCCAGTCGCTCCAGAAATACTTCCCGGACGGCACGAGCTATGAGGATTTTGTGCCCGGGGGCACCAATGAGGATGTCGGGGTGATGAAATACCGGAAAGTAGGCCCAACCATTGCGGACGACATCAAGAAAAATGCAGTTTGGGCGGTGTTCGGTTCCCTGGCGGTGGTATTCCTGTACATCCTCTTGCGTTTCCGCAGGTGGCAGTTCTCCCTTGGGGCGGTGGTTGCCGTGTTCCACGATGTCCTGATCGTGCTGGGGATCTTCTCGGCTACCAGTGCCCTGATGCCCTTCAGCATGGAGATCGACCAGGCCTTTATCGCGGCCATCCTGACGGTTATCGGGTACTCCCTGAACGACACCGTGGTGGTGTTCGACCGCATCCGGGAAATTATCGGCGAAAAAGGCTGGCGAGGGGGCAACAATGTGAACGAGGCCCTGAACAGCACCCTGAGCAGGACCCTGAACACCTCCCTTACCACCCTGGTGGTGCTCCTTTCCATCTTTATCTTCGGGGGCGAGACCCTAAGGGGCTTTATGTTTGCCATGATCGTTGGGGTCGTGGTGGGGACATATTCCTCGGTATTCATCGCCACCCCGGTGATGTTTGACACCCTGAACAAGAAAATGACCGACGGGAAGAAATAGCATTTCCGAAAGATACTATATGACCGCAGCCCCATTCGGGCTGCGGTTTTTTTATGCGTAGGCGTGTCGGCCTGCCCGTGCCCTCTAAACCTTCAGGTGGGGTACTTCAAATCCTGTGGAGCCTTCCGGGCCGGGCATCAATTCCAGGACCCGGTCGGCCTGCAGGCCGGGTTCTTCGCGATGGGAAACAAAGATGATTGCCGTTTTGCTTTCGGCGGCCATCTTTCGGATCAAGGCGACGACCAGGGCTGCAGAGGCGTCATCAAGGCCGGCAGTGGGTTCGTCGAGGATCAGCAGCGGCGGGTGTTTGATCATGGCCCGGGCACACATCAGCAGGCGCTGCTGGCCTTCTGTAAGCGCGTTGAACAAGTCGTCCTTGCGGGCTTCCAACTGCAGCAGCCGGAGCCAGGCCAGGGCCATTGAACGCTGGGTGTCCGTGGGCTGGAGGTACAGGCCCACGGAATCGGTCAGGCCGGAGATCAACATATGTTCAAGGGTATGGTACCCCCGGAACCGGTCGGTCATGGCCGGGGTGAAATACCCGATGCGTTCCTTGATCTCCCAGACGCTTTCCCCGCTTCCCTTTCGGCGGCCGAACAGGTCAATGTGTTGGCCGTAGGCCTTGGGGTTGTCTCCGTTGATCAGGGTGATCAGGCTGGTTTTTCCACTGCCGTTCGGACCCCGCAGCTCCCAGAAGTCCCCTGGCTGAATGGTCCAGGAAAGGTCTTTCAGTACCGGTTTTCCGGCATAGGAAAGCTGGACGTTATGGAAAGCTGCCAAAGGCCCTTTGGGGGTGGGAACGCGTTCAGGGGCCGGGGGCAGGTTCCCGGGGAAGGGCCCCTCCAAAGGCGAGGGGATTTCCAGGGGCCGATAACCCGGAAACCCTTCCAGCCTCGCCCCGTTCAAAAAAGCCCGTTGGCGAATAAAGGGCAACAAGTCCCCATGGCGGCTAAGGAACTGGATCACCAGGATCTTTTCGCTAAGGCTTTGCAGGAGTTCGAGCAACTCCTTCTGGAAGTGCCGGTCGAGGTGGTCAAAAGGGTTGTCGACGATCAGGAATTCGGGGGATGCGGCGAGCAGGTGTTGCAACAGGGCTTTCTTGCGTTCCCCGCTCGAGAGGGTGGCAAGGCTCCGTTGGGTAGGGGTGTTGAGGCCTGCTTGGCCGTGCCGGGCTTCCTCCTCCAGGAACGAGGCCATGCGGGCGTTGGAAAACCATTCCCCCCGGCGCCCTGCCAAAAATCGCAGTTCGGGTGGGGGGGTTCCCTGTAGCAATTCCCGGCAGAGGGCTGCTTTCCCGGAACGGTTGTCGGTGTAAATGGCAGTGTGCGGCAGGCCCGTCATGGATCGGGTGATTTTTGCTAATTTAGGGGAAACCCTCGCGGGGGCAAAATTTGAACTGGGGACCGAACGGGAAATGATCAGCCGGACCCTTACTTTTGAATTGATATGAACCGAAAAGCACTGAAACTCGCCCTGGTTTGCCTGATCTGTGTCGGGGTGGTTTTCCTTGCCGTAATGCTTATAGAAACCTTTATCCAATCCCCTTAAAAACAGCGAACATGAAAAAAAACATGGGAACTGCGGACCGCGTGATCCGCCTGATTATCGCCGCCGTCATTGGCGCATTGTACTACACCGGAACCATTTCGGGAACCCTGGGCATCGTGTTGCTGGTGCTGGCCGGGGTATTCGTACTGACGAGCTTTATCAGTTTTTGTCCGCTTTACACCCCCTTTGGGCTGTCGACCTGCCCTTCAAAAAAGCCCTGACCGCATCGGATAGCTTTTAAGGCACTCAGGCATCCCATTCATTTTTTGTGATCCACTGGTGTGTGGCTTCCCAAAGCGTTTCCCGGAAGGCCGGCCTGAAATACCCAAAATGCCCGGGCTGTTTTCCTTCCCGGGTATAATGCACACGGGTGACCCTGGCCTGGGCATACTGCCTGGTCAGCCAGTCTACTGCGGCCGGCGGGGCCAGGGTGTCTCCCGGAAAGCTCAGCGACAGGAGCGGCGTGTTTATTTTCCTGAAATGATGGGTTTCCTCCTTCGCTTCAGACATCATATAGTCCGGATGTTTGCCCCAGCGGCTCCATTGCCAAACCATCTCCCGGGGCAGGTTTTCGAAAAGGCCCAGGGGCTTGGCCGGAAAGTACCCAAAGAGCGGGGTCAGCCAGGGGATCAGCACATGCCAGAATTTCCACAACTTCCATTTGTGCCACCCGGAGTAAAGCCTCCAGTACCCGCTTTGCGACGCAACCAGGATGATGCGGTCAATGTTGGGGAATTCGGGGTTGAAGCCGCATAACTGCCCCCCGATGCTATGGGTCACCAGGGTAAGGGGCACCTCCGGAAAACGGGTTTTAAGGTAGCGCACCGCCCCGGCCTGGTCATTGGATCCCCAGTGCACCAGGTCGAAACGGTTGTTTCGCAATTCGCGCACCTGGCCCCCGGAAGCACCGATCCCATGGTAATCGAAGGTGAGCACGGCATATCCTGTGTCGGCAAAATACCGGGAATAGGCGCGGTAGAATTTTTGCAGCATCCCGGTAGCCGAGGAAATGACCATCAATTGTACGGGGGTTCCTTCGGGAAGGAACAGGGTCCCCCCAAGGCTATGCCCTGCCCGGGTGGGGATTCGCACTTCCATTTCCTTCCGCCCCATTTACTCCAGGGTTTCGTAGCGGACCCGGTCGCCCTCCTGTATGTCCCAACGCCCGGCCAGGCCGGCCTTGATTTCCAGGACGTACTGCGCAGGCTTCCCGGAGGGGATGCCGCTTTCGTTCAGGGGTTCCGCATCAGGACGGATGGAAACCACCTCAAGGTCGCCGTCGAGGTAAATGATGTCGAGGGGGATCAGGGTGTTTTTCATATAAAAAGACCTCGGCGCTTCCTCCTGAAAGATAAAGAGCATGCCCTGGTGGTCC
Organism: uncultured Robiginitalea sp.; assembly: GCA_964539905.1. Lineage (GTDB taxonomy): Bacteria > Bacteroidota > Bacteroidia > Flavobacteriales > Flavobacteriaceae > Robiginitalea. The sequence goes on from CAZIJW010000023.1 coordinate 34,074, forward strand.
TCCATGGAAGGCCGGTACATCAACCCGGTTTGGATTTCATATTCGGTGCGGGCCAGCTCGATGTCGAGGGTGGCCAGCAGGGAATCGGACCCGGCCCTGAAGAGGCTCAGTTCCCCTTCCCGGGTGAATTCAATGGGTTCTGTATCCAGTCGACGGGTGTTGTCTTCCCTGCACCCGGTGGGCCCCAGCCACAGGATGGCCAAAACGGGCAGCAGGCAGGCGAGCCGCGCTATGTTCCTCAGTCTAGGCATGGGTCCGGCTTTTTCTGAACATGAAGTACAGGCCAAGGAATATAAAAGGGATGCTGAGCCATTGCCCTGTGGATAGGTATCCCAGGCTTTGCTCAAAGCCTCCCTGGCTTTTTTTGACAAACTCCACTACAAACCGGATACTCCAAAGCATTACCAGGAACAGGCCAAAAAAGTATCCCGGCTTGTCTTTGAGGGGGGTTTTCCAGTACAGGAAGTACAGCAGGGCAAAAACCCCCAGGTATAGCGCCCCTTCATAGAGCTGGGCCGGGTGCCGGTAGGGGATGGCTTCCAGGTATTCGGCAAATTCCGGGTTATCGGTCAGGGCCCGATACGCCGCATTGGGAGTCCTTTCCCCCGTGAGGGAAAGGGCCTTCCCGGCCGGCATATCATCGGAATCCCGCACGAAGCGCGTGGCCAGGAAAAAAGAGGCATCGGTAACCTTGCCGTTGATTTCCGAGTTGAAGAAATTCCCCAGGCGTACCAGGAAAGCCCCAAGGGCCACCGGAATCACGATCCGGTCCAGGATATAGAGCATGGAAAACTCCCGGTATTTCCGGGTGAAGAAGTACATCCCCAAAATAACCCCTATGGCCGCCCCATGCGAGGCCAGGCCCGTGAACCCTGTGAATTCGTACCCATTGATGATCCCAAACAGGGAACTGCCGGCCCTTTCGCGGATGGGCAGCAGGATTTCAAGGAGGTGGTGCTGGTAATACTCCCAGTCGTAAAAGAATACATGGCCCAGGCGGGCGCCCAGCATGGTAGCCAGTACGGTGTACACAAAAAGGGAGTCCAGCAGCTCCCGGTTCCTGTTTTCGCGGTCGAAGATCTGCTTCATGATATACCACCCCAGCACAAAGGCGATGATCCACAGCAGGTTGTAGTATTTGATCTGCAAGACCCCGAGTTTGAAAAGGGTGTCATCCGGGTTCCAGGTAAATCCTAAATAAAGCATAGTCCGGGCTTTGGGGGCTAATATACTAAATCCCCGGCCGGTGTGGGCGATGCCAGCGGCCATTTTCAGGATGGCGGACCGCAACGCGCCCCAAAACCAGGGGAGCCGATGGCTTGGTGCAGGTCAGGTGGAGCGGGGGCAGGAGCCGGGAAGGCGAATGTGTTTTTGTAAAAGGGAAAAACCCCCCTCCCCCCATTCTAAAGATAGCCAGTTGTCCTGCACGCACCTGGCAGGAACAGCACCACTTCAGAACCATGGGAACATTTGGGGAGGGTTGGGCGGCAACGGGATGCGCTACCCTTGCCCATAGTGCTATTTTAAGGGGCCTTGTGGTCATCCTTTTCAGGAACAGGGTCATAACCTGAGCCACCCCAGGGATTACAACTCCCGATCCTTTTTATGGCCAGCCAGCCACCCTTCAGCAACCCGTGTTTCTGCAAGGCCTGAATGGTGTACTCCGAGCAGGTGGGGGCATACCGACAACTCGGGGGGGTAAGGGGGGAAATATATTTCTGGTACGCCCTTACCAGCCATATAAAGGGTAAAACGATTTTGTTTGCCATGGAGCTTTCCCAATCAACTCCTGCAAGGTACACTTTATGCGGCATTCCGAATGCATCATCCGGGTTTATCGGGAGCCGCAAAAACCGGTTGTAAGGCGTTGCTTTCAGCCTCGGAATATAACCTCGAGCGGATTAAGAACCGGACCCCAAGGGGTATTTCCAGGGAAAAGCTGGATCCCCTGCCGGGGACCACATCCACCGTTAGCTGGGTGTGTTTCCAGTATTCGAACTGGTCTCGGGAGATATAGAAATCACAACCGGCGACCTTACCCAGCCAAATGTCTGAATCATCGAGCAACAATTCCCCTTCCGGATAACACATTGGAGAGGAACCGTCACAGCATCCACCGCTTTGATGGAACATCAGCGGGCCGTGGGCGCTGCGAAGCGCCTCAATGACTGCTGCGGCAGCCTCCGTGACGATTACTCTCTCAGTGTGCATTTTCTTGGATTTGTCCGGATTGAGTCCTAAAAGAACCCAAGGGCATTCTTATCATAGGAGATCAGCATGTTTTTGGTCTGGCGGTAGTGGTCCAGCATCATTTTATGGGTTTCCCTTCCGATACCGGATTTCTTGTATCCGCCGAAAGGCGCATGGGCGGGATACAGGTGGTAGCAATTCACCCAGACCCGACCGGCTTTGATCCCCCTTGAAATTTGGTAGGCCTGGTGGGTGTCCCGTGTCCAGACCCCTGCACCCAGACCGTAGAGGGTGTCGTTGGCGATTTCCAGGGCTTCGGCTTCATCCTTAAACGAGGTCACGCAGACAACCGGCCCGAAAATTTCCTCCTGGAAAACCCGCATCTTGTTGTTTCCTTTAAGGATGGTGGGTTCTATATAAAAGCCGCCTTTTAGTTCATCATGGTAGGCTGGCTTGCCCCCGGTGAGCACTTCGCAGCCCTCCTCTTTCCCTATGTCGATATAGCTCAGGATTTTTTCGTACTGGTCGTTGGATGCCTGGGCACCCATCATGGTGTCCGGGTCGAGGGGATGCCCCAGCTTAATCGCTTTGGTCCGTTCCACCACGCGTTCGATAAAGGCGTCAAAGATGCTTTCCTGGACGAGCATCCTCGACGGACAGGTACAGACCTCCCCCTGGTTCAGGGCAAACATCACCGCCCCTTCCAGGCATTTGTCGAAGAAGGCATCGTCGGCGTCCATGACGCTTTCGAAGAAGACATTGGGAGACTTGCCGCCAAGCTCGAGGGTTACCGGAATAATGTTCTTGGAGGCATACTGCATAATGAGCTGCCCGGTGGTCGTTTCCCCGGTAAAGGCAATTTTGCCGATGCGGGGGCTCGATGCCAGGGGCTTTCCTGCCTCCGTCCCAAATCCATTGACCACATTAAGTACCCCGTCGGGCAATATGCCATCGATCAGTTCCATCAGGATTAGGATCCCCACCGGGGTTTGTTCTGCCGGTTTCAGGACCACACAATTCCCGGCAGCCAGGGCCGGGGCCACCTTCCATGCGGCCATAAGCAAAGGGAAGTTCCACGGGATGATTTGCCCGACCACCCCAAGGGGTTCCCACACATTCAGGCTTACCGTTGATGCGTCCAGTTCGCTGACCGTGCCTTCCTCGGCCCGGATCACTCCGGCAAAATACCGGAAATGGTCTATGGCCAGGGGGAGGTCTGCCGCCATGGTTTCGCGCACCGCCTTCCCGTTATCCCAGGTTTCTGCCCGTGCGAGGTCTTCGAGGTTGGCTTCCATCACATCGGCAATTTTCAGCAACAGGTTGCTCCGTGTGGCCGCAGCTGAATTATTCCATTCGGGGGCCGCTTTCCAGGCAGCATCCAGGGCGAGTTCGATATCCTCAGCCGTGGAACGAGCCACCCGCGTAAAAGTATTGCCGTCAACCGGGGAAATATTGTCGAAATACTCGCCCTTCACGGGGGCTGTCCATTTTCCGCCGATATAATTTTCATACTGATCCTTGAAATGGGGTTTGGACCAGGTCTTCCTTTCTTTGCTTACCGTAGTACTCATTGTTTTTCAGTTTTAGGTTTAACACACGTTACCGCCTTCCGGCCCGGGGGTTGGCAGGAGATTGATCCACAAGGTACCCGAAGCGCAGCTAACGGGCCTGACCAATCCTGCCGGTTATAGGACCGACGGTATCATCAATAGGATATTATCAAAAAATAGCGGATTATTTTTTAAATTTAAAATTCTGTATGTTAAAATATTGCGGTAAAAAAATTTAATGGAGCTTCCTGCTAACGTCCTTAAAAACCGAAAACTCGAATCCCTGGTTGAAAACCAGTCCGGCTTTACCATGGAACAGGCGGCTATGCATGTTTTTGAGACCCACCATCCCCGTTGAATTTATAAACGCGGAACGCATTAACCTGGCGGTAAGCCTGTTACAGGACCCCTATAGGAGTGTCAAAGAAATGTATATGGGTCGCGGTTTTGAAAGCCGGTCTTACTTCAACCGCCTCTTAAAGGGCAAAAAACAGGTAACACCGAAGGCGTATCAGCAGCTGCTGCATCGGGAAATGTTCTGATCAGAGGCTGTAGGTAGTCCCTTCTTTCCCATCCTTGAGCTGTATGCCCAGGGCCCCCAGGGCGTCGCGGATCCGGTCGGAAGTGGCGTAATCCTTATCGGTCCGGGCCTTGTTCCGCAGTTCGATCAGCAGGTCCATCACCCCGTCGAGGGTTTCGCCCCGGCCTGTATCGGAAATCACCTTCTCCAGCCCCAGGACGTCCACGACAAAGGCGTTGAGGGTTTCTCCCAGCAAAAGCCTGTCTTCCCGGGAGAGCCGAAGTTTCCCTTCCCTGACCTGGTGGATCCATTTTACCGCCTCGAAGAGCTGGGCAATCAGGACCGGGCTGTTGAAGTCGTCATTCATCGCGTCATAGCAGCGCTGGCGCCAGCCCCCTAAATCGACCTCTGAGGTGGGTGATTCGGGCAGGCTATCCACGAGTTCCAAGGCGTCCATCAGGCGGTGGTAGCCTTTTTCGGCCGCCTGCAGGGCTTCATCGCTCAGGTCAAGGATGCTGGTGTAATGGGCCTGCATCATGAAAAACCGGACCACGGCAGGCGCATAGGGCTTGCTGAGGATCTCGTTTTCCCCGCTGAAAATCTCATCGGGCAACAGGTTGTTCCCTGTTGACTTGGCCATCTTTCTCCCGTTGAGCGTCAGCATATTGGCATGCATCCAGTACCGAACCGGGCTTTTCCCGTAACCGGCCTCGGCCTGGGCGATTTCGCATTCGTGGTGCGGGAACTTGAGGTCCATCCCCCCCCCGTGGATATCGAAGGTTTCCCCCAGGTATTTGGTGCTCATCACCGTGCATTCGAGGTGCCAGCCGGGAAACCCTTCCCCCCATGGGGAGGGCCAGCGCATAATGTGCTGGGGTTCGGCGCGTTTCCAGAGGGCAAAATCCTGCGGGTTATTTTTTTCGTCCTGGGCCGCGAGGTCGCGGGTATTGGCAATCATGTCCTCGATCCGGCGGCCGCTCAATTTCCCGTAGTCGTAGTCCTTGTTGAATTTGAGCACGTCGAAATAGACGGAACCGTTTTTCTCGTAAGCATAGCCTTTGTCCAGGATGAGCTTGATGGCTTCGATCTGCTCCACGATGTGGCCGGTAGCGGTGGGTTCAATGTTGGGGGGCAGCAGGTTGAATTTGCGCAGGATGTTGTGGAAATCCACCGTATAGCGCTGCACCACTTCCATGGGTTCGATTTTTTCAAGCCGCGCTTTTTTGGCGATCTTGTCTTCCCCCTGGTCGGCATCGTCCTCGAGGTGGCCGGCATCGGTAATGTTCCGCACATAGCGGACCTTGTACCCCAGGTGGAGGAGGTAGCGGTAGACCATGTCGAAGGACATAAAGGTGCGGCAATTGCCCAGGTGCACCTTGCTGTAAACCGTGGGCCCGCAGACGTACATGCCCACGTGGCCCTGGTGCAGGGGTTCGAATACTTCCTTCTTCCCGCTCAGGGAATTGTAGATGCGCAACGTCTGTTCCTGGTAGAGGGCCATAGCGGACGGCTTAAAATTCGGTCTGCAGGTTGATGTAGTCGAGAAATTCGCGGCGGACGGCTTCCTCCCGGAAACGCCCTCCATATTCGGCGGTTACCGTGCTGCTGTCCACATCCCGGATACCCCGGGAGTTGACGCAAAGGTGTTTCGCGTCGATGACGCAGGCCACATCTTCCGTGCCCAGGACCTTTTGCAGTTCCCTGACGATCTGGATATTCATCCGTTCCTGTACCTGGGGCCTTTTGGCGTAGTAATCCACGATGCGGTTCATCTTGGAAAGGCCTACCACGGAACCATTGGAGAGGTAAGCGATATGGGCCTTCCCCACAATGGGCAACAGGTGGTGTTCGCAGGTGCTGTAAACCGTGATGTTCTTCTCCACCAGCATTTCCCCGTACTTGTATTTGTTCCTAAAGGTGGAGGCTTTCGGCCTGCGGTCGGGGTGGAGCCCCCCGAAGATTTCCCTCACATACATTTTAGCTACCCGCAGCGGGGTTCCTTTCAGGCTGTCGTCTTCCAGGTCGAGGCCCAGGGTGAGCATGATATCCCTGACATTTTGGGAAATCCGCTCGATCTTGTCGGCATCGCTGAGGGCAAAGGCATCTTCGCGCAGGGGGGTTTCTTCGGAAGCTGAAAAATGGTCTTCCCCGAAGGGATCCCTGGAAGCGTCCAAAGCAGGGTCAATTTTCATCGGACAGGCAGTTTACAAAGGGCAAAGATATACATTAAATGGCACTTTATGCCCTGTAGCCGGGCTTACACAACATAAATTCCTGTTAACCCCATACCCCTTCTACCTTTAGGTTTCCAAGTCTGTTTAAAGACCTATGAGGCTAAATCTGTCTGTATTTTTCACCCTGTTCATGGGCACCTGCTTTATGGTTTCCGGCCAGGTTTCGCCGGATTGCGCCACGGCCATCCCCATTTGCAGCAATACCCCGGTCAGCGGGGGGGTTCAGGGGTATGGGGACGACGATTTCGGCGGGGCGGCCACCAGCGGCTGCCTGGAACTGACCCTTTCAGGGAATATCGAATCCAATTCCGCCTGGTACCGGTTCCGTACCGCGGCCTCCGGCCAACTGGGCTTCAATATTGGCTTTGACCCTTCGGAAGACTGGGATTTTGCGCTTTACCAGGCCTCTGATTGCGGGGATCTGGGCGAACCCATACGGTGCAACTTCTTCGACAACCAGGACCAGGAGGCGTACATGGGCGTGGGGGAGGACCCAAATGGAAACCCCGATACGTACCTGTATGAAGCCTGGCTCGAGGTGAACCCCGGAGAAGACTACTACCTGCTGATCAACAATTTCAGCAACAACAATACGGGGTTTTCCATACAGTTTACCGGCCAGATTTTCGAGGCCCATCCCTTTGACGCCCTCGATTGCAGCATCGTGGATAACCTCCTGGGCCCCCCGGTGGCGGGTTGCGAGGGAAGCGCGGAAGTCCTGGATGCCACCACCCCGGGCGCCGTAGCGTACCAGTGGTTCATGGATACCGGCGCGGGGTTTGCCCCCATCCCGGGGGAATCCGGCCCGACCCTGCAGGCGGCGATTTCAGCCCTGTACCGGGTACGGGTCATGCTGGCGGACGGGTCGCAACGCATCAGCGACGTCCAGGTTGGTTTCAGCCCGGCACCCCAAAGTTTCCCCCTGGCAGCCCAGGGCTTCTGCGGCACCCTGGAACCCCCTGGCCTGCATGCATTCGACGCGGGGGCCCTGGGTCCGCAGGACCCGTCGGATTTTCGCGTGAGCTACCACCTGAGCCAGGCGGAGGCACAGGCAGGGACCAATGCCCTCCCCGCGGACTGGGTCCCGGCCACGGGGACCCAAACGGTGTACTACAGGGTAACGTCCCTCGAAAACCCCAACTGTTACGCCGCAGAGCACCAGTTTGAACTTACGGCCCTACCCGTACCCCGGCTCGATTTCCCCGTGCAGGCGTATATCTGCTCTGAAGGGGGGAGTGTGGTCATCGGCCAGCCATCCCCTGAAGCAGGGGTCAGCTACCTGTGGGATACCGGGGAGCAGGCACCTTCAATATGGATTTCCGCCCCGGGGGTGTATACCCTTACAGCCAGCAGGACGGAAGCAGGGGAGGTCTGCGAAGTTTCCCGCACTGTTGAGGTCGTCAGGGGGGTGGCCCCCGCGATTGCGGAGATCACCATCGACGACCTGAGCGCTTCGAACCAGGTTACCGTGGTGCCCAGGGAGGAAGGCCCGTTCGAATATGCACTCAATGACGGGCCCTACCAGGGCAGTCCGGTATTCACGGGTGTGCCTGCGGGTATCCACCAGTTGCACATGCGTAGTACCCAGGGATGCGGCAGCCTTTCTGAAACCATTACGGTGGTCGGCTTTGGCACCCTTTTTACCCCGAACGGGGACGGGTTGAACGACCTGTGGCAAATCACGGGCCTGGAGCAACTCACCGACCCGGAAATTTTCATCTTCGACCGGTATGGAAAGCTGTTGAAACAGCTGGACGCCACCAGCGCCGGCTGGGACGGTACCTTTAACGGCAGGCAAATGCCTGCCACGGATTACTGGTTCCGCCTGAATTACACCAATGAACAGGGGCAGCGGGTAGAAGCCCGCTACCTCAAGACCCACTTTTCCCTTGTGCGCTAAGGGCTTTCAGGGCCTGTGGGAAAGATACTGGTCCATTGGTCTAAAACACGGGGGTATGGAATACTAAAATGGCCCCCTTTCAGTTATATACTTCAAAGCCTGCCTGCCTGCGATGAGAAACTCGTTGCTTACCCTTATGGTGTTGGTGGTTTTTACCCAGGGGGTAAAGGCCCAGAATTCCCCGGATTGCCGCTCAGCCATCCCCGTATGTGCCGATTCGGTAATGACCTGGGTGGCCGACGGGAGCGGGGCTATAGACGATTTTGACCCGGATGTGATCCGGCAAACGGGATGCCTTGAAAAAGGCAGCGTCAGCTCGGCCAATATTGAAAACAACACCTCCTGGTTCGTTTTCCGTGCGGGGACAGACGGGCAAATCGGATTTGACATCGAAGCCCTGCCGGTTACCCCCGGGGGAAGCATCACGGCCGAATGGGATTTCGCCCTATATGGGCCTGATGTGGATTGCGGGGCCATCAGCAATGGTACGGCCCAGCCCATCCGTTGCAACTACGAGGTCAACACCACCGGGTTTACGGGCATCGGGGTAAACCCGGCCAATGGCCAGCAGGGGCAGCCCTTTATCAAAGGAAGCCAGAACACCTACGACGAGTGGCTGCAGGTACAGGCCGGGGAGGTCTACTACCTGCTGGTCAATAATTATAACACCAACTTTGACGGGGACCCGGAGGCCTTCACGCTGACTTTTACGGGTTCCTCCGTGGATGCCGACCAAAACAATGCCCTGGACTGCACCCTGCGCGACGAGTTCCTGGGTCTGGATATCGCTGCCTGCAACGGGGACCCCGACATTGTCCTGAGCGCCCTGAATTCCCCGGCCGGACCGGATATCGCCAACGTGACCTGGTCGGTCGACTTTAACGATGATGGGGTAATCGACCAGGTGTTAAACCCTGCCGACCCATTTTTTTTAACGGTAAGCAGCCCTGTTTCTGGACGCTACTTTGTTGAAATTCTCACCAATACGGCACAAACCTTTACCGACGACATCCTGATTACGTTCTACGGGGTTCCCGGGCCGGTGGGGGTGAACATCCTGGACAGCCTTTCGGACCAGAACAATGTGGAGATTACCGTGCTGGGCGGGGGCAGTTATGAGTATTCACTCAATGGCGGGCCTTTCCAGGAATCCCCGGTTTTCCTCGACGTACCCCCCGGGCAAAACACCGTGGTGGTGAATGACACCAACGGGTGCGGCACCACAAACCCCATCCCCTTCCTGGTGGTGGGCTACCCGAAGTTCTTCACCCCGAACGGGGATGGGATCCACGATGCCTGGAACATCCAGGGGATCGAAACCCTGACCGACCCCGTCGTGTTTATTTTTGACCGGTACGGGAAACTCCTCAAGCAGCTCGACCAAACCAGCCCCGGCTGGGATGGGACCTTCAATGGCCGGCCCCTTCCTTCCTCAGATTACTGGTTCCGCCTGGAATATGTCAGGCAGGATAACGGGCAACCGGTACAGGAGGTGGTACGGGCCCACTTTTCCCTGAAGCGCTAAAAAAAAAACGGCCCAACAGGGCCGTGTGGTCTTTCGGGGGTTATCCCTAAAAATTCAGCGTATAGCTCAGCGTGTAAAACCGGTTGACCCGGTTCACCGAGGCGTTGCTCAGCCCGATATCAAAGAGGGATTCCTGTACGTCCTGTTCGGCCCGGCTGAAGGAAAAATCGAGTCGGCTGCCCCCCCAGCTGTAGCCCAGGCCCCCGGATATGGCCTCCAGGTCGCCCCAGTTGGGATTGTCGCGGAACGGGCTTTCTTCGTACCTGTATCCGCCCCTCAGGCTCACTGGGCCCAGGCGGTATTCCCCGCCCAGGCGGAAGGTGGAAACCTCCCCGAGCTGTTGGGAGATAAATGCGTTTTCCGAATTGAAACTGGGGTCTGAATTGGGTCTTAGCTCGGCCCGGGAGAAGTCCTGGTACCCGTAGTCGAAGCTCAGCAGGCCGTTGAGCCCGAATACCAGGGCCATGCTGCCTGTAAGCCGCGCCGGGGTTTTTACGGTGTATTCCTCGAAGAGGTTCACAATCCCGAAGTCGATAAAGGTGATGTCGGGGTTTTTATCCGCAAAGTCTGTATTGGTCCGCTGCGAAAAGTCATCCGCCAGACTATACCAGGTAGGGGACTGGTAGCTCGCCCCCACGCGGACCATTTCGCTCAGTTTGGCAATGGCCCCCAACCCGAAGGAAAACCCCGCCCCTTCGCTCCTGAGGAAGGTGTCGAAGGAAGACGCCTGGATTTCAGAGGTCGGGTCATACCCGGTTTCATCGAGCAGGGTAAGGCGTTCGTAAACGACGGAATGGAAGTTCAGGGAGGCCCCCAGGTATAGATTTTCCTGGTACTGCCCGGCGAAGTTCATGGTGAATTTGCCGTTAAACCCGTTGGTCCTCTGGAGGTATTCCTGCGAAACCGTATTGTAGGCCGCATTGGAAAAATACTGGGTGTTGTTGTCGTTGTCGGGGTCCACCGGGTCGATGAACCCTGCCTGGAACCCCAGAAAAGCCTGCTGGTCAGCAAATCCAAGGCTCGACCCGATATCGAGGTAGGCATCTTCTATGAATTCCCCGTCCTGAACCCGCAGCGGCCCCAGGGGCACCCCCTGGGCGAAGGACAGGAAATACTGGTCGGTCCCCACCGGGGAATTGCCCCTGACCAGGAATTCATTGTCGAAGTTTTCGACCAGGTCATAATTGATGGCCAGGGCCAGTTTTTTCCAGGGCGAACCACTGGTGCTCCTGAAGACGAAGACCCCGCCCACCTGGTTCAGCTCCAGGGCATTCAGGCTCGTTTCCGTGCGGGTCCCGAAGAAGTCGGCAGAATTGTTGCGGTTGTAGTTGGAAGCCGTGAGGGCGAACATGCCGTTGTTGAAGACGGCAGAACCGGCAGGGTTGACCGAGAGGGCGGAGAGTTCGCCCCCCAGCGCCCCGAAGGCCCCACCCATGGCCTGGTACCTGGCCGTTCCCTGGAGGTCTTCCAGGCCATATCGGAGTACATCGTTGATCGTCTGGGCGCTGCCGGCAGCACATAGCCAGAACAATGTGAAAACAGCAATACGTTTCATCGGGAAGGAAAGTTAAGGATTAGTGAGCTTGTGATTAGCGTTGGTTGCCCCTGCCAGAGGAACGGCCCCCTCCTGAGGAACGCCCCCCGCCCCCGCTGCTGCGCATGCTTCCCGAGGAGCGGCTACCCCCTGAGGAGCTGCGGAAACTGCCGGAGGAACGACTGCTTCCTGAGGAGCTGCGGTAGCTGCCGGAGGAACGACTGCTGCCGGAACTCCTGTATCCTGGGGAAGTGCCATATGACCTCCCGCTCCCGGAGCCGGAGTTTTGGTATGACCGCCCGGGGGAACTGCCTGTCCTCCCGGAATACGTGTTCCCGGCCCGGCTGCGATAGGTGTTGTTGCCATAGGTGTTCCCCCGTGCATTAGTATAAGGCCTGGGCGCCCCGGTATAGGTCCTCACCGAACGGCTCCGGTCGGCATAGGCCGGGGTGGCCCTGGTAGCCCGGGTAGTACGGTAGGCCCGGTTACGGGCAGCTGCATCGAGGGTGCTCCGATTGGTGCGGGCCGAGCTGTACCGGTTGCTGGTCCCCAGGTTCGAGCGCCCGCTATTGGTTCGTACGCGGGAGGTGTTGTTGGCGGCCATAACCGACCGGGCTCCCAGCGCATTGATGTTGCTATACCGGTTGTAATTCCCCCGTCGTCCGGCGGCAAAACCATAGTTCCGGTAATAGGGGTAGCCCCAGCCCCAGTTGTTCCAGCCAGGATAGCCCCAGCCCCAACCAGGATAGCCCCAGCCCCAACCGGCACCCCAGCCCCAGCCCCAGCCGGCGCCCCAGCCCCAGTTGTTCCATCCAAGGCCCCAGCCCCAGTTGTTCCATCCAGGGCCCCAACCCCAATTGTTCCAGCCCCATCCGTTCCAGAGCCATGGGTCGTAAAAGCCCCAGTTGTTCCATCCGGCACCGCCGTAGAAATTGATGCTGACGTTATCGGCCCGGTCGCCCCACCCCGGGTTGCCGGCGTAATCGTTATTGAAATCCTGGAAATAATTCCCCTGCACCTGTCCCAGGCTGTCTGCCTCCCGTCCGCTGGAGTAGGAGTCCGGGTCGGTAAAGACCTCGCCTTCCAGCACCTCGTCGAGCTGGCGCGCTTTATCCCCGAAGTAATTCTGGTAAAATCCATCCTGAACCTCCTGGTTCCGCGGCTGAGGGGTGCGTTTGTCCTGAACGGTTACCCGCTCCGTTACCCGTTCCGTGCCCCCGGAGTAAATCCCGTCGGGATCGTAATAGGAAGCCTGCTGGTAGGAACCGCAGGAAGCCAGCAGAAGCCCCAGGAACCCGACCAGGCCGGTTAATCTCAAATTTTGCGGGGTGATTACAGGTATCATGGCGAGAATTTTATATTGTTGAACATCTTAAAAATAGTTAGTTTTGACAACTATTTCCGTTAATAAAATAACAAGTTTTGTGCCAAACTCCTGCCCATGAGTAAAAATTTGACCAAGCGATCGGAGGATTACTCCAAATGGTATAACGAATTGGTGGTTAAAGCCGACCTGGCTGAAAATTCCGGGGTGCGTGGCTGTATGGTGATCAAACCCTACGGTTACGCCATCTGGGAGAAGATGCAGGCAGCCCTGGACAAGATGTTCAAGGATACCGGGCACCAGAATGCCTATTTCCCCATCTTCATCCCCAAATCGTACCTGAGCAAGGAGGCGAGCCATGTGGAGGGGTTTGCCAAGGAATGCGCCGTGGTTACCCACTACCGGCTCAAAAACGCGGAGGATGGCAGCGGCATCGTGGTCGATGAGACCGCCAAACTGGAGGAGGAGCTCATTGTGCGCCCGACTTCGGAAACCATCATCTGGGACACCTACCGCCGATGGATACAATCTTACAGGGACCTCCCCCTGAAAATCAACCAGTGGGCCAACGTGGTCCGCTGGGAAATGCGTACCCGGTTGTTCCTCCGCACCTCGGAATTCCTCTGGCAGGAAGGACACACCGCCCATGCCACCAGGGAAGAGGCGATTGAGGAGGCCGAGACCATCCTGGGGATTTATACCCGGTTTGCCGAAGGGCATATGGCCGTGCCGGTCATCCGGGGGACCAAAACGCCCAGCGAGCGGTTTGCGGGGGCCGAGGAAACCTATTGTATCGAGGCCCTGATGCAAGACGGGAAGGCCCTTCAGGCCGGAACTTCCCATTTCCTGGGCCAGAACTTTGCAAAGGCTTTTGACGTGCAGTTCGACACCCGGGATGGTGACCGCGACTTTGTTTGGGCGACCTCCTGGGGGGTATCCACCCGCCTGATGGGGGCCCTGGTGATGACCCACAGCGACGACAATGGCCTGATCCTGCCCCCCCGCCTGGCCCCGATACAAGTGGTTATCGTACCCATTTACCGGGGCGAGGAACAGCTTGTGGCCATCGGCGATGCCGTGCGTCCGGTGATGGAGGCCCTCAGGCAGAAGGGGATTTCAGTGCATTTCGATGACCGGGATACCCATAAACCGGGATTCAAATTCAATGAATACGAGCTGAAGGGGGTGCCAGTAAGGCTGGCCCTGGGGCCGAGGGACCTGGAGAACGGCACCTTTGAGGTGGCCCGGCGCGACACCCTGGAGAAGGAAACAGTTCCGGCTGACGCCGTGGTAGACCACATCACCGGCCTTCTGGATGCGATCCAGGAGAATATTTTCCAGCGGGCGCTGGCCTTCCGGGAAGCGCGCATTACCCCTGTGGATTCCTATGAAGCGTTCAAGGAGGTCCTGGAGTCCAAAGGGGGGTTCCTCTCAGCCCATTGGGATGGCACGGAGGAGACGGAACAGCGCATCAAGGAGGAGACCAAAGCCACCATCCGCTGTATCCCCCTGGACCCGAAACCGGACCCAGGGCTGTGCATGGTGACCGGAAAACCTTCGCCTTACCGGGTCTTGTTTGCAAAAGCCTATTGAGGGCATAAAAAAACCGGGGGAGGTGTTGGTCTAGTAAAAAATAATTGTATTTTTGCACCTGCCTATTTGGAATCGATTTCATCATCAGGCGAATGGCCCGTTCGTCTAGGGGTTAGGACGCCAGGTTTTCATCCTGGTAACAGGGGTTCGATTCCCCTACGGGCTAC
>CAZIJW010000024.1:0-48070 GCA_964539905.1 uncultured Robiginitalea sp.
CCGAAGTCATCCCCCAGTTCCTCTCAAAAGCGGGTGCAAATATAAGAGGGTTTTTCGGCTTCCCCAAACATGGAATGAAAAAATTTTACTTAAAACTTTCCCAATCTCTTATATTGCTGAATTTCAATGTTTTAATGGTTAAAATAATTAAAAAAATATACAACTTTCTACAAATCAGGGGGTTTCGCAGCAAAGGCCATCAGGCGGATAAAAGCCAGCCCGGACGCCGGGCCTAGGAAAAGAAGTTCCAAACCAGCCCGAAACGGATCACAAAATCGCGGTACGGGTAATTCGGGGCGGAATAGAAACGGTTGCCGGTAAAGGAAGAATTAAAATGCTCGGCCTTGAGGTAAATCCTGGTCTGCCGCACCTTGGCGTTGATAAAGAAATCGAGCATGGGGAAGCCCCCCAGGCTTTCGCGCTCCTGAACAAAGAATTCCGCCATGAGCGGGTTGTAGGCGTCCATAGTATATTCCGTAAAGTACTTGAAGGTAACCCCCGTTTGCAGGAACATGGCCTTTTTAAAGACATCGCTGGAAAAATACAGGGTATTCCTCGTGATGAGGGAGGGCACGTTCAGGACGTTGGAAGACTGGTCCACTTCCTGGTAGAGCAGGGTATTGTTCAGGGCCCATTTGCGCCAGCGGAATTCCTTCTCATACTTCACCCGCAGGTGTCCGATCCGGTCGGCCTGCTGAAAAGGCCGGATAAAGGCCCGCTCCTCCCCTGCTTCGATCTGGGCGGCATCGGCCGTGGAACGGAAAAAAGAATGGTTCTCCACGGAACTGTACTGGAACTGCACCTCCCCAAGGGCCGCCGAACGGAAATTGGCAAAGACGCTTTGCACCTGTTCGTTTTCAAAGGTGCCGCTATTGTCCCAGTTATAATTCAGGTAATCGGACTGGTACAGGAGGAAATTGAAATCGGGCTTTCGCGCCGAATGGTGGATGCCGGCTACCAGGGAATTCCTCTTGCCCAGGGGCAGTTCCATACTGGCATCGAGGAACGACCCGGTAAGGTCCCCGGACAGGCCCAACCCGCCTTCCGCCCTGAGGCGGAACCTGCCAAACGCCTTATCCCATCGCGCTCCGCCGACGACCTCCTCCCCGTTGAGCCGGTTGGGGATCACCCCCGAGCTGGTCTGAAGGATGCTGGTGAAATAATAGTCGTACTGATACAGGGTAGCGGAAACCTCAAGGTCCCCCAGGGCCCGGTTGCCAAAGCCCAGGCTGAACCGGTTGTAGAAAGTCTTCAGGTAGGCCTTGTCGTCGATGGGCTGAAAAATCTGCTCCCCAAAGTACTCGGCCCCGTTATTTCCCTGCCGGTACTGGTAAAATTTGGTTTCATAGGCGAAACGGTGCCCGAGCGTCAGGGCCGCTTTCCCGCTGGTGCTGTCTGCCGTACCCAGCAAGCGGTACTGGTGGTCGAGGTAATAGCGCTTGCCAACCACTTTGTTGGTTACCCCCTGAAACAACACATCAATCCTCCGCCGGTCCGAAAACTGGTCATCTTCCGATTCAAATTGCACTTCCTTGTCGAGGAGTCCCCCGTTTTCCTGACCTTCTATTTCCTGGGTGGCGATGTGGGCCCGCAGGCGATACCGCCCGTTTTGGGTTACGTAATTGGAGGTCGCCCGAAAATTCCCGGAGCTCACCTCATCTTCCCGGTATTTTCCCAGGGAGCGAAACCCCTTGTAGGCAATCGAAAAATTCAGCCGGCGCGACGTGTTAAAGGTAAGCAGGGCATCCAGGAGCTGCCCCTGCTCAAAAGTAGTCTTGAAAAAGAGCTCGGTCATGGGGGTGGCCACATTGTAATACGCGATGTCTTCCACCTCAAAATAATTGAAATGCCGCGCCCGGGCCCCCAGGCCGGGAAACCAGCGGGCCTTGTTCAGGTTGGCCCCCAACCGGTTGTAGGGCTGCCCCACGTTGGAAAAGGGCATGAGCTCGAAATCATCGCGCCTCAGGTAGTTGTAGCGGTATTCTTTCCGGATGGTCAGGGAGGTATCCAGCACCGTGGTATCCCCGGCATGGGAAATGATTTTGTACGCTTCAATGCCTGGTTTTTCCGCTTGCCTGCCTGCCCGTTGTTTCTGGGCAAATTCCTGGCCCCTCAGGCGGGTGGTATCGCTTAGCCGGGTGGCTTCCCGGGGGGGAACCTGCCCAAAGGCGGGGCCGGAGAGCAAAAACAACAGAAAAATGGACAACAGGCGCATAGCGATGTACTTCAGGGGCAAAGGTACCTTTTTTCGCGAATCGGGGCCGGAAACTTCTGCCGGAAAACGCGGGGAGGCTTTATGCCTGTTGCCCTGGCCGATGGAAGGAAACCATGCTCCCGATGGCGGAAAAAGTTGAAAAACTCCGCATTTTTAGGCATCTTTACAAAAAAGTTGTTATGAATCGCTTGCTTGCGCTGTGCTGTCTACTGACAGCAGGGCTCCTCCACGCCCAAAATGTCGGTAATGACGCCATCCTGCAGGGGCCTGACGGAACCGTATTTCCGTACTCCAACACGCCGGGGGAACCGGTCAACCTGTTTGACTTCCAGGAATCCCTCGACGGGTACTGGCAGGGCAGGGACCCCTTTAAAAAAGGTAGCGGGTTCAAACCCCTGAAGCGCTGGGAATTCTTCTGGAGCTATTTCGCGGACGCGCAGGGCAACCTGCCGGTTTCCAAAACCTATTGGGACAGCTGGCAGGCCAAACGGGACCTGAGCGGAAAAACCCCCAACCCGGTAGCCAACTGGAACCCCATTGGCCCCAATGAAGTGGGCATCTTCTCCGGGCGGCTTCCCGGGATTGGCCGCCTGAACGCCGCTGCGGTGGACCCCAACGATGCCAACACCTGGTACGTGGGCGCCCCGGCAGGGGGGATCTGGAAATCCACCGATGCGGGGCAGACCTGGGTAAACCTCTTTGACGATTTCCCCCAGATCGGGGTCTCGGGCATCGCCATCGACCCCAACGATTCCAATACCCTTTACGTCGCGACCGGAGACGATGACGCCGCCGATTCCTACAGCATCGGGGTCTTTAAGTCTACGGATGGCGGGCAGACCTGGAACGAAACCGGGCTGAACCCCTCCAATACGAACGTCAACACCCTGTTGAACGAGATCACCATAGACCCCACCAACTCCAACATCCTTTGGGTGGGCAGCAGCAGCGGGCTCTTTAAATCCATCGATGCCGGGGCCACCTGGGACCGGGTGCAAACCGGGTATATTTCCGACTTCAAGCTGAAACCCGGGGACCCGAATACCGTGTATGCCGTTTCCAACGCCCATATCCTGGGGGGGGGCAACGTGACCGTGTTTTATAAAACCACCAACGGGGCCGATTTCGAGCCCATCCAAAGCTCCGTGCTGCCCACTAATGCCGGGCGGGTGGTGCTCGGGGTGAGCCCGGGCAACCCGGAGGTACTCTACGTGTTGGCAGCCAATACCGCCTCCCAGAATTTCACCTACCAGGGGTTCTATAAATCCGAAGACAGCGGGGCAACCTTTGTGGAAAGCCCCAACACCGTGAATATCATGGAGTCGAACCAGGCCTGGTTCGACCTGGCCCTGGAGGTGTCACCCACTAATGCCAATGAGGTCTATATGGGCTGCCTGAACATCTGGAAAAGCACCAACGGGGGAAACAGCTGGTTCAAGCTCAATGAATGGTTCCTGAACAACGCCGCCTACACCCATGCCGACATCCACAGCCTCAAATTTTTCAACGACAAGCTCTACGCTGCCACCGACGGGGGCATTTACGTAAGCGAAAACGGGGGCAGTACCTTTACCGACTTTACGGGCGGGATGGCCATCGGGCAGTTTTACAAGCTTTCGGTTTCCCCCGGCAACCCTTCGAAGATGATCGGCGGGCTGCAGGACAACGGCGGGCAGGTCCTCAACCAGGGGCAGTGGAACAATTACCACGGGGGCGACGGGATGGACAACGCCATCGACCCCAACAACGACAACATCGTGTACGGGTTTACCCAGTTCGGGGGCACCCTGAACATTTCCTCCGATTCAGGCCAGTCCATCGCCGTGGTGACCCCTCCGGAAAACGCACAGGGGAACCGGGTCAACGGGAACTGGATTACCCCCCTGGCCATCAGCAGCACGGGGGACCTCTACAGCGGGTTCGACGGGGTGTATAAACTGGTGGGCACCTCCTGGGAAAAGGTCTCCACCAACAATTTCGGGGGGGTTGACCAGGGGGAAGTCCTGGAAGATTTGCTGGTGGACCCCACCAACCCAAACATCATTTATGCCGCAGAAGATACCTTTGTATATCAAAGCAAGGATGGGGGGCAGACCTTCCAGGCGTTTTTCAACGCCGACTTTGCGATTGCCGACATGGCGCTGGATACCGACGACGGCTCGGCCCTGTATGTGGTGACGTCCCTGAGGGTGGGGGTCCGACAGAGTACCCAGCTGGCGCAGACCCAGCGCAAGGTCTGGAAAGTTCCGATCAACGAAAACGGAGATCCAGGGCCGGAAGTGGACCTTACCTTCGACCTCCCGGCCGACCAGGCGCTCTTTGCCATCGTGCACCAGGGGCGGCATACCGATAACCCCATTTATGTGGGTACCAACCTGGGCGTCTACCGTATCGACGAAGCCATCATACAGACTGCTGAAGCCAACGGGGAAGCCCCTACCTGGGAACCCTATTTCGCCGGCCTGCCCAGCACCGCGGTGAGCGACCTCGACATCAGCCTCGACGATGGCCTGATCACGGCCAGCACCTACGGGAGGGGGGTTTGGCAGTCGCCCATCCCGGTGCAGGTGCCCGATACCGACATCCGGTTGGTAGGCCTGACCCCGGAAAACGGGGCCGTGTTGTGCGGGGACATCCTTCCCGCCATCACGGTGGAAAACAACGGGTTGAATCCGATTACGGAGATCAATGTGGCCTTTTCGGTGAACGGGACGGGCGGCACCCAGTTTTCCCAGGCCCTGCCCCTGGCCAGCGGGGAAACCGCCACAGTGGACCTGCCCGCCCTCAATATTGCCGCTACGGGGGAAGCCCGGCTGGAAGTTACCGTAACCACCAATGGCGACGCCTTTGCAGACAACAATACCATCGAACATACCTTTTTTATTAACGGCTTTGGCGTAGAAAATGCGCTGAACGATTTTGAGGGGGCGGGGACCGAACTGCTGACCTATAATGAAGGTGGGGCGGGGGCGCTCTGGGAAAAAGGGGTGCCTTCCGGGACCCTGCTCAACCAGGCCGCTTCAGGGTCCGAAGTATACGCCACCAACCTCGACGGCAACCACCCCGACGCGGTCAGGGCCTACCTGCTTACCGGCTGTTACGACCTTTCGGCCCTGCTGGCCCCGGTGCTGAAGTTTCAAATGGCCTACGACCTGGAGCAGGACTTTGATATTGTATACGTGCAGTACTCCACAGACCAGGGGACTACCTGGAGTGTGCTGGGGTCTGTGGACAGCCAGCCCAACTGGTACACCAGCGACCGGACGAATTTCAGTTCCGGGGAAGCCGACGACTGCCAGAACTGCCCGGGGGCCCAATGGACGGGCACCAACGCCACCCTAACGGAATACGCCTACGACTTCCTGGCCAATGCCGCCCGGGGGGAGCCTGACCTTACGGGCGAAACCAATGTGGTCTTCCGCGTTGTCTTCCACGCCGACCCCCTGGTGAACCAGGAAGGCGTGGTGATCGACGACCTGGGGGTTGTGGGCTTTGAGGATGATGAGGATGACGACAACGACGGCATCCCGGATACCTCCGACAACTGCCCGCTGATCGCGAATGCCGACCAGGCCGATGCCGACGGCGACGGCCTGGGGAATGCCTGCGACCCGGATGACGACAACGACGGCATCCCCGACCTGGAAGACAACTGCCCGCTGGCGGCAAACCCCGGGCAGGAAGACGAGGACAATGACGGCATCGGCGACGTATGCGACAACGATGCCGACAACGACGGGGTCCCCAACGCCATCGACAATTGCCCCGACACGCCAACAGGCACGGTGGTGGGCCTCGACGGCTGCCCGGTATTCACCCTGCCGGCCACGAACTTCCTGGTACAGACTACGGGGGAGAGCTGCCGCAGCAGCAACAACGGCTCCATCTCCGTGGAGGCCGTGGAGGCCCTCAATTATGTGGCCACCCTGAGCGGGAACGGGGCCGATACCACCCTGCCCTTTACCGATGTAATCCAGTTCCCCGACCTGGCCTCGGGAAGCTACAACCTCTGTATAACCGTGGAGAACCAGCCTGATTTCGAACTGTGCTTCACCCTGGAGGTACCCCAGCCCGAAGCTCTTTCCGTCAGCAGCAAGGTGAGCACCCTGGGCAGGGAAGTGGCCCTCGACCTGAAAGGGGGCAGGGAATACACCATCGTGCTGAACGGCCGCAGTTACCGGACCACGGCTTCACAAATAACGCTGCCCCTGGACCAGCCTGTAAACCAACTGGAGGTGAAAACCGACCTGGACTGCCAGGGTGCCTACACCCAGACCATTACCCTGGCCGAAGCCCCTCTGGCCCTGCCGAACCCCATTGAAGGGGGCGACCTGCAGGTGTTCCTGCCGGCAGCCGACGGGGAGGAAGTCCGCATCCGCCTCTTTGCGATGGACGGGAGCAGCCTGCTGAACAAAATGCTTACGGTCAGCGAAGGAAAGGTACAGCTGAACATGGATGCCTACGCGCGGGGCGTGTACCTGCTGAACCTGACCCACAACGGCCAACTCTATACCTATAAAATCCTGAAGCGATGAAAGGAACAGCCTGTTTTACCCGAATCCTGGCCCTGGCTGCCCTGGCCCTGACCGCCGCCTGCGGGGGTGGCGACAGCGGCGGAAACCCCGAGCCGGAGCCGCAACCCCAACCCGAGCCCAGGCCCAGGGCTGCCACCCTGGTCTTCCCGGAAAATGACTCCGAATGTACCGAAGGGGTAATTGTAAATGACAACCAAAGCCGGGTGACCTTCCAGTGGAATGCCTCCGAGAACACCGATAGTTACCAGGTGAACCTGCGCAACCTGAATACGGGGTCTACGGCCCTGGCCAGCAGCAACACCAACGCAGTGGACATAACCCTGCTGCGGGGGGTGCCTTACGAGTGGTTTGTAGTCTCCAGGGCCAATGGCACGACCGAAACGGCGAGCAGTGCGGTTTGGCAGTTTTACAATGCCGGGCCGGGGATTACCAACTACGCCCCCTTTCCGGCCCAGGCCATCACTCCAACCCGGGGGAGTACCGTTTCAGCTTCCGCAACCATACAGCTCGAATGGAGCGGCAGCGATGTAGACGACGACATCGCTTCCTATACCCTGTACTTTGGCTCGCAGGACCCGCCCCCCAGCCTCGCGGAAGGCCTGACCACAACTTCCTTCGAAACAGCCCTGGTCGGGGCGGGGACGTATTTCTGGCAGGTGGAGACCCTGGATGAAGCGGGCAACCGCACCCAGTCGGAAGTGTTTGTGTTCCGGGTGGAATAACCCGGGTAGCCCGGCATCCCGGAACGATTTTTGCATATGAATTCTAAACCTTAAAATGATACAATGAAGAAAGGACACGTACTACTGGCCCTAACCCTGGCCGCAATGCCCCTGGTCTCTGCGCAGACCGCCCTGGACCTCCCGTCCAACTACCTCAGCAACAACACCTCCGGAGGGGTGAACAACCTCCCCCCCAACGTACAGGGCAGCCCGTACCTGACAGACGAGTTCGTCCGGGGAACCGTCTACAGCGAAGGGGAGAAACCCTACCCGGCCATGATGCGGTACAACGCCTACCAGGACGAGATGCAGGTACAGGGCTCAGGCGGTATTACCACCCTGTTCAAGCGCGACTACGTTTGGGCCGTGTTGGGCGGGGAAACCTTCCGGATCGAATCCTACGAGGCCGGTTCGGGCGAACGTCAGGGCTACTTTGTGGAGTTAAACCCCGGAAAGGCCCGCCTGCTTAAACGCTACCGACGCGAATTCCGGGAAGGCGAAGCAGCAGTATCTTCCTATAGCCAGGGGCAGCCCCCCCGGTTTGATGAGGAGATTACCTATTACCTGGCCCGGGAAGGCAGCCCTGCAAAAGAAATAAAACTCCGAAAAAAGGACGTCCTTGGGGCGCTCTCCTCCCCGGAAGCGGAGGCTTTTGTTCAGGAGAACAAGCTGAAGTTGAAGTCGGAGGAAGAGGTGATCCAACTTTTGAATCACGTCAATACCCTGTGATAAATTGTACAACCCAATAAAAAAGCCCGCAACAGTGTTGCGGGCTTTTTGCTATTAACCTTGCTACAGGTTAGACCTTGGTCAGCCTGATGGTTACATTCGCCTGGGCGCCACAGCTGGCCCCGCCTTCATCATCGGCAAAATCGATGAGGATTACAGAGTCGTCATCTGCGGTATATCCGCCGGTGGAATTCCGCGGCCCGATGGTCGTAGAACTACCGCAACCCACATTGGTTATCTGGCCTGAAGGGACAACTACCGTGCCGCAAACCAGGGTAAACCTGAAGGTAATCGGAGCGAAAGAACCCAAATCGGGATAGATCTGCGCCGTAAAGGTCCGGGCATCATTGCTTGAGGTTCCCTGCTCCAGGGTCACTACCCCTTGCGGGAATACCACAGAACCGAAGATTCCCGGGGTCAGGGTTTCCAGAACATAATCCCCGATAAAGAACTCAGGGCCAACTGGGCAAACCTGGAACATGCTGATCCTTGTGGAGCTCAGGGAATCAAAGTTTGCGTCGGCATCACCTGAAATATCGGTAATTTCAAGGGTAACGGTCTTGGTTTCTCCTACTTCCAGCCCGGCATCAATCCCCGTGAAGACGAGGTTACCGGTATAGGAATTCGCTGGAATGGTCACCGTGTTGGAGAAGCTGTACTGATCTGCAGTCGCTTCGCTTTCCGCCCCTGTGGATACCACATTAACGGTCACGGTACGGTCGGTATCCGAAATAGTGGAAACCTGGACCGGGATTTCAATCTCGGCGCTGGAATCAAATACCACGGGAAGTTCGAGGGTTGATGAAGCAAACCGAACATAGGTTTGCCCCCTTTCGCTGTCAAAGATGACAAGATCTTCCTCACACGATACCAGCAATCCAAAAATTGCAAATAGAAATAAAATAGACTTTTTCATTGTTCGCTGATGTTATGGATTAGTAACCTGGGTTTTGCTGCTCACGGATGCCAGGGTTTGCATTGAATTCCACAATGGGAAGCGGCAATGTAAACCGGAAATCATCTGCAGAAAGCGTACAGGCCCCGTTAAAGGCGCAGTCTACCGGGTCCTTCAGCACCCCCTGGTTGGCCACAGAACCCAGACGCTTCAAATCCAGGTACCGGTGTCCTTCAAAAGCCAGCTCGATGCGGCGCTCATTCAGGATGGCCGCATAAGCCGCAGTCTGGCTGGCAAAGGTAGGCTGGGCCGTTGCTACCCCGAAACGGGCATCGCGGATCTCCTTGATCAGGGCTGCCGCCTGGTCCAGGCTGTTCTGGGCCACCAGGGCCTCAGCGCGGATTAAGTACATTTCCGATGCGCGGAAGATCTTCAGGTCGTTCATCAGGGGCTGCCCCTCAGAGCCCGGGTACTTCTGCACCACCAAAATATCCGTAGCCGGATTCTGGTTGGTCAGGTAATCCGGGTCGATCAGGCTGGTGGGTGCCACATTCACGTCGTACCGGATGTCTGCCGGGTCGAGCAGGTTGAACAGGGAACGCCCCATTTCAAAGTAGGGGGATCCTGCCAGGGTAGCATCCACGAAAGCGAAGCGGGCACCGGCCCATCCTCCGGCAAACGGGCTGCCTGTAGCGCCCTGGCCGTCGTAGGTGTCGTTGTTGGTGCGCTCCAGCTTAAAGATCACCTCCCCATCGGAAGTATCCAGGAACATGGCCTCATATTCTGCGCGGTTGGCCAAGGGATACTTATCGATCAGCTGTTGGCTAAGGGATGCGGCAGCAGCCCAATTTGGATCGGTGGGATCAGTAGGATCTGCCCGATAAGCCGCGATCCGCGCCCGCAGAGCGGTCACGAAATCGTCGTTGATCCGGGTGACCCCGTTGTCCTCAGTGATCAGGCTGGCCGCCCGGGTGAGGTCCTCCTCGATCAGGGCAAAAGTCTCCCCGTTGGTATTGCGGAGCAACTGCTGGTCGATCGTGGGTACGAAGTCCAGGTTGATCACGCTTAGCGCATTGTCATCGGTATAATCCGGCGAGAAATACGACAGCAGGATAAAGTGACCCCAGGCCCGCAGGGCATAGGCTTCTCCCAGGACCTGGTTATACCTCGCCTGGTCCGCAGCGTCTTCAGGGGTGACGATCTCTGCAGCTTCGATGAGGCGGTTGGCCGCATTGAGCTGGTCATACCCGTTGGTCCAGAAGGCTTCGGGGGCATCACTACCGGCGTTCAGCACGAAGCCGTAGTCGGCCAGCCCCTGGCCACCATTATCGAAACCGATAGATAATTCATCCGTGAAAATAGACTGGAAGGCAATGTCGGGGGAAATGTCGAACTGGTCGTACACCCCGAAGAGCCCCGCTTCCAGGTCGTCCACCGTCTGGAAGGCGGCGTCTGCGTCCAGCCGTCCCGGCTGGTCGATATCAATGGCGTCGTTACAGGCCACAAGCCCCGAGAACACGCCGATTGCCAAGAATAGGTTTTTAATATTTTTCATTGCTTTTTTCTTTTTTAAAATCCTAATTCAAATCCGACGGAAAGGGTCCGTGGCGTTGGATACAGCCTGGAGGTGTTGTCCTGTGCCTCGGCATCGAATCCTCTCCATTTCGTCCAGGTAAACAGGTTTTCTGCGTTACCAAATACCCTCAGGCGGGAGATCCCGGCCTTTTCCACAAATTTCCTCGGGAAATTGTACCCTATGGACGCAAAACGCAGGCGCACGTAATCCGCTTCCCTCAAGAACCGGTCAGACCCAAAGGCAGCCCGGTTAAAGGCATCATAGGAAGGGATGTCGGTCACCCGGTTGTCCGGAGTCCAGGCCCGGAACAAGTCGCGGCTGGAACGGAACTGCCCGATGTTGTCGGGGTTCTGGAAGCCGGCCAGGTCGTTGTCAAAACGGTCTACCCCGGTAACGTAGTTGAACTGGGTAGTCAGGAAGAAGCCCTTGTAGTCCATATTGAACCCGAAGCTTCCCTGCCAGTCGGGGAAGATGTTCTTGTCGAGCCATACCCGGTCGGTATCTGCATTGGGGTTCTCGGTAACATTGCCATCGGCGGTGAAGAACAAGAGGTTCCCGTTGGCGGGGTTCACCCCGGCATAGCGGAGGGTAAAGTATTCGAAAAGGCGTCCGCCATTCCGTCCGGTGCCGATGATCTCGCCTTCCTCATTGGGCAGGTTCGAAAGTTCGGTCTCGTTGTAGTTCCCCACGGCGTTCAGGGTCAGCCGGAAGCCATCGGGGTCCTCGCTGCGGATCACATCCCAGTTCAGGGTAAAGTCAAGTCCCCGGTTGGTCAGGTCCCCTGTGTTCGCGTTCAGCGCGGTTACCGAGTTGATTGCGGAAACCGGGGTGCTTTGGAACAGGTCGGAGGTCTTTTTGTCGTAGACATCGAAAGACCCGCGGAGGCGACGGTCGAAGACTTCAAAGTCAATACCGATGTTCGCTGAAGTCACGGTTTCCCAACGCAGGGTGGTGTTGGCAATTTGCGAAAGGAAGATCGCGTTGTTCAGGGCATATCCCTGGTCGGTGGCAAAGAAGTTCCGGGTCAGGTCAGGGGCGGTAAAGTAGCTACCCCCGGCAATCCGGTCGTTACCAGCCGTTCCATAGGAGGCGCGCAGCTTCAGCTGGTCGAAGACCGAACCGTCCATAAAGGCCTCATTGTGGATGTTCCAGCGACCGGCCACAGAATAGAAGGTGGCCCATTTGTTACTGCCGGCGAAACGATAGGAAGCATCGCGGCGGATGGTCCCGGTAATCCCGTAGCGGGTGTCGAAGTCGTAATCGGCCTGCCCGAAGTAGGAGAACAACCCGGCATTCAGGATGTTGGCGTTCGGGAAATCCGGAAACAGCAGGGCCTGCTCGTCCTGGTCGTAAACCACGTTAATCAGGCCGGAACCGTCACCCGGGTAGAAGGTCAGCGGGTTCAACCCGTTGGCGAAGTACCCGAATGTCCTAAAGTGGGCCTTGAAGTATTCCAGGTACCCGGCCACGTTGATGGAGTGCTTGCCCCAGCTGTTGGCGTAGGTAAGGGAAGTCACCTGGTTGTAGCTAAATACCCGGGTGCTTTGCTGCGATTGATACCCTGAAGTTGGGTTCTCTGCCCCCCCGAAAAGGAAGGCGTTAAAAGAAGTGGGGCCTTCCGCTTCAGTGGTGAATTCGCTCTGGTAATCGCCCCCCATGGTAATGGCTGCCGTCAGTTGCGGAGTCAGTTTGTATGCCGCGTTGAAGCTACCGATGATCTTTACCTCCTCGTCAAAACGGGTGAATGTCCGCAAACGGTCGAGCAGGAACAGGGGGGTGTTGGAAAAGAGCAGCGGGGAGATCAGGTCCTGCCCGTTGGTGTAATCATCCGGCGTAATGTAAGGCACGGACTGATAAGCCCCCAGGATGTAGTTCCTGTTGATCCCGGTCCCTCCAATGTTATTGGGTTCATTGGATTTCGAATAGTTGATCGAAATATTGGTCCCGTAAGTAAAGCGGTCGTTCTCAGTCTTTCCGGTGATGTTGTTCCGGATGCTGAAACGCTTCAGGTCGGAATCCTGCAGGATCCCCTCCTGGTCAAAATACCCGAAGGTAGTGGCCTGGGAGAAATTCTGGGAGCCGCTGGAAAGACGGAGGTTGTGGTTTTGCGTGAGCCCTGTGCGGAAAAAGAAGTCCACCCAGTCAAATGTCGGGGCTGCGGCAATTTCCTCGGGGGTGAGGGTGTTGCCCCGACCTGCTCCGCGTTGTGCTTCCAGGCCCAATTGCTCCTGGGAGTTCATCAGGTTGTAATCGTTGTCCTGGAGGGTGCTGAAGCTCAGGATCCCTGTGTAGTCGATCTGCAGGGGGGTGTTAAAGCCCCCGGAACGCGTTTTGATCACCACTACCCCGTTCGCACCCCGGTTTCCATAGATGGCGGTGGCCCCGGCATCTTTCAGGACGGAAATGGACTCGATGTCCTGGGGGTTGATGCTCCGGAAGTTGGTTTCATCCACCGGCGTGCCGTCCACGATGAACAGCGGTGCGGTGTTTCCGTTGATGGAGTTCACCCCGCGCAGGCGCACGGTGGGGGCTGCACCCGGTTGCCCGGAGTTGGTGCTGATGTCCAGACCGGCCACCTGACCCGACAGCGTTTGCACCACGTTGGCGTTGGGGCGGTTTTCAATGGTGGTGGCACTGATGGTTTGGGCGGCGATGCTCGACTTTTCCCGGGTAGAAGTCCGGTACCCCTGTACCACGACCTCTTCCAGGGCCTCAGCATCCTCTTCCATCACCACATTGATGGTGTTGGCTGCCCCGACGGTGCGGTCCACGGTTTTTTGCCCGATGTACGAAAACCGAAGCACCTGCCCCTGGGCGACGCTGATGCTGTAGTTTCCGTCAAAATCAGTCTGGGTGCCGCGGGTCGTCCCAACGACCACCACGGATACCCCGGGCAGCGGTACATTGTTCTGATCTACCACATTACCCGAAATCGTTTTCTCCTGTGCAAAGGAGAACGTCATGCTCAACACCAGCAGCAGCGGTGTTAAGATCCAAGTTAATTTTGATCTCATTTAATTAGTGTTTTGAATTAGCCAGTGGCAAAAATCATTATTCCGAGCTAATTATGCAAGACGCTTGCATCTGTTGCGTTATGAAGTGTTAAAGAAATCCTTAGATTTATGAAAACCCCAAGGATTTTCTACTTTCGATAATGATTTATTAACATTTTAACAGATTTGTTGAACGACATTCGCTTTAGCCTAAACAAAATGATTCTTACCAACTCATTAGATGCTCCAGGCCTATTTTAGTTGCGTAATGGAAGCCGGAACCGATGAAGCCGGGCGCGGATGCCTTGCCGGACCGGTCACCGCCGCGGCCGTAATCCTGCCCGAAGGCTTCCGGAATCCCCTGTTGGACGATTCCAAAAAAATTTCCGCCCCCATGCGGGAAGACCTGGCCGTAGTCGTACGGGAACAGGCGCTGGCATGGGCGGTAGCCCACGTGGACCCGGAAACCATCGACCGGATCAATATCCTGAGCGCCTCCATCCTCGCCATGCACCGGGCCCTGGACCAGCTGCACCCTAGCCCCTCAGCGATTGCGGTGGATGGGAACCGATTCCATCCCTATCGCGAAATCCCCCACACCTGCCTGATTAAAGGCGACGGACGCTTCCTGAATATCGCCGCGGCCTCCATTTTGGCCAAAACCTCCAGGGATGCTGTGATGAAGGAACTGCACGAGGCATATCCCCAATACGGCTGGGACCGGAACAAAGGATACCCTACCCTAGCACACCGCGACGCCCTGAGGAAATTTGGCCCAACTCCGTTCCACCGCAAAAGCTTCCGCCTGCTGGGGGAACAACTGAAAATCGGTTTCTAGGTCGTATTTTTGCTTCATACCCGGGAAACGCATGAAAAAACTGGTCCCCTTAGTCCTTGCTATAGCCCTGTCCCTGGCCGGATGCGGGCCTGCCCCCGACTCCCAGCCTGAACCGCTCGATTTTTTAACCTTTCCGGCCCGGGCGGTGGTAAAAATCAACGACCCCGAACAATTCCGGGCAGACCTGGGAAACTCCCCCCTGTTAAAGCCCTTTGGCCCGGAAAGCGAAGGAAGGGGCTGGCAGGCGGAACTGGAGGCCGTACTTGCCCTTGACCCGCCCCCCGGTTCCCTGCTGGTCTTTGCAAAAGGAACCGAAAACCCCGGGGCATGGCTCCTGATTTTCGAACAGGAAACGGATTCCCTGGCCCCGGACCCGGGGGGCCCAACCCCACAGCCGCAGGTAATGTCTTGGAAACCCAGCGATTCAACGGGTGTGGCCTTAAGCCAGCATAAGGGCATCGGCCTGGCAGCCTCCTCAAAAACCTTCCTGAATGCCGTCCTGGAGGCGGACCCCCTGCCCGCTGCGGACCTTCAAAAGGCCCTTCAGGCCGCCAACCCCGGTGCCGTGGCCACCCTCTTCCTGCCTGCCGGGCAGGGGCATCCCCTCAGCCAGCCCGGCCCGGAACCAAAAGGAGAACGTACCACCCCGGAAAGCGGCTGGTCTGCCTTCGATTTCCTGAACCGTCAGGGCAGTTTTGCCGTACTGGGCATGGAATTGCCCGGCGATTCGCTTCGGGCCCCCGCCCGCCTGCTCAGCGGCATCCCGGTGCTCCCCCTGCAGAGAGCGGCCGGGGTAATCCCCGAAAACGCCACTTCGTGGGCTTCATTTTCCCTCCAACTCCCGGAACGCTTCCGGCAAAACCAGGAAGAGTTCCTGGGCCGGGAGAACCCCTATCCGCTGCTGGCGGAAACCGTGGAACAACTGACCCTGTTGGAAGTGGGGCCCGACGTGCTACTGGTACTGCACAGCCTGAATGCCTCGGGCCTTCAGGAGAAACTGAAACCCTACCAGGGCGCTGCCGTCGATTTCCAGGGGGTCCTGGTCTACCCTTTGCAGGAAGGCGGGGTGCTTCGGGAGGCCTTTGCCCCCTTGTTGGAATCCCTGCCCGCCTTCGGATATTACGGTACCCTGGAAGATGATTTTGTGTTTTCCCCTACCCTGGAACCCCTGCAGGCCCTCATCAGCGCACACAACCGGAAGGCTACGGTTGAACATTCAGCCCGTTTCGGCAAACTCGCCCCGGGCCTGGCCTCGGAATCGAGCGTATTGGTGGTTTCGGAAAACCCGGCGGAAAGCCGGCTGCTAAACAATCCCAATTCGCCGGCAGCCCTGGATCCCAAAGTACTGGAAAACCTGCCGGAAGGCAGCCTGCTCACCGCCCAGCTGAACCTGGAAAACCCCTTTAGCCTGAGCGCCTACCGGCTACACCGTGCCGGCTCCCTTTCGGTCGAAGAATCCAGGACGGGGGTCGCGTTTTCGGTTCCGCTGGAAGCCCCGGCAGCCAGCCGGCCACAATTCCTCAAAAACCACAGGACCGGGGGCATGGACCTGGCCGTACAGGACGACCGGAATACGCTCTACCTGTTTTCCAACCAGGGAGCACTATACTGGAAAAAACAGCTCAAGGGCCCCATCCAGGGAGACATCGTTCAGGTAGACCTTTTTAAGAACGGGCGGCTTCAAATGGCCTTTGCCACAGATACCCAGCTTATGGTACTCGACCGGGACGGCAAGGAAGTAGCCCCTTTCCCTAAGGAGTTTCCCGGTGGGAACCTCAACCCCCTGGCGGTCTTCGATTACGAAGGCACCCTGAACTACCGCCTGGTGGTTACCCAGGGATCGCGGGTACGGATGTACGACGGGCAGGGGCGCGACGTGAAAGGGTTCAAGTTTACCGAAGCGGGGAGCACCATCCTCGATGCCCCGCGGCATATCCGTTTCGGCAGCCGCGATTACCTGGTCTTCCGCCTCGACAACGGGGAACTGAAGATCCTGAACCGGGTGGGCGATACCCGGGTGGCCGTGAAAGAACGATTCGAATTCTCGGCAAATGCCGTGGTTGCCTACCGCGATGGGTTTGCCTTTACCGATCGCAAAGGCAACCTGGTGCGGGTGGATCCCCGGGGAAAGGTAAGCCGGACCGCCCTGAACCTCAACCCCGACCACGGCATGGACGCCACTTCGCGCACCCTGGCCCTGATGGATGACAACCGGCTGCAGGTAAAGGGCAACCGGAGGGAACTGGAACTCGGGGTATATACCCAGCCCCGGATTTTCTACCTCCACGACATTATCTACGTGGCCGTGACCGACCTGCAGAGCCAGCAGGTATACCTCTTCCGCAGCGACGCCTCCCCCCTCCCCGGCTTCCCCCTGGAAGGAAGCGGGATGGCCGATATGGCCGACATCGACAATGATCGAAACCCGGAACTTGCCGTACCGTTTCGCGATCAGTCCATTGTGGTTTACCGCATACAACGATAAGGCTATAGCCTCCATCGGTAAGCGGATTAAAACGAACCGTACATCCTTCCGCCACAAGCAAAGGGGAATTGTTAATTTTAAGTGCCTTTCCGGCACCAAACCGAGAACTGATACCCATGAAAACACCAGTATTCCTGAAATTTCCCTTCCTAATCGCGCTTTTGTTCGCAGGCGCCGCGGAAGCTAACGGGCAAATCCTTAAAAAATTGGCAAAACGCGCCGAGCGCGCGGCGGAACGTACGGTAGAGCGCCGCGTCGACCGGGAGGTTTCCAAAAAGACCGACCAGGCGCTGGACAGCATCCTGGAACCCGGGCAGGGCGAGCCCCGGAGTAAAAACCCGGCCCCAGGGAAAGGGGGAGGCGAACCGGCTCCGGAAGGCGGATCCCAGGCCCCGCAGGGAAAAGCAGGGCCTTCAGGGCCAAAAACGCTGGAAGTGTACAGCAAATTCGATTTTGTGCCCGGCGAAAAGGTCCTGTTTTTTGATGATTTCTCAAATGATTTTATAGGTGATTTCCCAGCCAAATGGAATACCAATGGGAGTGGGGAGGTCGTTCGGCTGGGCGATTCCCAGGAACGATGGTTGCGGGTGCTCCACGGGAACAGGGTCATGTATATCCCCGATGTCCCTGACCTCCCGGAAGATTATACCATAGAGTTTGACCTCATGGTCAATGGGATCGACGGGCAAACCTCCTCCACCGCGGGGTTCACATTAACCCTGAGCGATACGAAAACCTTCGACACCGATGGCCACTGGGCACGGGTATTCCTCCCGCTGGGGCAATATGGCGCCTTTGACATCCGCCTGCGGAATTTCGTCCCGGGGGAGGGCAACGTGATCGCCAGCGCGGTAAGTTCGGATATTCGCCAGGCAGTGTTGAACCGACCCCATATCTCCATCGCGGTGAATGGGTCCCGCTTCCGCCTTTGGGTGAATGAGACCAAATACGTGGATGTACCCCGTTTTATCCCCGAAGGCTCGGCATTCAAAGCCCTGAAATTTGATGTGGACGGCACTAAAGACGGAAAGGAAGATGTTTTCATCACCAACCTGAAGGTTGCTGAAGGCGGGGTGGACCTGCGCCGCAAATTGCTTTCGGAAGGCTCTATCTCCACCAATGGCATCCTGTTCGATTCGGGCTCAGCCAACCTGCAGCCGCGTTCCATGGGGATCATCCTCCAAATTTCACAAGTCCTGCAGCAGGATCCGGGCATAAATTTGCTCATTGAAGGGCATACCGATTCCGATGGGGAAACCGCAGCCAACCAAAAGCTTTCCGAAGCCCGGGCTGAGGCCGTTAAAAAGGCCCTCGTGGACGTCTACGGGGCAGAGGCAGGCAGGCTATCCACCCGTGGCAAGGGGGAATCCGAGCCGGTGGCTGCGAATGACGGCCCGGATGGCAAAGCACAAAACCGCCGCGTGGTCTTTATCCGCCAATAGTGCGATTCCCTAAAAACCCATATATTCAAACCCTAACCAAAAAAAGATACACCCATGAAACCCATTACCATCCGATTCGCCTTAATGATAAGCTTCTGCCTGGGGATGTTGCCTTCGCTAACTTATGCACAGAATTGCAGCACCTATTACCCGATGGAGGTAGGCACGCGCCTGGAATATGAGGTTTATGGCCGAAACGGCAAAACGGAAGGCACCCAATGGCAGGAAGTGACCAGCGTCACCGAAACTTCCGAAGGGGAAAAGGTGATGATGAACATCGGCTTTTCAGATACCCGGGAAAAGAACACCTATGAAACGGAATACGGCTTTACGTGCACCGGTTCGGCCATCCGGATCGATTACCAGTCGCTCCTCTCCGGGGGCATGCTGGATCAATATGAGGGGATGGAGATGGAAATCAGCGGAACCGACATTGAACTACCCAACAATTTGGTCGTGGGCCAGAGCCTTCCGGACGCCCGGGTGGAAATGACCATCAAAATGAGCGGGATCAATATGAAGGTGGCTGTGGACATGACTAACCGCCGGGTGGAAAAAAAGGAGTCTGTGACCACCCCTGCCGGCACCTTCGATTGCTTTGTGCTCTACAGCGAATCCCAGTCCAAAATGATGATGGCCAATACCACGATCTCCTCGCGGACCTGGCTGGCAGAAGGCGTGGGCATGGTGCAATCCGAGACCTATAACAAAAACGGAAAACTCGATGGGCGCATGGTACTGACCAGCATCCGCCGCTGAGGCCGCATGCCAAACCCCTCAACCGGGTACGCCATCCGGAAAAAAGGGTTAGGCCACTTCGAAAAGCTCCCTGAAATGGGTGGTGAGTTTCTGTTTGACTTCCCCCATGGGCACATGGCGGCCCAATTCGGCACTTAGGGAGGTCACGCCTTTATCGCGGATCCCGCAAGGGACCATAAGGTCAAAATACGACAGGTCTGCATTGACATTCAGGGCAAAACCGTGCATGGTCACCCACCGGCTGGCGCGTACCCCCATGGCACAGATTTTTCGCGCCCGCGGGGTGCCCACATCGAGCCATACCCCGGTTTCCCCCCCGGAACGCGTTGCGCTAAGGCCGTACTCCCCCAGGGTACGGATCACCATTTCCTCAAGGAACCTCAGGTATTTATGGATGTCGGTAAAGAAGTTGTCGAGGTCCAGGATCGGATAGCCCACCACCTGCCCCGGGCCGTGGTAGGTGATGTCGCCCCCCCGGTTGATCCGGTAGAAGGAAGCCCCCCGATCGGACAGGACCTGTTCAGAGACCAGGAGGTTTTCCGGGTTGCCGCTCTTCCCCAGGGTGTACACATGGGGGTGTTCCACAAACAGGAAGTAATTAGGCGTCGGGTGTTCGCTGCCCGAACGGCGGTTCTGCACCTTGAGCTGCAGGATTTCCTGAAAGCGCTCCTCCTGGTAATCCCAGGTCTCTTTATAGTCCCGGAACCCGAGGTCTTCGAAAATGACGTGCCTGTTCATGCGGCAAAGGTAAGCAACCTTCCCCTGGTTTCCCGCTATTGCTCAAGCTCCACCTCCAAATCCAGGACTTCAGGGCTCTTCAAATACTGCACCAGGTCGGCTTCAAGGTACAGGGTTTTCCCATCTATGGACAGGGTGGCCTTTTCCTGGTTTACGGACTTTACCCTGGAGGGAAAATGGATTTTCAGTTTGTAGGTGGAGCCCGCCAGGAAGGAATCCCCCCCGGCCAGGCTGTCGAGGCGCTGCTGGTGCAGTAAGGAATCGACAATGGCCGACCGGCGCGTAAACCGGTTCCCGGAAAAGGAGTACGAGACTTCCGTGCTGGGTTGTGCCTCTTTGGAGGCCCCCATGGGGGTTCCGCCCTTTTCCTTATCCAGGGCCCCGGCATTCTGGAAGGCATTGAAGGTATCCCCTACCTCCCCGATATCGCGGAACTCCCGCGAGAGGGTAAAACTGCCCTCCCCTGTCTCCGGGTCGGAAACCATGCGCATCTGATACGGCCTGAGCTGTTCCAGTTGCTCCCGCTCCACCGGGGAAAGGTCCTGCCGCTGTTCGAGCACCTCGGCAAAACGGATTACGGAATCGACACGGGCTTGCCTGCCGCCCAAAAGGGTGCTGTCAGCCATCCACCCCGAGCCGTCAAACTGCAGGGCAATGGAACCTGAACCATCCCCATTCAGGTGGATTTCTTCAGTAAACTGGCAGGAAGCCCAGAGCAGACTCAGGGCAAGGATCCCGATGAAACGGATTTTTTTCACGACTGGCTTTTTTAGTTCGGATTGTTCAGGATGATCAGGGCGGCAATAACGCCCGGCACCCACCCGCACAGGGTTAAAAGTAACACAATCAGGAACGAGCCGCAACCCTTGCCAAGGACAGCCAGGGGCGGAAAGATAATGGCCAGCAACACGCGCAGGATACTCACTTCAGGGCATTATGGGGTTCAACCTCTTCCATTAGACACCGAAGCCCGCATAACGTTACACCCCTTGCGCAGAAAAGACCCCTGAAATATCCGGGGGCACCCTTTATGCCCCATCCGTTCAGCTACCCGGGGTACAGAGCCCCTCCAGGGTATCTTCGATGTCGCCGGGGGTGCTCATGATTTTCATGAACGTCCCCATGGTGAGGTCCGGCCAGTGCAGGGCGATCCGGTATTTCCCGTGGAGCATGGTTGCCTTGTTGCCCTGCAGGATAATCTCGTAGGGCAGGGCGGCAGCGTGTTCCGCCCCAATTTTAGGCAGAAAATACGCTTCCCCGTCTTCCTGACTTTTCAATCCCACCCCGAAGACAGCAACTTTTTTGTCCGGATAAACCAATTGGTAGACCTGCACGGTATTTCCCTTTTTCGCTTTAAGATTGCCCTCTATCAGTCTCAACCCCTCTTCAAAGGAGGCGTATTCCCCAAGGGTTACCGGATCGGTGAAATACGGCATCATCATTTTATAATGATATTTTTTGAGCTTTTCGGCATCCACCGTTCCCCCAAAGGGGACAAATTCATTACCTAAAGGCGACAGGGCCGCTTTAAGGTCCGTAGCAAACGTTTCCAGCGCGCCCTGGTGCGTGGCATAATGGTCTTGCAAATACGCCCGCAACAGGTAATCTGGATTGGTGTAAGACACGGTAACCCTTCCATCTTTTGCTACCAACCCCACTTTCATAACGGCTCCAAGGGCTCCCCGATCCGCAACCCTGATGACCGTATTTTTTAAATCCGCCCGGGTAAACGCAATGACTGTCAAAGAACTCCTGTTTGCGGGGTGGTAGGTCCCCAAAACCTCAAATCCCCCCTTTTGGAGGGCCCCGGTAACCTTTTCAGAAACCTTTTGGATCGATTCACCGGTTTCGGCAACCCTAAGGTAAGGGGCCAGGTCCTGGCCGGAGAGGGATACAACCCCTGCAAAAAGGAACAGGGCGACAAAAAACAAATGCTTCATAACACAACGTATTTAGGAAAAAATTGGGAATGAACCCTTTACATATCAAATCGCCCGGGGGTTTAAAACAACAACGGCCCGGATAAAGGAGTTGGCCCCTTGCATCGCTACACAAAAGAAAAGCCACAGGAGCGAAGATTACATGATTTTAATCAGGAAGCGCTGCTTTTGTCCAAATTTGCGCGGCAGGATCGACATCTCGCATTATTCTTCCCTAAAAAATGTAATTTTGCGGCTGAAATCGAGACAAGATGCAACTTTCTGAGCAGGAAATCGTACGCAGGGAAAAATTAAATCAGCTCCGGGAGTTGGGTATCGAGCCTTACCCGGCGGCCCTGTTCCCGGTAAGCACCCTTTCGGGGGACGTCCGGGACCAGTTCGAGGAAGGCAGGGAGGTAATCCTGGCCGGGCGGCTGATGTCGCGCCGCATCCAGGGGAAGGCCTCTTTTGCCGAGCTGCAGGACAGCGAAGGGCGGGTGCAGCTGTACTTCAACCGCGACGAGCTCTGCCCCGGGGAAGACAAAACCCTCTACAACGAGGTGTATAAGAAATTACTCGATATCGGCGATATCATTGGGGTGGAGGGCACCCTGTTCAAAACCCAGGTGGGGGAGAAAACCGTCCTGGTCCGTAATTTCACCCTCCTGAGCAAGGCCCTTCGCCCGTTGCCCCTTCCCAAGACCGATGCCGAAGGAAAGGTCTATGACGAATTCAACGACCCGGAATTGCGCTACCGACAGCGATATGTGGACCTGGTGGTAAACCCGCAGGTACGCGATACCTTTATCAAACGCACCCTGATCACCAACAGCATCCGGCGGTTTTTCAACGAGAGGGGCTACCTGGAAGTGGAAACCCCCATCCTGCAGCCCATCCCGGGCGGGGCAGCGGCCCGGCCTTTTGTGACCCACCACAATGCCCTGAACATCCCCCTGTACCTGCGCATTGCCAATGAATTGTACCTGAAGCGACTGATCGTGGGCGGTTTCGACGGGGTCTACGAGTTTTCCAAAGACTTCCGCAACGAGGGGATGGACCGCACCCACAACCCGGAATTCACGGTCATGGAGCTGTATGTGGCCTATAAGGACTACCTCTGGATGATGGAAATGACCGAGCAACTGCTGGAACAGGTGGCCCGGGAAGCCACGGGGGGTACCAGGGTGACCGTGGGGGGGCAGGTGGTCGATTTCAAGGCGCCCTACCCCAGGGTGCCGCTGCTGGAGGCCATCCGCGAGCATACGGGGTACGACCTGTACGGGATGGACGAGGCAGGCATTAGGGAAGTAGCCGAAAAACTCGGGATTGAAACCGACCCCAGCATGGGTGCCGGGAAGCTCATCGATGAGATTTTCGGGGAGCACTGCGAGCGCCATTACGTGCAGCCCACCTTCATCATCGATTACCCCGTGGAGATGAGCCCGCTGACCAAGGCACACCGGTCGAAGCCCGGCCTGACCGAGCGTTTTGAGCTGCTGATCAACGGGAAGGAAATCGCCAACGCCTACTCGGAGCTCAACGACCCCCTGGACCAGCGGGAACGCTTCGAAGCCCAGCTCAGGCTTTCCGAAAAAGGGGATGACGAAGCTATGTTTATCGACCAGGACTTCCTGCGCGCCCTGGAATACGGCATGCCCCCCACCTCCGGGATCGGGATCGGGATCGACCGCCTGGTAATGCTGCTGACCGACAACGCCTCCATACAGGAAGTGCTCTTCTTCCCGCAGATGCGGCCCGAGAAAAAACCGGTGGTATTGCAGGAAAACGAAAAAACCATCCTGGAACTCCTCCGCAAAGCAGGGACCATGCCCCTGCAGGAGCTGAAGGAGGCCTCCGGCCTGAGCAACAAGGCCTGGGACAAGGGCATCAAGGGGCTGACCCGGCTTGGCATGGCCGAAGTGGCCAAAGAAGGCGAGACCTTGATGTGTTATTCCCGGGAGTAATACTAAATTAGGGCCCATGCAACTACCAAAAACCATTGGGCT
Organism: uncultured Robiginitalea sp.; assembly: GCA_964539905.1. GTDB lineage: Bacteria > Bacteroidota > Bacteroidia > Flavobacteriales > Flavobacteriaceae > Robiginitalea. The sequence continues at coordinate 23,853 of CAZIJW010000024.1, forward strand.
GTTCCTGGGGCCGGTCCTCTTTGTCATTTTTAACCTCCTGCCTGAACTGATCCCCGGGAACCCAACAGCCAATGCGGTTATCGCGACCGCCGGCTGGATGATCGTCTGGTGGATCACCGAGGCCGTTTCGATTTCCGTGACCGCCCTGCTTCCGCTACTCTTGTTTCCCCTCCTGGATGTAATGCCCATCGGGGAGGTGGGGGCCAATTACGGCAGCCCGATCATTTTCCTGTTCTTTGGGGGGTTTGTCCTGGCCCTGGCCCTGGAAAAAGTAAACCTACACCGCCGCATCGCCCTAACCATCATCAACTGGACGGGGACCACCCCCGAAAAAGTCGTCCTGGGCTTTATGATCGCCACAGGGGGCCTCAGCATGTGGATCAGCAATACGGCCAGTACGGTGGTGATGCTCCCCATTGCCCTTTCGGTAATCCAATTGCTCGCAAACGACGCGGACGGCTTTACCGAGAAGGACCGGAATTTCGCCCTGAGCGTGATGCTCGGCATTGCCTTTTCAGCCAATTCCGGGGGGATCGCCACGGTCATCGGTACCCCGCCCAATTCCGTGCTTATCGGCCTGCTGGAAAACGAATACCAGATCGAGATTTCCTTTTTGCGGTGGATGACTATCGGGCTGCCCCTCTCCGTGATCCTGATCGGGATTTGTTACCTGGTGCTGGTCAAATGGATGTTCCCGTGCAAGGGCCTGAAATTCGGGGCGTCCCGGGAAGTGATCCGGGGGGAACTCCGCAAGTTGGGCCCTCCGACCCCGCGCGAAAAAATGGTGCTGTCGATCTTCGGGGTCACCGTCTTCCTTTGGGTCTTCCGCACCCTGATCAATGGCTGGCTCCCGGGCCTGGCCCTTTCCGACACGGGCATCAGCCTGTTTGGCGCCATTGCCCTTTTCACCCTGCCCTATAACCTGAAACGGGGGGAATTCATCCTGACCTGGAACGATACCACCCGCCTCGCCTGGGGCATCCTCATCCTGTTTGGCGGCGGGTTGGCCCTGGCCCGCGGGATGTCGGCCAGCGGCCTGGTCGACCTGGTCTCGGCCTCCATTGCAAGTGCCGAGGTCAGCATCCTGGTCTCGGCCTTCCTGCTGATTGCCCTGATGCTCTTTATGACCGAGCTCATGAGCAATGTGGCCCTGGTTGCCGTACTGGCCCCGGTGGTAGCGGGGATTGCCATTGGGTTGGATATCCCCATGCTCCATTTGCTCATCCCGGTGACCATCGCGAGCAGTTGCGCCTTTATGCTGCCGATGGCAACGCCCCCCAATGCGATTGTCTTTGCAAGCGGGTATATACAGGTCCACCAGATGGCCCGGGTGGGCTTCGTGCTCAACTGCATCTCCATCGTATTGCTGCTGCTGGTCTTTTCCTTCGTCATGCCCCTGTTGTTCTGACCCAGAAAAACAAGGCCCCTGCTGCTGCAAGGGCCTGGCTTCTGGCTAATTCAAACAACTGACAGCGACCAAAATCCACTATCAAAGTCGATGTCGGCGCCTGGCATAAACCTTCGGATATCAGGCGTTTGTACTTCCATAGACGCGGGAAGCAGGAAAAACGTTACATCCCTGCCCGGGGATTAACACCGATTTGTGAATCGCGACTGAGGCCCTTTGCTCCTGAAAAGGCCTAACCCCTTGATCGCTATTTTCTTAAGGTTTTCAGATCATAAAGGCCGGGGCCAGCTTATGATTTTATTAACATGGGGTTGCCCTAAATTTTAAGTTATTTGGAGCCTTAAAATCGAAAAATACCCAAAACATGCCCTTAAAATTTCCCCTTCGCAGCCTGGCCCTCCTGGTCCTGGCTTTGGGTGCCTTGCAGCCGGCTGAGGCCCAGATTTTCAAAAAGAAAAAGAAAGAAACCGAACAAAAATCCCAGGAGAAACCCCAGGGAGACAAGAATGGCATCAAGCCGTACGGCAAGGTGATAACCGGTAGCGCCGAAACCGACCACGGGCTCTTTGACGTCCACACGGTAGAGGATAAAACGTATTATGAAATCCCCGATTCCCTCTTTGGCAGGGAAATGCTCATGGTGAGCCGGATCGCCAAGACCGCTTCAGGCATCGGCTTTGGCGGGGGAAAAATCAATACCCAGGTGCTGCGCTGGGAGAAAAAGCCAAAGCAGGTACTGCTGAGGGTCGTAAGCCACGACGTGGTGGCTGCCGATTCCCTCCCGGTGCACGAGGCTGTGGTGAATTCCAACTTTGAGCCGGTGCTTTTCGCCTTCGACATCAAAGCCATCAAAAAGGATTCCCTGGGCGAGGCCACCGTCATCCAGGTCGACGACCTGTTTAAAAAGGACGTAAAGGCCCTGGGCCTCCCGGAAAGTTACCGCACCCGGTATAAGGTTAGCCGCCTGGATGACGACCGGAGCTATATCGAATCCGTGAAAAGCTATCCCCTCAACATAGAAGGCAGGCACGTAAAAACCTACCAGGCATCCAACCCCCCATCGAACGGGAGCCTGGGATCGATTTCGGTGGAGATCAACAACTCCATGATCCTGCTGCCAAAAGAACCGATGAAGCGGCGGTACTTCGACCGCCGGGTCGGGTGGTTTGCCCGGGGGCAGGTAGACTATGGCCTGGACGCCCAGGAAAGCAAGACCATCCGCTTCCTCGACCGCTGGAGGTTGGAAGTCCGGGAGGAAGACCGGGAGAAATTCGAGCGGGGCGAACTGGTGGTCCCGAAAAAACAAATCGTGTATTACGTGGACCGGGCGACCCCCAAAAAATGGATCCCCTACATCAAACAGGGCATTGAAGACTGGCAGGTGGCCTTCGAGGCCGCCGGCTTCAAGGAAGCCATCATCGCCAAAGACCCCCCCAGCGCCGAGGAAGACCCGGAGTGGTCACCTGAAGACATACGCTATTCCGTAGTTCGCTACCTGGCCTCCCCCATCCCCAATGCCAACGGGCCCCACGTGAGCGACCCCCGGAGCGGGGAAATCCTCGAGTCTGACATCAACTGGTACCACAACGTCATGACCCTGCTGCGGAACTGGTTCTTCGTACAGACGGCAGCCATAAACCCCGACGCACGGGGCGTGGCGTTTGAAGACGAAGTCATGGGCCGGCTCATCCGGTTTGTATCGTCGCACGAGGTGGGGCACACCCTGGGGTTGCCCCACAATATGGGCAGCAGCGTGGCCTATCCGGTCGACTCCCTGAGGTCAAAGCATTTTACGGACGTGTACGGCACCGCCCCCTCCATCATGGATTATGCGCGCTTCAACTACGTGGCCCAGCCCGGGGACGAAGGGGTGGCCCTGATGCCCAAAATCGGCGTCTATGACAAGTACGCCATCAACTGGGGGTACCGGCCCATCCTCGACAAGACGGCAGAAGAGGAAAAACCCATTTTGGACGCCTGGATCCTGGAGCACGCCGGGGACCCCCTCTATCGCTTCGGAAGCCAGCAGGCCGGGGATGTGGTGGACCCCAGCTCCCAGACCGAAGACCTGGGCGACGATGCCGTGAAGGCGGGTCGCTACGGGATTATGAACCTCAAGCGGATTGTCCCCAACCTGATTGAATGGACCCGGGAAGACGGCAAGGACTACGATGACCTGGCCACCCTTTACGGGCAGGTCGTGGGGCAGTTTAACCGGTACATGGGCCACGTCTCCAACAATATCGGGGGGGTCTATGAATACTATAAAACCTATGAGCAGGACGGGGCGGTATATACCCCTGTAAGCCGCGACCACCAGGAAAACTGCCTGGCCTTCCTGCAGGAAGAACTTTTCCAGACCCCGGAGTGGTTGCTCGACAAGGAGATCCTCGGACGGATTGAATATTCCGGGATCGTGGAGCGGGTCCGGTCCATGCAGGTCAGGACGCTGAACAATGTGCTCAGCCTGGGCAAACTGGCCCGCCTGGTGGAAAATGAAGCCCTGAACGGGGCACAGGCGTATTCCCTGACCGAAATGATGTCGGACCTCCGGAAAGGGCTCTGGTCTGAGCTGCCTTCGGGGCGAAACATCGACACCTACCGGAGGAACCTTCAAAAGGCGCACATCGACCGGCTGCAGTACCTGATGACGGCGGAAAACCAGCAAAAGCTGCCCGATTTCGGGGGGTACCGCAAATCGACGGCTGTCAATACCAGCCAGTCCGACATCCGTTCCATGGCACGGGCAGAGCTGAAAGCCATACAGCGGGCGGCCCGCGCGGCCCTGGGCCGGACGGGAGATGCCATGAGCCGGTACCACCTGGAAGATGTCGTCAGCCGTATTGACCAGATCCTGGACCCCAGTTAAACCCTGGGGCCTAACCGTCCTGAAACATTGTTATAAGGGAGGAGTCGCGGGACCCCTCCCTTTTTCATTTCGGCCCCTGACCACAACATCCGGGGGGTTCACAACATTAGTGGGGCGCGGGAAGCTGGAAAGCCCTATTTTGAGGGTGCTTTTAAGTGTTACCGCCTATGGGCTACAGAAGAAAAAGTTTGGTTTACCTGCTGGCATTCCTCTTTGCCTCTGTGGTGTATTACCTCTCAGACCCATCGGCAGCGGAGTCCCGTCCCCAAACAGCCTCCCATTCCCCCCAACCCCTTTCGGAAACCGACCGGGCTTTTAAGGGATAGCCGAACTCCCGCCCGCCCGGGTTCTGTGTTAATTCTTTGCCAATCCGGGGAACCGGATTAAACCTTTGGACCCGTACCGCCTTCTAAAGGGTAAACCTTTAATAAACAATCCTATGAAAAAAGCAGCAACCCTTATCCTCCTCCTCCTGGGGCTCGGGGCCATGGCCCAGGAAAAACCGCGGCAGCACGGACAGAAACACGAAGACCTCGAGAAGCTTTCCCCGGACCAACGGGCCGATTTGCAATCGAAACGGATGGCACTGATGCTCGACCTAAACACCAGTCAACAGCAAAAAGTAGCCGCGGTATTCGAAAAGCACTTTGCCGAAAGGAAACCTATGAAAGGCAGGGCAGGGGCCGGGAAGGATTCCCTTGCCCAATCTGCAGAAGCGCGCCATGCCCGCATGAGCAGGCAACTCGACCGGCAGATGGCCTTGCAGCAGGAAATGAAAAAAATCCTTTCGGAAGCGCAATTTGAAAAATGGCTGGAACACCGGGAAGAAGCAAGGCGCCAACACGGACGGAAAGGTCCCAGGCATCGCCAAAGACGCGGATAAACCCGATTTTAAGGGTACAGCAAGGCCCGGGGTTCCCCCGGGCCTTTTTGTTTTGCATTCCCTCAGTGGGCCATGGCGGCCCCGGCCGCCTCAACGGCCACGTCCAGATCGTCGTAAGACAGGGCGTCATTGAGGAAATAGCTCTCAAAGGCGCTGGGCGGCAGGTAAACCCCCCGGTCCAGCATGCCGTGGAAGTATTTTTTGAAGGAGTCATTGTTTCCCTTTGCCGAGGATGCGAAATCCCGGACGGGTTCCTCTGTAAAGTGCACCGAAATCATGGACCCGAAACGGTTGATGTGGAAAGGCACCCCGGCCTTCCCGAGGCGTTCTTCCAGGCCCCGGTGCAGATAGGCCGTTTTTTCCTCCAGCCTGCGGAAGACCCCCGGATCTTTTTCAATGGCCTGAAGCATGGCCAGGCCTGCGCCCATCGCCAGGGGGTTGCCGCTCAGGGTCCCCGCCTGGTAAACCGGCCCATCCGGGGCCAGGTGGCGCATAATTTCCCTGGAGGCAGCAAAAGCCCCTACGGGCAGGCCGCCGCCGATGACCTTGCCGAAGGCCACCATGTCGGCGCGGATCCCCAGGACTTCCTGCGCCCCCCCGCGGCCAAGCCGGAACCCGGTCATAACCTCGTCGAAGATCAGCAGGATGCCCTCGCGGGTACACCATTCCCTGAGGGTTTCCAAAAACCCGGGTTCGGGCGGGATACAGCCCATGTTCCCCGCTACCGGCTCCAGGATAATCGCAGCAATTTGTCCGGGGTTGGCCTTCAGGAGGGCCTCCACGCTTTCCAGGTCGTTGTAGTTGGCCAGTAGGGTATCGCGGGCGGTGCCGGCCGTTACCCCGGGGCTGTTGGGGCTTCCAAAGGTCACCGCCCCGCTGCCGGCCTGGATCAGGAAGGCATCGGCATGGCCGTGGTAGCAGCCTGCAAACTTGATGATTTTATCCCTCCCGGTATAGCCCCTGGCCAGGCGGATGGCGCTCATACAGGCCTCTGTCCCGCTGTTCACAAACCGGACCTTGTCGATATTGGGCACCATGGAGACGACCAGCTCGGCCAGTTCGGTTTCCAGGGCCGTGGGCATCCCAAAGGAAGTCCCTTTCCGGGCCCGGTCGATAACGGCCTCCAGGACCGGCTCAAAGGCGTGCCCGAAAAGCAGGGGGCCCCAGGAAGCGATAAAATCGATGTACCGGTTCCCATCGGCATCCGTAAAATAGGCGCCGCTGGCTTCCGTTACGAATACGGGGACTCCCCCCACGGCTTTAAATGCCCTGACGGGGGAATTCACCCCCCCGGGCAATACTGCGTTGGCGGCGCGGAAAAGGGCGCTGCTTCTTTGGTATCGCATGTTATTTTCTGACGGTTTCAGTAGGTACTTTCAACACTTGCCCAATGGAGAGGACATGGCTCTGCAGCCCATTGAGGCGGATAAGGTCGTCTACGCTGAGGGAATACCTCCGGGAAATGGCATAAAGGGTGTCCCCAGGTTGTACCCGGTACGTGTGGTAGTCCCGCGATGCGATGGCTTGCCGGGAGACATACCCCTTCCCCAGCACTTCGGCATCGTAGCGGTCGAGGCCGTAGCGCTCCACCAGCTGGATGAGTTTCTGCGGGTAATGCCGGTCGGTGGCATAACCGGCCTTCTTCAGGCCCTTCGCCCAGCCCCGGTAATCATCCTGGGCCAGCTCAAAAAGTTCGGCATAGCGGGAACGGGTGGTGAGGAACAGGCTGTGGTCGCGATAGGAATACCGGGGGTGGTTGTACCTGCGGAAACACTCGCCCCGTTCGTCATCGTCGTGGCGGGCGTAATCGCCTTCCCAGCCGACGTGGCATTTAATGCCGAAATGGTTGTTGGTCTTGCGGGTCAGCTCCCCGCGGCCAAAGCCGCTCTCCAGTAGTCCCTGGGCCAGGGTAATGCTGGCCGGGATCCCATACGCCTTCATTTCGTCCTGGGCGATAGGGGAAAACGTTTCGATGTACTCCTCGACCGACCCAATGGGGAAATACGCGAATTTTCCGCTATCTGCGGGCAAGCCGTCCGCCGGGGCACCCGTTTGCCCTGACACCGCCTCCCCTTTCCCGGCTTCCCGCTTGCCGAAAGTGGTCTTCTTTTTGGAAACGCAACTTCCCAGGAGCAGCAAAACCAGGGATCCAATCCCGATAATCCGTTTCATAGTTGGAGCAAAGGTAAGCCCTTTTTCTGCAATCTCATATTCATGCCCCGGATTCCCTGAAGCCCCCCGGTGTGGATCGCAAGGATGCGCGAACCCTCCGGCAGGCGGCCCAGGCGCACCTCCTCCAGGATACCGTAAACCATTTTCCCGGTGTATACCGGGTCGAGGACAATCCCGGTCTGTTCCCTGAAGGTATTGATAAACCCTATGAGTTCAGGGGTTACCCTGCCATACCCGCCGAAGTGATACCCGGCGACCAGTTCCCAACCCTGCCCGGGGATCCATCCCCTTAGGGAAGCTTCCAGGGCAGGGGCCCTGAGGGCCGGGTACCCCTGCACCCGTTGCGGGCCCCGGGCCGATTGGGCCAGGCCGGCGAGGGTCCCGCCCGTGCCGACGGGGCAACACACCAGGTCGAAGCCCTGGTCAGCTTCCCCCAAAATTTCGCCACACCCCTTTACGGCCAGTGCATTGGTGCCGCCTTCAGGCAGCACATAGGCAGGCCCGTACCGGTGTTGCAGCCCTTGCAGGAAGGCAGGGTCATCCTTCATCCGGTAGGCTTCCCTGCTGAGGAACACCAGCCGCATCCCGTTGGCCCGGGCATCGGCCAGGGTGGGATTCAGGGGGCTGCCGGCCAGTTCCTCCCCCCTGACGATCCCGACCGTGGCAAAGCCGTACTGCCTTCCGGCCGCTGCGGTGGCGTGCAGGTGGTTGGAAAATGCGCCCCCAAAGGTGAGCAGCGTCTCAAACCCCCCGTCACGGGCCGCCTGGAGGTTGTATTTGAGCTTGCGGTATTTGTTTCCGGAAAGCTGTGGAAAACAGAGGTCTTCCCGCTTCAGGGACAGGGACACCCCCCGCCGGGAGAGCAGCGGCAGCTCCACGGCCTGCAGTGGCGCCTCCCGCTCAGGAACCATGGGGGTCGGCAAACAGGAATTTCAGGAAGCGATAGGGTTCCCTTCGCGCGAGATACCCGGGGTTTGCCTCCTCCAGGTAGGCCTCCCGCTCAAAACTGATGTTGCGGTATCCCTTGTGGAAATCGAGGTAATACAGGCCCTTAAGGGCCCATTCGAGCAAATACCACAGGTAGAAGAACACCAGCAGCAGCTCGGCCTGCTGCCTGAGGTGGATCCGTTCGTGGTTGAGCAACACCGCATCGTGCCTGAGGGCAGGGCTGCGCAAAATGATGAAGGGCCAGAAGGAGAGCCCCACATAATTGCGGTAAAACAGGTGCCTGATGACCAAAATCATTCCTGAGGGCATTAATAGGATACCCCAAATATAGGACTTAATCCACGCCTGAGGCAACCTCCGCCGGGGCGACCCGGGCAGCTGTTTTTAAAAGGCGCGGGAGGGGGAATTGTGCACTTATCCGTATTTTTGGGGAACAAACTGAGACGATGCCCTACAAACGCGAGCAAATCCCCCTGGAAGACGGGGACTACTACTGGACCCCGGAAGGATACCGGGTCTTTACAGCCCGGTATTTGCTCAAAAGGGGGTACTGCTGCGAAAGTGGTTGCAGGCATTGCCCCTACGGATACGACCCAAAACTGCAAAGGAGACGAAAATGAGTGCTTCGGCACAGAATTTGATGTAGATTAAAAAATTGCTGACCCTAAAATTCCGTGTTATGAAAGCTTCCCTCCGCCTAGGTATGGCCCTGGTTTCCCTGGGCTTCCTGATGAGTTGCTCCCCGGTGAGCGTGCTGGCCGATTACGACCGCAATGTGGATTATTCCGCCTATAAGACCTATGCGTTTTACAAGACAGGGATTGACCAGGCCCAGATTTCAGACCTCGACAAGCGACGGATCCTCAAGGCCATCGAAACCGAGATGGAAGCCAAGGGGTTTGCCAAATCCACGGAACCGGACCTGCTGGTGAGCATCTTCACCACCGAAAGGGAGCGCGTGGATGTATTCAACAACTTCGGCTGGGGCTGGGGTTGGGGTTGGGGCTGGGGTGGCCCCGGTTGGTGGGGACCCGGTTGGTGGGGACCCGGTTGGGGAGGTCCCGGTTGGGGCGGAGCAGGCGTGAGCACCTCCACGGAAGGGGCCCTGTACATCGACCTGATCGACGCGGAACAAAAGCAGCTTATCTGGCAGGGCCGTGGAAAGGGAGACCTTGGCAACACCCAAAACGTGGCCAAAAAAGAAGCGCGCATACGGGAGTTTGTCGCTAAAATCCTGCAAGCCTATCCCCCGGAGCCTGAGGCCCTGCAACAAGGGGAGTAATACAGTCCTGCCTGACGGGGCGGTGGGTTTTCGCCCGCACAACCCCCGGGTTTCTCCTTCCGAATTTGTACCTTTAGGGGCATCCCACATCCCAAAGGCATGAGTTACGAAAGCAATCCGATCCTGGACCGTTTGCCCAAACACCTGAGGCAATACATCAAACCGCAAAATTATGGGGACTATTCCCCCATCGACCAGGCCGTCTGGCGGTACGTGATGCGCAAGAATGTGGACTACCTCAGCCGGGTGGCCCACGAATCCTACACCCAGGGCCTGAAGAAAACCGGGATTTCCATCGACCATATCCCGAATATGTACGGGATGAACCGGATCCTGAAAGAAATCGGGTGGGCTGCCGTGGCCGTGGACGGCTTCATCCCGCCTTCGGCTTTTATGGAATTCCAGGCCTACAACGTGCTGGTCATTGCCTCCGACATCCGGCAGCTCGACCATATCGAATACACCCCCGCCCCTGACATCATCCACGAGGGGGCCGGACATGCCCCCATTATCGCCAACCCGGAATACGCCGAATACCTCCGCCGGTTTGGGGAAATTGGCTGCAAAGCCATTTCCAGCGCCAAAGATTACGAGCTCTACGAGGCGGTAAGGCACCTCTCCATCATCAAGGAAGCCCCGGGCACCCCGGAGGCAGCCATTGCAGAGGCCGAACAGCGGATCGAAGGCCTTCAGGAAAATATGGGCCCGCCCAGTGAAATGGCCCTGATCCGCAACCTCCACTGGTGGACGGTGGAATACGGCCTGATCGGCACGGTGGACCACCCCAAAATCTACGGGGCCGGCCTGCTCTCTTCCATTGGGGAGAGCGCCTGGTGCATGACGGATAAGGTGGCTAAGATCCCCTATTCCATCGAGGCTGCGCATACCTCCTTCGACATTACCAAACCCCAGCCCCAGCTCTTTGTTACCCCCGACTTCGCCTACCTCAGCCAGGTACTCGAGGAATTCGCCAACACCATGGCCCTCAGGAAGGGCGGGCTGGACGGGCTGCAGAAACTGATCGCCTCCGGGGCCCTGGGCACTGTGGAACTCAGCACGGGCCTCCAGATCTCGGGGACCTTTACCCGGGCATGGTCTTTTGAGGGAAAACCGGTATACCTGCAAACTTCCGGGCCCACTGCCCTGTCCTATCGGGAAAAGGAGCTGATCGGCCATGGGACGGCCGGGCATCCCGGTGGGTTCGGGGCCCCGATCGGCAAGCTGAAGGGCATCAACCTGGCCATTGAACACATGAGCCCAAGGGACCTGAAGGCCTACAACATCTACGAAGGGGAACGGGTGCGCCTGGAGTTTGAGGGCGGGGTGGTCGTACAGGGCCAGATCGTTACCGGCACCCGGAACCTGATGGGGGAGATCATCCTGATTACCCTGGCCGATTGCCTGGTTACCCAGGGGGAGGAAACCCTCTTCGAACCCGGCATGGGCCTCTACCATATGGCCGTGGGGGAAAGGATCGTATCGGCCTTCAACGGGCCGGCCGACCTCGACAGCTTTGACCTGGTCAGCCACGTGCCCTCCGAACACACCATTAAAGTCGAAAAAGACCCGGTTCGCCAACACCTCGAAAAGTTGTACGGGCAGATCCGGGAATTCAGGGAGGGGACCAATACCACCATTTCCCGCAACAAGGTCTTCCAGGAAGTCCTCACCCACCATCCGCAGGACTGGCTCCTTTCGGTAGAGCTCTACGAGCTGGCGGTTGCCGGACAGGACGACCGGTTTGCCCTGCAAATCAGGGAACACCTGGAAGAAGTGAAAAAGGAACGGCCCGAGGTGGGCCACCTGATCGACGGCGGCCTTGCCCTGGTGGATGCCGGGGCGGTACTGCGGTAACCCCTTTGCTTCCGCGACAATACAGCTTGCCGGGCTGAGCGGGTTTTACTCAGGGAACATACCCGGCCCGGGGAGTTCCTCCAGTCGCCTGCCCTCGTAAACCAGGGTCCACCCCATGGAACGGGTCAGGACGTAGAATTCGGCCAGCTCGCTCAACAGGCGGTTTTGTGCGTTCCCTTTCAAGGGGGAACCCGCAATTTTGGAACGGATCGACTGCATCACCCGCGATTTGACTTTGTTATAGTCTTCCGCCCCAAAAGGGTTGAAGTAATCGGCCGTGACATCGTAATATTCAATGTCCGGTTCGATGCGGATTTCCGGTTCCGGGATTTCCTCCAGGTAAAGTACTTTGTCAAGGCTGTCGAGGCGGTACTTCAGCTGCCTGAGGTCGTAAATTACCGAAACCCGGGCATTGACCACCACCAGGGCCCGTTTTTCTGCGGTAAGCAGGGGGCCAAACAGGTCCCGGCTATCCTTGTACGTGAACACCTCCGCAAAATGCCCCTCGGTCACCACGAGTTTGGAAACCTGTTCCAACTGGGACCGGATCAATGCAGAGCCGGAAACCACCCCATCGCCGTCGCGGGCCTCCGAACAGGACCGGTATACCAGCACCCCGGCCAGGCACAACAAAAAACCCGCGAGAAAACGCTTCATAGCTCAAACCGGATTTGGGGGTGTTCTTCCATCAGGGCCCTGGCCCTTGCTTCGAGCGACCGCCGGAATTCCCTGTAGGCCAGGGAATCCGCCTGCAAGGGCCGATGCTCCAGCTGCCTGCGGAGCTCCCCCACGCGTTCCATCAGGGGTTTTGCCGCTTCCCCCACCCAGGCTTCGGCAAACCGTTCCCAGATAAAATCGACCGCCTGGGCATTCGGGTGGATCAGGTCGGCTTCATAAAACCGGTAGTCGCGCAATTCATCCATCATAATTTCATAGGCGGGAAAATACCCGGCCAGGCCCCGGTCGACCAGGTGGTGCGCAGCGGCGAGCAGGTGGGCCTTGCTCCTTTGGTTTTCGACCAGGCCGTCGCGGATATGACGGACCGGAGACACGGTGAGCAGCACTGTCAGGTCGGCCCGGAAGGCGCGCAATACCTCCAGGATCCGCCCCAGGGAATCCTGAAGTTCCCCAACGGGCGAGAGCTCGCGTGTAAAATGGCCTGACGGGAGTTTGTGGCAATTGGCGACCAGCCGGCCCGATTCCCGGTGCCGGAACACATGGGCAGTGCCCAGGGTGAGTACCACATGCGTGGCGCGTTCCAGGGCCTCCCGGGTGGCTTCCAGGGCAGCGTTCAGGGTTTTCAGGGTGTCCTCCCGGCCCGGCCCGGCCACCTGGGAATGGGTTTCCAGGCTCCTCCAGAGGCCTTCGTGCTCAAATACGTCCCCTTCCCGGAAAGGCCGGTCTGATACCGCCCGCGAAAGGAGGTTTTCCATGGGGGCCGGGTGGTACAGCACCCCAAAGGGGTTACCCTGGTGCGGCAGCTGGAAATACTGGAGCTTCCGGGCAAGGTGCGACGCAAAACACGACCCCATCAGGAACACGAAATCGCCATAGCCGATTTTGGGGTGCCCCTGGAGAATGGTAAGTTCAGTGCGCCACTTCATGGACAAATGCTTAAGGGGATGCAATCAGGTCCCGGGCGGCTTCCAGGGCTTCAGGGATGCCCTCCGGGCGCTTCCCGCCAGCGGTGGCAAAAAAGGGCTGGCCGCCCCCGCCCCCCTGGATGTATTTCCCGAGGTCGCGCACGATGCGGCCGGCATCCAGGCCCCTGGCCTCCGCGAGTTCCCTGGAAATGTAGCAGCTCAACATCGCCTTGCCCTGCTGTTCGGACCCCAGCAGGAGGAACAAATCGGGGTATTCCGCCCCCAGGTCAAAGGCGAGGTTCTTGATTGCCGCCGCGTCGAGGTCTACCCGGGCGGTTAGCAGGCGCACCCCATCGACCTCCCGGATCTGCCCTTTAAGCTCCTGTTTGAGGAACCCTGCTTTTTCACGCACCAGGCGTTCCAGCTCCTTTTTGAGGGAAGCATTCTCTTCCTGGAGCTGCCCCACTGCTGCAGCCGGGTCGCCCGGGTTTTTGAGCATCCCCCTGATAGTTTCCAGGGTTTGTTCGCCGGAAGCAAAATACTCCCTTACCGCGTCGGAGGTGATGGCTTCTATCCGCCTCACCCCGGCAGCAATGGCGCTTTCCGATAAAATTTTGAAATGCCAGATCTCTGCGGTATTGCCCACATGGGTCCCCCCGCAAAGCTCAAGGGACTCCCCGAATCGGATGGTGCGTACCTTTTCCCCGTACTTCTCGCCGAAAAGGGCCATGGCCCCTGCTTCCAGGGCCTGTTTGACCGGGATGCCGCGTTGCTCCACCAGGGGAAGCCCCTCCTGAATGCGCATATTGACCAGGTGTTCCACCTGCCGGAGTTCCTCCGCGGTCATTTTTGCAAAATGGGAAAAATCGAACCGCAGGTACCCGGAATGGACCGCGGACCCCTTCTGCTCCACGTGTTCCCCCAAAACCTGCCTCAGGGCCTGGTGCAGGAGGTGGGTAGCCGTGTGGTTTCGGGCCGTCCGCCGGCGCTGCTGCGCATCGACCACGGCGGTAAAGGCGGCTTCAGGGTCGCCGGGGAGGGATTTGGCGAAATGCAGGATTTCGTTGTTCTCCTTTTTGGTGTCGAGGATGTAGACCACATCCCCGTTGGGGGCTTCGAGATACCCCTTGTCGCCGACCTGCCCTCCTCCCTCTGGGTAGAAAGGGGTCTGGTCAAAAACGAGCTGGAAGAACTCCCCTTCCTTCTTGGCGGCCACCCGGCGGTATTTCCGGATCCGGACCTCCGCGCTCAGCTGGTCGTACCCCAGGAATTCGGTGGCGGGTCCTTCCCTGAGGACCACCCAGTCTGCCCTGGTGACCTCGGAAGCAGCCCGGGACCTGGATTTCTGGGCGGCCATCGCTTTTTCGAAGCCGGCCTCATCGAGGGTGTAGCCCCGTTCCCGGAGGATCAGGGAGGTGAGGTCTATGGGGAAACCAAAGGTGTCGTAGAGTTCAAAAGCCTTGGCCCCGTCCACCTCGGTACCCGGGGTTTCCTTAAGGATTTGGTCGAGGAGGGAAAGCCCCTGTTCCAGGGTCTTGAGGAAGGACTGTTCTTCTTCCCGTACCACATTTTCGATCAGGTGCTGCTGCTGCCCCAGCTCCGGGTAGGCTTCCCCCATGGTTTCCACCAGCACCCTTACGAGCCGGTACATCATGGGTTCCCCGGCCCCCAGGAAGGTAAACCCGTACCGGATGGCGCGCCTGAGGATGCGGCGGATGACATACCCGGCCCCGGTATTGCCGGGGAGTTGCCCGTCGGCGATGGCAAAGGCCACGGCCCGGATGTGGTCGGCGATCACCCGGATGGCCACGTCAGGTTCCCCTCCCGTCCCGTAACGGGTCCCGGAAATCGTCCCGATCTCCCGGATCAGCGGGGTGAAGACGTCCGTGTCGTAATTCGACTGTACCCCCTGCAACACCATGCAGAGGCGCTCAAACCCCATCCCCGTGTCGACATGGCGCTCGGGCAGGGCTTCCAGCTGTCCATTGGCCTTGCGGTTGTACTGGATAAACACCAGGTTCCAGATCTCGACGACCTGGGGGTGGTCCCGGTTGACCAGGCTGGCCCCGGGGACCTGTTGCCGCTCGGAAGCCGAACGGATATCGACATGGATCTCCGAGCAGGGGCCGCAGGGGCCCTGCTCGCCCATCTCCCAGAAATTATCCTTCTTGGAACCTAATAAAATCCGATCTTCTGAAACAATGCCTTTCCAGAGTTCGTAAGCCTCCTGGTCCCTTTCCAGGGCATCGGCATCGTCGCTGCCCTCAAAAATGGTCACATAGAGGCGGTCGCGCTCAATGCCGCAGACCTCCGTGAGGAACTCCCAGGCCCAGGCGATGGTTTCCTTTTTGAAGTAGTCGCCGAAACTCCAGTTGCCCAGCATTTCGAACATGGTGTGGTGGTAGGTGTCGCGCCCGACCTCCTCCAGGTCGTTGTGCTTGCCGCTAACCCTGAGGCATTTCTGGGCATCCGCAACCCTTCGGTGGGCAGGGGTCCCCGTGCCCAGGAAATACTCCTTGAACTGGTTCATCCCGGCGTTGGTAAACATCAGGGTGGGATCGTCCTTGATCACCATGGGGGCCGACGGGACGATCTGGTGGCCCCGCTCCTCAAAAAACGCCAGAAACCTGCTTCTTATCTCCCTGGAAGTCATATGCACTGTTGGGGTTGTATTAAAGTTTAAGATGGTATGCCAAACAATTTCTATATTTGTTTAGCGGCAAAGGCCGCACAAAAATAGGACAAAATCCCTTCATGACTAAGGTCAAGTACTATTACGACCCGGATACCTTATCGTACCGGAAGATAGAGCCCAAAAAATCGAGGAAGTTCCGCAATGTCCTCCTTTTTACCGCGGCGGCTGTCCTTTCCGGGTTGCTGGGCATGCTGGTCCTGCTCAACACCAACCTGCTGAACACCCCCCGGGAACTGGCCCTAAGCCGGGAGGTCAAGAATTACGAGCTGCAATTTGAGTTGCTGAACAAAAAAATGCGGCAGATGGAGGAGGTCCTGGCCAACATAGAGGAGCGGGACAACAACATCTACCGGGTCTATTTCGAGGCCAACCCCATCCCCGAGGAACAGCGCAGGGCTGGTTTCGGGGGGGTCAACCGGTACCGGTCCCTTGAGGGCTTCAACAATTCGGAAATGATCATCGGCACTACCCGTCGGATGGAAATCATCCAAAAGCAGATGGTGATCCAATCCCGGTCGCTGGACGAAATTGCCAAACTGGCCACGGAAAAGGAAAAGCTCCTGGCGGCCATCCCGGCCATACAACCGGTAAACAACGAAGAAATGACCCGGATGGCTTCCGGGTACGGGTGGCGGTCGGACCCCTTTACCAAAGCCCGGAAAATGCACTGGGGGATGGACTTTACGGCCCCCAGGGGTACCCCTGTATACGCCAGTGGGGACGGGCAGGTAAGCCGGGCGGACAACCTGGCTTCCGGGTATGGCAAACACATCCGTATCGAGCACGGCTATGGCTATATGACCCTATATGCCCACCTGAGCCGATACAACGTAAAGGTTGGGCAACAGGTCAAGCGGGGAGACCTGATCGGCTTTGTGGGGAGTACCGGGCGTTCGGAAGCCCCCCACCTCCACTACGAAGTCTGGAAGGACGGGTCGCGCATCAACCCCATCAACTTCTACTACGGAAGCCTTACGGCTGAGGAATTCGAAAACATGCTCCGGTACGCCAACCAGGAAAACCAATCCCTCGACTAATGCAGGTAGATCTTCCCGAAAAAAGGTATTACGGCATCGGGGAAGTAGCCCGGGCTTTTGACGTGAACGCCTCCCTGATCCGTTTCTGGGAAAAGGAATTCGACGTGCTCCAGCCCAAAAAAAACGCAAAGGGCAACCGGAAGTTTACCCCCAGGGACATCAAGAACCTCGAGCTCATCTACCACCTGGTGAAAGAGCGGGGTTTTACCCTGGAAGGGGCCAAGCTCCACCTGAAGGAGAACCACCAGAAAACCCTGGACCGTTATGAAATCATCCGCAAGCTGGAGTGGGTGAAGGCCGAACTCATTAAAATAAAGGAACAACTCTGATGTAACACCCCGGGCCATCCCGGTACAAATACCTACCAACCCTTAAACACCACATCTTATGAAAAAATGGTTAATCCCCGTAATTATCCTTGTTGTGTTGGGCCTTGCCCTGTACCAGTGGGCCGTGGGCTTCAACAACACCGCGGTCGAATATGAAGCCAACGCAAAAACGGCCTGGTCGAACGTGGAAAGCGCCTACCAGCGACGTAACGACCTGATCGGAAACCTGGTGAAAACCGTGCAGGGAGCCGCCGATTTTGAACGGGGGACCCTTACCGACGTGATCGAAGCCCGGGCCAAGGCGACCTCGACCACCATCGACGCCAACAACATAACCCCCGAGCAACTGGCGGCCTTCCAGGAAGCCCAGACCGGATTGTCGTCAGCCCTGTCGCGCCTGCTGGTAACCGTGGAGCGCTACCCGGACCTGAAGGCCAACCAGAACTTCCTGGAATTGCAGTCGCAGCTGGAATCTACGGAGAACCGCATCAACGTGAGCCGCGACCGGTACAATGAGGCGGTAAACATCTACGACATCCATACCACCAAATTCCCCAACAAAATCCTGGCGGGCTGGTTCGGCTTCGAGGATATGCCCCGCTACAAAGCGGACCCGGGTTCAGAGAACGCCCCCGAGGTGAATTTCGAATTCAATTAAGCGGCGGATATGGGCGAGGTGGAGCGCTTCCTGGGCAAAGCGGAAGAGGAGGAAATCGTAGAGGCCATCCGGGAAGCGGAGGACCATACCTCCGGGGAAATCCGTGTACACCTCGAATACGGGAAGGGTTCGGACCCCATGGAACGGGCCCGGGAGCTCTTCCACGAGCTCAAGATGGACAATACCCGCCTGGGTAACGGCGTGCTTTTGTACATCGCCGTCCACGACCACCGCTTTGCCATTTGCGGCGACCGGGGGATTGACGCCGTTGTCCCCCCAGGCTTCTGGGACAGTACCCGCGACCTGATGCAGGCCCATTTTCGCAAAGGGGAATTCAAGGAGGGGATTATCGCCGGGGTCCTGAGCGCCGGCCGGGAGCTAAAAACCCATTTCCCATGGAAGGCAGAAGACCGTAACGAACTGACTGATGAGATTTCTAAAGGCTAGGGCCATATGTATCGCGATTGGGATGCTCACCGGTTTTGCGGGGCAAGCCCAGTTCGAGATCCCCCCAAAACCCGCACAGGGCGGGCAAACCAGCCTTTACGACTATATCGGCCTGCTCGCCCCTGCCGAAAAAACGAACCTGGAGCAAAAACTCATCCGGTATTCCGACAGTACCTCCACCCAGATCGTAATCGCCATTATCGCTTCCTCGGAAGGGGAAGACCTCCAGTACCTGGGGGCCCAGTGGGGCCATGCCTGGGGTATCGGGCAGGAAAAGGAAGACAACGGCATCCTGGTGCTGCTGGCGCGGGATGACCGCCGGATCGCCATCAACACCGGTTACGGGGTGGAGGAATTCCTGACGGATGCGCTTTCGAGGCGGATCATCGAAACCGTGATTATCCCGGAATTCAAAAAAGGGGATTATTACGCGGGGCTCGACCGGGGCGTGGATGCCATTTTCCAGGTGCTTACCGGGCAGTTCAGGGGAACCCCCCGCAGCAGTGGCGGGGAGTTCCCCTTTGCCGCCCTGTTGCCATTTATCATTTTCCTGGTTTTTATGCTCATCCTGGCCTCCCGCAAGAACAAAGGCGGGGGTGGCAACCGGGGCAACCGCGGCCGCGGCCCGGACCTCTGGGACATGATCATCCTCAGCAATATGGGTCGCAGCTCAGGTTCTTCCGGAGGATTTGGAAGCGGAGGAAGCTTTGGCGGTGGCGGTTTTGGTGGCGGCTTCGGCGGAGGTGGCTTTGGCGGAGGCGGGGCTTCTGGGGGGTGGTAGCCCGCTATTTCTTCCGCATAAAAATGCTCATCGGCACCCCCGTGAAGTCGAAATTTTCCCTGAGCTTGTTTTCCAGGAACCGCTTGTACGGGTCCTTTACATACTGGGGCAGGTTGCAGAAGAAAGCAAACTGCGGATAAGGCGTCGGCAACTGGGTGCAGAACTTGATCTTCACGTATTTCCCCTTAATGGCAGGAGGGGGGTTGCCTTCAATGATGGGCAGCATCACATCGTTCAACTTGCGGGTGGGGATCCGGCGGGAGCGGTTCTGGTAGACCTCCACGGCGGTCTCTATGGCCTTAAGGATGCGTTGTTTGTCCTTCACGGAAATGAAAAGGATGGGGACATCCGTAAACGGGGCGATAGCTTCCCGGATCTTCTGGGTATATTCCTTTACCGAATGCGTGTCTTTCTCCACCAGGTCCCATTTGTTGACCAGGATCACGATGCCCTTGTTGTTGCGATGGGCCAACCAGAAGATGTTCTGCACCTGCCCGTCAAAACCCCTGGAAGCATCGAGCAGGAGGAGGCAGACATCGGCGTGCTCAATGGTCCGCACCGAGCGCATCACCGAATAAAATTCCAGGTCTTCCCTCACCTTGGCCTTGCGGCGGATCCCCGCAGTATCGACCAGGTTGAATTCAAAGCCAAAGCGGTTGTACCGGGTGTCGATGCTGTCGCGCGTAGTCCCGGCCACGTCGGTCACGATATAGCGGTCTTCGCCCAACAGGGCATTGATAAATGAGGACTTGCCGGCATTGGGCCGGCCCACCACGGCAAAGCGCGGGAGGTCATTTTCGGGGATTGGGGCATCAGGGAGCACCTTTACCAGGGCGTCCAGCAATTCCCCCGTCCCGCTGCCATTGATGCTCGACACCGGATAGTATTCCCCCAGACCGAGGTTGTAGAATTCCACGGCATCCTCCAGGCGCTGGGCATTGTCTACCTTGTTGACCACCAAAAAAACCGGTTTCTCGACTTTGCGGAGCAACCGGGCCACGTCTTCGTCCATCCCGGTAATCCCGGTTTCGGCATCCACCATAAAGAGGATGGCATCGGCTTCGCCTATGGCGAGTTCCACCTGCCGGTCGATCTCCTTTTCAAAAATGTCATCGCTGCCCACCACATAGCCCCCGGTATCGATCAGGGAAAACTCCTTGCCGTTCCAGTCGCTTTTGCCATAATGCCGGTCGCGGGTAACCCCGCTCACCGCATCCACGATGGCTTCCCGCCTCTGGATCATACGGTTGAAAAACGTGGATTTCCCCACATTGGGCCTTCCCACAATGGCTACAATACCCGACATAACTGATTATTAGGCGACAAAGGTAGTGTTAAGGAAGCGGATTTGAAATGAAATCGGAAAATCCCGGCATCAGGACCCGAAATAGTCGAGGCGCAGCTGTACCGAATTTTCAATGCGGTTGCCGGAAAGATAAGGTTCAGAAGGCTCCCGGGAACGGATGATGCGGGCCGGGCTGCCGAAGGCCACCACCTGGTCGGGGATGTCGTCCACCACCAGGGAACCGGCCCCTACCACGCTGTGGGGCCCAATTCGGATATTCTCGATGACATTGCAACCCAGGGATAGCGCAGCCCCATGACCCAGATGAAGGTTGCCCCCCGTACATACGGCGGGGGCCAGGCTGGAGAAATCTTCCATTGCGCCGTCATGCCCCAGCGAAGCGCGCGTGTTCAGGATACAATGGTCCCCGACCACGGCGTTGGCGTTGATAATCACCCCCGGCATCACCACCGTTCCCCGGCCCAGGCGCACGTCCTTGCCCACGGTGGCGGTAGGGTGTACCAGGGTGATGAATTCAAACCCCGGTGCAATCCTTTGGATGCGACGGACCATTTGCCTGCGGACCCAGTTATCCCCTATGGCGACTACCCCACCGGCAATACCGTGGGCATCGATCAGGCGGGGAAGGTCGTATTCAGAGCCCAGCACCTCGTATCCATTTTTTTTTGTACCTTTCTTTTTAAAGGAATCCACAAAGCCCACCGGCGTGTAGATGCCTGAACGCTCCAGTGAATCGAGGATAACACTCCCGTGACCTGAGGCCCCAAAAATGAGTACATTGTTCATGAAATTCTAAAAAAGTGCATTTCATCGATGAAACATAACCTTTCGTCGATGATTCAAAGGTATGCAAAACTTTCCGGGATTTTCCACCTTCCCACAATTTTCATGAGGAAACCCGTAAGTGAAGCCCTGTACCCGCCAAAAACAGCCTGATTTTTCCCTTCCAAAAACGCCTCCGGATGGAACTCCCCAACGACATCGTGCTACGGCCCCGCTTTCAGGACGAACTCAGGGAATGCGCCGGCGACGTGCTGGGTCGAATTGAGCGGGGGCAGCACCCCCCATTTGTAGTCAAACGCCTCGATGACCACCTCTTTATCAGTTTCGGGGCCGCGGAAAAGCATTTCTGGTCGCCCCAGCTGCAACTGGAAATCGTGGACGAACCCGAGGGTAGCTGCAGGGTTTACGGCCTTTACGGCCCCAACCCCACCCTCTGGACCTTCTTCATGTTCCTGCACTTCGGGGTGGCCACCCTGTTCATTATCCTGGGGATATGGGCGTACAGCAGTGCTGCCCTGGGGAAGGCCTACGGGGTACACCTGGGCGGGATGGCCGTCATGGTGGTGTTTTGGTTTGCCCTGTATGCCTTTGGGAGGGCCGGGCGGGCCAAAGGGAAACCCCAGATGCGCCAACTCTACACCTTCTACCAAAAAGCGCTCAAGGGCTGATCAATTCTGGTCGTAGCCAAACCGGCGCAACTGGCGGGCATCGCTCCTCCAGTTTTTGTTGACCTTTACATACAACTCCAGGTACACCTTCTTGTCAAAAAAGGTCTCGAGGTCTTTCCGGGCCTCGCTCCCCACGCGCTTCAGGGCGGAACCCTTGTGGCCGATCAGGATGCCCTTCTGGGAGTCGCGCTCCACCATAATCACTGCGCCGATGCGGATCAGGTCCTCCCCTTCCTCAAAGGCCTCCACCTCGATCTCCACCGCATAGGGGATCTCCTTTTTGTAGTGCTGCAGGATCTTTTCCCGGATAATCTCGCTCACAAAAAAACGCTCGGGCTTGTCCGTCAGCTGGTCTTTTGGAAAGAAGGGCGGCCCTTCCGGCAGGAGGTCGAGGATACGGTCAAAAATGGTTTGGATGTTGAAGCGCTCCAGGGCGGAAATCGGGTGGATCTCGGCCCGGGGAAGGGTTTCTGACCAGTAAGCGACCTGTTGTTCGAGGGTTTCCTGGTCGGTAGTGTCAATTTTGTTGATCAGGAGCAGCACCGGCACCGGGCTCTGGCGGATCTTCTCCAGGAAGGCCTCATCCTTGAGGCCCTGCTGGCCCACTTCCACCATGTAGAGCAACACGTCGGCATCGTCCAGGGCCGTGCGCACAAAACCCATCATGGATTCCTGAAGGGCATAGGCCGGCTTGATGATGCCCGGGGTATCGGAAAACACCACCTGGAAATCCTCCCCGTTGACAATGCCCAGGATGCGGTGGCGCGTGGTCTGGGCCTTGGAGGTGATGATGGAGAGCCGCTCCCCCACCAGGGCATTCATCAGGGTCGATTTCCCCACGTTGGGGTTCCCGATGATGTTGACAAAACCGGCTTTATGGGCGCTCATGCTTCAGTTGTGTAAAATAGCGTTTCATTTCCCGGTTTACCCGGGGGGCCAGGTACAGGACCGCGATCATGTTGGGGATGCACATCAGGGCATAGGCCAGGTCGATCAGGTTGATCACCAGGTCCACCGATGCCACGGCGGCAAACGTAATGGTGGCCACGTAATAGTAATTGAACCAGTTTCCGATCCGGGGGTTGGTGAGGAAGGAAAGGCATTTCACCCCGTAATATGAATAGGTGAACAAGGTAGACAGGGCAAAGGCCGCCACCACCAGCATCAGGAGGACGTCGCCGTATCCGAAGAGGGATTTCTCAAAGGCGATCAGGGTCATCAGGATGCCGTTGCTCTCGGCTTCGAGGTATGCCCCGCTCAGCAGGATCACCACTGCCGTGAGGGTACACACCACAATGGTGTCGATAAAGGGCCCCAGCATGGAAACCAGCCCCTCCTGTATGGGTTCTTTGGTTTTCGACTGCCCGTGGTACATGGGGGCACTCCCCAAGCCGGCTTCATTGGAAAACACCGCCCGTCGCACCCCGAGGATGACAAGCCCCCAGAACCCCCCGGTAAAGGCAGTTTTAAAGTTAAAAGCCTCGGTGATGATGAGTTTCAGCGCGGGGAATATCTCCCCCGCGTTGTTGGCCATAATGATCACGACAGCTCCAAAATAGAGCAATACCATAAAGGGCACGATGGCCGTGGCCACGCGGGCGATCTTTTGCAGGCCGCCGAAGATGACCAGGGAGGTGACCACAGACAAAACAATACCGATAATCAGTTTCCAGTTAAACTCCCCCAGGGTAGCCAGCGTGGTATCGGGGTCCACCACGTTCATAAAGGTCTGGGTGAACTGGTTTACCGTGAACACCCCCAGAAACCCCACCAGGCCGGCGATGCTGAAAAACACCGCAAGGGGCCTGGCCCTGGGCCCGATCCCCTGGGTGATATAATACATGGGCCCGCCCTGCAGGTTGCCGGAGGCGTCCGTGTGCCGGTACCCAAGACCCACTGTGGCCGCCACCGCAGAAGACAGGGCCTGCAGGTGGCTCACCTCCCCGGGGTCGTCAGGATCGTCGTACTTGCCGGCTGTAATGCCGATGGCATGCCGGAAATACCGGTACGGCCTGAACCCGGAATAAAAGGCCAGGAACAACCCCCCGCCCACCACCATGATGAGCATGGCCCATTCGGCATAGGGGATCAGGCTGGAAAGGAAGGCATTGATGGATTCCATGGTGAAAACGGTCCAGGCCCGAAGGTAGGGATTTTCGCAATATCCCTCCCCCCCTGCCCCGCCCCAAAGAATAAAACCCCCAGGGGGTTTGACAAAACCAATAATCCGTTGTATATTTGCCGTCCATATCGCGGGGTAGAGCAGTAGGTAGCTCGTCGGGCTCATAACCCGAAGGTCACTGGTTCGAGTCCAGTCCCCGCTACTAGCAAAGCCGTTAACGTCAGTTAGCGGCTTTTTCTTTGGGAACAAGCCGAACTCGTTCGAGCTTGTGGACAAAGAAAAAAGCCGGCACCTCGCTTTGCGAGGTGAACGGCTTTGCCAGATAGCCACCCCCAAGGCCCTTTTCCGAGCAAAGCGAGGAAAAGAATCCAGGCCCCCACCCCCGCGGGGCGG
>CAZIJW010000025.1:0-32561 GCA_964539905.1 uncultured Robiginitalea sp.
AAAAAATCCGCGTAAAACTGGATGACAAGGGCAACTTCCTGTAAGGGTCGGATGCCACAAGGGGTATTTGCATGTCAGTGTTTTGCATCCGATTGTCCCTTTTTTATCCGGAGTACAGCCCTAAGGTAACCCCACAGGGCTGGCGGGCCGCCCCGAAGTTTTCGGGGCGGTTTTCTGTTTCCACGCGACCCTGGGAAGCTAGCGGTTCTTTTCTTCTGCCCTGCGCTCCCTTTCCCGTTCCCTTTCAAGCTTTCGGAAATACCCGCGGGTCAGGAAATTATGCTGGAGGGCCTCCATATTCTGGTCGAATTTAACCAGCCCGGAATCGAGGTATTTGAGCCCATGGCGGATTTCAGCAGCCATCGCGGTGTCGCGCAGGAGGAGGCCCAGGGTACCTTCACCATCCTGCAACCCTCCCACCAGGCCATTCAGCCGTTGGGTAAGGTCGTTGATTTCCCGGCCCGAGCTATCGAGTCGGGCCGCTACCCCCCGGAGTTGGTCCGCAAACGCGGGATCATCCATCAACAGGGTCAGGGCGCTCTCCTCCAGCCGCCATTGCCCGATCATGTGGTTAAGGCGGGTCACGGCCTGCCTCGACTGGTCGGTGCTGATTTTAAGGTTGTGGAAACTCTCCTTCAGGTCCCCCGCAAGCAGGCTGTCGTTAAGCAACTTGCCCAGTACCCCGGAACCCTTGCGCAGGGCGCGGGTGACTTCAAGAAGATCTGCTGTAAGCAGGGCCGCGTTCTCATTGGTGACATTCAGGGTGGTGAGCATGTCCTGGGTGGTGATGCGGCTGAACGATGGTATTTCGTCCCCATCCCTGATGGGTTGCCCTGGCCCTTCCCCGGGCAAAACATTGATCAGCATGCTGCCCACCAGCCCGTCGGACCCTACCATGGCAATGGCATTCCCCTTGATGTGCTGCAGCATGTCTTCCCCAATAGCCATGGTTACCCGGATGCTGGTATCGTTCTCCATAACGATGGCTTCCACCGTGCCAACATTGATCCCGGAGTACCTTACATTGTTGCCTTCCTGCAGCCCGTTGACGTTTTTGAAAACCGTGGTGATCCGGAAGGTAGGCCTGAAAATATTCTGGTCATTCCCAATCAGGTAGGCCATTGCCAATAGGAGCAGGCTTCCCGCAATCACGAAAAAACCAAGTCGGACATATTGTGAAGTAGTTGTTGCCATGTCTTATTTTTTAAAAAATGCTTCCACCTTGGGGTCGGGGCTCTGTGAGAGTTCCGCATAGCTCCCCTCGGCGTAATTTATGCCGTCTACCAGCAACAGGATCCGTTCCGCAATGACCCGGGCACAATCCACATCGTGGGTAATGATCAGGGAAGCGGTGCCGTATTTGCCCTGGATGCTCCGCATCAGGCCGATGATTTCCTTGGAAGTGATCGGGTCCAGGCCGCTGGTCGGTTCGTCGTACAGGATAAGTTTGGGTTTGAGGATCAGGGCCCGGGCCAGGGCCACCCGCCGTTTCATCCCGCCTGAGAGTTCTTCCGGCATCAGGTCAATGGCATGGGCCAGGCCGACGCTTTCCAGGGCTTCGGTAACCAGGGGAAGCGTATCGGTAACCACCCCAAGTTTTTCCCGGTGGCGGCGCAGGGGGAACTCCAGGTTTTCCCGGACGGTCATCGAATCGTAAAGGGCACTCCCCTGGAAGAGGAAACCAATGTCGGAGCGAAGCCGGTCGAGCTCCTGCCGGTCGAGGGTCGCGAGGTCCTGCCCGAGGACCTCCACCACCCCTTCATCGGGTTCCATAAGCCCTACCAGGCATTTGATCATCACCGATTTGCCCGACCCCGACTTCCCCATCACCACCAGGTTTTCCTTTTCATAGAGGGTGAGGTCAAAGCCGCGCAATACGTGGTTCTCCCCGAAACGCTTGTGGAGGTCCCGGATCCGGATCACCGCTTTGGGGGGGGTCTCCCCCTCTGCTGTTTGGCTATGTGGCCTTCCTGTTTCCATGCCTTAGAGTTCGTAAAAGATGTCGGAGATGAAGACGGCCATAAAATCCACAAAAAAGACCAGCAGGGAAGCCATCACCACTGCAGAATTCGCGGCTTTACCGACCCCGGCCGTCCCTTTTTTACAGTAGTATCCCTTGTAACAGCCAACCAAACCGATCACAAAACCAAAGAAGAACGACTTTATCGTGGCCGGGATAAAATCCCCGAAGGAAAGGGCGTCGAATACCGAATTAAAATACAGGCGAAAACTCATGGCCCCTTTGAAATATTCAACCAGGGCCGACCCGTACAGGGCAATGAGGTCGCCAAAAATGACCAGCAGGGGCAGCATGAACGTCGTGGCCATTACCCGGGTCACCACCAGGTAATTGAACGGGTTGGTGCCCGATACCTCCATGGCGTCGATCTGTTCGGTCACCCGCATGGAACCCAGTTCGGCCCCAATGCCCGACGCGATCCTGCCCGCGCAGATCAGGGCAGTGATCACCGGCCCGATCTCCCTGACGATGGAAATCCCCACCATGTTGGGCATCCACGATTCCGCCCCGAATTCGATGAGGGTGGGCCGCGACTGCAGGGTTAGTACCAGGCCGATGATAAACCCGGTGATGAGCACGAGCATCAGGGAACGGTTGCCCATCTGGTAACACTGGCGCAGGAACTCCCGGAATTCAAAGGGGGGGCGGAAGGCTTCCCTGAAGAACCTTCCCGAGAACTCGGCAAGTTCCCCCGTTTCCCGGAGGAAAGCGATAATCCTGCCCCAAATGTTTTGCAAATAGTCCATGCCAATGTTAAAGGTACCCCAAACCCGCCGGAGCCGGAATGACGAATGTCAGGGGATGCCGGACCCTTACCGGGCCCCTTCCCAAATCCCCCCAAGGGAATATACGCGGCTGTCAGAGAGGACCCACTCCCCGTCCTGGGCCCAAAAGGTGAGGGTCTGAAAGGGCGTTTCGGGAAAAAACACCTCGGTGAAATTCAGCTTCCCCTGCCCGGCAAACAACTCCAGGGAAGCCACATCGAGCAGCAACCTGAGGTCCAGGGTGGAACCCCCGAAATCGAGGGGGGCGGTATGCGGGCCCGTAAAGAAGGTTTCAGAAAACCCTTTCGGCCCGGAGTTGCGCCGGTCGACCCACACCTGCCCGTTCTCCCGGTCCAGGCCAATGATGAGCCGATCGCCTGCGGGGTTAGACAGGGTGATGCCAAACAAACCGGCCGTGGTGCGTTCCAGGTCGGTCTGCAGGAGCAATTCGCACTGGGAAGGCGAAAAACTGCCTTTTACTTCCTGCTCCCCGACAATCGACCTGTTGCCCACCCGGGTTTCATCCCCCCTGAGGGACTCCAGGGCCCCAACGGGTTGGGAAGCCAGGGCATACCCCTCCCCTTCCCGCCTCAGGCTGAGGACGCGGGGCACCGTCATGGCCGAGCGCCAGGCTTCGGTGGGCACCTGCTGGGCGTATTGCCAGTTCGACATCCACCCGATACCGATTCGCTGGTCGGGGGAAACCGGGGCGTTGTCCCAGGTCACGAAGGCATAATTATCGGTGCCCCAGTCGAGCCATTGCTGGCGGGCGGGGTCGGCGAAAAACCGGGTCCCGTCAAAATCGCCTAAAAAATAAGAAGTGGCCGTGCCCCCGTTCGGGGCGTCTTTCTGGATGCTGACCAGCAAAACCCAGCGGGTCTCTCCCGTTTCGGGGTCCCGCAGGGGGAAGAGGTCGGGGCATTCCCAAAGGCGGGTATCGCCGGGGATCCCGAACTCCGACAAATACGCCCATTGCTTAAGGTCCTGGGAGGCATAGAACTGTACCCGGTCGTAAACAGCCAGGGCCATGATCCACTTCCGGGTGGGGTCATGCCAGATGAGTTTGGGGTCGCGGAAGTCGCGGATACCCGTTTCATTGGGGAGCACGGGGTTCCCGGCGTATTTGGTCCAGGTGCGGCCCCCGTCGGGGCTGAAGGCGAGGCTCTGGTATTGGAAATCGTCCGTCCCGGCCTGTTCCCCCACGGGGTCGTGGTGGGTAAAGGCCGCCACCACCACCGGGGTATCGCCGGTGGCCAGGCCGGAAGTGTTCTGCTGATCCACCACGGCACTCCCTGAGAAAATGTATCCGAGGGAATCGGGGTACAGGGCGATGGGCAGGTGTTCCCAGCTCACCAGGTCTTTGGAAACCGCATGGCCCCAATGCATGGGGCCCCAAACCGTACTGTCTGGGTAATACTGGTAGCTCAGGTGGTATTCCCCGTTGAGGTAAAACATCCCATTGGGGTCGTTCATCCATTGGGCCGGGGGGGTAAAATGGAACCGGGGGCGATGCGGCTCGCCATACGCGCGGACCACTGGGGTCTCTACGATGGGGATTTCGGATTTTTCCCCTTTACAGGCCAGGAGGGAGGCAAAAGACATTCCTAAGAGCAGTATCCGCTTGAAGTGCATGGGTGGTAAGGCTTAGCATCCCCAAGATACTAAAAACCCGTCCTGCCTGGTACTATTCCTGTGTTCGGCTCATAAAAAAAGGGGCCGGACGATGTCCAGCCCCCCGGCATGTAAGAAATGGTTGGTTATTTTTCTTTACTGCCTGATAATCCGGAACACCGAGGTGTTCCCCTGGTTTTCGGTCCGTATGAACAGGATGCCCGGTTTGAGGGCACTGAGGTCGAGGTAGACTTCCGCCTGCCCGGCCGCCGAGTACTCGCGGGTCATCAGTTGCCTGCCCACCTCGTCGAAGACGGAAACCTGCACCGCGCCTTCCATATTACCCACATAAAGGGTGAGATAGTCTGTTGCCGGGTTTGGGTAGGCCTTTGGCGCATCTTCTTCGACCTCCCGGGTAAAGGAATCCAATTCCTCCACCTTGCTGGTAAGGGCGGTCCCACAGGGGTTCGCATTGGAGCCATTGGCCGATTTTGAGGCGCTTTTGCAGCCGGGGCTGATGATCTCCAATTGAAGGCCGCCGCCATCTGTATACACCTCAATAATGGTCTCTCCGGGCGGGAAAAGTTCGATCATGGTGCCTGCCGCAAGGATAAAGTCCGCATTGCCCTTAAACCTGTTCTTAGGTCCGGCAGGAACATAAATGGGCACATCATTATCGTTCCTTACCGTAAATTTCACGAGCGTATTAAGCTGTGGATATCCATCCACTGTAATATTATCCACCTTACACACATCGGATGCCTGGAGTCGTTCGTTACAACCAAGCGATGGGTTGACTATCAGTTGGCCCGGAGTTTGGGTTAGTGTGTAGTTTTCAAACCCGGCAATGGGGGTATCCACCCGTACTTCATAGGCCCCGGCTTCCAGGATTTCTGCCACCGGGGTACCTGAGGCGTCGTAAACGGTAAAGGTCAATCCCGACGGCAGTACGTCGAAACATACCAGGCCGTTGGCGATGACCTCGAAGCTGGAAGGAATCGGATCGCCCAGGGAAATGCCCCGTGTCCCTACCTGCAATTCCAGGGGGGCCGGGTTTACCGTCAGGCTTCCGGGCTGATAGGTTACCTCGTAATTCGGGGTCTGCACAGGCACTGCGGAAGCCAGAAGCGGGTCCGGAAGCAGGCAACCGGTGGCGGGGTCAAAGGTCAGGGTGCCAAAAATTTCCGCGCGGGTTTCCCCATAGGGCAGGTCCGCTTCCGTCCAGGCGGCATCCCCCGTGCTCAAGGTATACGGGAAATCAAAAGGTCCGTCGGCCCCATAGGTGATCTCGGCCCCGTCATCCACTTTTAGCGTAAGGGCATACGGATCTACCCTGAACTTGCCGATCAGGTTTTGGTCGCCGGTAAACGAGATGGTATAATTACCCGCTGCAGCTGAAGTAAGGGAAGACAGGTCTGCGAGGATGTCATATCCCGAGGTATTTGCCGGATATTTCCCTTCGGGACAACCCGTGCAGTCTGCATAAAGTCTGATCCCGGCCAGCACTTCTTCCTTCGTGTCACCGTTTTGCAACCCGGTGGCCTCGTATCCGAAATCGGGCTGTACCTCGCCCCCAAAATCCCCGTAAACAGCAGGGGGTTCACCCTCTGCCGGGAAGTCCAGGGTGGTTATGGTCAGGTCGGCAGGGGTGACCTCATACGGGGAAACCGCAGTGTAGACCTTGAAATTCGTATTGATGAGGGCAGGGGGTACAATCACGTGCTTCCCGACATTCAGGCCGGTTAAGACGGTCACCGCCTTGAACAGGACTGGCTGTTCATTATCGATGAGTTTGCTGTCCACGCTGTTCAGCAGCAGGAGGGGTTGCTCTATAGCCGTGGCAGGCGCTGCATTCCCGCCAGAAGGGGCCGGGCCATTGACCAGGTTGAAGCCATTGACCAAACTAAACCCATTGACCAGGCTGAACCCATTGACCAGGCTGAAGCCGTTGACCAGGCTGAACCCATTGACCAGGCTGAACCCATTGGTGGCAGGATCGCCATTGACCAGGCTGAAACCATTGACCAGGTTAAAACCATTGACCAGGGAGAAGCCGTTAACCTGCCCGTCCTGATTGACCAGGTTAAAGCCGTTGACCAGGCTGAACCCATTGACCAGGTTGAAACCATTGGGGTCAACCTCTTGCGGCACATAATTGAAAGGACTGGCAATATCCTGGCTGTTGGTGTTTTCATCATCAAATACCTGGGTAAACAGGCCCTCA
Source organism: uncultured Robiginitalea sp. (assembly GCA_964539905.1). Lineage (GTDB taxonomy): Bacteria > Bacteroidota > Bacteroidia > Flavobacteriales > Flavobacteriaceae > Robiginitalea. The sequence continues at coordinate 6,620 of CAZIJW010000025.1, forward strand.
TCTATCGGGATGAGTTTCACCGGATCGGTCGCTGTGGCGCTGTTGACCAGGCTGAAGCCATTGACCAGGCTAAAGCCGTTCTCCACCACTGTTTTGGTGGCCAGTTCTGTAGATTCCGAGACAAAGAAGGCCCGGTTCACCAGGTTGAAGCCATTGATAAAGGGATCTTCAACCCCATTCCAGGGGGTCCCGTCGCTGTTTACCAGGTTAAAGCCATTGACCAGGCTGAACCCGTTGACCAGGCTAAACCCATTGACCAGGTTAAACCCGCTGGTGTGCCTGTCTGCAAAATCCGCCTGCACTGCATTCACCGGGTCATCCTGGTCCCCCGAATCCCCAAAGGTATAGGTGAATTCAATATCGGGCACTGCCGCCCCGTAAGCCAGGCTGGTTACATCCCCCGCAAACTTTGCACTAATGGTCACAGGCATGGGGTCTATAAACAAATCGCCGTCTGCAAATTCAAGGTCATAAAGCTCCAGCAGCCCCGGGTCGATAAGGGGCTCCCCGGTGGTTTCATCGAGGGCTAAAGCAGCGCTGATGGTGTAATTCCCCACATCGGAATCCACCTCTGCATTCGTAGTGTATTGCAACTGGAAAAGGAGGTCATCGGATGCATCTGCAGGGTCATCGATAAACAGGGCCAATTCTTCCTGCGAGAGCGGTTCAGTAGTGGTTTCGTTCACTTTCCGGACCACGGTAAAACCGAACCCGGGATTGGGTTGCCCGTACAGGCGGGTAACGTCATCCGGGGTAATCAGGACTGTGGTCTTAACCACGTCCTGAAAGGTTTTGGTTTCGGTCTGTCCTCCATCCGTGCCATTGGTAAGGGCCCCGGGAGGAGTAAAGACATAAATCGGAGGATTGCCTAAAAAAGCATCCAGGTATACTTCAATCGTAGTACTGCTGGTAACCCGATAACTGTTTAGGGTGTCCAGGGCGCCCTCCGTATCAAGGGCAAGGGGTTCCCCCCGGAAGTACACCACGGATTCTTCCGTAAAGTATTCTCCCTGAATCGTCACAAAAAAGGGTTGGCTGCCCGGCGTAATGGCCTCGTCGTATACGAATCGCAGAAAATTGGGGGCCGGATTCGCGAAGGACCCCAGGGAGGCATCCACGGAAACAAACCCGTTTCCGTTCACAAAGTCGTACCCGGAAGCCGAACTCCCCATAGGGATGGCATTTTGGACCAGTAGGCTCCGAATACTGAAAGCCGCCGGATCCACCAGCAATTCACCCGTGGCGGAATCGCGCAGATATTTGTCCACCCCCTCCCTGAGCAGGGCGGCAGCCGCAGCCACGTGGGGGGCAGCAGCAGAGGTCCCGAAAAAGTTCGGGGTGCCGTTGCCCTCATAATCAGGAGCCCCGAGGTCCACGGAAGTATCGCCCCCTGTCGGCCCCATTAGGATGGGCTGGTTGCGCACCTGGCCAGCCGTGGCCGTACCCCCCCGGGAGGAGGACCCCTGGGCAACCAGGGGGTTGCCGAAATTCGGGGTATTGTCGTACCGGACCGCCCCAATGGTCATGTTGTTTGCCGCGTTGGCATGCCCTACAATGGTAGAACCATTCAGGGGGGGCTGGGCCACAAATTGTCCATCGTTCCCGGCCCTGAAGACCACATACTTGAAGGGCACGCCGGTACTGCCCGAGGCGCTCTCGATCATAAGGTGGGTGGTAGTGGGGTTGAGGACCCTGAAATACATCAGCTCAATGGGGTCTGCCCCCGTATTGTTCCAGTTATACCCGAATTGCTTGTTCCCTTCGGCATCGGTCAGGTAAATATCAAGGTCCACGGTGGCGCCCCCCTGGCCCAGGGAATAATAGTTGTCATCCCATTGCAACCCGATTACATACAGGCCCGGCTGCAGGTCCGGGAGGGTCTGCAGGAAATCGTCGTCGAAACGGTGCCTGACCCCGTCGGCAGTGACTACCGGGGTAAAGTCGCTTTCATAGGACCGGTCCCCGAAATTCCCTGCCGCACTAAAATACTGTTTGCCGGAACCGACCACCGCTTCGATGGCCTGGGCAATAACCCCATCTTCATAATAGGGTTCCTTCAGGTAGGTAAGGTCATCCACGATGATATCCACCCCGGGTTCTGCCGCGGCCTGAATAATCCCCGCCGCCATATTGTACTCCGAAATGAACCCGGTCTGGAAATACAATTGGGCGCCCGGGGCCACATCGTGCACGATCTGCAGCATGGCTCGGCCCTCATCACTGCCCCCGGCAGGAAGCTCGTTTAAAACGATTACCGGGGAAAGGTATCCGTCTTCATTCCCGGGCCCGGGAAGGTCTTCGTTGGCGATGTCGTTTGCAGCTGCCCCCTTGTTGTTGAAGCTATCTGAAATAACTGCGATCCCTGACCCTGCCCCGGTCAGGTTCCAGCCCAGGCGGCCCGCAAGGGACCCCTGGGCAAAATCACCCTGGCTGATAATCTTATTGGTCAGCCGGGCCGGTTCATATACCCGGTTCAACGAAGGCTCCATGTTGAATTGAAGGAGCTGCGCAATGGGCACATAAAGGGTGGCAATGCGCTCCTGTGCCGAAGGGTCGTACACCGACAGCAGGTTTCCTGAGGGGATCCCCAGGCTGGCCAGGAAGGGCAGGAACTGGCTGTCAAAAAGGCCGATGGTGACCACGATATCCACCAGCACCAGGTCGTCGGTAAGGTCAGCGGTAGTATTCGTGTCTATGGTATAGATGAACGAGTCCACCCCGGGGTTTTCCAAATAGGTGTTGGCCAGGGAAAGCAGGGCCGGACTCAGCTTGCCTTCGGTCTTGAATTCAAAATCATAGGCGTATTCGATATCGCAATTTACAAGGGCACACTGGCAAACAGCATCCACTTCCTCCTGGGTGCTGGGCGAACCCGGGAGGCCACTTCCATTGTTGGCCAGAAAATACAGGATGTCCGGACTCCAGGAACCACTATTGCTCGCGTTCCCCGAAAGGACCTTGACACCCCCTACCCCTTCCAGGAGTTTGTTGTTGTTAAAATTTCCCGATACCAGGCTGAAACAGGAATTTACCAGGGTAATTTCGCCATTGTTGATGACGTTTCCATCCTTGGTTACCAGGGAGTTGGTGAGTTCTATTACCCCGTTATTGTTCAAAATCCCGGGGCCTATGAGCACCTCGGCCTTATCGGCAATAAAGGTGCCCCCCGAACTTACCTCCAGGTTGCTGTTATTGGTCAGGGTTGCCCCGGAAACAATGAGTACCCCCCTGTTTCGAACTGTAATATTCGAATTGGCATTATAGGTGATGTCGTGTTTCACCGTTACCCTTGAGCGAATATTGTTTCCCGGGGTGGGGTTCTGGTTACATCCCCCTCCCTGACACGTCCAGGCCAGGGGATCAGTCCAGTCCGGGGAATTCCCTGTGGTGGTATATTCCTGGCCAAAAAGCGGAAAGGCCGTCAAAAAGAATAAGGCGAACAGGAAGAATGGAGGCACGCGGTTCCCCCTGGAAAGGCCGCTGAAATGGTTTTTCATGGTTGAGTTGTTTAACACAACAAAAAGCGGTTCAATCCAAAGGAAAGGCGTAAGTAAGCTTTGGGGAGCTCGGGGAACCGGCCTGCCGGACACGCCGGTTTTTGAAGCCGACCGAATATACAAAATTTAGGATTCAGTTGTGTTGAAAATGATTAATTTTCAGTTATTTATGTGTAAAGTGACGAGAAAACCTGTTGAATGGTTACCCCCGGATGACCCCTGGCCTTCCGGGTTTCCTAACCTTATTTTCCCAGGGGTGTAGGCCCGCCAACCCAAAAACATCCTTTAATTTAGTACCTTTAGGCACCAACCTGAAAAACCTATGGAAAAGGAAGAACCCGCAGTGCGCAGGGATAAATTAAAGGCCGAGGAAAAACTGATGGTTTACTGGGAGACCATAGAGTATATCGTAGGGCTGAACCGGTCTTCAGAAATCAAGGCGGGGTTGATCATTTCCTTTTACGGCTTGCTGCTGGGGGTAATCCTGCAGATGGTCACTACCCTGGAAACTTCCTTTCGCCTGAGCTTTTTCCTGATTGCCGTGCTGGTCGTGTTCGTGTTCTTTGTCTGCCGGTCCATCTATTTCAGTTTCCGCTGCTTTTTGCCCCAGATTGAGACCAAATTCGATAAAAACATGTTTTTCTTCCACGATGTGATCACCCACTACGGCGATATCAAATCGTTTTCAAACCGGTTTTTAAAGCTCCTGGAAGATGATGGCGAACTCTACAGCCACCTTGGGCAGCAGATTTATGTGAATTCCCTCATCGCCTCCAAGAAATTCAGCGATGTCAACAATTCGGTCAGGAACCTGGTGTACAGTTTTGTCCCCATGCTGATTGGGATCATCACCGTGATCATTACCCTCTTCGTTTAAGAAGCTTTCTGGGAAGATTCGGGGGCAGCGGCAGCCTGTTCCTTAAGCCTTTGCAGTACCTCCTGCTTAAAGTCATTCCTGTTCCTAAGGGCCCAGTCGGTGTGGAAATGGTGGCTCTCCAGGAATTTGATCTGTACCGCAAGCCATTGGGAGTCATTGGCCACTACCCCAAAGTGGAGGAATTCCTCATAGAGCCTGCCGCTCAGCTGTGGATAGTCCTGCCGGCCCAGGTAGTCGAGGTCGGCATCCGCAAGGATTTCCTCATAAAGGTTTTGTGGCTTCTGGGGTACCCTGGTTGCCCGGATCATCCCTTCGATCAGGGAAATTTCCCGTGCGTTGTAATCGGAAAGCATCGGACGGACCTCTGCGATACTGCGCTCTTCATGCCCTTCCGGGGAAAAAATATATCCGTAATCGTGGGCTACGGCCGCGATACGGATCAACCTGGCCACGGAATCCGCAACCATGTAGTAATCGATGTAATGGTTGCATACATTGGCTACGTCTATCGTATGCCCCAGACAATGATAGGTCAGGTGGGCCGGGAGCTTCTCCGACAGGTCATCCAGGATTTTGTGGCAAATTTCCGGGTAGGCGCTGATATTTTCTAATTCCATATATCTCTAAAATGGATAACGGATTCCCCATAGTACCAAAACTGAAACCGTTCGTATTTATTGCATGGATTACCGTACCGGCCCAGCCTGGACAGGGGTATTAAAGGGGATTTCTCAGAGGTTTGCGCCAGAAATATAGTATAATTTTTCATGAAACGGTCCCCCGGGGGAAGAAATCAGGCCGGGGATACCGCTTTGACCTCTGCAAAATACATTTTCAGCACCTTCCCATTTTTCACTTCCATTTCCCCCCTGTAGGTAAATTCAAATTCATCCTTCAGGAGCTTATAAGTGTTCTCGGAAACGTTGATCCGCCCGGCGATAGAGCCCGATTCCATTCGGGCGGCGATATTCACGGTGTTCCCCCAGATGTCGTAGGCAAATTTCCGCGTACCTACCACGCCTGCCACCACAGGGCCGGAATTCATCCCCAGCCGAATCTTGAAGGGGTAGATCCCCGGGGGCGGATCCAATTCGGTATCTTTCACGAACTGCAAGATTTCCAGGGCCGCTTTCATGGCATCCCGGGCGTGGGTACTGTTGGCACTGGGGATTCCCCCTGCACACATATACGCATCCCCGATGGTTTTTATTTTCTCCAGGTGATGTCGCTCCGTGATGGCATCGAAGTTCTTGAAGTAATAATCCACACTCTTCACGAGTTTATCCGCGGAGATTCGTTCCGCAATAAGGCTGAAGGCCTTGAAGTCTGTGAACAATACGGTAATCTGCTCAAATTCCTTGGCTTTGATGAATCCGTGCTCTTTTAGTTCATCGGCCGTTTCCTTGGGGAGGATGTTCAGCAGGATCTGTTCGGAGCGGTTTCGCTCAAAGGCCAGGCGGCGGTTGGACCTGCGGACATAGAAAAACTGGAAAATAAACCCCGCTATAATCGCCACGAATAACCCCAGGATCACATAGAGCAATTGCTTGGCCCGGGCATCTTTTTCGATTTGGAGGGCATTGAGGTTGTTCTGGGCTTTGAGCAGTTCATTTTCCCTTTCGGCATTTTCAAGGCCAAATTGTACCCTGAGGTTCCCCATTTGGGTCTCATAGTCATTCGAGCGGATGGAATCCTGAACACTCGAATACTCTCTTTGCGCGGCGTAGGCATTCCTGTAGTCATTCAGCGCAACATATGCCTCTGAGAGGTTCTCATAGATCGCCGCCAAATCGTACCCGACCTTGGTTTCATTGGCCAGTTCAAGACCTTTCTTCAAGTGGTTGACCCCCTCCGCATACCTCCTGTTTTCGATCGCCGTTTTTCCCAGCCCGATCAGGGCTTTAGTTTCTTCTGAGATATTATTTTTCTCCCTGGCAATCCGAAGGGCTTCCTCATAGAGTTGCCTGGCCAGTTCCAGTTGACCATCCTTAAGATAGGCCTGACCCATAAAATTTAACGGGGGGGAGGGGTCCAGGCCGATTTCCTTAAACCCGTTCAGCGCCTTTCTGAGGACGGGCAGGGCCTTCCGGGGCTGTTCCTGAAAAAGGTACAATTCCCCGAAATTGATATTGGCTACGGCAACCCCGATATCATAACCGATTTTCTCGAACAAGTCTATCGACCGCTGGTAATTCTCCTCCGCTTCAGGATACGTGTTCTTGTCCCGGGAATATACCGTCCCTATGTTGAGGTAGGCCGTGCCCATGCGCAGGGTATCTTCCACCTTTTCCCCATTCCTCAGGGAATTGATGAAAAATTCCAGCGCCCTGGGGTTATCCCCTATCGTTTGATATACCGAACCGATATTGTTCTGCAGGTTGCTTATCCCTACCGTATCCGTTTCCATTTCGTATACGGCCAGCGATTGGTTGAAGTAGTCCAGCGCTTCCTGATAGGATCCCTTGTCAAAATTGATGATGCCGATATTTTTAAGACCCTCGGCTTTTGCAGCTTCAAAACCGAGTTGCCCGGCCAGTTCCATAGCTTTCCTGGACACATAAATGGCTGAATCCGGGTTGGAGCCCCTCAACCGGTTAAACTGGCCCAGCAAGGCCCGGATCTCCAGGGAATCGGCCTGTTGTGCTTCCCCTGAACCTTTTGGTCCCCCTTTCAGGACCTTGTCCTGCGACCTCAGCAACAGGGGTGCAACGAAAAAAGCCGATACCAATACCCCGGTAACCCCTCGGCGCATTCCCTTTAAAAAGGTACTTCCCATGGTGATAAAAGTAACACTAATTCAACAGCAAACCGCCTGAATCATAATGAAATCCCGCCCCCTCAAACATAAGAATTATTATCCAGCGGATGTTGTATGGTATCCGGGTTGGGGAAATTTTGCCCTACCCTTCAATTTTGCTAAAGGCCCGCCCAACCATCCGGGGATTGCTCCGGGTCGGACCAAAAAGAAAGCCCCTGCCTGTGGCAGGGGCTGAAAAAAGGCTTACCAGGGTAGCCACAACAAAGGTTTCCACCGGTGGCGTTCCTTGAGCACCAGGGCGATATTGATAGCAAAAAGCCCGGCGGTCTGGAAGAGTTCCAGGGGTTCGTCCCGTTCCAGGAACAGGTGGAACAGGAAGATATGCAGCGTTATGGGCAACAGGAAGAGCGCCCCGACCAGGGAAGTCCCCTGCAGGATCAGCAACAACCCGAAAAGCAATTCACAAACCCCCAAAACCTGCCAGAAGTAGCCGGTTTGCTTGGCCCCGCTGATGTACAGGACCTTCTGAAGGGTGCTTTTTTTATCCGGATCGGTAAATTTTTGGGCGGTTTCCACCACCTGCAGGGGTTCTGGAATGGGTTTGCTGAACTTTTGCACACCCCCGTAGAGCATCATACCGCCCAGGATAAGGCGAAGCAGGATATAGACGTATCTCATAGCAGTTTACTTTAATTGGGTTTCCCCTTCATTGGGGTTATAGACATAGCGGAAAGTGTAAAACCGGGCCTCATCGGTAAAGGCGTTCGGCTGGGCCGGGGCATCCCGGTAGTAACTCAGGATTTCCACCTTGGCAACCTTCCCGTCATGGGTGCGGAACACCAAAACCGCACCGGGGATGGGGTTGATCGTAAAGGTGGCCGGGTTGTAGTTGTACCATCCGGCGCCGCTTCCCGAAGGGATGGCAAAGGCCCCTTCTGCATCCTGGGCAAATGATAGCCCGGCTGCGCTGCCGACCTCGTCGAAGAGCCCTGAAATCAGGGTTGCGCCTGCCTCCCCGTTGCGGACCGGTTCCTCAGCAGTCCCGGTGGCCACGCCCCCATTAACGGCGATGGTGGTACCCCGGAAGGCAACGTCCCATTCCGTTTCACTTTCCGTGACCTCCCCGGTTTCAAAACTGAACCGGGTGAAAGGCCCGCCTACCGGTTCCCCCTGCCCCCCGGTCTGGGGGGCCGGTAAATTGGAGTAGGTGGCCGACACCAGTTCCGACAGCACCGTAAAGGAACCCGGGGCCGGAGCCGCAACCCCCCCGGCACTCAGGCGGATCTCGCCGGAGGTGGCCCCGGGGGGAACGCTGGTGGTGATCTGGGTGGGGGTCAGGGAAACAATGGGGGCGGCGGCCCCGCCAAAGGTGAGCTGCAGGCCGGCGGCATCTTCAGGGAATCCCACCCCGGTAATCACGACTTCCGTCCCCACGGTTCCCGATTCGGGGCTGACCGAGGTTATGCTGAATTCCGTCCCCGGGGCGGGGTCGTAATCGCTGCAACTGGCTAAGGCGAGGAGCAGGACGGCTACGCTAAAAAATCTGATGGCTGTTTTCATTGTTTTTAGGATTTAAGTGTTGCTAATAGTTTAAAATTCAAAGGAAACTCTTGCAAAAAGCTGGATGCCAGGGTTTACAAGCAATTCGCCGTCCTGGGCGGCGAGGGGGTTGCTCCCTTTAAAATCGAGCAGGTTGTTCGCCCCGAGTTGCAGTTCGTACTGGTCAAAAAAGGACTTCCCAAAGGCCAGGTTTACCAGGGCATACCCCTTTATAAAGGAATCGTCAAAGGCATCCAGCAGGTCGTTGCCATTCCTGTCGGTCAGGCCAAATCGGCTGCGGTAGGTCACCCGAAGGTTGGCAAAGGCATCCAGGGCGGGCACCTCGTAAAACGCCTTGAAATTCAGGGTGTGGCGCGAACGGTTTTCCAGGCCGAAATAATCGGAAGGCTGCAGGCGGATGGTTTCAAGGGATTCGGGGTCCCGGACGAAGACTTCCCCGTCTTCCACCTCGCGCTGCTTTTCCTTGTCGTAGGCGTAGAGGAGTTGGTACCCCGCCGAAAGGGTCAGGTTTTCAAGGGGGATAAACCTCAGGTCGAGTTCCGCCCCCTGGGTAAAGACTTCCTCGCGGTTGAGGTATCCGAAGACCCCCTGCCCGTTGGTTTTGGTCGCCAGGATGCGGGTATCGATTAGGTTGCGGAAATCGTTCCGGAAAAAATTCACTTCGGAAGTCCAGCGCCCCTTTTGGTATCTGAATCCCACATTAATGCCTGCCGAGCGCTCCGCATCGAGCCGCTCCCCGAGGTCCGCAAGGGGCACGGCCAGGCCGGCCACCGCTCCCGCGTCGAGCAATTGCCTGACCCCGGCGGCTTCCACTTCTTTTCCCAGGACGGAATAGCCGCCCCCGGAGGCATTGGTGAAATCGAGGTACAACTGCCTGAAATCAGGGGCTTTGAACCCGCTCCCGACAGAAGCCTTCAGCGACAGGGCCGGGCTGAGGTCGTATTTGGCCGAAGCCTTGGGGCTGAACTGCGAATTGTACTCGCTGTGGTGGTCAAAGCGGGCCCCGACGATCAGGTTCAGGGCCCGTAGGGGGTTGAAATCGTACTGGGCGAAGACATACTGGGAATCGAACCGGGGAGAAGTTGAAAACAGGCTGCGTTCAAGTCGCTCAAAATTGACCCCCGCCCCGGTGGTCAGGGTGTTCCCCGGGGTAAAGGAAAAGCTCATCCGCACTTCGGGCCTCAGGAGGGTTTGGTCAAAATCATTTTCCAGCGCCAGGGTTTCATCCAAAGGATCCACGGTATTTTCATTAGTGGTGTACCGGGTGAAATAAAACTCATATTGCAGGTTGAGCCGCGCAGAAGGGTTGTGCTCCGCGCGCAGCAGGAGGTTGAGGTCCGTTTCCTCGCTGTTGCCGGGCGAGACCTCGAATTCCTGTGAAAAATAGCGGCCCGACGCCAGCAGGTCCAGCTTTTCGCCGGCTTCCCAGCGCACCCGGCCATTCAGGGTATAATTGACCAGGGGGTTTACGGTTTGTCCCTCCTGCCCGGGGGCCAGGTCGAACCCGTCGGTACTGAGGCGGTCCAGGAAAATGCCGTATCCGAAAGGGCCGGCCTTCTGGCCCATGTTCAGGCTCGTATTCTGGTTATTGAAACTGGCCGCCCGGTGCGCCAGCTGGCCGCTTACGGTTTCCGATTGGGGATCTTCGGTGATGATGTTGATGACCCCGCCCAGGGCCTCGGAGCCAAACAGGCTTGAAGAGGGCCCTTTGACGATCTCTACCTGGGCGATGTTGCCCACCGCCAGGCGGCTGAGGTCAAGGTTTCCCGAGCTCCGGCCAACCACCGGGACCCCGTCTATAAGGATCAGAACATAATCGGACGCAATCCCCTGGATCTGCACCCCTTCCCCCCCGCCTATGGTGGCATCCGGTACCATCAGGATCCCGGTTTGTTCATTCAGGATTTCGTTAAGGCGGGTGACCCCGGTGCGCCGGATTTGCTCCGAGGAAACCAGGGTTACAGGAAGCGGGAGGGAAGAGAGTTGCCTTAGGGTTCGGGTTGCGGATACAACGACCTCGTCCAGGGCCTGGGGAAGAATGGAATCTGAAGGTTTGCCTTCCCTTTGTTGCGACCAGCCGTTCATCGTGCAGCACAACAGAAAAAAAAGCCATCCACTATTTTTATTTAGACTCATTCTATTTATGTTTGCGACAAATATATTATTATTCATATTTAGTCTAAATAATAATTAACGTTTTTAAACCCGAAAAAATGAGAACAAACAAAACATGGATTTTAGGCGCCCTGCTGGGCGTTGTGGCGGCCCACGCCCAACAGGACCTGAAACAACAAGACCAACAGGCCATCAAGGCCATGTGCGGTTGCTATGAGGTAGACTTTATCTATTCCGAAACCTTCTCCCCGGAAGCGGATTACGAAAAGAAACCCGACTACCGGGCCAGTGGACTGGAGTGGGTGGAGCTCATCGAAGACCGGGAAAACCGCATTTCTCTGCAACACCTATTGGTTGTTAAAGATTCCGCAGTTATCAAGCACTGGAGGCAGGACTGGGAATATGAAGCCCCGGCCAGTTTCGAGTTCCAAACCGCCGCTACCTGGAACTTCTTTCCCCTGCCAGGGGCTGCCGTACGGGGCACCTGGACCCAGAAGGTCTACCAGGTGGATGACAGCCCCCGCTACGCCGGAACGGCCACCTGGATCCATGCCGACGGGAAACACTACTGGGAAAATACCGCCCCTTCGCCCCTGCCCCGGCGGGAATACACCAAGCGCAGCGACTACAACCTGATGCTGAGGGGAAACCGGCATGAAATCACCCCGGAGGGGTGGGTGCACGAGCAGGACAACCAAAAAATCGTTCGACAGGAAGGCGGGAAGGACCTCCTGGTGGCCGAGGAAAAAGGACGCAATACCTACCGCAAGGTCGAGGACTCCAAATGTGCCCTGGCCAGGGCATGGTGGCAGGAAAACCAGGGGTTCTGGGCCGACGTCAGGACCGCCTGGCAGCCCCTATACGAGCGGGAAGGCTCCCTAACGCTGCAAAAGACGGTTGAAGGCAAACCCCTGTACCTCCACCTGAAACAGGCAGAAGCGCAAAAGGCGGGCGTAGCGGAACTCACTGCCTTGTTTTCCCGCTTTGCCCGGGCGGAAGGAATTTCGGGAGCCGGGAAATAACCCTCCCCCGCACCCAAAGTTTTAATGCCGCCTTTCGGGCGGCATTTTACATTGATGGATATCATTGTCAGGAAGAGGCCCCTGGGCTACCTTTTCGCCAGTTTTACAATCCAGAAAAACCAAATCCCATGAGAGCTGCCATCTTCTTTAGCGGAAAATTCGGGAGTACCCGGGAATATGCCCAATGGCTGGGCGAAGCCACCGGCCTCCCGGTATTTGACGTCAGGAAAGACCCCCCCGAACCCTGGAACTATGACCTGCTGATCCTGGGGAGTTCGGTGATGGTGGGAAAACCCACCATTTCAAAATGGGTCCAAAAGAACTGGGCCCAACTAAACGGGCGCCAACTCCTGCTGTTTTCGGTGTCGGGCACCGCTCCGGAAGACCCGGACCTCCGCACCTGGATGAAGCGCGGGCTGGGAGAGGAAATCTTCTCACAAATGGACTATGTCCCCTTGCGGGGGCGCATGGTGCTGAGCGAACTGCCCTGGTGGTCAAGGATCCTCCTCAAAGGGCTTGCACGGGTAATAAAAGACCCGGAGGAGTCTAAACGGATGACCGAAGGCTTCGACTATATGGACCGGGAAAGCCTGGAACCCATCCTGCGGTGGTATGAAAAATACCACCGGCCGGCCAAAGCGGAAAAAAAGGAGTACATGGTTGAAATGGCATGAGGCCGGCAGCGGAATGCATCCACCGGACGACCACCCGCGCCCTGCTGGATTGTTTCCTTTGCAGATCCCGGAAAAACCCTTTTTAAAGACCAGCTTCTGCGGGGGTTATTATTCGATTTTTTTGGGTACCTTAAGGGGGCTTTTTACCCCTTAAAATAGTAACCCCGTGAAAAAACTCCGCAAAGAAGACATCCGGCAGGAAGTATTCGACCTGTACGATGCGTATGCCCACAACCAGATCCCCCGCAGGGTATTCCTGGACAAACTCTCCACCTACGCCGTGGGGGGCATCACAGTCATGTCGCTCCTCAGTTTTATGATGCCCGACTACCGGACCAAAATCCAGGTTCCGCAAGACGACCCGCGCCTGAAGGCGGGTTATGTCACGTATCCCTCCCCAAAAGGCGGCGGGGAGATCAAAGGCCTTTTGGCCCGGCCTTCCGATGCCGATGGTCCCCTTCCCGGGATTGTGGTGGTCCATGAAAACCGGGGGCTCAACCCCCATATCGAAGACGTCTGCCGGCGTGCCGCCCTGGCCGGTTTCGTCGCCCTGGCCCCGGATGCCCTTACCCCCCTGGGGGGTTACCCGGGAAACGACGACGATGGAAGGGCTTTACAACGGGAAAGGAACCGGGACGAAATGCTGGAGGATTTTATCGCGGGGTTTGAATTCCTGAAATCCCATCCCGACTGCACCGGGAAGGTAGGCGTGGTGGGCTTCTGCTTTGGCGGATGGATCGCCAATATGATGGCCGCCCGCCTGCCGGACCTTGGGGCAGCCGTACCCTTCTACGGCGGGCAGGCCCCTGTGGAGGCCGTCCCGGAAATCCAGGCCCCCCTGATGCTCCACTATGCCGGGCTGGACGAACGCGTCAATGCAGGTTGGCCCGACTACGAAGCGGCCCTGAAAGCCCACAGCAAGGAGTACCAGGTGTTTTTCTACCCCGAAAAAAACCATGGGTTCCACAACGACACCACCCCCCGGTACGACAAAGAGGCCGCTGAGCTGGCCTGGGGCCGGACCGTGGATTTCTTCAGGGAAACCCTGCAATAGCCCTATTTCTTGGCCGATTTCTGGTTCCTCGGGAGCGCTTCTTCAGGGAAAGGGAACAGGATGGTCGAGTTCTTCTCCGCGGCGATGTTAGACAGGGTCTGGTATAAACGCAGCTTGATGGCCGAGGGCGACTGGTCGATCATTTTTCCGGCGGCCAGCAGGGCGCCCGCAGCCTGTTCCTCGGCCTGGGCCAGGATGATCCGGGCCCGGCGGGAGCGCTCGGCCTCTGCCTGGTTGGCCATCATTCGCCGCATATTCTCGGGCAGCTGGATGTCCTTGATCTTCACGTCAATGATGTCGATACCCCAGTCGCCGGTTTCGTGCTCCACTATGGCCTTGATGTTCTTGCCCATCTCCTCCCTCCGGGAGAGGATGGTATCCAGTTCCACCTTCCCGCAAACGTCCCGCAGGGCGGCCTGAGACAGCTGGGTTATGGCAAAATGGTATTCCTCCACCTCCAGGACCGCTTTTTCAGGGTTGTCGATACGGAAAAAGACCACCCCGTCGATACTGCAGGGCACATTATCTTCCGTCATGACTTCCTGGGAAACGATATTGATGGTAATGACCCGGATATCGACCTTCTGTATGGTCTCTATGAGGGGGATAATCCAGCGAAACCCCGGCTTCAGGGTGCTTACGTATTTGCCGAATCGAAATTTCAGGGCGCGCTTGTATTCATAAACAATACGGATCCCCGAAAGGAAAAAGCCGAGGAGCAGGACTCCAAAAATCAGTGTTGGGTTCATGGGATATCATTTTTAAGGGGTTACAACTTCAGGGGAGTCCGGGGTTCCATCCCCTTGCCCCCGTTTCGGGCCATTCAGGCCAAGGAGGGCCAGGTTTATCCCGGCCAGCCAAATCAGGAAACTGCTGAAGGTCACCTTTTGGATCAGGGGAAGGGCTCGCAAGAAGCTTCCGGATTCATAAATGACATAATTCAGCAAAAAAATCAGCAAACACCAGGCCCCCAGGACGGTCAGGGAGCGCCTTTGCCCCTTCCAAAGCCCGTAGATCGCTAAAACGATAGCCACTGTCCCCAGTCCCCCGGCGATATACACCGTGAGGTCATGGGTGCCTGCGCTCAAAAAAAAGGTCGTCCCCAGGGCTGCCATCCCAAACAGGCGCATCAGGCGGCGGCTCCAGGCCGGTCCCCCGGTCAGGCGGGGGAGGTGGTGCCAAAGCAGGAGCAGGGCGGAGCAAAGGGCCATGAGGGCTCCCCTTGCCCAGTACCTGCCAGCATTCAGGGCTCCGTTGACTGCCCGGGTATCCAGCAGGTCGCAAAGGTAGTTATGGCGCCAGCTGAAACCCTCCTGCCCAGGAAGGGCCCAGGACCCCCCGGGATACCGGCTGGCCGCGAGCAGGTAGCCCAATACGAATACCCCCATCCCAAAAAGGGGAAGGGAGAGGATGCCATTCTTCCTGATTGCCGGAAAGCACACGTCGCGGGATTCAACTTTTTGAAAAGATACGCCAAAGGCGGGAGGTTAAAAAATGATCGGAGTCATTCAAATTATACTTGCTTATACCGACGATGACCTAAATCATGTCCCCGGCAGAAGCCGGGAATTACCTTTAGCGTATATTCGGGTTATGATGAATCCGTTCAGAAATTTCAATATCGCCGACTGGTTCTCTTTCTACCGCATCGTCGCCTTTCCTTTGCTGGTGGTTTTCCTGCTTGCGGGAGCCAGGGACTGGTTCACCTGGTTCCTGTTGATCAGTTATTCCACCGACGCCGTGGACGGCTTGCTGGCCCGTAAGCTGAACATCAGCAGCGCCAGGGGTTCGCAGCTCGATTCCGTGGGGGACCAACTAACCCTGATGGCCGGGCTGTTTGGGGTCTGGGTTTTTGAAAAGGTGTTTATCCTGGAAAACCTGGTACTCATTGCCATTGCCTTTCTCCCCTACCTCATCCAGATGGTCATCGCCTTCATCAAATATGGCCGGGCCACGGCCTTCCACACCTACCTGGCCAAAACCTCAGCCATTTTGCAGGCAGTGTTCCTGCTCTGGCTGCTGTTCTTCGGGCCGGTGTACTGGTTGTTCTACCTGATGATTTTTATCGGTATCCTGGAAACCCTGGAGGAAATCACCCTCATTTTCCTGTATGACCATTGGGTGAAGGACGTGAAGGGGATCTACTGGGCACTGAAGGACGAACGCAGGCGAGAAGCCTGATAAAGGGCCCTGCACGCTAGAATAAACCGGGGATGGGCAATGGCTTTCCGCAAGGTTTTTACAGGGCCGGGGCTTAGTTTGGTTGGGGGGCGGGTGGGGGTTTCCCTTTGTCCGGGACCAGATCCTGACCCCCTGGAGGAACCCAACCCTTCGCGAAGGATCTTTGGAGCCAACCGGTTCGCTGAATCCGTTCCCTTAAGACGCAAAAGGCCCCCTATTCCCCGGAAAAATACCCGGGAAGAAAGGTCAAAAAGTTTTATCTTTAATCCCGCCAAGAAGTGCCCGGGCACCCGCTCCAAAACCCAGGGGTTTGGGAGCAATAAACCTTACGAAACACCTTTAAGCGTGGCCGCTACCAAAAAAATTCTCCGGTACTCCGGTCTGGGATTCCTTGGGCTCCTGATCGTTTTGCTGCTCCTCCTACCCGGGCTGGTTAAAAATTACGCTGTAAAGAACAGCAGGGAACTCCTGGGACGACAGATTTCCATGGACAAGCTCCGGGTAAACTACTTCACCGGAACCGTGAAGGTCTACGACTTCAACCTGTATGAGGCCAATGGGCAGGATGTGTTTGTCGCCTTCGACACCCTCGTCCTGAACACTGCCCCGTATAAATACTTCAGCGGGGTGAAAGCGCTGGACCGGTTTTACCTCGAGGGCCTGGAAGTCCGGGTCGCCAAAAAAGATTCCACCTTTAATTTCGATGACCTGGTCGCCTTCCATTCCGCGGAAGACAGCTCCGCGACAAAAAGTGGGGAAGAAGAAGCCTTCAAATACCTCCTTGAAAATCTGGAGCTCAAGAATGCCGCCTTCCGGTACTATGATGCAGATTTGGACCATACCACCGACATCGAAAATTTTTCCCTTTTCATCCCGGTAATCGCCTGGGACCAGGAGCATGACAGCAATGCGGATATCGCTTTCCGGCTCGGGGAGTCCGCCGCGGTTAAGGCATCGTCGAACGTCAACCCGGCCACCGGGGATTTCAGCAGTACCGTGGAAATTGACAACCTGCAGTTAAGCGCGTTTTACAAATACGCCCTGGAGTACGCAACGATCAATAGCCTGGAGGGTACGGTCAATGCAGTCATTGAATTGACCGGCAATGTGAACAGGCCTGTGGAAACCCTGGTTTCCGGGGAAGTGGAAGCCCTGAAACCCCTTATGACGGACCTGAACGGCGTGGGGTTTTTATCCGCTGAAAAAATCCTGTGTACCCTTGGGGAAATCAACTACAACAAAAGCTCCTATACTATCGATGCCCTGGTTATTGAGCAGCCCTATGTAAAATTTGAGCTCGATTCGGTTTCCAACAATTTGTTCCGGATTTTTAAATACGACACCGAAGCCGGGGACTCCATAGCGGCCGAAACAGAAGCGGAGGATTCGCTGTATTACGCCCTGAACCGCGTGCAGGTCCGCCAGGGGCGCATGGATTATACCGATAACCTCACGGGGCAGCCCTTTAACTATGCCCTGAGCGAAATAGAGATCGACACAGACAGTATCTTCAGCGACAGCGAGTGGGTGGATATACAGTCCACCATGGTTTTGAACAAACGGGGAAACCTGAAGGCCGAAATCGGGTACAACCCCGCAGACCCCGATTTCGCCACCCTCGACATTGCCATAGAGGACTTCCTGCTCTCGGACCTCAACCTGTATTCCGGGTACTATACCGGGCATTCCATCCTTACCGGGGACATGTTCTATTTCTCGGAAACCAAAATCACGGACGGGCAGTTGGAAAGTGAAAACAACCTGTTGATCAAGGATGTGGCGGTGGAAAATATCAAGGGGGGACTATTCTCCATCCCCCTGAAGATTGCGGTTTGGCTGCTGAGGGACAAAAACGGGAACATTGAACTCGACATCCCGGTGCGGGGCAACCTCGATGACCCCACCGTGGATGCCTGGGCCCTGGTGGGCACTACCCTGAAAAAAAAGCTGTTCGACGCGACGGACAACCCGGTCAAACCGCTGGCACGGTTTATCGGGGCCGATCCGAAAGACCTCGAAAGCCTTGCCTTCCAATACCCGGACACCATTCCCAACGCGGAACAGGCCCGACAATTGGACCTGCTTTTGGAACTTGAACGCCAAAAAGAAGGGGTTGAAATCGTAATGAACCTGGTCGGGCAGGATTCCCTGGTCAGCCTGATGGCAGAAAACCGGGCAGGTGAGCTTTTCAAACAGAAGACAAAAGCGGACTACACCACAGACCGGGAGGCCTTTGAAAAATTCGTATATGAACAGGTGGGCTCCGACAGCCTGGGCCTATCGGGATCCATCCGATCCCTGACCGCAGCCCAGAACGTGGATTCCCTGGCCAATACCTACATGGATGCCCTGATCCGCAACCTCAGCGGCTACCTGAAAGGCAAGCAAAGCACGACCACAATCGTGGTGCAAAAAGCCAAAGTAAGCAACCCCGATAATGCCGATGCCGCCCCCCAGTTCAAAATGAACTATTCCCTGAAAGGGGAGGAACCGGAAACACCCGCCGCCCCGGAGGCTTCGGAAGGGCTTCCACCGGCTCCCCGGGAATTCCCGCGGCCCTAAGGCCAAAAAGCTCACAAGCCATCGGCCGCTGCGGTAAACGCGGTTTCCTCAGGCCAGTTCCTCCGCAGCGAATCGCTTCCACAGGGCCCGGGTAATCGCGATATGGGCCAGGTAGTAGGTGGGGAGGATCAGAAAATCCCACCGGTGGTACTGCATAAATTCCGCCAGGGCGATGAGGGTGTCGGAAAAAAGGATCAGGGCAATCCCAAAGGTATACCCCCATTTTGGCCACCCCGCTTTCTTGATGCCCAGGGCAGCCCCCAGCGAAAGGCACGACACCAGGAGGTAGGCCAACGCGGCCCACATGAGCAGGGGGTCCCCAATGCCCCCATACAGGGAGGTAAAGAAGAAAATAAGGTACGCTGCACACACGACAAGGGTCGTTTTCCAGGCCACCCGGCCATGGAACAGGGAATAGGCCAGGTAACCGAGATGGGCCAGGAAAAAAAAGAAAATGCCATACACAAACCACAACGTATCCCCGTTCCTGTGGGAAAGGAAATAATCCCCGACGATGGAAAAAACAAAGGCCCCGATTACCATCCAGAGGTCAGGGGTACGGAACGACCTGCCCGATGCGAGCAAAAGGAGGATAACTGCTCCAATACCGGCGGAACCGGATTTGAAAAGGAAGTCCCCATAGGCCAGCGCCAGGATGGCCGAGGCGACCTGCAATGCGAGCAACCCGATCAGGACCGGACGGAATTTTGAAAGCATGGGTCGGTGTTTTGGTTTCTTCAAAGATAGTTTTTACCCCCGACCCAATGGATGTGCCTTCAAAATTATCGGGATATGGGATACCCCTAATGCCAGTGCCCTTCAGTTGACGGAAATGATCGAATCGGGTATTCCCAGATCATTTCCATCTACAAAAAACCTTGCCTGTTAAAATTGGTATTGCGCCCGGACGATTTCCGTTGCCTCATGGTTGTTCCTTCGGACCACCCTGTGAAAACTCACCTGTGTTCCCTTACATGGCCGGGTTCCCAGATCAGCCTCATAAAGGCACTAAAGCGCTGGTTTTCCCTGCTCACAGGAATTCCCGCAACAATCCCGACCAATAGATTGTCAGCAATGCCCAACCGCATTTGGGGACGAAGCGTCATGTCGAAATCCCCGGCGTTGAGGGTTTTGTTGAATTCCACTCCAATAAAGTTCCTTGTGCCTGCAATCATGTAATGAAAACTCGTATTGATATCAAAGGCCGTCAGAAACTTCCCGGTGTTGAAATTATGTTCGATCATAGGGCCCGTGTAGATCAGGGAATGCACGTTATTGCCCCAGCGCCTGGCGACAACCAGAAACGGATTGTAAACGTTCCCTTTGACCCATGGGTCTCCAAAATTGCGAAAGTCCGACAATTCGAACTCATTGATATAGCCAAGGGCCATGGAGGTCGCCATGGCTTCATTGACGAAGAAAGACCACTGGACCGCAAGCTTCAGGCTGTTCAACTGGTTGGACGGGATTGAATCCCTAAGGGAACCATTTAGGGGAGAATAAAACGTAAAAGGCAATTCAACCTCCAGCCCCAGGCGATCCCTCGGGGCCCATTCGTACTCAATCAGGGCTTCATAGGCATCGAATCTAAGGTTATCGGTCAGCCCCAGGCCAATATTCCATTCCTTTTCCCCTTTCCGGGCTCCCAGGTCCCGGATCAGGTCGATATAAAGGGGTTCCGCGTGCAATACCTTGGCGGGTCCTGCCTGGTCTTCGACCTGAACGATATACAGGCTGTCTTTTTCCGCATTCGAAATTTGGGCCAGGGAGGCGGTTGCATATAGCAGTGCCATAAACGGCAACAATTCCTTTTTGAAGTTCATTTTTGATTTGAATTAAAAAGATGGAGAAAGTAACCGACTAAGCAATAGCGGTTATAATGATTCCAGAAAATCAAATCAAATCCGGGGAGGGGGGGTATCTATTGGGTCAAAACCCATGGGGAAGCGGACATTTTTTTCAGGAAATTTCCCTTTCCTGCTTTCAACAAGAATTGGTGATAGTCCGCTATCATCTGTATACTGGACCATAATGGGCATCTTGAATCCCATGGCGCTATTGTGGTCTTCAGGATCGGGATCATCAACCTCCCTTATAAGGTCCTCAAACCCCAGCACCTGTTCCACTATCAGCTCCACAATACTTTCCTGGTCATTGAAGGACAGGTCCTCAGGAACCTTATTGGGGAAGGGATCCGGGGAGTCGACGCTGATGTTCAGGAAATACAGGCCCAACAATCCAAAAAGGAATCTGGTAAAGGTGCTATTTCGTATTCGGCCGAACATGGTCCAAAATTACAATTTTTCAATTTTCTTCCTCTTACACCCTTTAGATTTCTCCCAAAGGGCTGGCGCCCTACCTTCCTGCCGGCATATCCGGGATTTTTTGGTAAGCTGAACGGAGATTTCAGGGATTGACCGTAGGTTGCGGGCGGGGGATGGGTTGGGAGGGAAGAAAAAAAAGTAACGGTCAATGCCCGTTCAAATACCCGTAAAGCTGGCAGACAAACAACCCTGCCCCGGCAATCAAGAGGTAGGTGTTGGCGACTTTGTAAAAGGCCTGCTAACTGTTTTCGTTTTCCAATGGGTAAAGGGGAATACCCTCGGGACCAGAACGGCGATCCCCCCGGATCCGGGCTTTAACTGGAAATTCCATAGGCCAGGGCCAGGCCGGACGAGCAGACCTGCAAGGGTAACAGGAGGTAATGGAGAAGATGGAAACCTGGCTTCATGGAGCAGCAAAGGGATTTATGGGGAACTGAGGGCCTCCAGGACCCGTTGCGGGGTAAAGGGCATATGCCTCAGGCGTTTCCCGGTAAGCCTTAAAAAAGCATTCGCAATGGCACCGGCTACCATGGGGGTGGCGGTTTCCCCCACCCCTTCGGGACGCTCCGCAGAAGGGAGGATTACGGTTTCGATGGAGTCGGGGATTTCCTGCATCCGAAGCAGGGCGTAGTCGTGGAAATTGGATTGCTGCACCCGCCCGTCCACTATGGTAATCTGCTCTTTAAGCACACTGCTCATCCCCATGAGGATCCCGCCTTCCATCTGCGCCCTGATATTGTCGGGCTGAACGGGAATCCCGGCGTCCAGGGCAATCCAGAAATGGTGTACCCGGATTTGCCCCGTATCGCGGTCCACAGAAATCTCGCAGACCCCGGTCCCCAGGGAACCGTGTTCCACGAAAGCCACACCCTTAGCCCGGCCTTCGGCTACAGGTTCCCCCCAGCCCGAGATTTCTGCTGCCTTATTCAGGGTGGCCAGGGCCCTCGGGGATTTAGACATCAGTTTACGGCGGAAGGCAACGGGGTCAGCCTGCTGGCCCCGGGCAATTTCATCCAGCATGCACTCGATCGCAAATTTGTTGGGCCCGTGCCCGACAGCGCGCCAATGCTTCAGGCGGATGCCATGGGAGGTTCCCCGCCACTCAGCGAATTGGTTGGGGATATCGTAATGGGAATTAGCCACCCCGCTGGCTACCAGGTTGCCCCCATCCCCCACCACGCAATGGGTGAGGCCGGTAAGGTTGCCCCGATCATCCAAAGAGGCCGTCAGGCGCTGCAGGGAAAGCGGGCGGAACGCCCCGTAGGTCACATCGTCCTCCCGCGTCCAGAACAGCTTCAGGGGCAGGGGGGCCACCTCCCGCGCCAGGACGGCACATTCCTCCACAAAATCGTTCATGCTGCGACGTCCAAAGCCTCCCCCCAGATATTGCAGGTGGACGTTGACCTTTTCATGGGGTATCCCCAGGATACCGGGAACCCCGAGCTTGGTATCCGGACCCTGCTGGCTGCCCACCCAGACCTCGGCGCTCTGCAGGTCTTCCGCCACCCGGACCACGGCATTGAGGGGTTCCATCTGGGCGTGGTACACGTAATCGTTTTTGAAATCAGCGGTATAGGTTCGGGCTGCCGTTTTCATGGCCTGTTGTACATCCCCGACCTCGGTGATGACCCTGCCCCGCTCCGGTTGCCCGACCAGGGAGGCATAGGTCTCAAAAACCTCCTGGGAATGGAACCCGCTGGCCGGGGAAGGACCCCATTCAATTCTGAGTTTCCTTTTAGCGGACAGGGCCTGCTCCAGGGTTTTGGCAATCACCCCTATGGCATAGTCAAACGGGACCACCTTCAGCACCCCGTCCATCCCAAGAATCTCCGCCTCATTGGTAAGCGTGGGCCTGGACCCGTGGAGGTTGCCCCTTTCCAGGACGCCGTAAACCATGCCTGGCAACCGGATATCCTGGGCAAACAGGGCCGTCCCGTTTACCTTTTCAGGGATTTCAGTTCGGGGGAGCACCTTCCCGATCAGGCGGAATTCCCCGGGTTTTTTCAACTGGGCCTCCTCGATTTCCGGAAGTACCTCCGGCATTTTCAGGAAGGGCAACAGCTGGCCGTATTCCATTTTCCTTCCGGAGTTTTCATGGTACACCACCCCTTCTGAAGTGGTGAGTTCGGAAAGCGGCACCCCCCAGTGCCCCGCAGCACTGCTCAGGAGCACATAACGGGCCTGGGCCCCCGCCTTCCTCATGACCGGCCAGTAGCTGTGGGTGGTCCGGCTGCCGACGGTCATCATGAGCTTGCTGCCGGGGGTCCACCCCTCAGAACCGTAAATCTCGGCTTCCTGGGGGGAGAACTCCACCAAAACCCGGGCCCAGTCCGCATCCATCTCCTCTGCAAAAATGACCGGCAGGGAGGTCATGGAACCCTGTCCCATTTCGGCGGCAGGGTTATAGATGATGATCCGTCCGTCCTCGGAAAATTGCACCCAGGCGGTTATGGGATGCCTTTCAAATTGCTCCTTCATGCGCTGCGTATCCCGGCAGGAAACCAGGTAGGGCAGGATCCCTGAAGCTCCGATAAAGAGCGCTACCCCTCCCGAGGTTTTCAGGAAGTTCCTTCTGCTGTATTGGGTGGCTGGCTGTGGCATGGGCTCAGGATTCAACATGGGTTTCGGTTTCGGCGGCCATTTCCACGGCCTTCAGGATGCGCATATAGGTACCGCACCGGCACAGGATGCCGTTCATATAAGTTTTGATTTCCTCCCGCGTAGGCCTGGGGTTGGATTCCAGAAGGGCCACCGCCTGCATGATTTGCCCGGAATGGCAAAAGCCGCACTGGGGGGCCTGGGCCGCTATCCAGGCCTTCTGGACCGGGTGGTCCCCCTTTTCAGACAGGCCCTCAATGGTACGGATCCGCTGCCCGCTGGCCACCCCTTCCACGGGGATGATGCAGGCCTTCGCGGGTTGCCCATCGATGTGCAGGGTACAGGCCCCGCACAGGGCAATGCCGCATCCGTATTTGGTTCCGGTAAGCCCAAGATGCTCCCGGAGCACCCACAAAAGGGAGGTCCCTTCGGCAACCTCAACAGGGTGTGTTTCGTCATTGACGTTGAGGGTATATTTGGCCATAGCAAAACTCGTTTGCCCTTAAGGTACTGAAAAAGAAGAATGGATTGCACATGAGGCGGCTAAAATTTGAAGGTTGGCAGCAATGGCGGCTGGATGCTGCAGGGCCGGCCCCGGGGGAGGGGTTGCTGGCGAATTGCAGGGGTTGGGCGTACCTTGGAACCGGGGGCGGGTGGGTGTATTTTCGTTTGATCTCCCAAAATCTGCCCCCTTTATGGCCACCCCAAAATTTGCCGGCCCCAGTTCCTCAGAAATGAAGGGACCTCTCCCGGAAGGCTCAATGGGCATTGAAATATCCGTAGAGCTGGTAAATAAACAACCCTACCCCGGCAATCACCAGGTAGGTGTTGGCGGCTTTGTAAAAGGCCTGGTAACTGTTTTTGTTTTGCCAACGGGTAATGAGGAATACGATTGGAATCAGGGCAGCGACCTGCCCGAGCTCCACCCCCACATTGAAACTGAGGATCTTGGCCAGGAATTGGGTAGTCCCCATGTCAAAAGATTGCAGGCGGGTAGACAGGCCAAAGCCGTGGATGAGCCCGAAGAAAAATACCATCAACAACAGGTTTGGCGCCCGCACTTTCAGGATTTTCTCAAAACCCCCAAGGTTTTCAAACCCTTTGTACAGGACGCTCAGGGCAATTACGGCATCCACCAGGTGTTCATTCGCCTGTATCCCCAGGTAGGTCGCCCCGGTAAGGGTAATGCTGTGGCCAATGGTAAAGACGGTGATAAAGCGGATAATGTCCCGGAAGCCACTGAGGTAAAAGATCACCCCTGCCAAAAACAACAGGTGGTCATACCCGGTCACCATGTGTTTGGCCCCTACCAGGAGGTAGGAAAGCAGCCCCCCGTTGTTGAGAATCTCCTGGTCCCCGGGGCTCACCCCGTGGGCAGCAAGCACCAGGGGGCACAGCATAACTAAAGGCAATACCCTTCGCCTTAACGCCAGCCTTTTCATTCAGTCTTTTCGTTTGAACCAGAAGAACAATGCAATCAACAGTATGAGGCTTCCGATCCAGTAGGCATAGGAAGGGATACCCCCATCCTCCCCGTGGCTGTGCGACTCCCCATCGTGGGTATGGCTGTGTCCTTCCCCTATGGCAAAGGTCAGGGTGGCCCAGTTCGATTCGTGGGTCAGGCCTGGCTTCTCAGAGGGGGTCAGGTAGATGGTGCGGAGGTACCAGACCCCTTCTGCCGTGAGGTCCACCTTTACAAGGCCATCCGAATCCGTCCGGAGTGGTTTGACCAGGGTGTGGGTGTGGCCTTCTTCCGCGCCCCCTCCCTGAGGCTGTTCCTGTGCCCCGGCCGTCGTATGGGTATGCTCGTCTTCCTGCTCGTGCGAATGCGCCCCTGTTTCGCCATGGGTGTGCTCGGCGGCATGCTCGTGCTGGTGGTCTGCAGTGGCTTCATGGGTATGGCCTGCCGGCTCATGCGAATGCACACCGGTGGGAGGGCCTGCATACACCAGTTGGTTGGCCAGGGGTTTCCCCTGCCACAGCAGTTGGACTTCCAGGGAATGGCCGGGATGCAGGTCGTAGGGGTTTTGCATGGGAACAAACTCAATGGGATACCCCAGGGGGGTCTTCCAGTCTTCTGAGGTTTGGTCCCCCACCTGAAAAATTGTTTTTACATGCTTGGAATATTCCTCTGCGGCATTTTGGTCCAGGGCGTTGTTGGCCTTCCGCCATTCCAGCATATCGAGTACCCCGTCGTGTTCCAGGTAACTGTTGAAATCGGCAGCAGTCATTTCAATGGTCCGGGGCAGGGTAGATACCCCTGCGACCCAGGTGCCGGCCTGCCCGGTTTTAAACCGCAGTATCGTGATGCTGTCACGCTCGCTCCACTGGGTGGAATCAACCGCTATTCGGCGACCGTTACCCACCAGGCTCACATCGGCCATTCGGTTGCGCGCAATAACGTTCTCGCTCTTCTCAAAAGTACCGTTGAAAAGTTCAATGGCAGCCTGGGCGTCCGGTTCCAGGAAATAGCTGTCCAGCTTCAGGTACATGTCGTGGCTGCAAAACAGCAGTAGTGCAAAGAGGAGGAAGATCTTGTTTTTCATGGCTATGGCAAATTGACCATCGGGGCCGGGTAACCAACCCCAAAATTGCTATGGTAAGGTGACTTTGGAAAAATCAAATATCGGTTAAGCCAAGGTAGTTTACAACAGTAAAGGGGGAAGAATCTTCTGATTTGCCGGATTACGCCTGCGGCGTGATCCAAACCGGGAAACCAC
>CAZIJW010000025.1:32661-47951 GCA_964539905.1 uncultured Robiginitalea sp.
TGCAAATAGAAAACCCGCAGGCCTTTGCAGGCCTGCGTTAGTTTTTGCGTCTCATACGAAAGCTCAAGCGAGCTTGGCTTTCGTATGAGACGCAAAAACCCCGCAACTTTCGTTGCGGGGTTTTCTGCTTGATGTGGGCCCTGTTGGATTCGAACCAACGACCCCCTGCTTGTAAGGCAGGTGCTCTGAACCAACTGAGCTAAGAGCCCTTAACGGGGTACGGCGTTTTGCCGCGGTTGCCTGGGGCCCAGAGGGCTGAAGGCGGGTGCAAATATAGCATAGTTTTTAGGTTGGCAAAAGAAAAATCTGAAAATTCAAACGACCTCGGCAACGGTAAAGGTGCTTCCCCCGACAAAGACCAGGTCATTGGGGCCCGCAGAGGCCGTGGCGCTTTTCAGGGCAGCGGCTACGCTGGGGTAGGCAGTACCTACAAGCCCATAATGGGCGGCGGCTTCCCGAAGGGCCTCCGCCTCCAGGCCCCTTGGGATATTGGGGCGGCAAAAGTAGTATCGGGCCCCTTTGGGAAACAGGGGCAGGATGCGCTCCAGGGGCTTTTCCCTTACCACCCCCAGGACGATATGCAATTCCTGATGGGGTTGGGCGAGCAATTGTTCCAGCACGATTTCCAGACCTTCCCGGTTGTGGGCGGTATCGCAGATGATCCTTGGGTTTTCCCCCAGGACCTGCCACCGGCCGAGCAGGCCGGTATGCTCCACCACCCGCATCAGGCCACGGCGGATATGGGCTTCGGTGTGCGGGAAACCCTCCAGCTGTTGCAGGGTCGCAAGCACCCCCTTTACGTTTCGGTTTTGATAGGTACCCAACAGTGAAGTTGGGTATTGGGGCAGGGCCATCTGGTCGGCAAAATACAGGGGTGCCCCCTGCTCCCGCGCCGCAGCCCGGAACACATCTGCGGTCTCCGCCTGGGTCTCGCTCACCACTACCGGAACCCCCGGTTTTATGATCCCGGCTTTCTCGCGGGCAATCACGGGCAGGGTATCGCCCAGGATTTCCATATGGTCGAACCCGATGTTGGTGATCAGGCTCACTTCGGGGACGATGATGTTTGTGGAATCGAGGCGTCCGCCCAGGCCCACTTCGATCACGGCTATGTCTACCTGCTTCCTGTGGAAATACTCATAAGCCATCCCCACAGTCATCTCAAAAAAGGAAAGGGGGTGGGCTTCCAGGTAGGCTTTGTGGCGCTTGAGGAACCCCAGCACATACTGGCGGGAAACCATTTCGCCATTAAGGCGGATGCGCTCGCGGAAATCCCTGAGGTGGGGCGAGGTATACAGGCCGACGCGGTAGCCCGCTTCCTGCAGGACGGAAGCCAGCATATGGCTGGATGACCCCTTCCCGTTGGTGCCGGCCACATGGATGCTTTTGAAATGACTGTGGGGGTTGCCCAGGTAGGTGCAGAATTCCCGGATCGTCTCCAGTTTGGCATTGTAGGCCACCCGGCCCTGTTGCTGGTACATGGGCAGGCGGGAGAACATCCATTCCAGGGCTTCCCGGTAGGTCATCGCGTTTATTGCCCCAGTTTAAAATTCACCACCACAAAGCCCACCTGGCGTTCCGGGGCCTTGCTGTCGGGCTGCCAACGGTGCAGGAAGGCCGTTTTCCGGGCGGGTTCCAACAGGCAGGGGTCGTTATTGGTCGTACCCCGGACGCCAGGTTTGGCGCTGATCACTTTCCCGCTGCGGTCCACCACGATTTCCACAACCACCCTTCCGGACTGGTTGCATTCCTGGATGACCTGCCCTTTTCCGGCCAGGGTCCGTCCTTTGAGTCCATATCCTTCCGAGCCGCTCCCGCTACCGGGGCTGCCGTAATAGGTGCTTGCATACGGGTCCCCTGCCGGGTCGCCTTTATCGCCGCCGCGGGCATCATCCCCTTCACTGCCGTCGGCCTGCCCCTGGGCGTTGCCCAGGCCCCCCATCAGCGCGTCCAGTTCTTTCTTTTTGGCTTCCTGTTCCAGGCGGGCGCGTTCTTCGGCTTCCTGTTTTTCCCGGGCCAAACGCGCGGCTTCCTCCCTGGCCTTGCGCGCCGCCTCTTCGGTGCGCCGCCTGGCTTCTTCCGCCTGTTTCATGCGAATGGCCTCTTCGGATTCGCGGGTAAGGACCTTTTCCGCAGGTTGGTCGGCCTCAGCGGTTTCTTCCACCTCAGGCTCGGGAGTGGTTTCCTCCGGGACGGGTTCCGCTACGGGTTCGGCAATTTCCTGCTCTTGCTGACGGGGACGTATGGGTTCCGTAGGTTGCACCTCCCCCATCCCGAATTCCATCGTGCCGAAATTCACGGTGATCCCATTTTCGATGGGCGGGTCCATATAGGTAAGGCCAATGTAGAAAAGCAACAGGAGGAGGGCGCTTAGCAGCAGGGTGGTAAGCGTGAAGGATTTTTTCTTGTGTTTGGTGTCGAGAAAAGGCATCAGTTGGGTCGCACCGCGAGGATTACCTTATAGTTGTTCCGGTTGGCGATATCCATTACATTCACGGCTTCCCTGATGGCGACACTCTCCTCAGCCCGCAGAATAATGGTGGGTTTTTCCTGGCCCTCCAGCGCTTTTTTTAATTCGATCTCAATATACTGTTTATTGATCTGCTGGTTGTTCACGAAAAATTCCAGGTCCTTGTTGATGGTGACGGAAACATTCTGGGTATTGGTCGACTTTCCCTTGGCCCGGGGCAACAACAGGTCCAGGGCGTTGGGGGAGTTTGCGGTAAGCATGAAGAAAATCAGCAGCAAAAATACGATGTCGGTCATGGACGACATGCTGAATTCCGGGCTGACTTTGTTCCTTCCTTTGAGTTTCATACGGGCGCCTTTACATGGGTTCGCTCAGCAGGTCCAGGAATTCCACCGCATGGGCCTCCATTTTATGGATGACCTTGTCGGTGCGGTTCACCAGGTGGTTGTAGCCGACGTAGGCGATAATCCCCACCACCAGGCCGGCCACGGTAGTGGTCATGGCAGTGTAGATCCCGGAAGCCAGGGCCCCCATTTCCGCCTGCCCGCCACTGGAGGCCATTTGGTGGAAGGCCAGGATCATCCCGATCACCGTACCCAGGAATCCGATCATGGGCGCTGCCCCTGCCACGGTGGCCAGCACCGTGGTGTTTTTTTCCAGTTTGTAGACCTCCAGGGTCCCCGCGTTTTCAATGGCGGTATTGATGTCGTCCAGGGGTTTTCCGATCCTGGAAATCCCTTTCTCGACCAGGCGGGCTACCGGGCTGTCGTTCTGGGCGCACAGGATTTTGGCGGCCTCTATTTTCCCCCCGGAGATATGGTCCCGGATCTGGTTCATGAAGTTCTTATCGATCTGAGAGGCCGCTTTAATCGCCAACAGCCGCTCGAAATAAATGTAGAGGGCCACGGCGAGCATCACAAAAAGCACCGAGATAATTACAATGCTCCCCGTGCCCCCGTTGAAAATCAGATCGATGACGGAAAGGGTCTTTTCTTCAGACGCGATTTCACCCAGTTGGGTTTCCTCCACGAGCTCCTGAAACAATACCATAGCAGCTTGTTCTTAATGTTGCTTTTAATAACGGGGTTTCCCCTGTTTAATTATGCGTCCAGGATAAAATCGCGCAAAAACATAAAGGCGAAGGCACCAGCTAAAAATCCGGCCAGGGCCAGCCAGGCAATTTTCCGTAAATACCAGAAGAAATCGATCTTCTCCATGCCCATGGCAACCACCCCGGCAGCCGACCCAATAATGAGCATACTACCCCCTGTTCCCGCCGAATAGGCGATAAAATGCCAGAGCGGGCTATCCATGCCCTGGGAAAACATCCCCATGCTGGCTGCGACCAGGGGTACGTTATCGATGACCGCCGAGCCTACCCCAAGCAGCAGGACCACCCAGTCGGTGTTGGGGATCGCCTGGTTGAGGGATTCCGCATAATGGAAGAGGTATCCGAGCGACTCCAGGGCCGCCACGGCCAGCAGGATCCCCAGGAAGAACAGGATGCTGGGCAACTCGATCTTCGACAGGGATGAATGCACCGGGCTGTGGTGGGAATGCTCTTCGCTCTCCTCCGCGGTATCCTTATCCAGGGAGGAAATACTGAACTTCGCGTTGCTGTAGATTTCGGCAAACGTGGCCACTACGGCCAGGGAAAGCATCATGCCCACATAAGGGGGCAGGTGGGTGATGGTTTTGAAAAACGGGACGAAAACAATGGCTCCAAGGCCCAGGTACAGCATGGTTGGCCCGAACTTGGAAGTCCTGTCCGTATCTGCTTCCAGGTCGGCCTCAATCTGCCCCTGGAAAATCCGTTTGCGGCTGGCGATCCAGGTAGGCACCACGGTACAAAGGACCGAGGGCAGGAACACGTGCAGCACCAGCTGGGAAGCACTCACCTTGTTGGCGATCCAGAGCATGGTGGTGGTTACGTCCCCTATAGGCGACCAGGCCCCGCCTGCATTGGCGTTGATGATGATCAGGCCTGCAAACCATAAGCGGGTCTCCCGGTCCTTGATCACCTTCTGCAAGATGGTGACCAGCACAATGGTCGCCGTAAGGTTATCGATGATGGCCGAAAGGATAAAGGCTAAAATGGAGAACAACCAGAGCAATTTTCGTTTGCTGCGCGTGCGGATATACCCTTTTATAGTGGCAAAACCATTGAAGTAGTCGATGATCTCCACAATGGTCATGGCCCCCAGCAGGAAGACCAGGATTTCGGCGGTTTTCCCAAGGTGGTGGAGCAGGATTTCATCCAGGTGGGAAGGTTCAAGCTCCTTGAGTTCCGCATTCACCTCGAAAACCGGCAGGTGCGCCAGGGCGATGATCGCCCACAGCAGGGCCATCATGGCCAGGGCCGGGATCAGCTTGTCGATTTTGAGGTTGTGTTCCAGGGTAATCGCCAGGTATCCGACGAGAAAAACGATGATTACAATGGTCTCCATACTGGTGGGTTTTTAGTATAAAAGTTGCTTGAGCGCAATTTCAAATGCGGTCCGGCTCAGGTTCTTTTTGGTTGGATTCTGCCTAAAGATATTTAAAATTGCCTTTCGGATCACCCCGGAAGTATCATTAAAAATGGCACTATCGTCCATGGACACCCTGCCCTCCATAAAGTAGGCAAAGACCCGGGCCATCCCGCAGTTCGAGATAAAATCGGGGATCAGGCTTACCCGACCGTCGGTGTATTCCATGATGGGGCCGAAAAAGATCTCCCGGTCGGCAAAAGGCACATTGGCCCCGCAGGAGATCACTTCAAGCCCGGAATCGATAAGGGTATTGATCTGTTCCCGGGTAACCAGGCGCGAGGCAGCGCAGGGCGCAAAGATCTCCGCCGGGACCTCCCAGATTTGCCGGTTGATTTCTTCAAACGGGATCATGTTTTCGGCAATGAGGTAATTCCCTTTCTTTTTGCGGAAAAAATCCTGGATTTCTTCAAAGGCAAAGCCTTCCTGCCTGACCACTCCCCCATTGCGATCAATGATGCCCACAATACGGGCGCCCATTTTGGCCAGGTAGAAGGCGGCGGCAGCCCCGACGTTTCCAAAGCCCTGTATAATGGCCCGCTTCCCCTCCACGCTACCCCCTTGGACCTCATAATAGTGTCGCACGGCCTCTGCCACCCCGAAACCGGTAATCATATCGGCCACGGTATATTTTCGGGAAGGGTCGGGGGAATATTCGGTGCTTTCCAACACTTTGATGACCCCCATCCTCAGCTGCCCGATGCGGTTAATCTTGTCGGCTTCGGTGGGCTTGAAATGCCCGTTGAATACCCCTTCCTGGGGGTGCCAGACCCCGGCCTCCTCGGTGATGGGGATCACCTCGTGGATTTCGTCCACATTCAGGTCGCCGCCGGTCCCGTAATAACTTTTGAGCAGGGGGGCCACGGCGCGGTACCAACGGTCCAGCACCCCTTTTTTCCGGGGGTCCTCCGGGTTGAAATTGATCCCGGACTTCGCCCCGCCAATCGGGGGCCCGGAAACCGTAAACTTGACTTCCATGGTTTTGGCCAGGGAAAGGACTTCATTCATGTCGAGCCCCTCGCGCATGCGGGTCCCGCCCCCGGCGGCACCCCCCCGCAGGGAGTTGATCACCGTCCATCCCTCGGCCTCCGTTTCCGGGTCTCGCCAGTGAAATACAATTTCGGGGGGTTTGTTCTCAAAGCGTTCGAGAAGCTCTTTCATGACCATAAAAATGGCGGTGTTAGTTTGGTTTAACAGCGGGTTTTCCGGGCTCTTGCCGCGTGCAGGCCCGGAAAAAACAGACCCTCGGGTTACGGCTACCCGGAAAACAAATATAAAAATAAAGGCAAGGAATAAAAGGATTTTGGCGGGTAATCCCCGCGCCTCTGCCGGCTTTGATTTTGGATTTCTCAATAAACCGCTTCCCATATTGAAATCCTTGCAGGTAGGGCGTATATTTGTAGCCCTTTACTTAAGATAAACGCAACTGCTATGGATTTCACACTGACCGAAGAACAACGGATGATACAACAGGCGGCCCGCGATTTTGCGCAGGGGGAATTGCTTCCCGGGGTCATTGAACGGGACGAAAAACAGCAGTTCCCAGCCCAACAGGTGCAAAAAATGGGCGAACTTGGGTTTATGGGCATGATGGTAGACCCGGCCTACGGGGGCAGCGGGATGGATACCCTGTCGTACGTGCTGGTGATGGAAGAATTGTCAAAAGTAGACGCTTCCGCCTCGGTGGTCGTATCGGTCAACAACTCCCTGGTGTGCTGGGGCCTGGAAACCTTTGGGACCCCTGAGCAAAAAGAAAAATACCTGAAACGGCTGGCTACCGGCGAGATCATCGGGGCCTTCTGCCTTTCGGAACCCGAAGCCGGCAGCGACGCCACTTCCCAGAAAACCACCGCTATCGATAAAGGAGACCATTACGTGCTGAACGGGACCAAGAACTGGATTACCAACGGGTCCACCGCATCGGTTTATCTGGTCATCGCCCAGACCGATGTGGAAAAGGGACACAAAGGCATCAACGCCCTGATCGTGGAAAAAGGGATGGAAGGGTTTGAAATCGGGCCCAAGGAGCAAAAAATGGGGATTCGGGGCAGCGACACCCACTCCCTGATGTTCAACGACGTGAAGGTGCCCAAAGAAAACCGTATCGGGGAAGATGGATTCGGGTTTAAGTTCGCCATGAAAACCCTGGCCGGGGGCCGGATTGGTATCGCGGCCCAGGCCCTCGGCATCGCGGCCGGGGCCTACGAGCTAGCCCTTAAGTACTCCCGGGAACGCAAGGCTTTCGGGACCGAAATCGCAAACCACCAGGCAGTGGCCTTCAAACTGGCCGACATGCATACCCAGATTGAGGCCGCCAGGTGCCTGGTTTACAAATCGGCTATCGACAAGGACCAGGGCGGCGATTACGACCTGTCCGGGGCCATGGCCAAACTTTACGCCTCCCAGGTTGCTATGGACACGGCCATTGAAGCCGTCCAGATCCATGGGGGGAACGGCTATGTAAAAGAATACCACGTAGAGCGCCTGATGCGGGATGCAAAAATCACCCAGATTTATGAAGGCACTTCTGAAATCCAGAAAATCGTGATTTCCCGAAGCATCCTTAAGCAATAACCGGGGAAGGAGCACTGCCCCCAGGGATTGCCGCCCCCCGATCTGGCAGTTATAAAATCCCCAAATGCCCAAAAATCCTCTGATACTCCCCCTGAAAAAGCAGGGGGAGTATCTTTTTTAACCCTCCCCGGGACTTCCAGCCCCCCTTTTACGCTTCTTTTCCTTCAAGCTTTCCCGTGTTTTTTAAAGGTCCACAATTTTCCGCCGGCCAGATTCCTGTTTTGCCATATTTTCAACGTTTTATTCCCAAAGCGACATTTTTTTCAATCTTTTTGATTTTTCATTGTTTTTTGTTTATTGTTTGGTATAGTTTAGTAATAATAATTCAATAAACATGAGGTTATGGGATGGCGTCAACAGGGATTATACCTGCCCGAATTCGAACACGACAACTGCGGGGCGGGCTTCATCTGCAGCCTGAAAGGCGAAAAATCGAACGACATCATCCACAAAGCCCTTGAAATCCTCGATAAACTCGAGCACCGGGGGGCCGTAAGCGCCGATGGCAAAACCGGGGACGGGGCCGGGATTTTGATCGACATCCCGCACGAATTCTTCAGGGAAACCTGTCCTTTTGAACTCCCGGAACCCGGCGGCTATGCTGCCGGGAACGTGTTTTTGCCGCAACGGGAGAACCAACGCGACTTCTGTATAAACCTTTTCGGGGAAAACCTCAGGAAACAGGGCCTGAACCTGCTCGGGTGGCGCGATGTGCCGGTCAACCGGCAGGTGCCGGGGCGTATCGCCTCAGAAACCGAACCCTTTGTAAAACAGGTCTTTATAGGAAAGTCGCATGAATCCCAGGACGCCTTCGAATTTGAGCGCAAGCTCTTTGTGGCCCGCAAGGTGACAGAACATGCCGTACTGGCTTCAGGGCTTTCGCAGCGGGGGTATTTCTACCTGCCCAGCCTTTCCACCCGTATCATCATCTTCAAGGGGCTGCTGATGCCCAACGATATAAAACTGTATTACCAGGACCTGATGGACCCCAGGGTGGTGACCCGCCTGGCGCTGGTGCACCAGCGGTTCTCCACCAACACCTTCCCCACCTGGGACCTGGCGCAACCCTTCCGCTACATGTGCCATAACGGGGAAATCAATACGCTCCGGGGCAACGTGTCGCGCATGAAGTCCCGGGAGGAACTCCTGGAAAGCGACTGGTTCGGGGAAGAGCTAAAGGAGATCCTGCCCGTGGTGCTTCCTTCAAAATCCGACTCGGCAACCATGGACATGGTGGTGGAACTCCTGCTGATGACCGGAAGGTCGCTGCCTGAAGTTATGATGATGCTGGTGCCTGAAGCCTGGGAAAAAAACCCGGAAATGTCTGCTTCCAAGAGGGCGTTCTATGAATTCAACTCCTGCCTGATGGAACCCTGGGACGGCCCGGCCTCCATCCCCTTCACAGACGGCAACTACATTGGGGCGGTACTCGACCGCAACGGCCTGAGGCCCTCGCGGTACTCAGTAACAAAAGACGGGTATGTGGTGATGTCGTCCGAAACCGGGGTACTGGACCTGGAGCCCGAAAACATCGCGCTGCACGGCCGCCTCGAACCGGGGCGGATGTTCCTGGTAAACATGGAAGAAGGGCGTATCGTGAATGACGAGGAGATCAAGGAGGCCATTGCCCGGAAACAGCCGTATGGCAAATGGCTGAAGGAGAACCTGGTGCACCTGCGCGACATCCCGTACAACGACTGCCCCCTCTTTTTGGGCGAAGCGAGCCTGGAAAAGCGCAAGGCCGCCTTTGGCTATACCCTGGAGGATATCAATACCATCATCGTCCCCATGGCAAAAGCCGCCAAAGAGCCCATCGGGTCCATGGGCTCAGACACCCCCATCGCAGTACTCTCGGAGCGCCCCCAACTGGTATACAATTACTTCAAGCAACTCTTTGCGCAGGTGACCAACCCGCCCCTTGACGGCATCCGGGAAGAACTGATATGCGACATCAGCCTTACCCTGGGCAGCGACCACAACCTTTTCGAGGTCACCGGGGAACATTGCCGCAAACTCAAGATCCAGAACCCGGTGATCTCGAAGGAAGACCTCGACAAAATAAAAAACTACGACCGGAACCCCAATTTCAAGGTGGTGTCCATCCCCATCCTATACGAGGTGGCCCGGGGACTGAACGGGCTCGAAGACGCCCTGGAATCGATCCTGGAAAAGGCCATCGCCGCCATTGACGAGGGGGCCAACATTATTATCCTCTCCGATCGGAATGTGAGCGGGGCACAAGCGCCCATTCCGGCCCTTTTGGCCTGCTCCTTTGTGAACAGCGGCCTGCAGCGAAGCCGGAAACGCTCCCGGCTCAGCATCATCATTGAATCGGCCGAACCGAGAGAAGTCCACCACTTTGCCCTGCTCTTCGGTTTCGGGGCCAGCGCCATCAACCCGTACCTGGTGAACGAGCTAATTGCCGAACAGATCGAGGCGCACGACATACAGGAGGTCTCCTTTGATGAAGCCATCGCCAATTACAACAAGGCCATCGGGAAAGGTATCCTGAAGGTGATGAACAAGATGGGCGTTTCCACCCTGAATTCATACCGGGGTTCCCAGCTCTTCGAATGTATCGGGCTCAATACCAAAATGGTGGAAAAATACTTCCCCAACACCCCCACCCGTATTCAGGGGATCGGGCTATATGAACTGGAAAAGGAAATCGCCCTGCGCCACCACAACGCCTTCGGTCGCCCCGAGGTAGCGGCCGCCCTGGAACTGGAGATCGGGGGGGAATACCGGTGGAGGCGCGACGGGGAAAAGCACCTGTTTAACCCCCTGACCATCGCCAAACTCCAGAAGGCCGTGCGCCAGAACGAGCCGAAGACCTACAGGGAATACGCTGAGCTGGTAAACGAACAGTCGCGCCACCTGATGACCATCCGGGGCCTGTTTGAATTCGCCAATTACGACCCCATTCCGATTGAGGAGGTGGAACCCTGGACCGAGATTGTGAAACGCTTTAAAACCGGCGCCATGTCGTATGGCTCCATCAGCAGGGAGGCACACGAAAACC
Organism: uncultured Robiginitalea sp.; assembly: GCA_964539905.1. Taxonomy (GTDB): domain Bacteria; phylum Bacteroidota; class Bacteroidia; order Flavobacteriales; family Flavobacteriaceae; genus Robiginitalea. Next base: position 43,256 of record CAZIJW010000025.1, read on the forward strand.
TGGCCATCGCCATGAACCGGATCGGCGGTAAAAGCAATTCGGGAGAAGGGGGGGAAGACGCCGAACGCTTTTACCGCAGCCAAAGCGGCGACTGGAAAAACAGCGCCATCAAACAGGTGGCCTCAGGCCGTTTCGGGGTAACTTCAAATTACCTGGCCAACGCCAGTGAGATACAGATCAAAATGGCCCAGGGCGCCAAACCCGGCGAGGGCGGGCAACTCCCCGGGCCCAAGGTAAACCCCGATATCGCACGCACCCGGAACTCCACCCCTTATGTGGGGCTCATCTCCCCGCCCCCCCACCACGATATTTATTCGATCGAAGACCTCTCGCAGCTGATCTACGACCTGAAATCGGCCAACCGGGAAGCCCGCATCAATGTAAAGCTGGTATCGGAAGTAGGCGTGGGTACCGTGGCGGCAGGGGTTGCCAAAGCGAAAGCCGACGTAATCCTGATTTCGGGCCATGACGGGGGTACCGGGGCTTCCCCCCTCACCTCTTTGAAGCACGCCGGGCTTCCCTGGGAACTCGGGATTTCCGAGGCCCAGCAAACCCTGGTCTTAAATGACCTGCGCAACCGCGTGGTGCTGGAATGCGACGGGCAACTGAAAACCGGGCGCGACGTGGCCATTGCCTGCCTGCTCGGGGCCGAGGAATTCGGCTTTGCCACGGCGCCCCTCGTGGCCTCGGGCTGCATTATGATGCGGGTCTGCCACCTGAACACCTGCCCCGTGGGCATTGCCACACAGAACCCCGAACTACGAAAAAAATTCGAGGGAAAGCCCGAGCACGTGGTCAATTACATGTACTTCGTGGCTGAGGAATTGCGTGAGATCATGGCCGGGCTTGGCTTCCGCACGCTAAATGAAATGGTCGGGCAGGTCGGGAAGCTAAACCCCCGAAAAGCCATAGCCCACTATAAAGCCCGGGGCATCGACCTGAGCCCCATCCTGCACCAGATAGCTGTCCCCGAAGGGACCAGGCTCCATAACACTACCGGGCAACAGCACACCATAGACCAGTCGATCGAATTCGACATCATCGAAAAAGCCCACCCGGCCCTGTTCCGGAAGGAGAAAACCAGCCTCGATTTCCCAATCCGCAATACCGACCGGGCCGTCGGGGCGATCATCAGCCATGAGATTTCCAAAATCTACGGGGCCGAGGGCCTTCCCGACAATACCTTACGGCTGAATTTTACCGGTTCGGCCGGGCAAAGTTTCGGGGCCTTTGCCACCAAAGGCCTCACCATGGTGGTTAGCGGCAATACCAACGACTACCTGGGGAAGGGGCTTTCCGGGGCCCGCCTGATCATCAGGGTCCCTGGCGGCACCACGTTCAGGCCGGAAGAAAACATCATTGCCGGCAACGTATGCCTGTACGGGGCCACCTCGGGCGAAGCTTATATCAATGGCAAGGCGGGGGAGCGGTTCTGCGTGCGGAATTCCGGGGCCCGCGCCGTGGTTGAGGGCATTGGCGACCACGGGTGCGAGTACATGACCGGGGGCATCGCGGTGATCCTGGGCGAAGTGGGGCGGAATTTCGGCGCGGGGATGAGCGGCGGTATCGCCTATGTATTCGATCGTTACGATACCTTCCGAAGGAAATGCAATGCGGAATCGCTGAACCTGCTGCGCGTGGAAGAAGATGCGGATATCGCGGAGCTGAAGGGCCTGATCGAGGACCACTACAACGCCACCTTTAGCCCGCTGGCCCAGGAAATCCTGGAGCAGTGGGAGCAGTACCTGCCAAAATTCATCAAGGTTTTCCCCGAAGAATACAGGCAGGCACTGATCAGGTTACAGAACGAACAGATAGAAACCAACTGAGATGGGAAAGAGTACTGGATTCATGGAATTTGGGCGCACGGTAGAGCCTTATGCGCCGGTGGAGGAACGCCTGAAACACTATCGCGAATTCACCCTGCCCCTCCCTGAGAAGGCAGTAAGGGAGCAAGGGGCACGCTGTATGGATTGCGGTGTCCCTTTCTGCCATAGCGGCTGCCCCCTGGGCAACCTGATCCCCGATTTTAACGACGCCGTATACCGTGGGAAGTGGGAACATGCGGCAGAGATCCTGCACGCCACCAACAACTTCCCCGAATTTACCGGCAGGCTCTGCCCCGCCCCCTGCGAGGAAGCCTGTGTTCTGGGGATAAACGAAGATCCGGTAAGCATTGAGAACATCGAGAAAAACATCGTTGAAACCGCCTTTGCCAAAGGGTGGGTAAAAGCCAGGCCTCCCAAAACCCGCACGGGCAGGAAAGTGGCCGTGGTAGGCTCCGGGCCGGCCGGTCTGGCCGCCGCCCAACAACTGAACCGGGCCGGGCACCTTGTCACCGTATTCGAACGGGACGAAAAGCCCGGGGGACTCCTGCGTTTCGGCATCCCGGATTTCAAGATGGAAAAATCGGTGATCGACCGCCGCCTGGCCGTCCTGGAAGCAGAAGGGATTGAATTCCGCTGCGGGGTGCACGTGGGCAGGGATTTCAAAGCCGATCGCCTGCAAGCGGACTTTGACGCCATCCTGCTTTGCGGGGGTGCGACCCTACGGCGTCCGCTCCCGGTCCCCGGTGCCGGGCTGAAAGGGGTGGTGCAGGCCATGGATTTCCTGGCCCAAAACAACCGGAAGGTCTCAGGCCTCCCCTACGATGGGGAAGAACTTACCGCCAGGGGCAAAAAAGTAATTGTGATCGGCGGGGGCGATACCGGCTCCGACTGTATCGGGACCTCCTTGCGGCAGGGAGCCGAATCCGTTGCCAACTTCGAGATCCTGGGCAAGCCCCCGGTGCATCGCCCGGAGGAGCAACCCTGGCCGTTCTGGCCCATGCGGCTGCGCACCAGTTCGTCGCACAGGGAAGGAGCGGAACGACACTTCAGCATTTCCACCAAAGAATTCCGCGGCGATGCCCAGGGTAACCTCAAAAGCCTGGTAACCGTGGAAGTTACCTGGGAAAAAGCGTCAGACGGCCGTACCGTGCTCAGGGAAGTTGCCGGCACGGAGAAGGAATGGCCCTGCGAACTGGCACTTTTGGCCCTGGGGTTTACCGGCTCGGAACAAACCCTTGCAGACCAGTTGGGCCTGGAACTGGATCCACGAAGGAACATTAAGGCCACGGCGACCAACTATAAGACCAACGTACCCGGGGTATTTGTGGCCGGGGACCAACGCAGGGGGCAGTCCCTGATCGTATGGGCCATTTCGGAAGGCCGCGAAGCAGCCCACCATGTGGATGCCTTCCTGATGGGGTCCTCCGCGTTACCATTAAAGGGGAGCGGAGATTTGCCCCGGATTTGAAGCCTGACCTGCCCTTCGTACAAAGCCCCTTGTTCCAGGGGCTTTTTTTTTATACCTTCTTTCCCCAACCTAAAAAACCGCCAATGACATGAATTCAAAATGCAAATCCGCACGCTTCCCGATGCTTTGCATGGCCTTGATTTTAATTGCCGGTTGCAAGTCAGACCCCAAAGAGAAAAAGGAAACAGAGAACCCGGCTGCGGAAGCCCCGAGGGTCGTCGAGGTAGTTACCAAATCCATGGAATTCTTTGCCCCGGACACGATCCCTTCGGGCTGGAATACTTTTGTGTACAGAAACGAATCTACGGAGCCACATTTCATCTTGCTCGACAAATACCCCGAAGGGGTTACCATTGAAGCCGCAGAAAAGGAAGTGGGGCCGGCTTTCCAGGAGGGGATGTCCTTCATCATGGAAGGAGATACAGATAAAGCCATGGAGGCCTTCGGCAAATTGCCGGAATGGTTCTCAAAGGTTGTTTTCTCGGGGGGAACGGGCCTGATCTCTGCGAATCAAACGGCTGTGACCCACGTGAATCTCGAACCGGGCTACTATGTTATGGAGTGTTATGTGCGCATGCCAGATGGGATGTTCCACAATATGATGGGGATGGCAAAAGCACTGATTGTGACAGGGGAAGACAGCGGGAATACCCCGCCGGAATACAATATGCAAATCGACATCAGTGGGCAAAGCGGAATCAGCTGGAATGGCAAGCCCAGGGCTGGGAAGGCCGTTTTCCGGGTAGAATATGTGGACCAAATGGTGCATGAAAACTTTGTGGGCCATGATGTGAATCTGGCCCTTATGGAAGATGGGGCAGACCTGGAAGCCCTGGAGGCCTGGATCAACTGGGCGACCCCCGCCGGGCTTATGAGTTCCACCATGCCAGCGGGTTTTACCTTCCTTGGAGGGGCCAATGATGCCCCGGGGGGTTCTATCCATTATTTTGAAGCAGACCTCAGGCCCGGCAAGTATGTCCTGATTTCAGAGGTACCCGGCAGCCTTAAAAAGGGGATGCTGAAGACGTTCCTGGTAGATTAATCGGCCCTTGCACGGACCTGGCAGGGAGTAATGGTATTTTTCCCACGGGGCGGGGCTGGAGGCCCCCTTTGGAAGCTGGGCTGCCAGAATAATGCAGGGCTGGAAGGTACCTTGTAAACCGGGGCGGGGCTGGAGGCCCCCTCATAACCATGGTGATAGCTGCTTGCAGGGTTGGGAAGTACCTTGCTTTTCGGGGGCGGGGGCTGGAAGCCCAACGGTTTGCCCCAGATAGGGCGTTTCAACACCAGCGCCTATTTTGCCGTTGGGGGGCGGGGGGTGCTCCCCCATAACCTTCGTCATCCGGCATAAAAAAAGCCCCTCACAATGCTGTGAAGGGCTTTTTTTATAGGGATACGC
>CAZIJW010000026.1:0-27317 GCA_964539905.1 uncultured Robiginitalea sp.
TTAGGACGCCAGGTTTTCATCCTGGTAACAGGGGTTCGATTCCCCTACGGGCTACCAAGTAAGAATTGAGAGATCTGTAAGAAAGACATTTATGGCAAATCATAAATCTGCATTAAAACGCATCCGCCGCAACGAAGAGGTTCGCCTGCGCAACCGTTATCAGCACAAGACCACGCGTAACGCGATCAAAAAGTTGCGCAACGAAACCGACAAGAAGAAAGCGGAAGCCCTGCTGCCTTCCGTGGTGAGTATGATCGATAAGCTGGCCAAAAGGAATATCATCCACAGCAACAAGGCCTCCAACCTCAAGGGCAAGCTCATGAGGCAGGTTGCCGGCCTGTAATACAGGGGATGCTGAATAAAGCAAGCCCGGCCTATGGCCGGGTTTTTTTATGGCCTTGAAGTACCGTGGTGCGGGGGTTTCATGGGTTGCATCCGAAGCAACCCTAAGAAGAAACAACCGTAGAGGGCGTAGATGAGCCCGAAATGCACCGGCCCCACCCAGGTTGGATAAAAGCTCGTATGGGCATTTACCACCAGATATTTAAGGAACTTTATAGGGGTATAGCCGAGGTAGAACACGAAAATCCCGGCACTGATCCAGGCCAGCAGGTTACGGCTCACCGGTACCGGGCCCCCGGCCCGGTGTTCCTGCCACAGATAGGCCAGGGCCATGCCCATGAGCACCAGGCCCCCCACCGCGTAGGCGTATACCTGGGATTGTGTCAGGAAATCGTCGAACACCCCATTCAGCAAGGCGGCGACCCCGTAGGCCAGCCCCCCGTAACGCAACAGGGCGCGGACTTTCTTCCCTGTAAGGTATCTGTGGTATACGAAATAGAAATATAGGAAAAACAGCAGGGAATAGACATTGAAAATCAACCAGTTGTTGTTGTAATACACCTCCCTGAAGACAATACTGAAATCAGGGTTCAGACGGATTACCAGCCCGAGGGTCTCCGTAAGCAGGGTATACATCAGCAGTACCGGGAGCCAGCGGAGGGGTGTCTGAAAATAAGCGGGATAACGCCACAGGGAGGTTGCAAATACCACTACATAGAGGATCATAAAGTGGTTTTGCCAAAGCAATTCGGGAAGGTTCGCCAGGAAAGTCAAAGGAATTTGCCGGTTGGTTTACTGGTAGGGGGGAGGACTGCTTTGTCCCTCGTTCAGGATGAGGCTGCCTCCGCGGCCCTGCTGGGGCGGGGCGGGGACCATGGAAGCTTCGGCCCGTGCAGGGCCCTGGTGCACCTCCAGGCTGCCGTTAAGGTAGCCGGGGCGGTCCCCGTCGATGAAGAGCCCCCATTGTTTTTCTTCCATTTCCACGGCCGGTAGCAGGAAGACCGAATTCTGCCTGGGGTGGGTGCGCCCGGCTGCATCGGGATAGGTCGCAAAATAAATGCGTAAGCTTTCGATATCGGTATTTACCCGTGCCGCCTCCTGTTCGATGTAGGCCAGGTACGCCTTGAGTACCTCATAATCAAAACTGACATACCGCGCCACGTCAAAGGGCTTGCCTTCCGGGTCGGTTGCCCGGGTTACCGAATCCTCATACCTGCGGATAAGGGGTACACGCCGGGTGCCGTAATTCTGGTAGTACTCCCGGGCGGTTTCAAGGGAAATAAGCTGTTTTGGAGGGACGACCTTATCCACGGCTTCCCGGGTCTGCTGTTTGCTGCTGTCGGGTTTGCATCCCGAGGAGAGCAGCAGGAGGAGCCCAAATAAAGCACTTGTGGCGGTAGCCAATCGATGTTTCATAGGGAGGTGTTTTTCAATTAACTGGTCCGTTCGGGGTTCCGGGCCCAGTTGGCCTAAATTAAAGATTTTAATCCGAACCGGGACCCGGCCATAAAAAAACCCGGCACGATGCCGGGTTTTCCAGAAAGGTGTTTAGCCTTCCGCTATTCGTTCATGGTCATCAGGAACTCCTCATTCGAACGCGTTTGTTTGATGCGCTGTTCCATGAATTCCATGGCCTCTATGGGGTTCATATCGGCCAGGTATTTGCGCATAATCCACATCCGCTGCAGGGTAGTCTCGTCCAGCAGGAGGTCGTCGCGACGGGTGCTCGAGGCCACCAGGTCGATGGCCGGGAAGATCCGGCGGTTGGAGATCCGGCGGTCGAGCTGCAGTTCCATATTGCCCGTACCCTTGAATTCTTCAAAGATCACTTCGTCCATTTTAGACCCGGTTTCGGTAAGGGCCGTGGCGATAATGGTCAGCGATCCGCCGTTCTCGATGTTCCGGGCTGCCCCGAAAAACCGCTTGGGCTTGTGGAGTGCATTGGCATCCACCCCCCCGCTGAGGACCTTCCCGGAGGCAGGCTGTACGGTGTTGTACGCCCTGGCCAGGCGGGTAATGGAATCGAGGAGGATCACCACATCGTGCCCGCATTCGGTAAGGCGTTTGGCCTTTTCCAGGACGATGTTGGCCACCCGAACGTGTTCAGAAGCCTCTTTGTCAAAGGTGGAGGCCACCACTTCGCCCCGTACGTTGCGCTGCATATCGGTCACCTCTTCAGGGCGTTCGTCGATCAGCAGGATAATTTGGTACACCTCGGGGTGGTTGGCGGCAATGCCGTTGGCGATATCCTTCAGCAACATGGTCTTCCCCGTTTTGGGTTGGGCCACGATCATCCCCCGCTGCCCTTTGCCTATGGGGCAAAACAGGTCGATGATGCGGGTGGAGATGTTGCTTTGCCGTTCGGCCAGCCGGAATTTTTCCTTCGGGAACAGGGGGGTCAGGTGTTCAAATGCCACCCGGTCGCGGACTACGTCCGGATCGAGCCCGTTGATTTTGCTGACCTTGATGAGGGGGAAATATTTCTCCCCTTCTTTGGGGGGGCGTACCGCGCCGAGGACCGTATCGCCGGTCTTCAGGCCAAAGAGCCTGATCTGGGACTGGGAGACGTAGATGTCATCGGGGGAAGAGAGGTAATTGTAGTCCGAAGAGCGCAAAAACCCGTAGCCGTCGGCCATGATATCCAGCACGCCTTCGCTTTCGATAATGCTGTCAAACTCGTACTCCGGTTGCTTGTACTTGTTTTTCAGCTCCTTGTCAAAATTGCTGCTTTTCTTTTCGTGCCCGCCGCTATTCTGGGAACGGTCTTTATTGAATTCCTTTTTGCGGTGCTGGGGTTTATTGGATTGGCCATCCGACCCCTGGTCCTTCCGGGGGCGGTTGTCATCCCTGGATTTGGGGGCGTGCTCGCGGGCACCTTCGGGTTTGTCCTGCTTATCCTGAACCTTTTCCGGTTGTTCCTGGGGCTTTTCCCGGTTTTCGTCGGGCTTGTCCTGTTGTTTTGCCTGGCCATTCTGTGAGGGCCTGCGGGCATCCGGCCTCCTGGGTTCCCTTTGCGGACGGGGCCTTTGGGGTTTCTGATCCTCCCCTGATTCCGTTTTTTCCTGAACGGCCGAAGGGTTGGTGGCCTGCAGGTCCAGGATCTGGTAAACCAGGTCCATTTTTTTAAGGGTACGGTATTTTTGGACATTCAATCCTTTGGCAATGTCCTGAAGCTCAGGAAGCTTCATTGCCTTTAATTCGGAAATCTCAAACATGGAGTTTTAAAAAATAAATATGTTATTGGTGCGATACTTTGTCAGTAAAAAAAGAAGAAATGATATTAGGATATTGCCTGGGAATGGATTCCCCTAACTCGGAAGTGCTAGTGCTAATAACGCCACAAACATACGAATATTTTTTCATTTTCCACTCAATGGGCAAGAAATCAGTGCGATCCGAAAGGGCCGTTGGCAATTGGCAGCGCGAAGGCAAGCCCCCGGAGATTCTCCTGAAATATTGGGCCCGAAAAATGAAAAATCGTGTATTTTTGCTTTCTGATCGAACAACGTTTCAATGATCCAGCGCATCCAAACGGTATACCTGTTGCTCTCGGCCCTGCTGACCGGGATTTTGCCGTTCTGGCTCCACCTCTGGACCGACGGGGGAGGGGAGGCCGTTTATGCGCGGCAGGAGTTGTGGGTTTCCGCAGCCTTTTATGCCTCAACCGTGCTGGCCGTAATTTCCGTGCTGAGTTTTAAGAACCGAAAACAACAATTTGTGTTGAACCGCTTCAACCTGTTGTTGAACCTTTTTTTACTAGGATTTTTCGTGGTTCGGTCCCTAAGGGTATCCGGAGGAACTTCGGTTTCTGAGAAGGGTATTGGGATGCTTATTCCTGTGTTTTCTATCGTTTTCTTAGTGCTGGCCAACAAGGCCATCAAAAAGGACGAGGATCTCGTAAAATCTGTGGACCGCTTGCGATAAGCCTTTTTATCTTAGTAGTATTAGTGCGTCGACCCCGGCAGAAGTGCCGGGGTTTTTGCATTCCGGGATGATGGTTGGAAGTTCAAAAGCCCGGAAGTGCCCAAAGTCATTCCAGCACTTCATACACGGTAAGCTTTTCCGCTTTGTTTTTCAGGGACAGTTCCCCGATTTCCCGGCATTTGAAGGATTCCTTTACCTGCTGGTAGCACGACCCGGCAATAAGGATCTGGTTTTCCCCTGCGGCGCCCTGGAGCCGGGCTGCGACGTTTACCGTATCGCCGATTACGGTATAATCGAGGCGTTTGAGGCTTGCCGAACCGATGTTGCCCGAGACCATCTCTCCGCTTTTGATGCCGATGGAAACCTTGGGCCGGTAATGGGAACCCCCGTCGATTTCGGGCAGTTGGTTAACCTGTTGCCGGATGGCAAGGGCGGCATCGATGGCCCGGTCGAGGTGGTAGTCGCCCCGGAAAACGGCCATGACGGCATCGCCGATAAATTTGTCCACATAGCCCTCCTGGGCGATTATCTCCCTGACGATGGCGTCAAAATAGGTATTCAGCATGCCCACCACCACATCCGGGGGCGCCTGTTCGCTGATGGAGGTAAATCCGCATACATCGACAAACATCACGGTGGCTTCAATGTGTTCACTGGCGGTGATCTGGGATTCGTATTCCCGCCCCCCCATGAAATTCAGCACATTCTCGTCCACATACATCCGCAAAATGTTGTTTTCCTTTACCGCCTTTAGGGTATCGCGGATCTGCCGGACATGATTCAGGGTCTTCTCCATGGTGATGATCAGGTCCTCGAAGTTGATGGGCTTGGTGATGAAATCGAAGGCCCCCCGGTTCATGGCCGTGCGGATGTTGTCCATGTCGCCATAGGCGGAAACGATGACTGCCTTCAGCAGGGGGTTCAGTTCATGCAGCCTCGAAAGAAGGGTCAACCCGTCCATTTCCGGCATGTTGATATCGCTCAAAACCAGGTCGGTATCGGGCTCCTGCCCCAATTTTTCAAGGGCCTCCCTGCCATTGTAGGCAAAGATGAATTCGTATTCGTTGTTGCGGATCTGTTTTCGGAATTTCTGTTTGATGAGTACCTCCAGGTCGGTTTCATCATCCACTACCAGTATTTTTGCCATCATTCCAGGGTTGTAAGTTTTTCTTTGAGGAGGTTAAAATCCAGGGGTTTTGTGAGGAAATCGTCAGCCCCCAGCCGGTTGGCCGCACTGCGGTTTTGTTCGTCCCCGTAGGCGGTAATCATCATCACCACGGGAGGCGGCTTGTCGTATTCCCGTCTGATTTTTTCCAGGAGCTCCAGCCCGGTCATCCCGGGCATGTTGATATCCGAGAGGATCAGCACGGCTTTCTGGGCCATGGCATTCATCACTTCCAGGGCTTCTTCCCCTGAAAAGGCGAAGTGGAAATCGAGCTGCCCGTTTCGTATTTCCTTCCGGAACCTTTGTTGGAACAGGACCTGCACATCCCGTTCATCATCTACAACCAGTATTTTCATGGTTTTGGTTTTATGGTTATTCCTTATTTATCGGGCAGGACCAGGGTGAACGTGGTTCCTTCCCCTTCCTTTGAGCTCACGTTAAGCTTCCCCCCATGCCCCTTGGTCGCGATGTCGTAGCTCATGCTTAGCCCCAATCCCGTTCCCTGCCCGGTGGGCTTGGTGGTAAAAAAGGGCTGGAAGATTTTCTCCCTGATGGCTTCTGGGATGCCCCCCCCGTTATCGCGCACCGTTAGTTCCACGCCCCCGGCGGAACGGTGCGTCCGGACCCATACGGTAGGGGTATAGGGCCCTGCTTCTTTTTGTTTCCGCTCGCTCACTGCATGGAAGGCATTGGTGAGCAGGTTCAGCAGTACCCTCCCGATGTCCTGGGGGACCAGGGCTACGGCTTCCATCGCCTCGTCAAATTCGGTTTCCAGGGTGGCATTGAAGCCTTTGTCTTTGGCGCGCAGGCCGTGATAGGCCAAACGGAGGTATTCCTCGGCCAGGGCGTTGAGGTCGGTAGGTTGTTTTTTGCCGTCGCTGCTGCGGCTGTGCTGCAGCATCCCCTTTACGATGCCGTCGGCCCGCTTGCCGTGGTGGGTTATTTTATCGAGGTTCTGTTTGAGGTCCTCCACAATGGCCCTGACCTCGGAAAGGTCGCCTTTTTCCAGTTCTTCGGCCATTTCTTCGAGCAGTTCATTGCTGACCTCGGAGAAGTTGTTGACAAAGTTGAGGGGGTTCTGGATCTCGTGGGCAATGCCGGCGGTGAGCTCGCCCAGGGAGGCCATCTTCTCGGCGTGGACCAGCTGGGTCTGGGTTTCCCGAAGGTGTTTCAAGGTCTGCTCCAGGCGTTGTTTTTCCTTCATCAGTTCCACCGCTTGCTTTTCCTTAAGTGACAGGTCGAGAAAACGGGTATAGGTTTGCTCAAACACGGTGGTAAAGCGCCTGAAAATTTCATGGGCTCCGGGCACCTGTTCGTAGGTGATAAACAAGAGGAAGCCATGGGTGAATTTGCACAGGTGGTTGATCTGGTAGGTCGGCAGGGAAAGCCCAGCAGCCTGGATGTCTTCAAAGATGGTTTGCAGGTCCGGGAACGTTTTCATGTAGTCGTAATGGGCCTCAAGCGCTTTCCCCCCCAATTCCTGTACCAGGAACGGGTTTTTGCCCCTGACGAAAGCCCCCATTTCCTCGAAGGAGGCTTCCCCGTACAACCGTAGGGTAAACGGCTTTTGCAGGGTACCTTCACTGCTCATCCAGGCAGCGGCCGACTTTTTATCTTCGGCAAGGATATTAAAACCACTGCTCCAGGCGGGCACCCCAAGGGCCCGGACTTCATTGAAGAGCACCAGGGCCACATCGGGCAGTTCATCACTGTGCTGCATGCCCATGGTGCGGGCCCGCACTTTTTCGAGGGCTGTTTCTATTTTTGCCTCCCGGGATTGGGCTTCGGCTTTCTGCAGGTCCAGGAAGCGCTGGTACACACGGCCGAACTCGTTTGCAAACCGGATGACAATCTGTTCTTCTTCTTCGGTCGGAGGGCGAACCTGGTTCATTCCGATATACCCAAATGGATGTTTGCCAGCGGTGTGGTAAATGCCATCGGGATAATCCCCGGGACGAATCCTCGATTCTTCGGGCATGGAAGCAAAAGATTCACGAAATACCTCCCATACCTGCGGTAAATTTTCTTTGGGGAAATGCAGGCGGTTGATGGTGAAAGGCTCGGTCTTCTGCCAGCTTTCCACCATGTCTTTCCAGGTATCCATGGCATCGAGGGCAAAGGTGTGCTCCCCGAAACTCCTGTTGCCAAATTTGCCCGTTTCCCGGAAGGTAAATGTGTTGTTTTCAAGATCGAGGATGGTCATATGGGTCGACATAGGCCGGATGCCCAGGACATCAAACTGTTCGAACAAAACGGCCAAAACTTCGTGCAGTTCATCTGATTGCTGCATGCTCATGGCTTTAGACCGCAAGCGCTCCAGGGATAATTGTATTTGCGCTTCGCGGGCTTGTTCCTCGGATTTCTGAAGGTCCAAAAACCGCACATAGCTCTGTTCAAAAACCCTTGCAAATCGAATCAGGATATCCTTTTGGGCTTCGGTGGGTGCCGTGCCGTCATTGTTGGGGACACAAAGGGCCGAATTCTTACCCCAAGCAAATGAAAGCGTATAAACCGGGCTGTCTAACTGCCATTGCTTATAGTCTTCCGGTAACCACGAATAATCGGAATCACTGCGGGTAAAGATGGTTCGCAAGAATTTGTTCTTAACCCCCTTTGAATAGGTTTTCGACAACCAGGCATCGCCCCGGTTTTTGGATTCCCATGCTTCATCCCAGATGGGATGTTCAAAATAGGGCATAAAGTAAGGTTTGGAGCGCTCCCGGGCTGCCGGACTGTAAGTCCAGTGAATCACATCTTTGGTGCCTTCCGGATACGTGCAAATCAGCACGCCTGTAGGATCCACTATCACGCCCAGTTCCTGGATCTTTTCGGCGACTATTTGTACCACGTCCTGCAACTCCCCTGAGTTTTGCATGCCCAGTGACCTGCTCCGAATTTTTTCCAATGCCGCTTCGATTTGCGCTTCCCTGGCCTGGGCTTCCGCCTTTTGGATATCCAGGAATCGTTGATATACCCGGGTGAATTCAAGGCAAAATCGGGAAAGGATCTCTTTTTCTTCTTCGGTTGCCGCTCGCTGGTGGTCGTATCCCAAATATCCGAATGGGGTATACCCCGCCATGGAATATCCACCCTCCGGAAAATCATCGGGCCCCATGCGATCTGCTTCAGGCATGGCGGCGAAGGTTTCGGAGAAAATGCCAAAGAGTTCCGGCAACACTTCTTTGGGGTAAAAAATCACTTCCACCGAATCGGAATTGTCATGCAGCCATTTGTCATAGAGGGCCTTAAGGGGCTCCATGCTATCGACCTGTACCACCTGCTTCCCGGGTCTCCTTGTCCCGGACTTACCGGAGGCCCGGTAGGTAAGGGTTCTGTTTTCCCGGTCAAAAAGGCTCAAAAACACATTCACCGGCTGAATGCCCAGGTGGTCAAACTGTCGGAATAAGACACTTAGCACCTCATGCAGTTCATCTGTATTTTGCATGGCCATAGAGCGTGCGCGAACCCGCTCCAGGGCTAACTGGATTTCCGCCTCCCGTGCCTGGGCTTCGGCTTTCTGCAGGTCGAGGAAGCGCTGGTAGAGGGTCCCAAATTCGGCGGCGATCCTTTTTACGATTTCCTTTTCCTCTTCGGTGGGTCCCCTGTTATGAGCAAAGCCTATATACCCGAAACGGCAATACCCTTCCGTAATAAACAACCCATTGGGGAAGTCCCTGATTTCCGGTCTGGCATTTTCGGGGATGGCAGACAGAATGTCCTTGTAAACTTCCCAAACATCGGGAAGGACTTCAGGGGGATATTCATTGACGTTGACCGCGTTGGGCGAGCTTTTTTTCCATTTCTCCGTGGTATCCACCCAGGCATCAGCCACCTTAAGGTCTACTTCCTGTTCTGCTTCTACCTGGTAACCACGGGTCCCGGTCGTCCGGAAATTCAGGGTATTTTTTTCTTTGTCTATCAGGGTCAGGACCGCATGGCTGGGGTTAATCCCCAGAATATCAAACTGCTCGAAAAGCGAGGAAAGCACATTGCTCAATTCCCCGGAGTGGTGCATGGCCATGGTTGCAGCCCTGACCCGTTCCATGGAAGCCATAATCTGCGCCTCCCGCGCCTGGGCCTCGGCTTTTTGGAGGTCGAGGAAGCGGCTGTAGGTTTGCTGAAAAACCTTTCCAAAGCGCAGCAGAATGCTATTTTCCTCTTCAGAATAGGGAATGCCCCTGTAATTTTCAATATACAGCCCTATGTTATCCAATAATACGGTGGAAATAGCCAATGCCGGACACGTAAAGTAGTGGGCCTTTGCTTCTTCAGGGATTTCCGGGATAAATTGAAAAAGGTCTTTGTAAAAGTTGTTTTTTTCTTCAAAATCCAGGCGATTGGCAAAGAATTGCCCCCCTGTTTCTTTCGCCTCCTTAAAGCTGTTCCAATGCGCGCAGTCGAAATACGGCAAGACGATTTCCGGGAATACGGCATTTTGGTCTGCCAACCAGATATGCATGTCGTCACGCTCCTTGTAATCCAGGATAAAGCCGGCGTGCTCTACGGGCACCCCTAAATGCACCAATTGCCGGTACACCACCTCGATGACCTCTTTGAGCTCGTCGCTCTGGTGCATGGCCATGGTGCGTGCCCGGACGCGCTCCAGGGCCAGCTCGATTTCCGCCTCCCGGGCCTGGGCTTCCGCCTTTTGCAGGTCTTCAAACCTACGGTAGGCCAAATCAAAAACCCCCGCGAAGCGCACCAGGGTATCCACGGCTGCTTTCGGGGGCTCCCGGACGACTCCCGGCAGGCTGAATCCGATCTCCCCGTGCGTGGTGCGGGCCATCACAAACGTCAGGCCCCCAATATGACGGATATCGTCAGGACCCGGGGCCTGCGGGTCCACCTGCTGGAAATCGCCCAGGGAAACCATTTTGTCCACGTAGTCCACGGCCGTTTCGGGATCCATCGCGTACACTACCGTGGGGTCATTGCTTTGTTCCCAGGCTGCCAACAGCGGGATTTTTCCGTGTATGTTGCGGGGCAGGGTCATCACCATGCCAATGCGCGTCCCATCCCCGGAGGTCATCGCCTTTTTATAGGTTTCAGGCAGCCACCGCATATGCCAGAAATAATGGGCTTCATGCCCCAGTTTCACGAACTCGGTGCGCATGGTCACCACGATATCCAGCAGTTCCGAGGAATCCGTCATGGCGGTAACCTGGGCGCGGATCCGCTCCAGGGCCGCCTCTATGGCCAGCTCCCGGTTTTTTTCTTCCAGTTCCACGGTCCGCCTTTTGATCGCTTCCCGAAGCTGCAGGTTTTCGGCGCTGATCTGGTCGTAGCCGATGGTCTCCCCTTCCTGGGCTTTGCTATCCGGGGTGGAGAAATGCTGGTAGATAAAGCGCCAGCCATCCTTCGTGTGCCGAAGCACCGAAGTACAGCGGAACCTGCCGTAGTATAACCAGTCTGCCCCGCCCGGAAACCAGCAATCAAAAGCATGCGTCAGGAAGAGGAGCTCCCCAAAGGCCTCCACCGTTTTGGTCTCGTTTTTCAATTGCATTTTTCCGGCGAACTGATCGGCCGTGACCCGGAAAAATTCCGTGGCTTCCTTCCGGCTCAGGAATTCTTCGTTATTGGTGGAACCGATAAAACGACAGGCGTCGTCCAGGTAGGAGTCGTAGGTTTCCACATCCCCCGAAAGATAGCTTTCCAACCAGGCGTCGTAGACCTCCAGGACTTCCGTTTTTATGCGCTCGGTCAATTTCATGCCTTCTCCGGTGTTAGGGGTAAAACAATTTTGAAAATAGTGCCCTCCCCCTCGGTGGTCTCCAGGGTTAACTGTCCCCCATGCCCTTTGCTTATTATGTCATAACTCATCGAAAGGCCCAGCCCGGTGCCCTCCCCGGTGGGCTTGGTGGTGAAAAAGGGTTGGAAAATTTTTTCGCGTATGGCTTCCGGGATACCGCCGCCGTTGTCGATGACGCAAATTTCTGCACCTTTATCCGTTCTGCGCGACTTCACCGTTACCCTGGGGTCATACTCCCCGGGGGTGTGTTTTTTTCGTTCTGTCACGGCATGGAAGGCATTGGTCACCAGGTTCAGCAGCACTCGCCCGATATCCTGGGGGATCACGTCCACGGTACCCACGGCCTCGTCAAAATCGGTTTCCATGGAAGCGTTGAAGGACTTGTCTTTGGCCCGCAACCCGTGGTAGGCCAGGCGCAGGTATTCGTCGGCCAGGGCGTTGAGGTCGGTGGGCTCTTTTTGCCCGTCGCTGCTGCGGCTGTGCTGCAGCATGCCCTTCACGATGCTGTCGGCCCGTTTGCCGTGGTGGACAATTTTTTCCAGGTTCTGTTCGATATCCCGGGCAATGGCATCCACCTCTTCCGCATCCCCCTTCTTCAATTCTTCCAATAGCTCCTCGAGCAATTCCCGACTCACTTCGGAGAAGTTGTTGACAAAGTTCAGCGGGTTCTGGATCTCATGGGCAATGCCGGCGGTGAGCTCTCCGAGGGAGGCCATTTTTT
This sequence comes from uncultured Robiginitalea sp., assembly GCA_964539905.1. GTDB lineage: Bacteria > Bacteroidota > Bacteroidia > Flavobacteriales > Flavobacteriaceae > Robiginitalea. The sequence goes on from CAZIJW010000026.1 coordinate 11,902, forward strand.
CAGCGTGGACCAGTTGTTTCTGGGTGGCCTGCAAATCGCTCAGGGTTTTTTCCAGGCGTTGCTTTTCCGCTACCAGTTTTACCGCCTGTTCTTCTTTTAATTGCAAATCGAGGAAACGGGTATAGGTTTGTTCGAAGACCCTGGCAAACCGTTTAAAAACATCGTGGGCCTCCGGCACCGCTGCCCGCGTGATAAACAGCAGGTACCCATATTTGAAAAACGCGACATGGTCGATCTGGTACGAGGGGAAGGCGCCATTGGTTTCTTTCAGGCGCTTCAGGACCTCGCCAACCACCGGCAGGGTACTCATGAATTCATAGTGGGCCGTGCATTCTTCCCCGGCTATTTCCTTTATATAGAGCGATTCCCCTTTCTGTCCCAGGTCAAAATACGTTTTAAAGATCCCCTGCCTCGGCACCGTGTAGGTGGGCAGGAGGCCGGCTTCATTGCCAAACCACTCCAGGGAGTCATCCTCCCGGTAAATATTAAAGGCGCACCCCCAGGTTTTAATCCCCAGCCCGCGGACTTCCCGGTCGAGCAGGTGGGAGGCTTCAGCCAGTTCATCGGAATGTTGCATGGCCATGGTGCGGCTCCGCACCCGTTCCAGGGCGGCCTCAATTTGTGCCTCCCGGGCCTGGGCTTCGGCTTTTTGCAGGTCGAGGAAGCGCGTATAGGCTTGTTCGAAAACCCTGGCAAAGCGCGGGAAGATATGGCTCTCCCCGAAGGGCGCCAGGGACGAGATCAGCAGGTAGCCGTGGCTGAAGGAGGCCCCGTAGTCCAGTTCCCAGGTCGGGGTGGTGATATCAAAACCCTTGGCCGCCACTTCTTCCATGGCTTTTTTGAAGGAGGGCAGGGTGTACATCTTGCCAAAATGCTCCTGTATATAATCTTCGGGGATCTCAATCGAAAAGAGGTCCTTCCCGGACTTCCACTGGTCATAGCGATACTGGTGGATGTAATCCAGGTCCACGGGCACCTGGAAGGGGGAAATCATGCCCTCGTCGGCAAGGCTGTGCCATTGCTCCACCACGTTCCGGTCTTTTGAACACAGCACCACGCCGAAGGCGAACAAGTCCCCGCCCAGTTCCTTCATCTGTTCGAACATCACGGAAGTAACCCCCGAAAGGTCCTCGCTGGTGCGCATCCCCATGGTATGGGTTCTCACTTTCTCCAGGGCGGTCTCGATCCGGGCTTCCCGCGCCTGGGCCTCCGCTTTTTGCAGGTCGAGGAACCGGGTATAGGTCCGTTCGAATTCAATGGCAAACCGGTGCAATATGGATTTTTCTTCTTCGGTCAGCGGCCTTCGGATATCGATCCCGAAACACCCGTATTTCATGAAGGCTTCGGTATAATAAAGCCCCTGCGGGAAATATTCGGCTTTCAGGTGGTGGGCCCCTTCCAGCATTTCTTCCCAGGACGCGAAGAAATCTGCGATGTCTGAAGGGGGCACAAAGTGTTCATGCACGGAGACCCCGCTTTCCCAATCGGCAATACAGGCGGCATTATACGGGTCGGACAGGTCCAGGGGATAGGTGACTGCTTTGCTGTGATACACCGGTTCCCCATCGGTGGTTTCCGTCCAGGTAGTCCAGAAAATATGGTTTTCCCTGGCGTCATCGGGAAGCCATACAAAGGAAAATTCAGAATCGATCCCCAGCCGCAACAATTGTTCGTGGAAGACACTGGAAACCGCATTCAGCTCACTGGAATGTTGCATCAGCATGCTTTGGGCCCGCGTCCGTTCCAGCGCGGCTTCAATCTCCAGGTCGCGGGTGCGCTCCTTTATTTTCGCCTCGAGCTCCAGGTTTTTCCGCCGAAGGCCTTCTTCCGGGAAGGCTTCATCCTCGGCAATATCGGTGTCCGGGCTGGAGCCGTGGAAGTGGGTTACCAGCCATTTCCCGTCGATTTTTTCAAGGAGGACGGAAAGCCTCAATTCGAGTTGGTGGTTGCTTCCCGGTAAAAAAAGTTGAAAGTTCTCGAGGATCAGGCAGGCATCCCCCCCTGCAAATACTTTTTCGGAAACCGGCATCCGGCTATATCGGAAACCGCTCCCCTTAAGCTGTTCGGCCTGCATTTCTGCCATTTTCTTCACGTCTTCCCGTGTCCTGAAGAATTCATGGGCGGCCGATCCGTATCCCATGAAGTCAGGATGCAGGGTTTTATCAAGGTCTTCCACCTCCGCAAAGTCCAGCATTATCTGAATAACGCGTTCGTATACGGAACGACTTTCATAGGCCTCATGTACTCCGGGGTGTCTCATTCCGCGGGAAGTTTAATGGTGAATTCGGTCCCTTCCCCTTCTTCAGAGGCCACAAGGATGTCGCCCCCATGGGCTTTTACGATGTCATAGCTCAGGGAAAGGCCCAGGCCTGTGCCCTGTCCGGTGGGTTTGGTGGTAAAGAAGGGCTGGAAAATCTTTGCCTTTACAGGTTCGGGCATGCCCTTCCCGTTGTCCGCCACCCGGATTTCAATATACTTTCCGGCCTTCCGGGTCTGTACGCGCACTTTGGGTTGGTACCCTTCCGGGGCCAGTTCCTTTTTTTCGTCCACGGCGTGGAAGGCATTGGTGAGCAAATTCAGCACCACCCGCCCGATATCCTGGGGCACCAGGGTTACCTCGCCCACGGCCTCCCCGAAATCCGTTTCCAAATGCGCATTGAAGGCCTTGTTTTTGGCGCGCATCCCGTGATAGGCCAGGCGCAGGTATTCGTCCACCAGGGTGTTCAAATCGGCGGGTTCCTTCTTCCCGTCGCTGCTGCGGCTGTGTTGCAGCATGCCCTTCACGATGCCGTCGGCCCGCTTGCCGTGGTGGTTTATTTTTTCGAGGTTTTGGATCACGTCCCCGGCCAGGGCCTTCACCTCTTCCCAGTCGCCCTTTTCGATTTCCTGGGTCAACTCCTCCAGGAGTTCCTTGCTTACCTCCGAGAAATTGTTCACAAAGTTCAGGGGGTTCTGGATTTCATGGGCAATGCCGGCAGTCAGTTCCCCCAGGGAGGCCATTTTTTCGGAGTGGATCAGTTGCGCCTGGGTGGCTTTCAGTTCGGCCAGCGCCTCCTCCACGGCTTTCCGCTTTTGTTCCAGTTCTTCGATGGTTTCCTCGAGGAGGATGGCCGTGGTGCGTTTTACCTTTTCGGTCCGGTCGAGCTTGAACAAGCTGATCGTTAATTCGTTATCCGCTTTTTTCAGGGCACCCAACAGGTGTTGCCTGTCCGTTTCCGAAAGGGATTCAGACTGGCTGATAAAATCGAAAAGGATTTGCAGGTGGCTGTTCATTCAGGAGTCTTTAAAGGCATATTCGCATCAGGGGTTTCAGGCATCCGTAGTGCCCACCATAACGGTCACGCCGCCAGGAGCAAATGGGAGTTTTGGTAATAGCGTTCAAATGCTTCCGGATCGGAGGGGTGTCCGCAGAGGACGGTTAATTTTTTCATTGCTAATGGGTTTGGTTTTTTTCCCTTAGGGCCACGCAGCAGGTGGTCAGGTTGTGCATTTCCAGGTTTCCCCCGGCCATGCGGCCCAGTTCGGCATTGGAGAACATACCGGCCATGGGTACATTCCAAATCTGTTTGATGCCTTCCAGTTCGGCATTCATCATCGGCCCAAAGGAAAGGATCCGGCCCGCGCAGCTGAACACGATCAGGGCGTCTGCCTCGGGCATCCCGGTTTCTTTCAGGTTGCGGACCCCTTGCACCACTTTTTCCATGACGTCCCAGTCAGGGGGCAATGAAAACCGGATTTTTGAGCCCTGAGGGACTGATCCGCTGGTATAAAAGGAGTGGTCGGTCCAGTCGACTACCAAAGGGGGGCGCATTACGGGGGAACCTTTTTCTTTTACTAATTGCAAGGGGAAATTGGCCGCGATTTCCATGAGTAAATCTTTGTTGTCGGGATGTACATTTTCAAGCCCCCCATACTTGGTCATAAGGTCCAGGGCTGGGGAGCCATCGATGGTGTACACGTGGTTCCCTTCACTTTTGGTCACCGTTTTTTCGGTGCCCACCGCTTTCCACCCGCAGGTGGCGATGCCGCTGATCGCGACTTTGTCTTCATCTATGGCGATGCAGGCCATCCCGTTGTTGCTTTGCCCGGAATCCGTAAACACAAAGGTTTCTGTAAAGGAATAGTCATCTCCGGCGCCCCCTCCAAAGGCATTGACGTCTTCGCCCAAAACCGCTTCAAAGCCCCTCAGGATCTCCTCCCCGTCAGCCGCCGGGTGGCTGGTACCCAGGATAAAGGCAGGCCTCTTAAATCTTGTTTTCGCCTGGTTGGCCACCCCTGTCGCTACTTCCCTGAAGTTTTGATTTGGGTATTCTTCGAGGTAGATTTGAAAATACTCGTTGTCCATATCGAGCAGGAGCGCTGCGATGGACCCTTTTTCCGTTTCTTCATCGATAAATTCCCCATTGGTGGTAATTCCGAAAAGGCGTATCCCGACGCCATTCAGCAGGGTGCGGAGCGCATCGCGGTCCTGGACCACAGAGGCAAAAACAATCGCCAGGGTAGGGGTAAACCCGTCGGCCATGGCCTGTTCCAATTCCTTTTTAAAGGATTGGGGAGATGTTGCTTTAATGGATTTTGCTCTCATAGTGCTGGTTTTTCTTTTAAGGCCACCCAGCTGCAGGTGGTGCCCTGGTAGGTGGCGTTGCCTCCCCGGGTCGCCCCGAATTCCCCGAGGCTGAAATACCCGGTCATAGGTACTCGCCAGACCTCATTCAGGCCGTTGACCTCCTCTTCGATCAGGGGCCCCAGGGTGGCCTGACGGCCAATGCAGGAAAACACCAGCAAGGCGTCTGCCTCAGGAAATGCCTGTGCTTTGGCTTCACGGGCGCTTTCGACCACAGTATCCACAATATCGAAATCCGGGGGCAGGGAAAAACGGATTTTGGCCCCCTCGGGGATATGGCCGCCACACAGGACGGCCCCGGTTTCCCGGTTAAACATCAGGGGCGGATTCATCACCGCGCTGCCTCCGCTGCGGATGACCTGCAACGGGTGGGAATTCCCGATTTGCTGCAGCAGGTCATCGCTGTCATCCGGATCGACGGTTGCCCCTGTGAACCTGACAAGGACATCGTAGGCAGGTTCATCATCTATGGTATAAATCCAGTTCCCTTCGCTGCGGGTGATCGTCTTCGGGGTGCCGGCGGGCTTCCAGCCGGAAACGGCAAGCCCCTGCAGCGCCACCCGGTCCTGGTCGAGGATGAGGCAAACAATGCCCCACTGGCTCTGTTCCCCATTGGTGAAAACAACATGGTCGGACCAGTAAGGCTTCCCACCGGTGTACCCCCCAATTAAGGGGGCCCCTTCCCCGGCTACTGACAAAAAACCCTCCACCACGGCATCTCCCGGCACTTCGGCCTGGGATACGGAGGCGATGAAGGCCGGACGGTCGAACCAGGATTTGCCTATCCTGGCAATTTCCCTGCTTACCTCCAAACCTGCCTGATATTCCCCCGTAGGAATCGATTTCAGCACAATCCTGAAACAGGCCGGATCGAGGTCCATCAGCAACACGGTAACCTCCTCAACAGCTATCCCCTGGTCGGTAAACCGGTCGGGTGTGTGGGCCCCGAAAATGGCAATACCGTGGGCATCCAGCACCTCCGCCAGGGGCCGGGTTTCGAAGCCGGAGGGCGCAAAAACCAGCCCCAGGGTGGGGTTGAAGCCTTCGGCTGCCGCCGCTTCCAGGGCTGCCTGAAGGGCTTCCGGGCTATTTGCGGTAATGGTTTTCGCGTTCATTTTAAGATGAGGGGTTTAGAGTTCGAGTATTTTACCAACCACTTCCTCCGGGGACATCAGGGAACCCGAAAGGTTTACCTGGTCAAAATACGCGTACCACCCGGCGGCTTCCACTACGGCCTGAAATTCCTCCAGCAAGGCTTGCGAGGGGAATTTGGTTACGGCGAAAAAGTCATAGGCCGCCCGGTATTCGGTTTCATCCGTGTTCATTCCCCATGCCTCGAGAACGGCCCCCTTGTCCACAAAATCCTGGATCACCGGCCCCAACTGGGCCGCATAGGCCTGCCGGTCCGAGGGGGGTAGCGCTTTCCAGGCCTCTTTGGCCTTCCATAATTCGATAAATACTTTCATGAGAACAGGTCTTTATGGTTTGTTTTTTAGGTGTCTGATCGTGGTATTTCCTTTAGCGCTACCCAACAGCAGGCGGTAGAGTGGTACTGTTGCCTGCCGCTTTTGCCCGGGCCATATTCCCCGTAGGTGTAAAAGCCCGCCATGGGGCTGTTCCAGACGGTGGCCAGCCCTTCATTTTCCAGGGTCACCAGGGGCCCCAGGGAGGGTTCCCGCCCCGCGCAGGAAAACACCAGCAGGGCATCGGCATCGGTTCCCACGCCGTTTTTCACTTCCGCGGCCGCATCCGTGATTTCTTGCACAATATCAAAATCCGGGGGCATGGAAAACCAGAACACTTCCCCTTCTTTCATCTCCATATCCATCACCAGGGCATGTTCCGCGTGGTCGATGCCCATGGGCCCCTTCATCAGGGTATCGCCGCCGGCTTCCCGCTCCACGATAAAGGGGTGGTGGAAGGAGAGCTCGGCAAGCAGGTTAAAATCCCGGTCCCCTGCCTGTTCCCCTTTCCCCAGGTATTTGAGGTACATATCCACGGCAGGCTTATCGTCTATGGCATACAGGAGCTTTCCCCTGCTTCGGGTGACTTTGCGGGATATCCCCAGCGGTTTCCACCCGGTAATCGCCATGCCGCGCAGGGCCACCCGGTCTGCATCCAGCACCAGGGCTACCAGGCCGTCCTGCGTTTCCCGGGTTGCGGTAAAAACAGCCGTGCCGGTCAGGCTCATGTCATCCCCTGCCATCCCCCCGAAAAAGGCCCGATCCGGACCCAGGGCGGTGGTGAGCCGATCAACGAGCGTCATGCCGTCAAACACATCCCCTTCAGGGGTTACCCCGGTACTGCAAAGGACCATCGCAGGGTTGTCAAATTGCGCAAGCACCGCATCAGCAAACTGGTCCGCTGCTTCGGCTGTCGCGCGCCCGCCCATATCTTCCAGCAAAAGGGTATAGGCATCCCGGGGCAGGTCCATGAGCAAGATCGCGATTTCCCCGTTGCTTTGGTGGCCATCGACGAATTCCCCGCATGACGTGGCCCCGAAGACGTCAATATCGTTTTGGGCAAGGAGTTTCCGTATGGCGTCCCGATCTTGCCGGATCGATATAAAAACGATGGCCAGGGTTGGGGTAAAGCCATCGGCCATACTTTGCTGCAAGGCTTGATGGACCTGTTCCGGGGAGTTGCCGTGGATCGATTTTGCGTTCATAGGCCGAGATGGATGCTAAAGGTTGTGCCGCTTTCCGGGGACGATTGCACCGAGAGTTCCCCCCCATGCGCCTTCACGATGTCGTAGCTCAGGCTCAGGCCCAGGCCTGTGCCCTGCCCGGTGGGCTTGGTGGTAAAGAAGGGCTGGAAAATCTTGTCTTTGATGGCTTCGGGGATGCCCGGGCCGTTGTCGGTAACCGAAATCTCCACCGCGTTGGTCAGTTGCCTGGTCGCCACCAAAACCGTTGGCCGGGTACCATTTTCCACGGCCTGGAAGGCATTGTTGATCAGGTTGAGCAAGACCCGGCCCATATCCTGGGGCACTGCGTCAATCCTGGGCAGGGCAGGGTCAAAATCGGTTTTGAATTCGGCGCTAAAACTTTTGTTCCTGGCGCGCAGGCCGTGGTAGGCCAGGCGCAGGTACTCATCGGCCAGGGCATTGAGGTCGGTGGGTTCTTTCTTCCCCTCGCTGCTGCGGCTGTGCTGGAGCATGCCCTTCACGATGCTGTCGGCCCGTTTGCCGTGGTGGTTGATTTTTTCGAGGTTTTGGATCACGTCCCCGGCGATGGCCTTCACCTCCTCCCAATCGCTTTTTCCGATTTCTTCGGTCATTTCCTCCAGGAGTTCCCGGCTCACTTCGGAGAAGTTGTTCACAAAGTTCAGCGGGTTCTGGATCTCATGGGCAATGCCGGCGGTAAGTTCCCCCAGGGAGGCCATTTTCTCGGACTGGATCAGTTGGGCCTGTGTGGCTTTCAGCTCATCCAGGGTCTTTTCAACCTTTTGCTTTGCCTTCTCCAGCTCCCTGAAATCTTCGTACCGGGCATAGGCCACTGCAAAGGTTTGGGTCAGGGCCTTTACGATATCCATTTCCACCTCGGAGAGGGCCTGAGTGCTGCCCACATAGAGCATTCCCTGTGCAAAAGGCACCTGGTGCAATACCAGGCGTTCCGGGGGTTTTTCCCCAGCCTGGTAGGTCTGGATGTTTTTGACCTGCCCATGTTCCATCAGCTTGGTGGTCATTTCAATAAACTGCTTCCGGTCCCACGCTTCAATCAGGGGTTCCTGCTTCCTCCAGTGGGCCACCCCTTTCTGGATCAGGGACATGTCAAAATCAAAAGGCAGGTCCATGGCGGCCAGGGCCTCCCCGGAAGGGTTGGTCAGGTACACATGCACCAGCTGGCTGGTCTCGTCCATAATAAAGACCCCGCAGCGGAAAAACGGGATGCCCAGGGTGGTCAGTTCCTTCCAGACCAGGGGGGTGATCCGCTCCAGGTCCTCCGTGGTCCGCATGGAGGCAATTTCCGCCCGGACCCGGTCCAGCGAAGCCTGCTTGACGGCTTCTTTTTCACGGGCCTCGGATTCAATGAGGTCATTGTAGCGCCGGTAGGTAATCTCCACCACCCGCGAAAATTTCTTCAGGATTTCAATTTGCGCTTCTGAATGTGGTTCGGCTGCCCAGGCGTATAGCCCCCCCTCCGGGAAGAACAGGAAACACCCGTAATGTTTGGTGTCCGTCCCATAACCCTCTACATCTACGGACCTGGTGAGGGCGGCATAGTAACTGGTGATTTCATCGCCTTCCAGGATGGGGAAGTAATCGAGCTGCTTTTTAAAATGGTCGTAAACTTCTTCAAGTATCGGATCACCCACCAATTCAAATGCGCCGCTTACTTCAATGATTTCGTCCTTTTCACCAATTCGCGAGGTGACGATTTCCCCTTCGGGTTTGTCCGGGTTGAGCAACCCCAGTCCCAATCGCAGCGGCTTTACATTCAGGTTTTTTAATTCCTCAAAAATGGTCGTGATGGTCTGCCTCAGGTCTGCCGAACTGTGCATGGCAAGGGCTTTGGCCCGTACGCGCTCCAGGGCCGCTTCTATTTGCGATTCCCTGGCCTGTTTCTCCGCCCGTTCCAGGTCGAGGTAGCGGGTATAGGTCTGGCCAAACACTGCCGCAAAGCGTTCGAGGATACTGGTGATGTCCTGGGGAAGAGGTGTTTCGGTAAAGGTGTACAGGAGGCCGTCCCCAAAGACATGACTTTTGTGGTGTATGGTCTCCGGTAGGGCATCCAGGTCAAATTCAAGAGGACCTCCCGGATCATCATTGAGCACCTTAAAATATTCCTTTACGGCTTTGCCCTCAAGGGTATAGGTGAAAAGGGGGACTTGTTCGGACCAGGCTCTTTTTGCACCTGCCAAAAGGGGATGCTGGGTCATGTCGAGCCACCCCCTTTGCAAGATGGTTTCCGCAGTCCCGCGTACCGAAGCGGTCCAGTACCTCATCTCCTCCGACTGGCTTAAGATGCCGATCCCCACCCGCATCGTATCATCCAGGCCCAGGCCGACGAGCTCTTCAAAAAAGGTAACTACCGTGTCTGCGATGTCATCGGTATTGTGCATGGCCATGGTCTTGGCGCGCACCCGTTCCAGGGCAGCCTCGATTTGGGCTTCCCGGGCTTGTTCCTCCGCCTTTTTCAGATCCAGAAACCGGGTATAGGTCTGTTCGAATACTTTGCTGAACCGGTACAGTGTTTCCCTGTCCTGCTCCGTCACTTCTTCGTGCCACGACATGCTCACGGTTCCGTATCTGTGGTTGGCATCCACAAATTCAAGCTGGCTGTAGCGCTTTTTCGCCTGTAACCGCTCGAAATAATCCCCCCCTAGCATTTGGTCCATCCGGACCAAAAACCCGGTCACGATTTCCTCCCCTGGCAGGGACAGGTAGGAAAAACGGTCCCCCTTTAACCAGGATTTTACCGTCGTATCCTCAAATTCGGCCGAAGGCCGCTGGTGGTAAATGGGCTGGTCCCCGAATCCTTCAATCGGGGACATCCACATCTCCAGATAGCCCTCGTCAAGGTGCCAGATGCTGATCCAGGCCTGTATGAAATTGACATCCAGGGCTTTTAGCTGGTTGAACAGCACTACGACCACCTCGAGGATTTCCTCAGTAGAGTGCATGCCCATAGAACGGGCACGTACCCTTTCCAGGGCAGCTTCGATCCGGGCTTCCCGGGCCCGTTCCTCCGCGTTCTGTAAATCTAGGAACCGCTGGTAGAGCCTGGCGAACTCCGTGGTAAAGCGCAGCAGGATATCGGCCTCTTCCGCGGTGGCCTCCCTGGTTTGGTTGAGGCCCAGAAAGCCAAATTTGCAATAGGCCTGGGTCGTGTACAGCCCGGTGGGAAAGTCAGCGGGAGAAACTTTTTCCCCTTCAGGAAGCTTGGAAAAAATACCGTCAAAAAGCTCCCAAATAGCATCGAGTCCTTCGGGTGGAACTTCAAAGCGGGTAATGGGGTCGGGATCCTTGTCCGGGGATTTGATGGCCTCGGCGATATGTGCCCAGTGCTCCGAAGCGTCAAGGGAAATTTTTTCCTCAGCCACGATGCGCTCCCCGTTACGCCCCGTCATCCGGTACGTAAAGGCATTTTCTTCCAGATGTACCAGGGTCAGATGCGTCCAGACCGTATCCACGCCCAGTAGTTTTAGTTGCTGGAAGATAACGGACAGGACCTCAGTCAGCTCCGAAGAATCCTGCATGGCCATCGCCCGGGCCCGGACGCGTTCAAGGCCCAGTTCAATCTGGGCTTCCCGGGCGCGTTCCCCGGCTTTTCTGAGGTCGAGGTAACGGGTATAGGTTTGTCCGAAAACCGCTGCGAACCGTTTCAGGATATTTCGGATATTTTCCGGCAGGGGCGATTCGGTAAAGGAGTAAAGGACCCCGTCCCGGAAGATAAACGTATTCTGGTAAACCGTCCTGGGGATCGCCTTCAGGTCGAAGTGCACCGCGTAATCCGGGGCTTCGCTGAGCACCTGGTAGTAGTGTTCAAGATCTTTGCCTTCAAGGGTATAGGAGAAGGAAGGGTCCCCTTTAGACCAGGCTTGCTTTACCCCTTGCAACAACGGGTGCAGCGACATATCGAGGGTGCCTGAGTGGAGCACGGGGGCCGAGGCGTCCCGGGCGGAGGCCGTCCAAAGCTGCATGTGCTCCGACTGGCTCAAAATGCCGACCCCGCAGCGGATGGAAGCATCGAGGCCCAGGCCGACCAGTTCCCTGAAAAAAGCAGCCACGGTAGCGCCGATATCCTCCGTGTTGTGCATGGCCATGGTCCGGGAGCGCACCCGTTCCAGGGCGGCTTCGATCTCCGCTTCCCGCGCCTGGGCTTCGGCCTTTTGAAGGTCCAGGAAGCGGGTGTACGATTGCTCAAAGACGGCCCCGAAACGTTTCAGGATATGGTTTTCAGCGGTTGTGAACGCCTGTCCGAAGTGGTTGACGATCACAATGCTGGTATGCTCCGATACCACACAGGAGCGCGTATATCCGCCCGGGGCCGAAAGGGTTTCTTCTTTTTCTGCGGCGCTGAGTTCCGACCAGGGTTTGTGCCGGAACAAAAAGTTGAAAAACCCGATCTTTTCTTCCCGGGTGTAGGCTTCGGTAAAAAAACCCGGCCCCTTTTTAATCCCCTCCAAAAGGTTGGTGTAAATGGGTTTCTCCAGGCGGGGGATGGTTACCTCATCTGAGGTATCTGCAGTGCCCCCCGAACCCCAGCAATGGATTTGGGTGTCCAGCTCACTATTGATCACAATAAAGGAACCCCCGGAAACGGACAGGTTCAGCTTAAGCAATTCCTGATGTACGGTATGTATAACGCTTTGCAGCTCCGAAGTGTGGCGCATCACCAAACTCCTGGCACGCACCCGTTCAAGTGCTGCCTCAAGCTCCAGGAGGCGTTGCAGCTCCTTGATGGTTTGAATTTCTCGACTCATGCGTTGATCTGAAGGATGGTCCCAAACCACCATGGGTAACGCCAATGAGGCAGCTGCTGGGGTCATTCTTCGGGAACCCGATACGGGTCTCCCGGTATTTTTTGTAAGGTACAAAAAAGAAGGTGATTCCCATGGGGGAATATCCTCCATTTACCGGGGCTTGGTTTCGCCTGCGTATCTTTGCCTCAAGATTTTAATGGCATGACCCGAATACTCCTCCTTTCCGACACCCATGGGCATATAGATGAACGCATCCTTTCCTATGCCGCGCAGGCAGACGAAATCTGGCACGCCGGGGATATCGGCTCCCTGGAGGTGACCGATGCCCTGGCGAAACTCAAACCCCTTCGGGCAGTCTATGGGAATATCGACGATGCCGTGGCCCGCAGGGAATTTCCCCTCGACAACCGCTTTGCCTGCGAAGGGGTGGACGTATGGATAACCCATATTGGCGGGTACCCCGGCAAGTACCAGGCCAGGGTGCGGGAAACCCTGCTCGAAAACCCGCCGAAGTTATTTATCTGCGGGCATTCCCACATCCTGAAAGTGCAATACGACAAACGTTTCGACCTGCTGCATATGAACCCCGGGGCCTGCGGCAATACGGGGTTCCACCAGGTGCGCACCATGCTGCGGTTTGCCATTGACGGGAAGGAAATCAAAGACCTGGAGGTGGTGGAGCTTGGGAAGCGGGGGTAGGGCGGATGATGGGTTTTTCAGGCAGGGCTGGGATTCTGGGGCCCACCCGCCCTCCCATGCATCGAAGGTAATCCCTGCGACCGCAATCCCATTTCATCCTGTCAAAAAGGCCGCGGACCAGCTGTACTTTGTATCTTTGTCCACGAGTTTCCAAACCCTATAGATGCGCTACTTCATGCACTTTTCCTACCTGGGGAAACACTACCACGGCTGGCAGCGGCAGCCGGAGTCCCTCACCGTTCAGGAGGCCATGGAGGAGCGGCTTAAGCTTTTGCTGGGGGGGGAGGTAGCCCTGGTGGCCGCCGGCCGCACCGACACCGGGGTGCATGCCCGGGAGATGGTGGCCCATTTCGATTGGGAAGCGCCCCTGGGCGACGCTTTCCTGGAGCGGTATAATGCCTTTTTGCCGGAGGATATCGTCGTGCGCGGCATCCGCCGGGTCCACCCTGAGGCCCATGCCCGGTTTTCGGCCCTGGCCCGCACCTACGAGTATCACCTCATCCAGCAGCGGGACCCCTTTGCGCTCGACACGGCCTGTTTTGTACGGCAGCCCCTGGATTTCAAGGGGATGAATACCGCAGCGGCCTATTTGATGGAATTTGACGATTTCAAGGCCTTTTCCCGTTCCCAGACCGATGTCAAAACCTATCTTTGTAAGATCACCCGGGCAGCCTGGGAACCCCGGGGCGGAACCTGGGTGTTCACCATTACGGCAGACCGGTTTTTGCGCAACATGGTGAGGGCCGTGGTCGGCACCCTGCTCGAAGTGGGCAAGGGTCGGATGGCCCCGGAAGGCATCAAGGAAATTATCAGCAGCCGCGACCGTTCCCGGGCCGGGGTATCGGTCCCTGCAAAAGGGCTATATTTGACGGAAATAACATACCCTGAAGGCATTTACCTGACAGATGGAGAAAGATAGCGGCAAGGCATTTGACCTGTACCTGTTCAAACGGGTGATGGCATTTACAAAACCCTACCGGGGCACCTTTTACGGCACCGCCCTGGCAGCCATTTTGCTCACGGTTTTCTCGGTGCTCACCCCCATGATCCTCAAGGAGATCATCGACCAGGCCATCCCACAGCGCGACGGGGACCTGCTTTTTGAACTCTCTGCCTGGATGGTGGCCGTGCTGGTGGGCCAGGTGGTGTGCCAACTCCTGTTTACCTATTACGCCAACTGGCTGGGGGAATCGGTGATCAAGGACATGCGGATCACCCTGTTCCACAAGATGGTGGGATTCCGCATGGCCTATTTCAGCCGTTCTTCCCTGGGGGTGCTGGTTACCCGGTCCGTTGCCGACCTGCAGCGCATCGGGGAGATCTTTTCCCAGGGCTTTTTCATGATTGTGGCCGACCTGCTCAAGATGCTTGCCGCTTCGGCCATCATGATCTGGATGAACTGGAAGCTGGCCCTTTTGGTCTTTGCCATCCTGCCCCTTATCCTTTACGCCACCCGGATCTTCCAACGGGCCATGAAGGTGGCCTTTACCGAGGTGAGGGCCCAGGTATCCAACCTGAACTCCTTTGTGCAGGAGCGCCTTACCGGGATGAAGATCGTACAACTCTTTACCCGGGAGGAAATCGAGGCTGAAAAGTTCCGGAAGATCAATGAAAAGCACCAGAATGCCTGGCTGAAGACCGTCTGGTACAACTCTTTTTTCTTTCCCATTGCGGAGATCGTCACCTCCCTGGCCATCGGCCTGGTGGTCTGGTATGGCGGGTTGCAGAATATCGTGGACGTTGGGGCCGATATTGCCGGGACCCTTTTTGCCTTCATCCTGCTGATCGAGATGCTCTTCCGCCCCTTGCGGCAACTGGCCGACAAATTCAACACCCTGCAGATGGGGATGGTAGCGGCAGGCCGGGTTTTCAAGATCCTGGATACCGAAAGCCGCATCGAAGATACAGGTACCCTGGAGGTAAGCCATATGGAGGGGGCCATTGCGTTCCGGGACGTACGTTTTGGCTACGAGCCGGATGAAGAAGTGCTCCACGGCATATCCTTTGCCGTGAAACCCGGGCAGAAGGTCGCCATTGTCGGTTCCACCGGGGCCGGGAAGTCGACCATCATCAACCTGCTGAACCGGTTTTACGACATCCAGTCGGGGTCCATCCTGCTCGACGGCAAGGACATCAGGGAGTATACCCTCGCCTCCCTGAGGAATAACATAGCCGTAGTGCTGCAGGATGTCTTCCTTTTTGCCGATACCATTGCAAACAACATTGCCCTGAAGGACCCGGGGGTTTCCATGGAAGCTATAGAAGAGGCAGCCCGGCAGATCGGGGTGCACGACTTTATCAGCAGCCTCCCCGGGGGGTATCAGTACAACGTAAAGGAACGGGGCACCATGCTCTCCAGCGGGCAGCGCCAGCTGATCGCCTTCCTGCGGGCCTATATGCGCAACCCCAGCATCCTGGTCCTCGACGAGGCCACCTCTTCCATTGACACTTATTCGGAGCAGCTGATCCAGAAGGCTTCGGAGAAGGTCACCGAGGGCCGGACTTCCATCATTATCGCCCACCGGCTGGCCACGGTCAAGAAGGCGGACACCATTTTGGTGCTCGATAAGGGCCACATTGTGGAGACCGGCACGCACCAGGCCCTCCTCGATAAAAAAGGATACTACAGCAAGCTTTACGAGGCCCAGTTTATGGTGGAGGAAGT
>CAZIJW010000026.1:27417-40571 GCA_964539905.1 uncultured Robiginitalea sp.
CGCTTTACCTGGGCTTTGGCCCCGCAGCCCGGGCAATACAGGAAATCGGTGCGCAGGGTCCCTTGACAATTTTTACAGGTCATGTGCTTAGGTCGTTGCGGAGCATCCGCTCCAGTTCTTCCATGTCTTTATACAATACGAATTCCCCGTTTTTGATGTAGGAGATCAGTCCGGTTTCTTCGCTGACCACCAGGGCCAGGGCGTCGGTGCGTTCGGTGATACCGATGGCTGCCCGGTGGCGCAACCCGAAACGCTGGGGTATGGAACGCTCCCGCGAGACCGGGAGGATCACCCGGGTGGCCACGATGGTATTCCCCTTTATGATGGCCGCCCCGTCGTGCAGGGGGCTGTTCTTGAAAAAGATGCTTTCGACGATGGGCTGGTTCACTTCAATTTGCATGGCATCCCCGGAGGAACGGATAAAATCCAGTGACGTGTCCCGCTCCACAACCACCAGGGCCCCGGTACCGGTTTTGCCCATGGTTTCGCAGGCCGCCAGCAGGCCTTCCACATCCAGGTCGGTGCTTACGCCTTCCTGCCGGAGGAACCGGAAATGTTTCACCAGGCGGCGTTTGTTGGCAAAATTGGTGGACCCCAAAACGAGGAGGAACTTGCGGATTTCCTGCTGGAAGACGATGATCAGGGCGATCAGGCCCACCTGCATGAACCCGCCCACCATGCTGGAGGTCATTTGCATGTCCAGAAGCTCGGTGCCTTTCCAGAAGGCCCAGATGATCACGATGCCGATAAAGATGTTTATGGCTACCGTGCCGCGGACCAGGCGGTACAGGTAGAAAAGCAGGATGGCCACCAATAGGATATCGATCAGGTCGGTAACCCCAAAGTCCAGAAAGTTAAGAAAGTCCAATCCCAGCAGGTTTTTGTAAAAGTAGAAAAATTACAGGACCTGACGCCCTGTTTTCAGGCCCCGGTGAAGGCTTCCCACAACCGGATGCATTCCACCGCTTCCTTTACATCGTGCACCCGCAGCAGGCGCGCCCCGCCTTCCAGGGCCAGCATGTGCAGGGCAGTGGTCCCGTTAAGGGCATCCCCGGGCCCGCCCCCCAGGGTTTTATAGATCATCGATTTGCGGCTGAGGCCCGCCAGGAGCGGGGCGCGAAGCGTCTGGAAATCCTTCAGGGATCGGAGCAACCGGAAATTCTGCTCCCGGGTTTTGGCGAACCCGAAGCCCGGGTCCACGATGCAGTCGGTGATCCCCAGGGCCCGGGCGGCGGCCAGGCGCTCCGAAAAATAATACAGGACCTCGCCGACCAGATCGTCATAATGGGTTTCCCGGGTCATGGTCTGGGGGGTGCCCTTCATGTGCATCATCACATAGGGCACCTGCCGCCCGGCCACCAGGGGGAGCATGTTTTCGTCCCTCAGACCCGCACTGATGTCGTTTACCATGGCTGCCCCGGCATCCAGGGCTTCCCGGGCCACCCGGCTTCGGAAGGTATCCACCGAGATCCGGGCCCCCGGGAATTCCACCAACAGGCCTTCAATGACGGGCACCACCCGGCGCAGTTCCTCCTCTTCCCCCACATCGTCCGCCCCTGGCCGCGAGCTGTACCCGCCCACGTCGATAAAGTCGGCCCCCGCCCCCAACATCGCTTCCGCCTGCCGCAGGGCCAGGTAGGGGTCCCAGAAGGAACCCCCGTCGAAAAAGGAGTCCGGGGTGCAGTTCAGGATGCCCATTACCCGGGGCTGGCTGAGGTCGAGGAGTTCCCCCCGGCAACAAATGGTCATAATTAGATACCTTTGGAATGCATTATGGACAACACCGCAAAAATGGTACTTTTGTCGGGGTGCGCCCCGGGCGGAAAATTACGCAAAATCTATGAAGGAAACTTCCCAAGCCTATGACGCGGTCATCAGCCGGTGCCGGGACCTGTTCCAGCGGAAAATGAAAGACTATGGGGCCGCATGGCGGATCTTGCGCCTGCCTTCCCTGACGGACCAGATCTTTATCAAGGCCCAGCGCATCCGCAGCCTTCAGGAAAAAGAGGAGCGGCGCGTGGCCGAGGGGGAACGGGCCGAATTCATCGGCATTATCAACTATTCGGTGATGGCCCTGATCCAGCTGGAACTGGGAGTGGCGGAAATGCCCGACCTCGACCCGGCCCGGGCCCTTGCACTTTACGACCGGCAGGTGGGCCTCACCAAAGCCCTGATGGAAGCCAAGAACCACGATTACGGGGAGGCCTGGAGGGAAATGCGGGTGTCGTCCCTGACCGACCTGATTTTGCAGAAACTGCTCCGGGTGAAACAGATCGAAAACAACAAGGGCCTGACCGAGGTCAGCGAAGGGGTCGAAGCCAATTACCAGGACATGATCAACTATGCGGTCTTTGCCCTGATCCACCTCGGGGAGGAGCCCGGGGAAAACAGCCCCGCAACATGAAATACGCCGTAACCTTTGCCCGAGTCCTGGTGGGGATCCTGTTCATCGCCAGCGGGCTCATCAAGCTTAACGACCCCCTGGGGTTTTCCTTCAAGCTGGAGGAGTACTTCAGCACGGCCGTGCTGGACCTGCCCTTTTTGGAGCCTTATGCCCTGGCCCTCGCCCTCTTTGTCGTGGTGCTGGAAGTCATTCTTGGGGTGACCCTGCTGCTGGGGTTCCGGATCCGACTAACCCTGTGGACCCTGCTGGCCACCATTATATTTTTCACCTTCCTTACCTTCTATTCGGCCTACTTCAACAAGGTCACCGATTGCGGGTGCTTTGGCGATGCCGTGAAGCTGACCCCCTGGCAATCCTTTGGGAAGGATGTGATCCTGCTGGGGCTCATCCTGTTCCTCCTGGTCGGAAAAAAACACCTCAGGCCCGTCGGAACCCCAGGGTTCCGACTCGTGGCCACCCTGGTGGCTCTGGGGGCCTGCATCTGGTTTGGAAACCATGTACTGAACCACCTTCCGGTGGTCGATTTCCGCCCTTATGCCGTGGGCAAAAGCATCCCGGAGGGGATGGCTGTTCCGGAGGACGCCCCCAAACCCATTTATGAGTACCGCTGGAAATTCCGGGTAGACGGGAAGGAAGAAATCATTACCACCCTGGGCGACTATCCGGAGGTAAAGGGGGAGTTCATCGGCCTGGAAGGTACGCGGGAAGTACAGGCGGGGTACGAGCCCCCCATCCACGATTTTACCATGGAGTTTGACGGGCAGGACCTGGCCCCCTTCCTCCTGCAGCGAAAAAACCTCCTCATGGTCGTGGCTTATGACCTGGCCAAAAGCAATGCGGAGGCCTTTGCGGAACTCAGCAGCGTGGCCGATACGGCCCTGGCCCGCGGCTATGCCGTAGTCGGGCTGTCGGCTTCTTCCGAAGCGGCGACTGCGGCCCTCAAAGATACCTTCAACCTGCATTTCCCCTTTTATTTTACCGACATGACCGCCCTGAAGACCATCGTCCGCTCCAACCCCGGGGTGCTGCGCCTGGAGCAGGGTACCATCCGGCAAAAACTTCATTACAACGACCTGGGGGAACTGGAACTCCCCCCCCTGAATGACGAGGCCCGCTTTGACCTTCCCCTGAAACGGACCCTGGAGAGCGTGCTGGAACTGGACCAGAAATACCGGGGCGAAATGAACCCTGAAACCTGGCGCAAACAAATGGCCCTGGACAGCGCCAACCTGCGAACCATCGATTCCCTCATGGTCATACACGGCTACCCGGGGAAAACCCTGGTGGGGGTGCCGGCCAATCAGGCGGCCTGGTACGTGATCCAGCACTCCGACCGGATTGACGAATTTTTGCCTCAGATCCGGATAGCAGCCGAAACCGGGGAATTGCCCTACCGGCTGTATGCCATGATGCTCGACCGGTCCCTAATGCGCCAGGATAAACCCCAGCGTTACGGTACCCAGGGGATGTCCTTTTTTATCGGGACGCCGGACGAGGTCAGCCTGATATGGCCCATAGAAGACCCCGAAAATGTAAACGCCCGAAGGGAGCAGGCCGGATTCAGCCAGACCGTGGAGGCCTACAGCAAAGACCTGTTCGGGCCGGAGTTTGAATACCGGCCCTATACCCTTGAAGAGGCCCTTGAGATCAAGGCCAAACAGAACCCATAAAAACCCAGAAAACATGAGAACGAAAATCGTAGCCGGAAACTGGAAGATGAACCTCGATGCAGGGCAGACCCAAGCCCTTTTGGAGGACCTCATTTCCGGGATGCCGCAAACCAGCGTAGCCGTGATGGTAGCGCCCCCTTTTGTGAACCTTCCCCTGGCGGTACAGCAACTGGAGGGAGTGCCCATTGAGGTGGCTGCGCAGAACATGCACTTTGCAGACAGCGGGGCCTTTACCGGGGAAGTCTCCGCCGATATGCTGCTCTCGATAGGTGTGAAAACGGTAATCCTGGGGCATTCTGAGCGCCGGGCCTATTTCAGGGAGGATGATGAGATGCTCGCCAAAAAGGTATCCAAAGCCATTGAGAAAGGGATGAAGGTGATCTTCTGTTTCGGGGAAGAATTGCCCGACCGGTATGAAGGCCGGCATTTCGAAGTGGTGGAGCGCCAGCTCCGCAACGCCCTCTTTGCCCTGCCCGAAGGTGCCTGGAGGCAGCTGATCCTGGCCTATGAGCCGGTCTGGGCCATTGGCACGGGGGAAACCGCCTCCCCGGAGCAGGCCCAGGAAATGCACGCCTTTATCCGGGAGCAGGTGGCCGGGGCCTATTCCCGGCCTGTAGCCGATGCCGTATCCATCCTTTACGGGGGTAGCGTAAAACCCGGTAATGCCGCCGAGATTTTCTCCAAGCCCGACGTGGACGGGGGCCTGATCGGCGGGGCTTCCCTGGTGGCCACCGATTTCCTGGATATCGTCAATGCCTTCCGGTAACGCCCCCGACCCCATGCGCTATATCCGGTGTACCCTGGAATTGGATCCGGTGCAGCCCGCTTCGGAGATTTTCATCGCAGCGCTTTCCGAGTTGGGGTTTGAGAGCTTCGAGGAAACGGAAACGGGCCTGAATGCCTATATCAGGGAGCCTTTGTGGAAGGAAGCGGATTTTTTGGATTTGCCCTACCTGACAAGCCCTTCCTGGACGGTCCGGTATACGATTGAGCGTATTGAACCCGAAAATTGGAACGCCGTCTGGGAACGGGAGTATGAACCCATAGCGGTCGGGGAACGATGCCGGGTGCGGGCCCCCTTCCACCCGCCGGTGGCGGGGATCCCTTACGAGATCGAGATCGCCCCCAAAATGAGCTTTGGCACCGGCCACCACCAGACCACCTGGCTGATGCTGGACTACCTCCTGGATCTGGACCTTCAGGGAAAGGAGGTGGTCGACATGGGTTCGGGCACCGGGGTGCTGGCCATCCTGGCGGCCATGCGCGGGGCTTCACGGGTGACGGCCATCGACATCGATCCGTGGGCCTATGAAAATTGCCGGGAAAACATCCTGCGCAACGGGCAACCCAACGTGGAAGTCCTGCAGGGCGATGCCCGCCTGCTGGCAGGGCGGCAATTCGATGTAGTGCTGGCCAATATCAATAAGAATATCCTCCTTGCCGACCTGCCGGCCTATGCCGGGGCCCTGGCCCCGGGGGGGCAGGTGCTGATCAGCGGATTCTACAGGGCCGACCTGCCCGACCTCCGGGAGGCGGCACAGGCTGTTGGGCTCCATTACCGGGAGTTCAGGGAAAAAGAGGCCTGGACAGCGGCCCTCTTCGCAAAGGACTGAAAACGCTGGCCGGGGTTTCCGGAGGCGAAGCCGCGGGATTACCGCCGCCTTTTGTGATATGGCAGGCTGGGAAAAAAAAATTACTATATTCGTACCAAAGCCATTGACCATGAGTGCGAAGGAACGTTTACAGGAATCCCTTCTGGTCGACCAGAAGGAAAAGGACCTCCACGAAATTGTGCTCTTCAACGACGAGGTGAATACTTTTGACCACGTCATCCAGACCCTGATCGCGGTGTGCGAACACACCCCCGAGCAGGCTGAGCAATGCTCGCTGATTGTCCATTACAATGGTAAGTGCACGGTAAAGACCGGGGAGTTTGACGACCTGAAGCCCAGGTGCACCCGCCTGCTGGAGGCCGGCCTGAGCGCAGAACTCGTTTAGGTTCAGCCCGATACTTCCATGCCGTGGCCTGTCCTGCGGGCCGGTCGGGTTTCCTGGAGACCCTGGGGGCCTGCGACCCTTCTCCTGAGGCAGGCTGACGTGGACCCTGCCCCAAATGTTAAACCTTCTGTTTATTTAGATTTATTATAAACAAAGCTTGCTGAAAAGCGAATGCTTTGCTATTTTCGCTTCATAATTTTTAACCAATCTAAATAAACAAAAAAATGAAGCGGATGTTATTGCTTCCTTCCCTGGCCCTCACCTTCCTTGGCGGGTGCTCCGATGACGATGGGAATGCCCCTTTTGAAAATGGGATCGAAAACCCGGCTACCTACGTTTTCGAGCGCGACGGGGAGAGTACAGTAAGCTTCAGCGGACAGACCACCCGAATCCTGATGGCGGAAGAAATCATCGATAAAATAATGGACCCGGCCACTTCTGCCCAGGTACTTAAGGATATGTATGCCCACCAGGAGGGTAACCCCGATTTTTCAGATCCGCTCCTGAATGCTTCCGGGAACAATGTGCGGAGTAAAACCGCCGCCTCTTTCGATTATTTTTCTTCCAATGCCACCAACCAGGCCCTTATCCGGGCCGATTTTGAGTCCTGGATCGATATCCAGGTCAACGAAGTCTTCCCGAACTGGAATTCGGCTGCCGCCCCCGGGGTACCAGGGCAGATAGCCGACGGGTCTTCCACCCGCTATGTGGACGGGCGCGGGCTGGAAATGGACCAGTTGTTCGCCAAATCCCTGATCGGGGCCCTGATGGTCGACCAGATCCTGAATAATTACGTTAGCGCGAACTTCATCGATGCGGGTACCCAACGGGAAGATAACGACAACAAAGTCCCTGAAGCGGGGAGGAACTACACCGCAATGGAGCACGACTGGGACGAGGCCTACGGATACGCTTTCGGCACCGCCCAGGACCTGGCCGACCCCAGGCCGACCATTGGCCTCGATGACAGCTTCCTCAATAAATATATCGGCAGGACAGAAGGCGATCCTGATTTTGCCGGGATTACGGAAGCGATCTTTGAGGCTTTCAAACTGGGCCGTGCTGCGATTGTAGCAGGGGACTATGAGGTCAGGGATGCCCAGGCCGAAATCTTGCGTGAACTCATCTCTGAGATTGTGGGCATCCGGGCCGTGTATTACCTGGAGCAGGCCAAACTCGCCCTGCAGCAACCGACCCCCGATTTTGGGGGAGCCTTCCACGACCTTTCTGAGGGATACGGGTTCATATACAGCCTGCAGTTTACCCGCAGGCCGAACTCCGATGCGCCCTATTTCAACAAGGCAGAAGTGGATGGCTTCCTGGAAGATTTGCTGGATGATGGCCCGAATGGCCTTTGGGATGTCACCCCCGCCACCCTGGAATCCCTTGCCGCAGCCATTGCCGGGCGCTTCGAATTTACCATCGCCCAGGCGGGAAGCTGATTGCTGGAAGGGATGCGGCAGTCGGTTTCCGGCCGGGAGGCGCGCTCCATTTTGACCAACATTACTTAGTATTATACAAGCAAAATAAAACTTGCATGAAACGATTCTGGTATCTTTTTGTACTTACGGCAGGCCTCCTTTGGGCCTGCAGTTCAGATGGCTCAGATGACCCCAACCCTCCAACGGACGGCGGAAACAACGGGGGCGGGGGCAATGGGGTCACCTTCGACCGGGGCGCCATGCTGGAGCACTGGGCCGATAATATCATCATCCCGGCTTACGACGCTTTCCTGGGCGACCTCGAGGCCCTGCAGGCTTCCTTCGAAAGCTTCCGGGCCAACCCGGACCAGGCAGGGCTGGAGGCCCTGAGGGCATCCTGGCTGCAGGCTTACCTGGAATGGCAGCGCGTTTCCATGTTCGAGATCGGGCCGGCCGAACAGGACGGGCTGAGGCTTAACGTGAATACCTACCCCGCCGACGTGGCCCTGATCGAAAGCCATGTTTCCAGCGGCACCTATGACTTTAACCTCCCCTCCAACCGGGATGCCAAGGGTTTCCCGGCCCTGGACTATTTGCTGAACGGCCTGGGGGCAACCGACGCGGAAATCCTGGCCGCGTTTTCCTCCACCCCGAACTACGCCCAGTACATGGAGGACATCCTGGCGGATATCGATACCCGGGTTCGTGGGGTTTCGGACGCCTGGAAGGGCGGTTTCCGGGATACGTTTGTGGCCAGTGACGGCGCCTCGGCCACAGCGTCCACCGACCGCTTTGTAAATGATTATATCTTCTACTACGAGAAATTCCTTAGGGCCGGAAAGATGGGGATCCCCCTCGGGGTGTTTACGGGTACCCCTGCCCCCCAGACCCTGGAAGCTTTTTACAGCCCGGGCACCGGGAACCTCCTGTTCCTGGAAGGCCTGGATGCCGTTCAGGATTTCTTCAATGGCCGGCATGTGGGTTCCGCCCAGCAGGGCGAGAGCCTGGCTTCCTACCTCAGGGCCCTCAACACGGTCAAAAACGGGGTGGCCCTCGATGTGGTCATCAATGACCAGTTCGATACCGCCAGGGACATGGTGACGGCCCTGCAGGCCTTTAAGACGGAAATCGAGGAAAATACCCCGCCAACGGATATGTTGATGGCCTATGACGAGGTACAACGGGTCGTACCCCTGTTGAAAGTCGATATGGTATCGGCCATGAGCATCGCCATCGACTTTGTGGACGCCGATGGCGACTAAATGGCACCCGGCCTGACGACATACCTGAAGCGCACTACGGAGGCCGCCCCTTTGGCAGTCTTTCGCATCTTCTTCGGGGTGATGATGGCTATCAGCATCGTGCGCTTCTGGGCCTACGGCTGGATCGAAAAGCTCTACCTCGAACCCAAATTCCATTTTTCCTACTACGGGTTTGAATGGGTGAAGCCACTGGGCCCCTGGACCTATTTGCTGTTTCTCACCTGCGGGGTCGCCGCCCTGATGGTGGCCTTCGGCTACAAATACCGCTGGGCCATCCTCGTGTTTTTCCTGTCCTTCACCTACATTGAGTTGATGGACAAAACCACCTACCTGAACCACTACTATTTCATCAGCCTGCTTTCCTTCCTGATGATCTTCCTCCCGGCCAATGCCTATTTTTCCCTGGATGCCTGGAAGGACCCGGCCCGGCGGTTCCAGCGCATACCGGCCTGGAGCGTGGATGCGGTTAAGCTCCTTTTGGGGATCGTGTACTTTTATGCCGGGCTGGCCAAGCTGAATTCCGATTGGCTGGTGCACGCCATGCCCCTCAAAATCTGGCTGCCCTCCAAATTCGACGTTCCCCTGCTCGGGCCCTTCATGGGGTATGAATGGGTACACTATGGCTTCAGTTGGGCCGGCGCCCTCTATGACCTGAGCATCCCGTTCCTGTTGCTATACAAACCTACGCGCTGGTTTGCCTTTGCCCTGGTGGTTGTGTTCCACGCCCTCACCCGTATTTTGTTTCCCATAGGCATGTTTCCGTATATCATGATTGTCGGGGCCCTGATATTTTTTGAGGCCGGGGTGCACCGCCGCATCCTTGGGTTTTTCTCCCGCCTGCTGCGGATAGACGCTTCGCGCTTCAACAACGGGAAGGCATTCCAGGTGGAACCCGGGTTTTCCCGCAGGTTCCGACTAGGGGTCCTCGGCGTTTTTTTCGCCTTCCAGCTCCTGTTCCCCTGGCGGTACCTGTTGTACCCCGGGGAACTCTTCTGGACGGAGGAAGGCTATCGCTTCTCGTGGCGGGTGATGCTGATGGAAAAATCGGGCTATGCCCAGTTCAAAGTGGTGGACGGGCAGAGCGGCCGCTGGTTTTATGTAGACAACACCGATTTCCTGACCCCTTTCCAGGAAAAGCAGATGGGCTTCCAGCCCGATTTCATCCTGGAATACGCCCACTTCCTCAAACAGCATTTTGAGGCCCAGGGCCACCGGGAGGTATCGGTTTACGTGGAGAGCTATGTGGCCCTGAACGGCAGGTTAAGCCGGCCTTACATCGACCCCGGGGTGGATCTGGCTGCTGAGCGCGAATCCCTGCGTCACAAAACATGGATTTTGAAATTCGACGATGAGATCAAAGGCATTTAGAGTACTGTACATTTTATTTCTGCTTTTCTCCGGCTTCGGGGCCTCTGCCCAGCTGAGCCTTACAGGAAAGGTCACCAACCCCCAGGGCCAGCCCCTTGCGGGGGCGGAAGCCTACCTGAAAGAACCCGGGGTGCAGACCGCAGCCGACAGCCAGGGGCGTTTCCGCTTCGACGGCCTGGCTGCGGGGACGTATACCCTGGTGGTGTTCGCCTTTGAATACCAGGTCTATGAATCCCGGGTGGAACTCCGGGAAAACCGCGAACTCGCTGTGGGCTTGCAGTACCTGAGCATGGAATTGTCGGAAGTGGTGCTGAGCCAGCAACGGGAACAGCGTTTCGCCCTGCAGCGGCTGAAAAAGGTGGAAGGGACGGCCCTGTTTGCAGGCAAAAAGAGCGAGGTCATTTTAGTCGACAACCTTACGGGCAACCTGGCCGCCAACAACCCGCGGCAGGTGTACAACCAGGTGGTGGGCCTGAATATTTTCGACTACGGCGACGCCGGCCTGCAACTGAATATCGGGGGGCGGGGCCTGGATCCGAACCGGACGGCGAATTTCAATGTCAGGCAGAACGGATATGACATCAGTGCGGACGCCCTCGGCTACCCGGAAAGCTATTACACCCCCCCGGCGGAAGCCCTGGAGCAGATACAGGTGGTGCGGGGCGCCGCTTCCCTGCAGTACGGGCCGCAATTCGGGGGGTTGGTGAATTTTGTATTTAAAAAGCCGGCCCCGGATAAGAAGATTGAATGGGTCTCGCGCCAAACCTTTGGCTCTTTCGATTTCCTGACCAGTTTCAACAGTCTGTCGGGCACCCTGGGTAAGTTTTCGTATTACACCTACTTCAATTATAAAGAGGGCAGCGGCTTTCGGCCAAATTCCGATTTTTCAAGCCGGAACCTGTTTGCCCATGTAGGGTACCAGCTCAGCTCCGACACGAAAATTTCCTTTGAGGCAACCCTGCTCAACTACCTGGCCCAGCAGCCTGGAGGGCTTACGGACGCACAGTTCGAGGAAGACCCGGAATTCAGCAACCGCCCCAGGAACTGGTTTGAGGTCGACTGGAGGCTTATCTCCGCCCGGTTGGAGCACCGGTTTTCGCCCAGGACCGATTTCAGCCTCTATGTGGCTGCCCTGGAAGCCTCCCGCAGCGCCCTCGGCTTCAGGACCAACAGGGTCTCCCAGCCCGATGACCCTGAAGAGCCCCGGGAACTCCTGGTCGATGAGTTCCAGAACATTTCGGCGGAGGCCCGCCTGCTGAACCGCTACACGGCATGGGGCAGGGATGCGGTATTGCTGATCGGCTCAAAGTACTACCAGACCGACAACCAACAGCAGCAGGGCCCGGGTACGGCAGCCGCAAATGCCGACTTCACCTTTGCCTCAGACCAGTTCCCGAATTATGAGCGGCAATCGCAGTTCGACTTCCCAAACCTGAACCTGGCCCTATTCGGGGAGAATATTTTTAACCTTTCCGACCGCCTGACCCTTACCCCGGGGTTTCGCTATGAATACATCCGTACGCGGAGCGACGGCTCCTACCGGAATATTGTGCTGGATTTGGCGGGAAATCCCCTGCTTAATGAAGAAATCGAAGATAACCGCACCTTTGAACGCGATTTTTTCCTCTTCGGCCTCGGCAGTACCTATACCGTGGGCCGGGCAGAGCTTTATGCCAACGTTTCGCAAAACTACCGCTCGGTCACCTTTAACGATATCCGGGTGGTGAACCCCACCTTCCAGATCGACCCGGATATTTCCGATGAAAATGGTTTCACGGCAGACCTGGGGATCCGGGGTCGGCTCAAGGAGTTCTTTTCGTATGACCTCAGTGTGTTTGGGCTGTTATACGATGACCGCCTGGGGGAGATCCTCCGCAATGAAACACGGACGAATGCCTCGGGGGAGGAAGTGGAAACCGGGCGGGTAGTGCGCTTTCGCGGCAATATCGGTACCGCGGTGATCTACGGGTTGGAAGGCTTTGGCGACCTTGACGCGACCCCCCTCCTGTTCCCCGGGAATGAACGGGTGCGCCTGAACGCATTCCTGAACCTCGCCCTCACCGATTCCCGCTACACCGAGTCGAGCCAGAACAACGTGGAAGGCAACCAGGTGGAGTTTATCCCCTCGGTGAACCTGAAGACGGGCCTGCGCTTCGGATATGGGAACCTCCTTGGAAGCCTGCAGTATACATACCTCTCGGAGCAGTTCACCGATGCCACCAACGCACCCAGGGACCCGGAAGACAACCAGCGGGGCATCGAGGGGACCATCCCGGCCTACGATATCCTCGACCTTTCCTTTTCCTATGCTTTCGGGAAGTTCCGGTTGGAAGCCGGCATCAACAACCTGCTCGATAATAGTTACTTCACCCGCAGGGCCACCGGATACCCCGGGCCTGGCATTATCCCGGCAGAACCGAGGACGTTCTACACCACCCTACAGGTAAAACTTTAAAAGGGTTCCTTCTGGCAAAAAGGGATTATTGCCGCGTATAGACCTCCGCCTGCAGCCCGGGCAGGTTTTCGCCAATGATATTGGTAAGGGTCAGCTCTGAGCGGTCCAATGTGAAGAGGGTGAGGTTTCCCGTGGCGTCCGCCAGGCGGACGATGTTGCCCTGCAGGTCCCAGTTGCCCCCAGCCGTGCGGGGTTGTTCCGAACAAAAGAATTTGAAAAGCCCCCCGGTAATGGTGGTGACCACCACGTCCACCCCGCTGTAGGTCCAGGTATTGTCGGCGCGGATCTCGATCCGGGCCGAGAGGCACGGGAGTTCCTCCACCACATTGGTGGTGGGCACCCCGTCTTCATCGATGTCCTGGGCCGGTGAAATGGCCAGTTCCGTCAGGTTCCAGGTCCCGATAACCAGTTCGAGGTCGGGGTTGGGCCCGGACCCGCCGTCATCGTCGGAGCAGCCCATTACAGCAACCCCGATCAGCAATGCGAAAATTCGTTTCATGAAAATTCCCGGGCTGCCATTGGTTCCCTGCGCCCGGCACCCCCTAAGATAGTGATTTCTGTCTACAGACAATGGGT
>CAZIJW010000027.1:0-4363 GCA_964539905.1 uncultured Robiginitalea sp.
TGGATTTCTCCCCAAGGTAATGATTTGACCGGAGATTTGGAAGGCGGACCTTTCCTGAAATTCCCGGTAAGGGGAAAGGCAGGAGAAAACGGAGGCCTTTTTCTCGTAAAAGTATTTGTATTTTTAAAGCCAACAATTTTAGTTCCCGTCCCTTGAGAATTGCCGCAATTCTTCTTTTTATCCTTTTCGGAAGGCTTCATGGCCAGGATTTGCCGCCCATCCGGCATTTTACCCCCTCTGATTACGGGGCAGAAAACCAAAACTGGTCCGTTACGCAGGGGCCCGATAAACTCATCTACCTTGCCAACAACAAGGGCCTGCTGGTATATAACGGGTCATCGTGGTCGCTGTATCCCTCCCCCAACAAGACGATCATGCGGTCGGTGAAAGCCATCGGTAACCGCATCTACAGCGGCTTCTATATGGATTTTGGGTTTTGGGAACGGGATTCCTACGGGGTTTTGCGCTATACTTCCCTGACCAAACGGCTGGGGATCGATATGGTTCCCGATGAAGAATTCTGGACCATTTTGGAAGTCGATGGGTACATTATTTTCCAGTCACTGGACCGCATCTATGCCTACAACCCTTCGGACGAAAGCGTGGCTGGCATTGAAGCGCAGACCTCCATTACAAGAATCTTCGAGGTCGGCGGGGTGCTCTATTTCCAGCGGAAGGAGCTCGGTTTGTTCAGGGTGGAAAACGGATCAGAGGTTTTGGTAAGCAACCACCCTATGCTCCTCGAAGAAGAAGTCATCAACCTTTTTCCGGAAGCGGGAGGGATCCTTATGCTGACCAGTGACAGCGGGTTTTTCAGGCTCAGCCCAGAAGGCCTGTTTCCCTGGGAAATTCCCGCCGGCCCCACCTTGCTTTCCTCCCGGGCCTATAGCGCCCGGCGCTTGAATAAGGGGGGGTTCGTGGTCGGCACCATTTCAGAAGGGATGTTTCACCTCGATCCCGGGGGAAGGCTGGTCCGAAAGTATGACCAGCTCAATGGCCTGGGCAATAACACCGTCCTTGCCCTGTTCGAAGATCGTGATGGGAACATCTGGCTTGGGCTTGACAATGGGGTAAGCTATATCAATCCCGATTCCCCTTTCACTAAATTCGAAGATAAAAAGGGCGATGTGGGCAGTGTGTATGCCGCCCGCGTCCATGATGGGTTCCTTTACCTGGGGACCAACCAGGGGTTGTTTTACAAGCCGGCCGGGTCCACCGGTGAATTTGCGCTGGTTGAGGGGACCAAGGGCCAGGTGTGGTCCCTCGAACTAATTGACGGCACGCTCTTCTGCGGACACCATACGGGAACCTTTGTGATCGAGGGAACGCGGGCACTCCAGATCGACAAGGCTTTGGGTACCTGGAAAGTGGGGCGCGTACCGGGAAACCCCCAATGGCTGATCCAGGGGAAATACGATGGATTGAGCATCCTTGAGCAGGAAGGCGAGTCGTGGCGGGTCAGGAATAAAATTGACGGGTTTGAGCATTCCGCTCGATTTGTGGAAGTACTGGACCGTACGGTTTTTGTGAACCATGAATACAAGGGGATTTTCAAGGTGGCCACTGACCCGGGGTTTTCTAAGGCCGTATCAGTTGCGGTTGACACTACCCTGATAGGTTATGATTCGGGCATCATAAAATATGGCGGTGAATTGCTCTATGCCTATTCGGAGGGCATTTTCCGGTATGACCCGGAGGGTGACCGGTTTGTAAAGGATACGACCCTGAAGGCGGTTTACGGGAAGGAAAAAAACCTTTCCGGGAGGATGCATGTCGACCCGGCCAACAATGGGCTTTGGTTGTTCGGGGAGTCCAGCATTTATCTGGTCAGCCCCGGGAATTTGCTCGGAAATCCAAAAGTCAGGGTGATCCCCCTGGCCGAAAAGGAGCGGAACGGGATTGTGGGTTATGAAAGCCTGGGGGTGCTTCCTGAGCCCGGAAAGTATCTGATCGGTACCCGTTCGGGTTATATGGTGATTGACCTGAACCGCTATGCCCCGAAGGAATTTAATATCGCCCTGGCCTCCGTGCGGTATGAGGGCAGGCACCTGCAGTCCGGTTCGGAATCGCTCGCGGAAATCGCCAAAGCGGGAGAATTTACCCACCGGGAGAACAACCTTGATTTTTCATTTTTCACAGGGGAATATGTTCCCTTCCGCCCCCCGATGTACCAATACCGGTTAGAGGGCTTTTATCCGGATTGGAGCCCCTGGTCAGAAAATCCACAGGCGTCTTTCCGAAACCTTCCCCCCGGGAAGTATACCTTCCAGGTTCGCGCCCGGATCGGGGACCAGCTCTCCGGGAATACGGCGAGTTATCCTTTTGAGATCGCCCAACCATGGTACAGTACCCGCCTGATGTGGGCCATTTACGCGCTAATGCTGGCCCTGGGCGGATGGGTCATCCATACGCAGTACCGTAATTATTACCGAAAAAAGCAAAACAGGCTCCTGGAGCGGAACCAACGCGAACTCGACCTGGCCCGTGCCCGGAATGAGCGGGAAATCGTTAAGCTCAAAAATGATCAGCTCCGCAAGGACTTCAGAAAGAAAAGCAACGAACTGGCGGCATCTACCATGAGCATCATCAAGAAGAACGAAATCCTGAACCGGGTTCGCAAGCAGATTCAGGACCGCTTCAAGGACACCGGATCCATTGAGCCCATCATTCAAATTATCGACCAAAGCCTGGGCCAGGACGATGACTGGGAATTGTTCAAAGAGGCCTTCAACCATTCCGACCGCGAATTCCTCAATAAACTGAAAGCGGCCCATCCGGAATTATCCCCGAATGACATCCGGCTTTGTGCGTATTTGCGCCTGAACCTCACCTCCAAGGAAATTGCCCCCCTGTTCAATATTTCGCCCCGCAGTGTGGAGATCAAACGATATCGTTTGCGGAAGAAAATGGGACTGGAGCACGATGAAAACCTGGTAAACTACCTTCTTACGCTGTAGTCTCCACCCAAACCACCTCTACAAGACCTCAACATTACCTATACAACTACGCCTTAACCAGGCCCTGAGGCACCAGTACCGGTTTTACTGTTGCGGGTCTAAACTGCTGTTTTCATTGCGATTTTAAGAATTATACCTGTTTTTTTATGCGGTGTATGTTTTTTGTATAGGGTGTAATTGCGGATATGTTAAATGATTTAAGATAAGTTTAAGCTTGAGTTAAAGAATTGTATTGACCGTGAGGTTTGCCGGTGGCTATATCCGTTGGATGGAAGCTGCCCTGTCCGGGGAAATACGGTATCGCTCTAATCCAAATTTTTGCATTATGAAGAACAGCATTTTTGGTTTTATTCTCCTCCTCTTTACTGCGGGCGCATTTGCCCAGGCAGATCAGGTATCCATTGCCAGGGATTCGGATGGGATGCGATTGAAGGTCAACGGCAGGGATTTCATGATCAACGGGATGAACTGGGATTATATCCCGATTGGGACGAATACGGTGAATGCCGATTTCTGGAATAAACCCGATGAAATCATCAAGGCCGGCCTCGATACGGAGATGTCCCTGTTGCGCAATATGAATGTGAATGTGATCAGGCAGTATACCGGGGTGCCGGCCAGATGGATTGCCTATATCTACGAAAACTACGGGATCTATACCATGCTGAACCATTCCTTCGGGCGGTATGGCCTCACTATAGACGGGGTCTGGATCGAGATTACGGATTATTCGGACCCGCGCACGCAGGAGTTTCTCCTGAGCGAGGTAGAACAGTTGGTTACGGAATATAAAAATACCCCGGGGCTGCTGATGTATTTGCTGGGGAACGAGAACAACTACGGGTTGTTCTGGGCCGGGGCGGAGACCGAGGATTTTCCGGATGACGAAGAGGAAAAGAAATTTATTGGCGAAAAAAGGGGAAGGCCCATGTACCGGTTGATGAATGAGGCTGCGGTGCTCATGAAGGGTATTGATGCTTCCCACCCTGTAGCCATTTGTAACGGGGATGTCCTGTTCATCGACATCATCGCAGAGGAGTGCAAGGACGTCGATATCTACGGAACCAATACCTATCGGGGGGTTTCCTTCGGCGATATGTTTGATGTGGTCCGCGAAAAACTCGATATGCCCCTGATGTTTACCGAATTTGGGGCTGATGCCTTTAATGCCATCAAAAATGCTGAAGACCAGCAGGCACAGGCCTATTATATGGTCGGAAACTGGAAGGAAATCTATGAAAACGCCGCCGGGCTGGGCAAGGCCGGAAATTCTATCGGGGGCTTTACCTTTCAGTTCAGCGATGGCTGGTGGAAATACGGGTTCAACGACCGAAAGAATGCGGACCTCCACGACGCGAATGCCTCCTGGTCCAACGGGGGCTATGGCCTGGATTACCAGGTGGGGG
>CAZIJW010000027.1:4373-25544 GCA_964539905.1 uncultured Robiginitalea sp.
TGCTCGAGGCGCTCGGCGACGCGGGGCCGGTGCTGGTGTATACCAGCTACGAGGCCGGCGTCCTGAAGACGCTCGCGGCCCTGTTCCCGGACCTCGCGCCGCGCCTCGAGGCCGTGATCGCGCGGCTCTACGACCTGTATCCGCGGGCTGCGTATTACGCCCTGAAGGAAGCCCATAAACTGAACCCTTACGAACCCGGCGTTACCCTGGAGTTCGTACGGGATTATTTCGGGAACTTGCAGATCACGGATGCCGTCTTGCGGGCGCGGGGCGACAAAGCTGCCCTAATGGGGGAAGAAAACAGCAAATTGCGCGTGAGCACCCTCAGGGCCGAATTCACAACTTTTAATACCGGGGGGAACCTGATTACCACCCCGGATTCCCCGGACCCTGATGACCTGACCTTTCCAAGCGAACTTGGGTTTGGGCATATGCAATCATATTTTGTAGGGGTCGAAGGAAAGCCGACGTCCAACATGCGGGCAGAGGTGAACCTCAGCGTCCTGGGGAATGTGGCCAACAACCCCATTGACGAGATTTTTTACGAAAACAGGGGCCGTACCGTTACCGTGAATACCCAGGAAGGGGTCCTCGACCTGACCGACCTGAACCGGGTACAGGTATATAATGCTTCCTATGAATGGAATGCCAAGCATTTTGACCTCAGGGGGTTCTACCGGACCGGGCACTACCACTGGGGGTACGAAGGCGACTTTTTCGGGTTGTATCCCGAAGCCAATTACGGCCCGAACCTCGATATCTATAATGGGGAAATCTCAGGGTTCGAGTTCGACGGAAAAAGGGAGCTTGACGGCCTCAAGCTGGCTTTTGGGCCCCAGCTTTGGTGGGGGGCCAACCCCGCGGTACTGGTCAAATACAGCCGGCCCATAGGGAAATTTAACGTCACCGGGATCTTCCACGAAGATGTCGACGATTTTGGAACCATTGTTTCATCCCTGGCCGTACCCATGCCGAGGACACGGAGGGCGACCCTGCATATCGAGCGGGAATTCGGGAAATTCGGAGTCGCGGTCGGGGGCATCTGGGGCGGACAGCCCCTCAATGGCCGGGAATTCCAGTTTACGGAAGAAAATCCCAATTATGACCCTGACGCGCCCGGCACGGAGTCGAAATACATCGTGTTCACCGACCAGGTGAATACAGAAGACAACTGGGGAGCCAAGGCAAAGATTACCTATGAAGGCGGCAAGTTCAACTGGTACGCCCAGGGGGCTGCCATGGGCCTGGTGGCGAACGGGGGGGCCGATTACACGCGGACCTTTACCGGATGGCGCCTGAAGGACAGCGGTAGCGGGAACCAAACCAACTTCCTCTCCGGGTTTACCTACCAGGTGGGCAACGTGCAGATTGCGCCCAACTTTTTATGGCAGAAACCCATCGTGGGCCCCATGCCCAATGATGTGCAGTCCCCGGGACGGCTGAGGAACATCCTCGACGACCCCTTTTCAGTGCGGTGGAACCGCGAAATGGTAGCCGGGGAATTACTCCTCACCTGGGACCCGACCCCGGGTACCTGGATGTACGAATGGGATAACGACCGGGCCGAAGACGCCAAACTCGCGGTTAGCGCCGGGTTTGTATTCCGCCACCAACCCACCTCGATGGATGCGCACATCGGGTTCCTGGGAAATCGTACCCTGTTTGCATTCCCGAACGCAGTACCCGCCCAGGACCTGTGGGAAACCCATGCACGCATTGTTTCCAAGGTAAACCCCGATCTGGGGTTGATCGCCAACCTCTATTTTGGAAACGCCCAGGCCAATGGTGACAGCCCGCGACTGGTTGAACGCGTCGGGGGCGATATCCGGGTCATCTACAAGAAATTCAAGCTGGAACACGCCTTTAAGATCAACGACTGGGGGCCTTTCGACTACCACAGGGACTTCAACCTGACCTTCCCGGTGCAGTTGATGCTCGACCTCTCGACCACCCTGGGGAAACCGGACTGGTATATCCTGCCCAACACCAAAATTGGCATCCGGGGCACCTGGAGGTCGCTCAACGAGTTTTCGCCCCGCTACCTGCCCAATGCGACAAGTTCCGAATTTGCGACCGAGCCCACCATCAGCCCCGTAGGATTCGGCAATGGGGAGGAGTGGGAAATCAGGACCTACATCCATATCAACATTGGTCAGTAAACGAGATAAACCCATGAAAAACGCAAAAAGCATGTACGTTAAGCAATTACTTCTTTCAGGGCTCCTGCTGGGGTTCCTCACCGGCTGCGAGCGGGAAGTTTCGGATGATGTGGCGTTTGCGACCCTTTCGAACAACCCCGATGTTTTTATCGACGGCTTCAGTGGGGGCCTGGAGTATTTGCCCTTTAACGGGTCCAGGCTCGATGCCTTTAAGGTAGATACCGAGGTTAAATACCAGGGGGAGGCCTCCATGCGCTTTGATGTCCCCAATTTTGGCGACCCGCAGGGGGCCTTTGCCGGGGCGATCTTCCCTGACAACGGGGGGCGTGACCTCTCCGGATACGATGCCCTTACCTTCTGGGCCAAAGCCACCAAAGCCGCGACCATCAATGAGATCGGCTTTGGCAATGATTTTGGGGAGAATAAATTCCTGGTGACCAAAACGAACCTGAGGATCAGCACCGGATGGAACAAATACGTCATCCCGATCCCCGACCCCTCCAGGCTGATTGCGGAAAAGGGGATGTTCTGGTATTCCGAAGGCCCGGAAGACGGGGACGGCTATACCTTCTGGATCGACGAGCTGAAGTTCGAGAAACTCGGTACTGTGGCCCAGCCCCAACCGGCGATCTTCAATGGCGAAGACCTCGTGGCACAATCCTTTCAGGATATTGAAAGCACTATCCCGCGTGCCGGCCTGACCCAAACCTTCAACCTGGCCTCCGGGATCAACCAAACCGTGGTGGCCGCGCCCTCATATTTTACCTTTGATTCCTCAGACCCTGAGGTGGCCAGGGTGAATGAGTTGGGCGTTATTACCAACGCAAAAGTCGGGAGTGCGACCATTACGGCTACCCTGGCGGGCGTGCGGGCTAAAGGGTCCCTGACCCTGGAAGTCGGCGGGCCTTTTGAATTTGCCCCCGTGCCCCCGCAGCGCAACCCCGAAGACGTGGTTTCTGTTTTCAGCGACGCGTATGCCAGTGCCGCCATTGAATACTTCAACGGCTTTTTCACCCCGGATGGCCAAACCACCCTGGGCGGAAACATCGACATCAACGGGGATAATATCATTGTGTATTCCGACCTGAATTTTGTGGCCTTAAAGACGCTGAACACCGTGAATGCCTCTGCCATGACCCACTACCACGTAGACCTGAGGGTGGAGGATGCCCAATTGGAGCCCGGGGATTTCATCAGGGTCCTGTTGCTGGATGCCGGCCCGGATGGCAGTGTGGGGACTGCGGATGATACCGAGGCTTCTGTTGAGTTCAGGAGTCCTGTTTTGGTTGCCGGGGAATGGGTCAGCCTCGACATCCCGCTTTCCGACTTTGCCGGATTAAACCGCTCCAACCTGTCCCTCTTTTTCCTGGTCTCCGATAGTACGGTTTCCGAGGTTTTAGTCGATAACATGTACTTCTACAGATAAGAATTTGCTATGAAAAATTTCACTCAACGCACACAAAAACCTAAAGCTGTGGTTTCAAAAACCCTGATTATTGCGGCCTTTACCCTCATGGGGTGGGGGTGTTCGAACGACGATACCCAAACCGTGGTGAATTTCACGGAACTCACCTTGCAGGATGAGTTTGACACGGACGGTCCGCCAAACCCGGACATTTGGAACTTCGACATCGGAACCGGCCAGAATGGCTGGGGCAACAATGAGTTGCAATACTATACGGACCGGCCCGAAAATGTAACCGTGAATAACGGGTACCTGATCATTACCGCCCGGCAGGAAAGCTTTGAGGGTTCTAACTATACCTCTGCCCGCCTGGTGACCAAAAACAAGTTCGAACAGCGGTACGGCCGGTTTGAGGCCCGGATGCGTTTGCCCTATGGGCAGGGGATGTGGCCCGCCTTTTGGATGCTGGGTGCGGATATTGACACCAACCCCTGGCCGGGCTGCGGGGAGATCGACATCATGGAAAACAAAGGCCGGACCCCCAGTATTGTCAGCAGTGCCGTACATGGCCCCGGCTACAGTGCAGGCCAGGCCATCTTCAAGGAGTACGATTTCGTGAATGACCGGGTCGATACCGGGTTTCACGTCTACGGGATCGAATGGGGCCCCGGGTATATCAACTTCTATGTAGATGATGTCCTCTACAATCAAATCACCCCTGAGGATGTAACCGGGGAATGGGTATTTGACAACGGGCCCTTCTTCCTGCTGCTTAACCTGGCCGTGGGCGGAACTTTTGACGGCCCCCCCAATGCAGAAACCGTGTTCCCCCAGTCCATTGTGGTGGATTACGTAAGGGTCTATAAAAACAACAGGATAAACTAAAAACAAGCGAAACGATGAAACCAATACTCACACGGGCCAGGAAACTTTCCATGTTTATCCTTGCCATTGCCTTTTTGGGATGTACGGATGTTGAAGACATACTCCCATCGGTAACTTCTGCCTTTACCTATACCATCAATGAGGATACCGGGACCGTAACCTTTATCAACCTTTCAGAAGGGGCAAATAAATACGCATGGGACTTCGGAGACGGGACGACCTCTTCCGAAATCAACCCGATAAAGGCCTACACGGCAACCGGTACCTATACCGTGTCCCTGGTGGCCACCAATGTTTCAGGGGCTTCCGACACTTCCGAAGATGTGGTCTCCATCCTGATCAAACAGGGTATTTCCCTGCCCATTACCTTCGACGATGCGAATGTAGCCTACGAAGCCACCACCTTCTCGGGGGCATCCTTCGAAATTGTCGACAACCCCGACGTTTCAGGATCGAATGACAAGGCGTCCAAAGTTGGGGCCATTACCAATGCGGGCAACGCCTTTGAAGGGATCTTTTTCGACCTGGAAACGCCCGTTGACCTGACCACCCAGAAGACCATCACCATGAACTTTTGGGCAGAAGCCCCGGTGCCGGTGCTTTTGAAACTTGAAGAAGGGACTTCGGCGGCCATAGAATTTGTGGCGAACCACGGGGGTACCGGATGGGAAGAAATCGCTTTCAATTTTGATTCCGAAGCCTCCTATTCGCGCCTGACCCTTTTTGTGGACGGACCGGGAACCACGGCAGGTACTTTTTACGTGGATGATATTGCACAGGTTGCCGGTGGCGAAGGCCCCGACAGCGGGTGCGCCGATACCCCGGTGGCCGCTGCGGCACTCCCTGTGGACTTTGAGGGCTGTGAAACCTTCCTTTCCTCCGATAATTTTGGTGCGGGCCTGACTTCCGAGCTTGCCCCGAACCCTTCCAAATCAGGGATCAACACCTCCGACTTTGTCCTTAAAGTAGACAAGCCCACCGGTTCGGATTTCTTTGCAGGGATTCAGAATACCTTCGAAAACAATCTTGACCTGACCACCACTGACGTCTTCAAGTTAAAGGTGTATTCCACCAAGGCCAACGTCGTCTTCCGATTCGAACTTTTGGCCAACCCGAATGACGGCAGTATCGGAAACCCGGCGCCGGTTTTTGTGACCGTGCCTGTTGCCAATGAATGGACCGAAGTGGAATTCACTTTCACCGGGTTGCCTGCCGGGCCAACCGCCTACCGTCAGTTGGTCATCAAGCCCGACAATGACCAGACCGATAGCCCGATTACCAATGGCGGGACTTATTACCTGGACGATCTCACCCTTACCGATGGAGATTCCGGAGGAAGCGGGTTCGACGACGGCCTGCTGACCAACGGAGATTTCGAAAACGGGACGGATTCCTGGATCGGCGGCGGCTTGAATGTGGTGACCGAAGGGGGCAACAGCTTCAATCTGGTCAACGTTACGGTAGCGGGGAACCCCTTTGATGTGAACATCAGCCAGGTGCTGGACCTCACCCAGGATGCGGATTACATCCTCACGTTTGATGCTTCTTCCGACCGCGCGCGTACCATTATTGCGGGCATTGGGCTGAACGTGGCCCCGTTCACCAACACCAGCCAAACAGTCAACCTGACCACCGGGACCCAGACCTTTACGCTGAACCTGAACGCCACCGGGTTTGGCGGGCCCGACAGCCGGGTGCTCTTCGATATGGGGGCCGAGGTCGGTACCGTGGTGATCGACAATGTTTCCCTGGTGCTCGATGGCGGATCGGGGGGAGCGGATACCACCCCGCCGGTCATTACCCTGAATGGCAATGCCACCATTGACCTCATTGTAGGGGATGCCTTTTCCGATCCGGGAGCCACGGCCACGGATAATGTAGACGGGGATATCTCTGCGAATATTGTGGTGGGCGGCGACGCCGTGGATACCAATACTCCGGGGACCTATGTAATTACCTATAACGTAAGCGATGCAGCCGGGAATGCGGCTGCCCAGGTGACCCGGACCGTTACGGTTTCCCCCGATCCGGGAAGCGGGTTCGACGACGGCCTGCTGACCAACGGGGATTTTGAAAACGGGGCGGATTCCTGGATCGGCGGCGGCTTGAATGTGGTGACCGAAGGGGGCAACAGCTTCAATCTGGTCAACGTTACGGTAGCGGGGAACCCCTTTGATGTGAACATCAGCCAGGTGCTGGACCTCACCCAGGATGCGGATTACATCCTCACGTTTGATGCTTCTTCCGACCGCGCGCGTACCATTATTGCGGGCATTGGGCTGAACGTGGCCCCGTTCACCAACACCAGCCAAACAGTCAACCTGACCACCGGGACCCAGACCTTTACGCTGAACCTGAACGCCACCGGGTTTGGCGGGCCCGACAGCCGGGTACTCTTCGATATGGGGGCTGAGGTCGGTACCGTGGTGATCGACAATGTATCCCTGGTGCTCGATGGCGGGGGCTCCGCCACCAGTGGGTGCGCGGGTACTCCGGTAGCAGCCACCGCCCTGCCTTTGGACTTTGAAGGGTGCGAGACCTTCCTTTCAGACCTGAATTTTGGCGCCGGGCTGACCTCCGGGTTTGCGGCCAACCCGTCCAAATCGGGGATCAATACCTCCGATTTTGTCCTGAGGGTCGATAAACCGACCGGTTCAGAATTCTTTGCCGGGATCCAGAATGTGTTCCCGAGCAATTTTGACCTCACCACGACCAATACCTTCAGGCTCAAAGTCTATTCGACCAAGGCCAATGTGGTGTTCCGCTTTGAGCTCCTGGCCAACCCGAATGACGGGAGCATTGGCAACCCGGCACCGGTTTTTGTGACCGTACCGGTTGCCAATGAATGGACCGAAGTGGAATTCACCTTCACCGGTCTGCCGGCGGGTCCGACCGCCTACAGCCAGTTGGTCATCAAACCCGACAATGACCAGGCTGACAGCCCGATCACCGATGGGGGGACTTATTATCTGGATGACCTGAGGCTGGAATAATCGGGAAGATTTCCGGGTGCCTGAAAAAAAGGTTAGCATAAACCCAAAATTTATGGCTAACCTTTTTTCAAGGTACAGGTTTCGAAGGCAACGGGGTATGGTTTTTTATTCTTTAATAAAAGGCGTACTTTTTCAAAATCAGAAAATTTAAAAACATCCTATGGACAACCGCGCCGTGGTCGTTAAAATGAACAAGTCCTACACCATCCTCATCAGCCTGATTGTGGCGCTCGGGGGATTTTTGCTGGGATTTGACAGTGCCGTGATCTCCGGGGCGGTAAAAGGGATTACCGTCTATTTCGCGATGACGGATGCCATGCTGGGCTTTGCCGTGGGGTGCGTCATCTTTGGCGCCATGGCGGGCAACTTATTGGCCGGGCCCATGGCCGACCGGTTTGGGCGGAAGAAAGTCCTGATTGCCGTAGCGGCCCTGTTTGCCATTTCGGCGACCTGGTCGGCACTGGCCACCGGATATACCGAATTCATCGTAGCCCGCATCATCGGGGGGGTTGGCATTGGGGGGGCGATCCTGATTGCGCCCATCTATATTGCGGAAATTGCCCCCCCGAAACTTCGGGGAAGCCTGGTCTCCTTTAACCAGCTGAATATCGTTATCGGGATTTCGGTAGCGTATTTTTCCAATTATTTCCTGGTCAATTACGGCTCGGAAAGCTGGCGGTGGATGCTTGGGGTGGAAGCCA
Source organism: uncultured Robiginitalea sp. (assembly GCA_964539905.1). Taxonomy (GTDB): domain Bacteria; phylum Bacteroidota; class Bacteroidia; order Flavobacteriales; family Flavobacteriaceae; genus Robiginitalea. The sequence goes on from CAZIJW010000027.1 coordinate 12,517, forward strand.
TCCCGGCCGTGATCTATTTCCTCGCCCTTTTCACCGTCCCGAGGAGCCCCCGGTGGCTCATCCTGCGACTGAACCAGGTGAAACTGGCCCGGAAGATCCTGATGCGCATCGGGGGGGAGGAATACGCGGAATTTACCATTGCCGAAATCCAGCGCGGGCAGGCCAGGAAGGAAACCAAAGGAAAGCTATCGGACCTTTTTGACCGGAAATACGCCACCATCATGACCATTGCCCTGGGTATCGCCTTTTTTCAGCAAATCACGGGCATCAATGCGATCTTCTATTACGCCCCGACCATATTTGAACAGGCGGGGGGAAGCACAGATGCCTCGTTTTTACAGGCAATTGTCGTGGGCCTGACCAACCTGGCCTTTACCCTGCTGGCCATCCGGCTGATCGATTCCCTGGGTCGGAAACCGCTCCTGCTGATCGGTACCGGGGCCATGACCGTTGCCCTTTTGCTGGCGACCCTGGCTTTCGGCAGGGCCACCTATGTTTTTGACGGGGAATCCCTCGACCAAATCGCGCCTGTGGAAACCCGGGAAACCCTGAGGCCCTTGGAAGGTCGTTCCTTCGATAGCCAGGCTGCGCTCTTCGCGGAAGTGAAGCCCATGCTTTCGGAGGCCGAATTCCTCGACTTCCAGCGGAACCAGATTTCCAGGGTCATCCAAATCAATGCCGTTTTGGTCCTGGTCGCCATTTTGCTATACGTGGCCGCTTTTGCCATTTCCCTGGGGCCGGTGATGTGGACCCTGATCTCGGAGATCTTCCCAGGGAAAATCAAGGGCATCGCCATTTCGGTGGTGGGGTTCTTCAATTCCCTGGTGAGCTTTACCGTGACCCAGGTCTTCCCCTGGGAACTGACGCAACTGGGGCCGACGGCCACGTTTGCCATCTATGCCCTGCTCTCTTTTTTAGCCATACTTTTTGTCTACAGGTATGTAATTGAAACGAAAGGAAAAACCCTGGAAGAGGTGGAAGAGGCCCTGATCAGGGCCTGAGGCCCGGGCGGGACAAACGATCCGGGGAAACCGATGAACCATGAAAACAACAGAACCTAACAATAGCCCATTGGAACAAATAGAATTAGAAGGGGAAGCCTATTTCAAAATAGCCGACAGCGATGCCATGCGCCCCTTTTTCATGAGTATTGTAAGCGATTCCAACCACTGGATGTTCATTTCGAGCAACGGCGGGCTTACCGCGGGCCGCAAGAATGCCAACTTTGCGCTCTTTCCCTACTACACCGATGATAAAATAACCGAGTCTGCCGAAATCACGGGGCCCAAGTCACTGTTCCGGGTGGCGAAAGGCGGTGCCACTCACCTTTGGGAACCGTTTTCGGACCGGGCGCTTGGTCTCTACAAAACCAGCAGGAACCTGTATAAGAACCGTTTCGGAAACAAGATCCTTTTCGAGGAGGTCAACCACGACCTGGGCCTGAGGTTCAGCTATCAGTGGAATTCGAGCAATGCTTACGGGTTTGTGCGGAAATCCCGGCTGAGCAACGAGGGGGAGGCTTCGGTAAAGGTTTCCCTCCTGGACGGCCTCCAGAATATCCTACCCTATGGGGTGGGGAGCGACCTTCAGAACCGCCAAAGCAACCTGGTGGATGCCTATAAGCGGAGCGAACTCCTGGAAGCGTCCGGCCTGGGCATCTATGCCCTGTCGGCCATTATTGTCGACAAGGCGGAACCCAGTGAGGCCCTCAAGGCGAATATCGCCTGGTCCCTGGGCCTGGAAAACCCCACCTATCTGCTTTCTTCCCTGCAACTGCAGGCTTTCAGGAGGGGGGAACAGCCCCGGCAGGAAACCGATGTCAAGGCTGAAAAAGGGGCCTACCTGCTGGCAGCTCAATGCACCCTGGGGGTCGGGGAAACCAAAGAATGGCTGATTGTGGCCAACGTCAACCAGGACCATGCTGCGATTGCTTCCCTGGCCCGGGAAATCCGGGAAGACGACCGCCTGCAGCAGAAGGTGCTGGAGGACATCGACCTGGGGACGCGTAACCTGATCGGGCTTTGCGCCGCTTCCGACGGGCTCCAGTGCAGCAGCGACTCCCTGCGCGACACCCGCCATTTCTCCAACACCCTGTTCAACATTATGCGGGGGGGTATTTTCGACGATTCCTACCAAATTGAAAAGTGGGATTTCGAAAACTACCTGCAGCACGCCAACCGGAAAACCTTTACGGCGTTTAGGGAGCACCTCCAGGCCCTGCCGGAGGTATTTTCACTCCCCAGGCTCAAGGAATTTGCCAATACGGCCGGCGACCCCGACCTCAAACGGCTTGCCCTGGAGTACCTTCCCCTGAAGTTCAGCCGCCGCCACGGCGACCCCAGCCGGCCCTGGAATGCCTTCTCCATCAACACCCGAAGCGAGGTGGACGGTTCCAAAATCCTCGATTACGAGGGCAACTGGAGGGACATCTTCCAGAATTGGGAAGCCCTGGCCCATTCCTACCCCGATTTCATCGATGGGATGATCCAAAAGTTTTTAAATGCCAGCACCTTTGATGGCTACAACCCGTACCGGGTAACCAAAGACGGGTTTGACTGGGAGGTGATCGAGCCCGACGACCCCTGGTCCTATATCGGCTACTGGGGCGACCACCAGATCATCTACCTGTTGAAATTCCTCGAGTTTTCGGAAAAACATTTTCCGGGGAGGCTCAACCAGTACCTGCCGCAGGAGTTCTTCGTCTACGCCAATGTGCCCTACCGGATCAAAGCCTATGAGGACCTGCTCCGAAACCCGAAGGATACCATCCTGTTCGACGAGCACCTCGACCGGCAGATCCGCCGCGATCGCGAAGCGACGGGGGCCGACGGCGCCCTGTTGAAGGACCAGGGGGGAGCAATCTACCGGGTAAACCTGCTTGAAAAGCTTCTGGCCACCTTGTTGGCTAAACTTTCGAACTTTATCCCGGAAGGGGGTATTTGGATGAATACCCAGCGGCCCGAATGGAACGATGCAAACAACGCCCTGGTGGGCAATGGGGTTTCAATGGTGACCCTGTACTACCTGAGGCGGTTTATGGTATTCTTTCGCGACCTGCTTGAAACCGCCCCGGCCGCTGAAATCACTATTTCTGAGGAGTTGCAATCCTTTTTTGAAGGGGTTTTTGCAACGCTTCGCGAGCAGCGCCACACCCTGTCGGAAGGCCTGGATGACCAGGCCCGCAAGCGGGTCCTGGATGGCCTCGGCCAGGCGGGGAGCGCCTACAGGCAACAGGTCTACGAGAAGGCCTTTTCAGGAAAAAAGAGGGCTTTGCCCCTTTCTGAGGCCAAAGCCATGGCAACCCTGTGCCTGGAATACCTCGAGCAGTCCATAAGGGTAAACCGCCGGCCCGATGCCCTGTACCACGCCTATAACCTGATGACGGTGGAAGGGGATGACCGGGTGCACATCAGCCACCTGACCGAAATGCTGGAGGGCCAGGTAGCCGTGTTGAGTTCCGGGTACCTTTCTGCCCGGGAAAGCCTGGACGTGCTCGACGGGTTGAAGGCGAGCCGCCTGTTCCGCGAAGACCAGTACAGCTACCTGCTTTATCCGAACAAGGACCTCCCCCGGTTTTTTGAAAAAAACACCATCTCGGAGGACCTGGTTTCGAAATCTTCGCTCATGCGCGAACTGGTGGCCAAAGGAGACCGCCGCATCCTGGTTAGGGACGTCGCGGGCCAATTCCATTTCAACGGGAATTTCAAAAATGCCGCAGACCTCCAAAAGGCCCTGGATGCCCTCCCGGAAGGGGCGTTCGACCACCTGAATGAAAAGGAAAAAACAGGGGTTTTGGAGGCTTTTGAAACGGTTTTCAACCATAAGGAATTTACCGGCAGGTCGGGCACCTTTTACGGCTACGAGGGCCTGGGTTCCATTTACTGGCATATGGTTTCCAAATTGCTGCTGGCCGTTCAGGAATCGTGCCTGCACGCGATCCATTCCCGGGCCGACGCTTCGGTGGTCGGCAGGCTGCTGGAGCACTACTATGAAATCAACGCCGGGATAGGGGTGCATAAGCCCCCGACGCTCTACGGGGCCTTTCCCACGGATCCGTACTCGCATACCCCACTGGGGAAAGGGGCGCAGCAACCCGGGATGACCGGGCAGGTCAAGGAAGACATCCTCAGCCGGTTCGGGGAACTGGGCATGGTGGTGGAGGAAGGCGTCCTCCAATTCCACCCCTATTTGCTGCGCAAGGAAGAATTCCTCAGGGAACCCCGTGCCTTCAGGTATGTCGACATCGGGGGCAACCCACGGGAAGTGGCCCTTGAAAGCGGATCCCTGTTTTTTACCTGCTGCCAGGTACCCGTCATCTACCGGCTCTCGGAGGACGAAGGCCTGGAGGTCCTTATGGCCGACGGCAGCAGGAACAGGCGCGATACCCTGTCCCTCGACCTGGAAACCAGCCGGAAGATCTTCTACCGCACGGGGGAAATCGAGCAGGTGGTTGCTTACATAAAAGAAGAGGTGCTAAAATGATCCCGCTGGTTCAGCAACCCTAAAAGACGATCGCTATGTTGAAGTATGTTAAGGCGCCAAAAAGGAACTGTTTCATGAAATACCCCCCGCGGGCAGGCTTTTTGAAAATTGCGTTTTGCGCGTTGCTTGCCCTTTTTGGGCAAGGTTGTAAAAAACAGAAGGCCTCCCCGGGCGAACCTAAACCTGCAATGACGAAAGAAGTGACTGCAAAAGATATCCTTGGCAACCAAAAGTACCCGGCAATCTCCTTCGGGGGCTATCGCGAAATTACCCGGGAGGCCCAGCCCACGGTGGAACAGCTTAAGGAAGACCTGAAAATACTGCATGCCATGGGCATCCGGGTCCTGCGCACCTACAACGTGCAGCTGCCCCATGCTTCCAATGTGCTTAAGGCCATCCGGCAATTGAAGCAGGAGGTCCCGACTTTTGAAATGTATGTGATGCTCGGTGCCTGGATCGATTGCAAGAACGCCTGGACCGACCAGGCCCCTGACCATTTCGTGGAAAGCGAGCAGAATGCCGGGGAAATCGAACGGGCCGCAGCCCTGGCGAATGAATACCCCGACATCGTGAAAATCCTGGCTGTCGGCAATGAAGCCATGGTCAAATGGGCGACCAGCTACTATGTGCAGCCCTCGGTGATCCTGAAGTGGGTAACCCACCTGCAGGGCCTTAAAAAAGAAGGAAAGCTGCCGCGAACCCTGTGGATCACCAGTTCTGACGATTTTGCCTCCTGGGGTGGGGGAGACGCCGAATACCACACCGAAGATCTCGAGAAACTCATCCACGCGGTGGATTACATCTCCATGCACACCTATCCGTATCACAACACCCATTACAACCCGGCCTTCTGGGGGGTCCCCGACAGCGGGGAGGGGGAGGAGGATCTGGAGAAAATCCACGCGGCCATGCAACGCGCCCTGGAATTCGCACAGGCGCAGTACCGGAAGGTCTCGGAGTATGTGCGGAGCGTTGGGGCCGACAAGCCCATCCATATCGGGGAAACCGGATGGGCAACCGTGTCCAACGGGCATTACGGCCCGGGCGGGTCCAGGGCGACGGACGAATACAAAGCCAGCCTGTATTACCACCTGATGCGCGACTGGACCACCCGGGAAGGGATTTCCTGCTTTTACTTTGAAGCCTTCAACGAGAAATGGAAGGACGCCCATAACCAGCGGGGGTCCGAAAACCATTTTGGGCTGTTCACGATTGAAGGTGAAGCGAAATACGCCCTTTGGGACCTGGTGGATCAAGGGGTGTTCAACGGATTGACCCGGGGCGGGAACCCCATCGTGAAGACCTATGGGGGCGACCTGGAGGCCCTGATGGAAACCGTACTGGTTCCCCCCACCAAAGAGGAGCAGGCGGCGATGTATTGAAAAACGAGCCCCCATGCAAGGGGGAAGACTTAAATAGGATTATGAAAACACGATATGGCTATTTCCTGCTTTTAATGACTGCGATGAGTTTGGGATCCTGTTCAGAAAAAAAACTCCTGGAACTGGAAGTCTACGAGACCTCCGCCCAGGGCAACCAGCTGAGCCGGGTGGAGCCCGCTCCGGGCGCGGGCGATGCCATAGCGGTGCAACTTTTCCCGGAGCAGAAGTTCCAGGAGATTACCGGGTTCGGGGGTTCCTTTACGGAAGCATCCGCCTCCCTGTTGAACCGGTTGGGCCCGGCAAACCGCAGGAAGGTCCTGGAAGCCTATTTTGGCCCTGAGGGCGCCCGGTATTCCCTGACCCGGACCCACATGAATTCCTGCGATTTTTCCCTTGGGCAATATTCTTACGCCCCGGTGGCAGGCGACACCTTGCTCGAGCACTTCAGCGTGGACGAGGACCGCGACGACCTGATCCCCATGATCCGGGAGGCCATGGAAATCTCCGAAGATGGGTTTAAGATCGTGGCTTCCCCCTGGACCGCCCCGCCCTGGATGAAAGACAACAACGACTGGCGCGGCGGGAAGTTGCTGCCGGAGTATTACGATACCTGGGCCCTGTTTTTTGCGCGGTACCTGGATGCCTACCAGGCGGAGGGGATCGATGTCTGGGGGTTTACCGTGGAAAACGAACCCCTTGGCAACGACAACAACTGGGAAAGCATGCATTTTACGGCCCGGGAAATGACCGAATTCGTGCAGCACCACCTGGGGCCGAAACTGGAAGCGGAGGGAAAAGGGCACGTAAAAATCCTCGGGTACGACCAGAACCGGGAGCACCTGAAACACTGGGTGGACGAAATGTTCAGGGATGAAGGCACCTCAAAATACTTTGACGGTACGGCCGTCCACTGGTATGCCAGTACCTTTGAGGTCTTTCCCGAAGCCCTGCAGTACGCCCATCAGAAAGCCCCGGACAAACACCTGATCCAGTCCGAAGCCTGCGTGGATGCCGAAGTCCCCAAATGGCGCGACGATGCCTGGTACTGGTCCAAAGAGGCCACCGACTGGGGCTGGGACTGGGCCCCGGAAGACCAAAAACACCTCCACCCGAAATACGTCCCCGTTTACCGGTATGCCCGGGATATTATCGGCTGCCTGAACAACTGGGTCGACGGTTGGATCGACTGGAATATGGTGCTGGACCGGCAGGGCGGCCCCAACTGGTTCGAGAATTGGTGCGTGGCCCCGGTCATCGTCGATCCCGACCGGGATGAGGTCTATTTCACCCCCATTTATTACACCCTTGCGCACTTCAGCCGGTTCATCCGTCCCGGGGCCCGGCGCATTGGGTTGACGGCTTCTGGCGAAGCCCTGCAGGCCACGGCGGCGGAAAACCCTGATGGGTCCCTGGCCGTGGTGGTCTTTAACCCGGGGATGGAGCCCCTGAATGTTTCGCTTTCCCTGGGCGGCCGTACCGCAGCCCTTGCGATAAGCCCCCAGGCCCTGCAAACGATCCTGATCAAACCCTGAAAACCAACCAAACTTTTTAAACGATGAGCGCTTCCAACAGTACCACTGCACACAAAGTACCCTTCGGGGACAAAGTAGCTTTCGGCATCGGCATGCTGGCCAACCAGATGTTCCCTGCCGTCCTCGGGATTTTTATGGTCGTCCTGGTCCAGGACCTGGGCTTCCCCGGATGGATGTGGGGCGTCCTGTTCTTCCTGCCGCGGGTCTTTGACTCCATAACCGACCCCATTATGGGCTTTATCTCCGACAACACCAAATCGCGCTGGGGCCGCAGGAGGCAATACGTGTTTATCGGGGCCATTGTAATGGGCATTTCGTTTGTGGTCATGTGGCAGTTGTACCGCGAGAACGGCATCGATTATAATTTTACCTATTTCCTGCTGTGGTCCTTCGTGTTCTATCTGGGGCTCACTATTTTCAGCGTGCCTTATGTGGCCATGGGCTACGAAATGAGCGATGACTTCCACGAACGGACCAGCATTATGGCCGTCGCCCAGTGGATTGGCCAGTGGGCCTGGGTCATCGCCCCCTGGTTCTGGGTGGTCATGTACGACAAGGGCTGGTTTGAATCGGCGGACGTCGCCACCCGGGAACTTGCGGTTTGGGTGGGGATAGTGTGTATGCTCTTCGCCATGGTGCCGGCCATTTTCCTGAAAAGCGAGTCTACCGTGGACGCCGACTATTCCCCCCTGACCCTGAAAACCATCGGGAGCAGTTTAAAGGAAATCCTGAACGGCTTCAAGGAGGCCTTCCGCTCCAAGCCCTTTGTAAAGCTCTGCATCTCCACCTTTTTTATTTTCAACGCCTTTAATACCATTGCGGCCTTTTCGTTTTTTATCATCGTTTACCATTTGTTTAACGGCGATGCGGGGGCGGCGGGGGTTTGGCCCACGCTTTTCGGCAGCCTGGCCTCCCTGGTGACCACCTTTTTGGTGATCCCGATCGTCGCCTGGATGTCGAAGCGGATGGGCAAGAAAAATGCCTTTGTCGCCTCCCAGGGCATCTCCCTGATCGGGTATATCATGCTATGGTTCCTGTTTATCCCCGGGAAACCCTGGATGTTCATCTTTGCCCTGCCGTTTTTTTCCTTCGGCATCGGAAGCCTGTTTACCCTGATGATGTCCATGACGGCCGATGTGATCGATTTAGACGAATTGCATACCGGGAAGCGCCGGGAAGGCGTCTTTGGCGCAATCTACTGGTGGATGGTGAAGTTTGGCTTTGCCATCGCCGGCTTGCTGAGCGGGGCCATCATGACCATTGTGGGCTTTAATCCGGAAATGGCCACCCAGCCCGAGGGTGCTATAGACGGCCTGAGGGCCTTCTATTCCGGCCTTCCCATCGTAGGTACCCTGATTGCCATCATCGTGATGCGCAACTACGATGTTACCGAGGAGCGCGCCAATGAGATCCGCGCCGCCCTGGATGCGCGCAAATCAGGCGTGCCCCCCCTGGCATCCTCCTATCAACAGGCCGGAATGTTGGGGTCTTTGGTCCCTATCGATTTGAAGGGGCCCCTCAAAACGGACGTCGATTTCTCCTCCACCACGGAGGATTCGGTCAGAGAGGTTTTCGGCAGTACCCTGGAGAAAGGGTTGCATGGACTTTGTTTCAGCCCCTACCTGCAAGGGCAGAATATTGGGGACGTCCTCTCCGAGTCCCAAATCCGCCAGCGCATGGAAATCATCAGGCCCTATACCCAATGGGTCCGCTCGTTTTCCTGTACCGACGGCAATGAGCACATCGCGAGGATGGCCAGGGAATACGGCCTGAAGACCATGGTCGGGGCCTGGATCGGTACAGACCGGGAGAAGAACGAAAGGGAAATCGAAGGGTTGATCGCCCTTGCAAAGGAAGGCTACGTCGATATTGCCGCCGTGGGCAACGAGGTACTGCTTCGAAACGAGTTGCCAGAGGGTGAAATACTTGCGTATATTGGCAGGGTGAAAGCCGCCCTGCCCGAAATCCCCGTAGGTTACGTGGACGCCTATTACCAGTTCGCCCAGCGGCCGGAACTGGTGAAGGCCTGCGATGTGATCCTGGCGAATTGCTATCCGTTCTGGGAGGGTTGCCCCATCGATTTGGCCACCGGCTACCTCGACCAGATGAATGAAGTGCTCCGGGAAGCGGCCCAGGGCAAACCGGTGATCATTACGGAAACGGGCTGGCCCGGCCAGGGCGCAGATTCCGGGGATGCGGTGCCCTCCCCGGCCAATGCAATGAAATACTTCATCAATGTCCATAACTGGCAACGCGAATCGGGCGTAGCGCTCTTTTACTTCTCGTCCTTCGACGAGTCCTGGAAGGTGCATCATGAAGGGGACGTAGGAGCCAGTTGGGGCTTGTGGGATCAAAACAACACCTTAAAATATACCTAGGAGGCCATGTCAATAAGAAAAGAAAAACACCTGGCGCTTGCGGCATTGGATTATGCCGGAAAATCCACCAAAGAGTTGAAGCGCCTCTCCCGGGAGACCCTCGAAGCAGGGATCCACGGCTTGTGTTTCAGCCCCTATGAAGAGGGCCAGAAACCCGGGGACCAATTGACCGAAAAACAGATCCGCCGGCGCATGAAGCTCATCCGCCCGTATACCCAATGGATCCGATCCTTTTCCTGTACGGATGGCAATGAGCTGATCCCCCGGATAGCGAAAGAATATGGCATTAAGACCCTGGTAGGGGCCTGGTTGGGCAACGACCCGGAAATCAACGAGCGGGAACTTGCCGGCCTGATCGCCCTGTGCCATGAAGGGCTTGTCGATATCGCCGCCGTGGGCAATGAAGTCATGTACCGGGGCGACCTGAGGGAAGACGAACTCCTGGAGGCGATCCACAGGGTCAAAGCCGCGGTGTCGGGTGTTCCCGTGGGCTATGTGGATGCGTACTACGAATTCACGGAGCGGCCCCGGATTACCGAAGCCTGCGACGTGATCCTCGCGAATTGTTATCCGTTCTGGGAGGGCTGCGACCTGGATTATTCCCTCCTCTACATGAAAGACATGTACCATCGGGCCCTCCGGGCGGCGAATGGGAAAAAGGTGATCATCTCCGAAACGGGGTGGCCCAGCCAGGGGACCAACTTGGAAGGAGCCTTTCCCTCCCTAGACAATTTCCTGAAGTACTTTATCAATACCCAGAAATGGTCAGCCGAAGATGACATTGAGGTCTTTTACTTCTCCTCCTTCGACGAATCCTGGAAAACCGGGGCGGAAGGCGATGTAGGGGCCTACTGGGGCCTTTGGGACAAGGATGAGAAGTTGAAGTTTTGAATCGGCCCGGCCCTTCAGGGCCTGATGGATTTATTTAAAGAGTTTCCTGACGAACCCGATAACGAGCACGGCCGCGGACCCGATGGCCAGGCCGGTCACAAAGTCCTTCAGGAGCGACGGGACGCCCGGGAACAGGTGGTGCAGGAATTCCACATTATGGTTGAAAATGCCCCCGGAAACCAGCAACAGAGCAAGGGTGCCCACGACGGACAGCACTTTAATGACCCGTGGCAGCGCCCTGACCAGGAATCGCCCCACCTTGTCCGACCAGTCTTCATTCCCCTCCTGCCAGTGGATCAGCCTGCACCCGAGGTCGTCCATCCGCACGATAAGGGCCACGATCCCATAGACCCCTATGGTCGCCAGTATCGCAATCGCCGACACCACGAGGATCTGGGTAAGCAGCGGCTCCCCAATTACGGTGCTCAGGGCGATGATGACAATTTCTACCGAAAGGATGAAGTCGGTGACAATGGCCTGGCGGACTTTCTTTTTTTCCATTTCCGGCAGCTCGGCTTCCGGGACCGGTTGCGCCGGGGTTTCCGGCACCTCGTGTTTGTGGCCGAATACAAATTCAATGACTTTCTCCGCCCCTTCGTAGGCCAGGTAGACGCCCCCGAGCAGCAGGATGACCGTAATGGCTGCCGGTAGGAAAGCGGTCAAAAGAAAGGCGATGGGAAGGATGATTACCTTATTGAGGAAGGAGCCCTTGATGATGGCCCACAGTACCGGCAACTCCCGGCTGGCCATAAACCCGGTGGCCTTTTCCGCGTTCACCGCCAGGTCATCGCCCAGGATGCCCGCCGTCTTTTTAGTGGCAATCTTGCTCATGGAAGCCACGTCGTCCATCAGCGCTGAAATATCGTCCAGTACGGCAAAAAAGCCTGAAGCCATAACCTGAGGATTTGGGGTTAAAAATAGGGTTTTTTGGATTGATCTGCTTAGAAGTTGCCGAAAGTACCCTGGCGGTGTCGCCCGGATGCGCGAACGGGGAAGCGCGGTTCAGGGGCCATATCGGCTGACCGCAGCTAAGGGAGAAACCGGGCTATTGGGTAAGGCATTTGAGGGCCTGGCAGATGCCAGAAAGTATTTCCCGGTTACTCCGGGGAGATTAGCCCGTCAGGTCCTAACGGCTCCCCTGCCGCCTTGCTACATATTTGCTTACGACCACGGCAGTGATAATCACCAGGTAGAATTGTCCCCATAACCCGATTAGCACGGCTGCCTTCTGTGCCAGCGGTTTTACGGGTACAATATCGCCGTAACCGATGGTCATCAGGGTGATGTAGGTGTAATACAGGAGTTGGTCTGAAACCTGCTCCCGGGTCAGGTGTTCCAGGCCCCTGTAGGCTTCTGGTTCCAAAAGGTAAATCCCCAGGAGCATGAAAAAGGACACCAGGCCCAGGGACACATACCCGCCCATGACCCCAAAGATGACGTTTTTATTCACTTCCTGCGCCTCCCAGACCTGCAGGATGATTTCCAGGGTGAGCAGGGTATAGAAGAGGGTAAACAACCCGTACCGTACCATTTTGATTTCGGGGAGGCTATCCAGGTGCTGCCAGTGCCTGATCACCTCAAAAGCCAGGAGCACTGCGAAGGCGGCCCAATACAGGGGACGCGTTTTCTTCCGCACCGATACCAGGATGAACCCGGAGGCAATATTGAGCAGGATAAAGAGCGGTTCGATGTGTGATTCAAAGAGGCTGACCGGGAAAAACAAACTTCCGAAAAGAAGCAGGCAGAAGGTGCCCAGGTAGAGCTCAAAGCGATATTTCCTGAGGGTTTTCAAAGGCGATGGTCGTTGGTGTTGGCCGTTGCAAGATAATGGAAATTTGCCGGGGCAGGTGCTGCTTTGCAAGCCGGGGCCCGCTTTAACTGCAATGGGCCGGTCAGGCCCATACCATCGGAATTCAGGAGGTCAGGGTTTCCTCTTTTTGTTCTTGCCGCTGAAAATTTCGATGGTCACCCCAACGACCACCCCGCCAAGGGCGGTGGCTGCGAGTTCCCGGTTGTCCCAGTTGTCGTCCTGGGCTTTATCAATGGCTTCCTTGGCGACCCCGGCCACCAAACTGGTGCCGACGGCCCCTGCGATGGTCCACCATTTATCGCCTTTAGAGAGTTTATGGGCAACAAACCCCCCTGTCGCCCCGGCTACGATTCCCGCCCCGAAGTGTAGTTTCTCCTCGTAGGTTACCTGCCCAAGGGCGTGGTAACTGCTAAACAGGATAAAGGTTGGGATCAGGAGGCGTTTCATATCGGGGCCGGATTCGCTTACATAAAAATACGGGGTATGCGGAAAATCGCAAGGGCGGTTTCGTTCTACGGCTTTTTTCGGGGGATGAAGGAAGGGGTGGGATCCT
>CAZIJW010000027.1:25644-40446 GCA_964539905.1 uncultured Robiginitalea sp.
GGAGATCCTGAGGCGGGCCTAAATTTACTGAGGGTTTTTTATGCATCGGAGGTCGATTGTTGCCGAGTCGCGCGCAGGGGTTAGGACGAATGGTTTTGCCTTGATTTCCCTTAGTTTTTATGGAAAAAAAAATAAATCTTTAGTAAGTTCGCCGGGTGGGAGATTACCCTCCAATAACAACGGGCCCATTATGGACGCTGCGTTTGGGGGGTAGGGGAACTTACTTAGTGAGACCTGCAACATAAGAATCAATGGGCAGATCCCCGTATCCTTGCGCATACCCAATGGAAATGAAGGGCGTATGATTTTTTCCTGGACCGTGCTGCTGCTTGCCTTTTCCTCCCTTCTGGGATTTCTCAGCATGGCGATCCTGCTGGTAAACAGGATAAGATTCCGGATTTTTATCGAACCCCTGATCCTAAACCTCCTGGTGACCACCCTGTGGATTTTCCACAGGCTCCTTATGGAAACCCAACTGATCCTGGAGGTACCCCACCTGTACAGGACCACCACGCCCCTGGTGGTGTTGGCCGGACCCACTGTATTCCTTTATGTGCGCGCCATCCTCCACGGGGAGGTCAACTGGCGAAAACGGGATTGGCTCCACCTCATCCCCGGGGTGCTTGTGGCCCTTTGCCTCCTTCCTTTTTATTCCCGCAGCGCCGCTTACAAAAGGGCCTGGCTGGAAAATCTCTATCAAGAGCCCTCCCGGTTTGCGGAATTTCCCGAGAGCGTTTTGCCCCCCTATGCCCAGCATATGTTTGATGCAGTGGTGGTCCTCGGCTATGCGGTCCTTACTTTGGTGATGATTTTCAAGTACCTGAAAAAAACTGCGGGGCATCCCCATAACGTGAGGCCGGGAGCCATGGCTTGGATGATATTTCACACGGTGGTAGCCCTGTCGCTGGGGATTGCCGGCTTAAGTGTTTTCCTGCTTGAAAGCATTCCCCAGGTCTTTTTTTTCTCGATCCTGAATTCCCTGATTGCGCTGCTGTGTTTTCCTTTGTTCCTTTTGCTGTTTTTTAATCCTGCCATCCTTTATGGTATTCAGGAAAGCGAATTGAGGGAGATCAAACGGAAAAGCCCAGGGGATGATTCCGCCCTGCCTTACGGGCTGGAAGCCACCAAAAAGAAGGAAATCCAGGATACCCTTCAGGCCTATATGGAGCAGTCAAAACCCTACCTCTCCAAAGACCTCAGTTTGCCCCAGCTGGCCCAGCACCTTGGCGTAACCCGGCACCAGCTCTCCTACATCATCAATAGCGCATATCAAAGCAACTTCAATGCGTTTATCAATGACTTGCGCATTGGGTATTGCCTAAACCATTTTACCCCGGCCCAATGGAATGCCTATACCCTGGATGGCATCGCCGATGCCATCGGGTTTGGGAGCCGGGGGACTTTTATCCGGGCGTTCAAGAAGAAAACGGGTATGTTGCCTTCGGAATACCGCACACAGGTGATCGGGAAAATGCGTACAAAATGATCACTTGAAACCTTTTTCAGAGGTCGTGATTTCTTCATCCTGTCCTTTAAGCTAATTTTTGGCGAAAATTCAGGCCAGGTGTGGTGCCGTGATTCTGCGGCCCGTTCCGGGACAGTCGTACCGGCCTGCCTGGGCAAACCATCAGCAATGAAAAGGGCATCAGAAATTCGAACCGGTTTTTGGGCTACCCATCGTAAAGGGGGCTTTGTTTGTCATCAGGGATGGCGGACCCTGTTGGGTGTCGTATTGCTGATGTCCTCTTTTTCGGGAATGGCTCAGGGGGACGGCCCCCGCGCCTACTGGCCTGCCCCCAAAGGAACCCAGGCGCTCACCCCCCTGTATGCCCATGTCAATTCGAACAGTGCGTTTGAAACTACCCTGTTCAGCGGGGGGGCGGATTTTAATACCGATTCCTTTGGCTTGATGTATTCCAATGTCTTTGGTGTCGCCGGGCGAACCGCTGCCGTGGTGGCCATGGTAACCTATGGCCGTACGGAAGGAGGGGTCCGGGGTGTTTTTGAAGGGGACCGCTCGGGGCTAGCGGACACCTATGTGGTCGGGGTGTTGAACCTGCATGGGGCCCCCAGTGTAACCCTTGAAGAATATCTGAAGACACAGTACAAAAGCATTGTCGATATCACGTTCTCTTTCAGGGCCCCGACCGGTCTGTACGATGCCGATCGATTCATCAACATTGGCACGAACCGATGGGAATTCAAATTGGGGTTTCCCATGATGCATTTCCTGAATTGGGGTACCAACCACGTAACCTCCTTTGAATTGTTGCCCACCTATTCCCTGTTTACAAATAACAATGACATTTCAGGGGGGGAGACCCTGTCGCAAAACGGGCTCTTCAGCCTGGAAGGCCATGTGACCCAGAAAATGGCCAGGTCGTTCTGGGTTTCTTTTGACTATCAGTACAAAAATGGGGGCCAGACCGAAACCGACGGGGTTTCCAACCAGAACAAGATCAACGTACTGATGCTGGGGGGCACACTGGGCTATGACTTCACCCCGAAGCTGGGGGGGTATGTTTCCTATGGGGGGGTGGTTGCCACCACTTCCAACGGGATGACCGGGAATATGCTGAAATTCCTGTTGAGCTATAAATTCTGAACCGCATTTGATACCACCGCACCATGAACCTAAACCACAACCGAATGAACCCGACGCTCAGACTAATGCTGGGCCTGCTCTTGCTGGCCGGCTGCAACCAAATGAAGGAAAATACCGAAACGGCGACCGCACCTGGAGGTGACTTGCAGGAAGCCCCCAGCCGCTTTACCAAAGAGGCCAATGACGCCTTGTTGTCCTATCTGCCCTTTTCAGATTCCACCGACTTTCAAAATGCCATGAAGGGATTCATTGCCACGATTCCCGAAGGCGTAATAAAGGACGAGAAAGGAAATGTCATCTACAGCATGAATGATTTTGATTTTCTCAAAGAACAAACGCCCAACACGGCCAATCCCAGCCTGTGGCGGCAAAGCAGGCTGAATGCGATCAACGGGTTGTTCAAGGTGTCTGAGAACATCTACCAGATCCGGGGCTTTGACCTGGCCAACATGACTTTGATAAAGGGCAATACCGGCTGGATCGTCATCGACCCGCTCACCACAAAGGAAACCGTTGTGGCTTCCATGGACCTGGTTAAGGAGCACCTGGGCGATTTTCCGGTCAGGGCCGTGCTGCTGACCCACAGCCACGTGGACCATTTCGGGGGCATGCGCGGCCTGGTCAGTGAAGCCGATGTGAAAAGCGGCAAGGTCAGGGTCATTGCACCCGAAGGGTTCTTTGAGCATTCCATCAGCGAAAATGTAATGGGGGGCAATACCATGAGCCGGAGGGCCTCTTATATGTATGGAAACCTCCTGCCAAAGGGCAAAACGGGCAGTTTGGGGTCCGGGTTGGGGACGACCACCGCCAAGGGAAACACGGGCATTTTGGAGCCCAATGACTATATTACAAAAGAAGGGGGCGAAACACGGGTCATCGATGGGGTTACCATCGATTTTATGTACACGCCCGAATCCGAAGCCCCTGCGGAAATGATGTTCTACTTTCCGCAGTTCAAGGCCTTCTGCCAGGCGGAAAACATTTCGCACACCCTGCACAATTTATACACCTTAAGGGGGGCACAGGTGCGGAATGGGCAAAAATGGAGCATCTATATCGACCGGTCTTTGCAACGCTACGGCGATGAGGTGGAGGTTTCTTTTGGGTCCCACCACTGGCCAACCTGGGGGAATTCCGACATTGTAAAATACTGGGAAAACCAACGGGATTTGTATCGTTTTATCCACGACCAGACCCTTCGGTTGGCCAACGAAGGGTATACGTCCACCGAAATTGCCGAAATGCTCAAACTTCCCGCCGCCCTGGACAAGGAGTTCTACAACAGGGGATATTACGGGTCGGTGAGCCACGACGCCAAAGCCCAGTACCAGTTGTATTTCGGGTGGTTTGACGGCAACCCTTCCAATTTGAATCCGCTGCCGCCCACGGAGGCAGGCATCAAATATGTGGAATACATGGGGGGCGCCGACAAGGTGCTTTCCATGGCCCGGAAATCTTTTGACAACGGGGAGTATCGCTGGGTGGCAGAGGTATTGAAACACGTTGTTTTTGCCGACCCGGGCAACCAGGCCGCGAGAAACCTGTTGGCCGATGCCTATCAGCAATTGGGGTACGCTGCCGAATCCGGGCCATGGAGGAATTTTTACCTGTCGGGGGCCATGGAGCTGCGGTCCGGAAAGAAAGTCTTTCCGATTGGGGGAACCACAAGCCCGGATATGATCAACGGCATGTCTTCAGAGTTGTTTTTCAATTACATAGCCATGCGCTATAAAGGTACGGAGGAGCATACCCATAAATACAATTTCAATTTCGTGCTGACGGACCGCAATGAGGA
The DNA here is from genome assembly GCA_964539905.1 of uncultured Robiginitalea sp. GTDB lineage: Bacteria > Bacteroidota > Bacteroidia > Flavobacteriales > Flavobacteriaceae > Robiginitalea. The sequence goes on from CAZIJW010000027.1 coordinate 30,045, forward strand.
AGTGGGCCTGGTGGTGAGCAACGGGGTAGTCAATCCGCGGGTAGGCAACCCGCTCACAAAAGACGTTACGGCCACGATCACCATGAGCCGTATGGACCTGGCCATCCTGACTTCCAGCAAGGACGCCCGGGTAGATGACCTGGTTCAGGAGGGAAGAATAAAAATTGAGGGCGATGCAGCCGCATTCACGGACTTCCTGGGGAATCTGGACTACTTTGATTTCTGGTTCAATCTCATTGAACCCTGAGGGTCGAAACTGCAGGGGAGGCATTTGAGGTTCCGGATGGGGCCTTATGCCTCCCCTTTATATACAGTCCGAATATTAACAAGAAACATGCAGGCCGCGATAACGTATAACACAGTAAGGAATAGGAATGCAGTTTCAACAGCCGTACCATAGGGAAGCCTGGCCCAAAAAAATAACCCCGCTCATCGAAGCGGGGTTATTTTCTTTATAAGAGCAAGTCTGAAGGCTCCCCACATCGCCATTGGGGTCGCGATCGAAAAAGCTTTACGAAGCCTGTATTTAAGGATATTCCTAAGGAGGATAACACTCCCGCGGGGAAAACCCGGAGCCGGGGATGAACAGGGCCGATACCCTTCGCCGGTTCAATGCAATATAGCCCAGGACACCCTTAAACAATGATAAAGATCACGTTGTCATTTGTTTATGTATGATTTGTGTCATTGTTTACTTGTAAGGGCAAGGGTACTTTTGACCCGGAAATCCAAAAAAACATACATTATGAAAGTATTCAAATTACCCATGTTTATTACGCTTTTCCTTGTTTTTTTTCAGTCGATTATCGCACAGGAAAGATGGTCTGCAGAACTCAGGCCGAACCTTGATTTTCCGACAAAGGACCTTGGAGATGCGGATTTGAATACAGGGTTTGGATTCGAGGCTGCGGTCGGCTATCGCTTTATGGAACATTTAGGAGCCTATGTTGGCTGGGGCTACAACACCTTTAGTACCGATGATTCCTCTTTTGCAGGCCCGGGGGAAACGGATTTTGATGAAACCGGGTATATCTTTGGTTTGCAGTACATCCGACCCTTTGGTACCTCCGAAAAATGGTCTTACCTCATACGCCTGGGGGGTATCTATAACCATATTGAGGTAGAAAATGATGCAGGGGACATTACGGCCGACTCCGGGCATGGCCTTGGCTGGGAAATAGGTGCCGGGGTACAGTTAGATTTAGGCAACAACTGGAACCTCCGTCCGCAGTTGGGCTATCGTGCGTTGTCGAGGGATATAGAGATCGGCCAGGTCACCACGGATGCAGACCTGAACTACCTGTCTTTTGGCGTGGGGATTGCGAAAATCTTCTAGTGGGCGCACCAGATGGAATAAATCGTATCTGAGGTTGAATCCTAAACCCCTGTTTCTATGAAAGGTATCGTTGGCTTTATGCTGCTGGTCCACGGGCTGATCCACTTTATGGGCTTTACACAGGCCATGGGGTTCGGAAAGCTTGAACAGTTTTCAAAGGAAGTCTCCAAACCCCTGGGGTGGCTGTGGTTGGCGGGGGGGCTCTTGTTTCTTGCAGTGGCCCTGTCTTACTTCCTTAAAAAGGATGCCTGGCCCATCCTGGCCATTGCGGCGGTTGCCCTTTCCCAAACCCTGATCGTTATGTTTTGGGTGGACGCCAAATTCGGGACCATACCCAATGCCATCATCCTGGTGCTGGCTGTAATCGGCCTGGCCTCGATTCGGTTTGAAAACGCCTATCGAAGCGATGTGCTTTCCCGTCTGCAAACCACCCAAAGCGCCGGGGAAGTCATCGGGGAAGAAGACCTGCAGGGGCTGCCGCTACCTGTCCGGGAGTATTTGCGGTATGTCGGCGTGGTGGGGAAGCCCAAAGTGCAAAATTTCAGAATCCGCTTTGCGGGCGAAATGCGCGGCAGGGGAAAGGACTGGTTCCACTTTACCTCGGAGCAATACAGTTTTGTTGCACCCCCCACCCGCCTGTTTTTTATGGAGGCCAAAATCAATGGCCTTCCAACCGCGGGCTATCACGCCTATAAAGACCAAACGGCCGGGATGCGGATAAAACTCCTGTCGCTTATCCCTGTGGTCGACATAAGGGGGCCTGAGCTATACCCTACGGAAACGGTCACCTATTTTAACGACCTCTGCCTTTTTGCCCCGGCAGGGCTGATCGATCCGCGCATCGCCTGGGAGGAGATAGATGACCTGACTGTAAAGGCGATTTTCTCTTCCGGGGGGACGGCTATTTCCGCCCTGCTCTTTTTCAACGAGGAAGGACAACTGGTCAATTTTCGCTCAGAAGACCGCATCTCCGTGGATGAGATGAAAACCTTCCCGTTTTCCACGCCGGTAAAAAATTACGAGCAGGTCGACGGGTACAAGCTGCCCACGTATGGGGAAGCGATCTGGCACTATCCCGATGGGGAGTTTGTGTACGGGAAATTTCACCTGAAAGAAGTCGCTTACAACGTGACGCAACTGGAATGAAGCCCTTCCCGGGGTGCCGCCCATCAGGAATTTGAGGGTGAGATGTGTAGCTTCGCCTTAAGGGCCGAGAGCCGATCCATTTGGCTATACCCTGGTTTCCGGATCGAAAGACGGTTTGCGGAAACATGCGACCCCGGCTTTCAGGATGGGAGGCAATACCTAAAAGAATCCCCAGGAAGCACCCGGATAATAACACTGAAAACTGATTAGCTGCACTATGAAGAGACTGTCTTTTATTATCCTGCTGGTGTTTCTGGCGGGTAGTTCCTGCAGGAAAGAGAAGCCGGGTGAGGTCCATTCAGACATCCATGCCATTGAAAACGGCCTGCTGCCGGCCATCCGTGTTGCCGGGGACTCCCTGGTAACGTATACGCTGTTGGAACGAATGGAACATTACCATGTTCCCGGGGTCAGTATTGCGGTGGTGGAAAATGGACAGATTCAATGGGCCAGGGCCTATGGCACAGACCATGGCCGGGAGAGCAAAAGCATGGATACTGCCACGCTTTTTCAGGCGGGGTCGATCAGCAAACCTGTGGCGGCACTCGCTGCCCTTAAGCTGGTTGAAAAAGGTAAAATTGGCCTGGATGAGGATGTAAATAAATATTTACAGGATTGGAAGGTCCCGGAAAACCCCTTCACCACAGGTCAAAAAGTAACCATAAGGGGGCTGTTGACGCATACAGCCGGGATGAACGTCCACGGGTTCCCGGGATATCGGCAAACCGATACCCTCCCGACGACTCAGGAGGTCTTGGAAGGGAAGGGGAATACCCCCGCAATCACGGTGGATACCCTTCCTGGGAGTATCTGGCGGTATTCGGGGGGCGGGTATACGGTAATGCAAAAGGTAGTGGAAGACATCACCGGGCAGCCTTTTGAGACCTACCTGCTTGAAACTATTTTACGGCCTTTGGGTATGGCCAACAGCACGTATGCCCAACCCCTTGACCCTTCAAAGTATACCAATATCAGCCCGGCTTATGACGCGGAAGGGAAGGCCATTGAAGGCCTGTGGCATAATTACCCGGAAAAGGCCGCTGCCGGTTTGTGGACCACCCCGGCTGACCTGGCCAGATATTGCCTTGAAATGCAGCGGATCCTGGCAGGTAAAACTAATGGGGTTCTAAAGAAGGAAACCATTGAAATGATGCTCACCAAACATAAAAACGATTGGGGGCTGGGGCCCGCCTTACAGGGGGAAAAGGATTCCCTGATCTTCAGGCACGGAGGGAAGAATGCCGGGTTTACCAATGAAATGGTCGCCTTTGCCCATAAGGGAAAAGCGGTAGTGGTAATGACCAATGCCGATAACGGCGGCAAGCTCATCGGGGAGGTGTTGCGCGCCATATCGCATCACTATAACTGGGGGATTAGCCCGCAAAGGGTAGTGGAAACCGTGCCCCTGCCCGTGGAATTCCTCCAGGGCTTTTTGGGCCGGTATAAACTGGATTTCCAGGTACCCGGCGTAGGCGATTACTATATCGAACTCGATATTCATGACGGTCACTTACGGGTAAAGGACCCGAATAACGGGGAAATAAATTTGTTGACTGCCGTGGCACCTTCGGGATACCTGGATTTGGAGAGTGGCGATGAGGCGGCGTTGAACATGGAAGGTGACACCCCAGTACTGTTGCTGAACGACCGTTACCGCTTTGAAAAGGTGATCCAATAGCAAATCAGTTCTGGAAGGTGGAGGATTGTTGTGCTGGCCCCGTAGGCTAAATGAAAACGCACTGCCTTCTTCTGTCAGCGGCCTCTGCCTGCTGCGGACTGCGTATTATTCGCCCTTAAGCGTGCTTCCCCCTGTTTTGATGGGGTGATCCTGAAAGTGCGCCTGTATGTGCCGGGTTTCTTTGTAAATGCTATGCCAAATATTGCCCATCCGTGGACCTGATGGTCAGGCCTTATTAAATCAGGCGTTGCTTATTACAGCCCATAGGTCATCGGTTGCATTCCAACGGAAGCCCTGGAAATTCAGTTTTATTCGCGTTGGGCCTTCCTCAATATTTTCACAATACGGGAAGCTTCAATTTCCGACAGGCTCCAGTTGTACCCTTCAAAATCAACGGTGTTCGTGAATTGGACCAACACGGCATCCAGGTCTTCATGGTACCTGGCAATCGTCTGATAGCCTGGAATCAATCCCGTGTGGCCAAACTCATAAAGCGACGCATAGATTTCCTGTTCCTGCCTGTCCTTAAATGCGGCGCCATTATTCAACGCCCTGATGAACATTCCCAAATCGCGGGCAGTTGCCAGCATCGAGCCAACATTATTCGTTTTCAAGTCCATATCATAGCCCACATAGTAACCACTCATAACCTCATCCATGTCCACATCGTGAATAGAACCATAGGTGCGGTTCAGGTCAAGCGGTTCCAAAATCGCTTCCTGTATGAAGGTAAAGGTGTCATATCCAAGGACACGATTCATTATCCGGTCGAGCAGCAAGTAATTCGTGTTGGAATATTCATACGCTTCCCCGGGTTCAAAATTGGCGGGCAAATCCAGAACCAGGGCCAGGTTCTCCTCTGCCGTTACCTTCGGGGCGACCCAGTAATTCCTGGTGTCCGTATAATTGGGAATGCCACTTCTGTGTTGCACAAGCATCCTTAAGGTGATTTCTTCGGCATTTTCAATCCTTCCCTGTAATTCCGGCAAATAATTGGCAAGGGTTTGATCCAGGGAGAGCTTGCCGCTTCTGACCAGTTTTGCGACAGCCAGGGCATTATAGAGTTTGCCCACACTGGCTATTTTGAACAGGGCATGGGGGTCGGCCGGGATTTTGTTTTCCCTGTCCTTATAACCCGCAGCGTAATATGCCGGTTCTTTTCCACCTTCATCGATGTAGACCACAATCCCATCGAAGCCCATATCGAGGGCGTCATCTACCTGCTCCTGCACGCTGTCGGGAAGGGGCTTTATTCGGGCTTTTACGATAGGCCAGGGGACGAAATACAGCGATATCGCGGTGCCGATCAATAATACTATTCGTATGACTTGCCTTGATTTTCTGTTTTTCGTCATGTTGGAATGCTTTAAGTATTGTCGCCAAAACGCACCCTATCCGATGCCCCTTTTTTGCATTTTTTTTGATGTACCTTCCCAAATCGCGGGCTTTGGGCGTACAGGGCCTTCCAGCCCGGAATTTGGCCTTCCCGATACACCCCGGCCATCTTCCGAATCAATGCAATTCTACCTGAATCAATTCCAAAACCCGCTCGATATAGGATTCGATAAATTCCTCGTTGAGGATTACGTAATACTGGTTCATATAGAAATCATAAACAACGCCATCCACTTCAAGGGATGAAGTGAACGCCCGGTAGTTTTCGGAGGGGATTTCAATGGGTTGAATACGCTTTTGCCTCAGATAATCCGGACGGTAATGGGTGGCATCCGTATTTCTTTGGGGAAGGTGTTTTCTGACAAGCGGCAGGAAGTGATGCAGCCAGTGTTCCCGCCGTATGACGATATCTTCCCGCAGGTCGTTCAGTTCTCCCGACCACTGGCCGAGGTAGGTCTTGAGGGAATCACTCCGGATCAGGTCCAGCTTGCCGGAACTGATGGCCTGATCGATGTATCCGGTGCTCGGGTCAAAGGAAGCGAACACGGAAAGTATACCCACCAGGCTGTCAATTTGAGCGGGCGTCTTTTGTTGAAGGTCGGTTTCCAAAAAATGGAAGGTAGCCTCCAGGGTACGCATGTTGATCGCGTGGTCGGCGTGGAGCTCTTTCAGGTTTTTGTCGAATTCCTGTTTGAGGTTGCGCAGCAGGACCTGTTCCTCAACCCTGTCGTCCTGGTAGTTCTTCCAGTTGTTGATGCTCAGGGCGATCAGGATCCCGATAACCACGAGGACGATCTCCCCAATTGCGTACAACAGGTACTTGCTGACCCGGTTTTCACCCAGCAATTTTTGGCGGATCTTTCGGAAGAATGGTATCATGGGGTATCGGTTGGTCAGGATAAAGCCCGACCGTTTTGGTGCGTTATGGGTTTAATTCCTTTTCAATCAACCGAATCATGCCATCCATGGTTTCGGAGAGGCTTTGTTCGTCAACAATAAGTTCTTTTTTCCAGGCAGTGATACCGGCGATGATGTCTTCAAGTTCACGATTGGCAAAAAACCAGTCATAATCTGAAGGATAGGTGCCCCGGGGAAAATCAGCATAAATTTCCATTCCCTGTAACTTTTTCAAGGTGCTTATTTTTCCATCTGTGGCCGGCCACAACCGTTCGTTTAGCAGACGTTTTATATCGTTGACTTCCTGAGTGGCGTCCACAACCATGGCTTCAAAAGATGAAATGAATGTTTTCAATTCATCATTCCGTAGATGGTCAATTTTATCTGAGGCTATGAGCGATTTGATATAGCCGTCGTTGGCCTCAAAGGTGTTCCCTGACTCAATATTGCCCAGTAAGGCATCCAACTGCGATTCAGGGATATTCGATACATCGGTGCCAAAAAGCTTCAGGAGGGTTAAGCCATCTTCGTATTCCTTAAGGTGCATTTCATTCAGGTCATTTAACCGGTCGCGATTTGAAATCAGTTCCGCTTTCAGGTTATGGAGGATTTCCTGTTCAGAGGCCCGGATCTTGCGCTGTTCATTCCAGGTATTGATTTGCAGGGCAATGAGGATCCCGATAACCACAAGGATGATTTCCCCAGCCGCATACAGCAGGTACTTGCTGAATCGGTTGTCGGTAAGGAGCCGTTGGCGTATTCGGCGGAAGGAATGGAGCATTGGGCGGGGTTGGTTGCCGTTTCAAAGTACGAAAAAGTAACTAACCGTACTGCCCGTTTGGTAAAGTTCCATGGCTGAGGCCCTCAAAGGGCCAGGCCGGGAGGTCAATTCCTGGGGATCGTTAAGGGGGTATGGGCCCCTAAATTGACCAGAGGGCATTTCAGGGTTACCGCGCTGCCTGTATCCTACTTTACGGTGTCAGAAAGCTGACCCTGTAAGGCGAATACAGGTCCTTAAAGGCACCCCTTACGTATTAACCTTTACGTAACCCGGAGGAGCATGTCAGCATCTATTTTTTAGGGCTGGAAGAGCGTATTTTTCTTCCCTTAAAATCATCCTGATGAAGAATTTACTGGTATTATTGAGCTTGATCCTGGTAAATCTGCTATGCGCACAGGAACAGACCTTGCGAATAACCGATCAAACTTCCGGAAAGCAGGTGGTGTTTAAAGAAAACAAACGGGTAAATATCACCACCTTCGAAGGGCGGAAGATTTCGGGCCGTCTCAAAATTGAGGATGCCCAAACCATATTTTTAGAAGGCGAACGGATTGACTTGACGAATCTAAAAGAGATAAAGCGCAATCCTTTCCTGGCCTCTTTCCTCATCAGCGGATTGCTTATCTATGCGGGGGCGATTACGGCAGGATTTGGGATGATCATTGGGATTTTTATCCAAACCTCGGGGTTTTTGCTGACCCTTCCCGCAGCGGGCCTGATCTATGCGGGTATTAAATCGCCCAATATGTTCAGAAATTATAAAAATGAAGGCAATTGGATCTTAGAGGTAATTTCTCTCGAGGAATAAGATAGGATACACCTGGAATAATGGCAACAAATTACTGGGCTCTTAGTTAAGCCAGTCTGCTAATATTTGGGGTTTTTACAGTATTACTCCTCACCGTGCCGTACCTCGTTAAATGGTAAATTTTTATACTTCCTTAAATCAAAGCTACCATAGAAGAACAGGCGTAACGTATGATTAAGATTGTAGATATTACCCGCAGCGAGTTGCTGATAGACCATCATATATCCGCAATCCACTTTCCAATGCTTACTCAATTTTTGCTTTATTCCAATGGTTAATCTGTTCTGGTTAAAAGTGTTAAAGATTACCTCTTTACCCAAATTCAGGTGGGTTTCATTAGCTAATATCAATTCTGTAGCCCCATCTTGTTTAAAGGGAAATCCGGCACTGACCAGAAATCGAATACGGTTAACAAAAAAATCGTCATTTAAGGATTGACCATTCTGCACATTATTGAAAAAGCGTTGCTCTAATCGAATCCGAAACAAAGCGTTCATTTTTTCAAAACGTTTAGAGATACTTAACTGCTGGTAAATCCTATTCTCGTTTTGAAAACTATCCCAATCACCAGTTGGCGTCAACCAAAGGTGGGCATAACCCACCGCTAACCGAAGGCTGGCATTTAAATAGTACTGGCCGCCAACACGAAGGAAGTAGAAATTAGGATCCGCTATAAAATTGTTTCTCCGAATATGAATATCATTCAATACAGCCCAACGATCAGCAATTCTGAATACATTATTTGTTGAAATCCAGAATTGAGCATTTTCATTTACAACTCTTTCAGGTAGCTCTTGTCCGTAAGATGAGTAACTTCCTAAGAATAAAACTACCGTTACACCTATAACAAAAAATTTCAACTGACTTAATTTAGCGCTTAAAAGTAAAGAGTGCCCAATAAAACGTTTTAAAATCTACCGTGAATTTTGGTAACGTGCTTATTTAATTCCATTTGTAAGTACCCCTGAATTAGCTACACTTCAGGTTATACAAATTAGGTTATTTTCTTTTCTCCTTATACTTTTTCAAGAATGCTTTTGGTAGCAGATTACCCAGAGTGTAAGTGCCCCCTGTAAACCACTACAGCTAAAAAATAAACCTAGGGCCTGTTCAGGCCGGAATCACGGTAACTTACGAAATCATCGTTAGTGCATGTTCGTCTGTCAATATGTTGAGACTTTCAAAATATATTGACGATTTGTGAACCAGGGGTAGCGATTTTTAACCCCTTACAAGGCAAATCAATGTAATTCAAAACGGACCAATTTAAATGCAAAAACCCTGTAAGTAATACAGCTTACAGGGCATTTGGGTTCAAATCGCATCAAATTTTAGTGGCTACGCCAGGAGTACAACCTCCTTTGGAAACCCCTGTATTTATTGGAGTTCTTTGTAAATCCTATGTCAAATGTTGACGATTTGTGAACCTGTAAAATTTAATTTCTTTTGATCTGGCTTAAATCCAAATATATGGAATTGTCGGCCGAAATAGGATCTAACAAAAGACCAAAGTGACAGAAAGTGGCTTCATATTTGGACCTACTGGAAGACCGCTATTTTTTGGTTTTAGTTTCAACCGGGTCTTCTTTGAACTATTGAGAACCATTTAAATGCCCCGGGATTGCAGCTGATTTCTCAATTTGAAGGCTTCTTCGATCACATCGAGCCTGGCCTTTCTTGGGTCAGGTTTGCCCACAGGGGTGCCCTGGCGGGTGATTTCGAGGACCTCATTTTTCTCCCTGGTGTACACGGGCCACTCAGGAAGCCCTTTTCCATTGGGGTTACCCGTCCTGGCGAAATTGGCCCAATAGGCATTCATGAATTGCGCAACGGTACTATCCTCCGCGGTAATTTCCGGATTGCCCCATCGGGCACCGAGGTTGTTGAATACATAGGCGACTTCCGATCCGTGGCCGGCCCCATAGGGCATTCGTTCTTTCAAAGGGGCGGATACGAAATCGAAATGGTAGATAAAGGCCGGTAGCTCCTGGTCCACCACAGCCCTGGCGACAAAACGCCCCGGTTCGGCCCAAACCCAGTCGGTATTGAACTTCGTGATGACCTCGGCAAAATCTTTGCTTCCTTCAGGGTCGTAGGCCGCTTTGGCCTCAGCTTCAAATGCTCCAAAAAGCGCAAAAAGTTCTTCTTTCGAATTACTCGCATTGACGAAGTTCCCGCCTATTTCAGCGCTGTTGGACCCGATAATTAGGGGGACGCGTGCCTGTCTTCCAGCCTTGTATGCGCTTTCCGCTGTTTCCACTACTAAACTTCCATCCAGGATAGGACCCGGATAGGTGCGGGGTCCGCCTTCGCCATCCGTTTCCTGCCCGCCGTCCACGATCTCCTCCACGCTAAGGGCGC
>CAZIJW010000028.1:0-38096 GCA_964539905.1 uncultured Robiginitalea sp.
GGAACCTGAAAGTACCGGGGTGCCCGGGACCGATGGTGAACTGGAACCTGCCGGAGAGCCGGAGGCTACAAGCGAACCCGACACCCTGAAGGAGCCCGAACCCGCCGGAGCGCCTGAAGCGGACCAGCCTGCTGCACCCGCGAGCGAATCCGCAGCAGATGGTGGGGAAGAAACGATTTCCGGGGTGTCTGAATTGCAGGAAGGCGGGGGCGAAGACCCTGAAGAAGAAATAGACCAGTCCAATGCCGAAGATGCCGAGGACTCCGAAAATGAAAGGAGGCACCAGATCCCCTTTCTCGACTACCATTCCCTGTCCCTGGAAAATCTGGTAGGGGAATTGCAGCGCCTGTTGCGTACCGAAAAGGTGCAGGCGATCCGAAAGCATGTGGATGCGATCAAGCACGAATTTGACCTGAAATTCCAGGATTTTATAGAGGAGAAAAAAGAGGCCTTCGTAAGCCGGGGGGGCAATGAAGCGGATTTCCGGTACAACTCCGTCACCAAGCGGCAATTCAACGACCTTTTCGCCGAATACCGGGAAAAACGCAACCAGTATTACCAGAACCTGGAACGCGCCCTTAAAGACAACCTGGAGAACCGGCTCTCGATTATTGAGGAACTCAAAGGGCTGGTCAGTATGGAGGAGGACATGACCACCACCTACAAGGCCTTCAAGGAATTGCAGGAGCGATGGAGAAAGGCCGGGGCCATCCCCCGGGCCAACTACAACGACGTTTGGCGGACCTACCACCACCACGTGGAAATTTTTTATGACTTCCTCCACCTGAACCGGGAATTGCGCGACCTGGATTTTAAATTCAACCTGGAGGAAAAAGAAAAACTTTGCGCGAAGGCCGAAGCCCTGGTCGAAGAGCAAGACATCAACAAAGCCTTCCGGGAACTGCAAGTCCTCCACAAAGTCTGGAAGGAAGACATAGGCCCGGTTGCCCAGGAACAGCGGGAGGCCATCTGGAACCGCTTCAGCGAGGCGACCAAAAAAATCCACCAGCGCAGGCAGGAATACTTCCAGCAACAGGAGGAACGGTATGTGGCCAACCTGGAGGAAAAACAAAACATCATCTCCCAAATCGAAGCCCTGGGCCATAGCCTGGGCAACAGCCACCGGGCCATACAGAAACAAATGCAACAGGTAGAAGCCCTGCGGGAGCAGTTTTTTAAGGCCGGGAAGGTACCCCAGAAAGACAATGAAGCTACCTGGGCCGCCTTCAAAAAGGCGGTGAGGACTTTTAACCGGGCCAAAAACGCCTTCTACAAGGACCAGAAAAAGGAACAACAGGAAAACCTCGACAAAAAACGGGCCCTGCTGCAGCGCGCCATGGAACTGAAGGACAGCGAGGACATGGAAGCAGCGACTCCTGAAATGAAACAGCTCCAGAAAGAATGGAAGGAGACGGGCCATGTACCCCGGAAATACTCCGACAAAATCTGGAAGCAATTCAAGGAAGCCTGCAACCAGTATTTCGACCGGATACACTCCAAGCAGAGCCGCAGCAGCGAACAGGAGCAGAAAAACCTGGAACTGAAATCGGCCCTGCTCGAGGAATTGCGCGGGTTCACCCTCAGCGGCGATCGCGACAGGGATGTTGCCACCCTGGAAGGATTCCTGGCCCGTTGGAACGAAATCGGCCAGGTGCCGCGCAACAAAAAACACCTGAATTCCCGTTTTCAGAAAATCCTGGAAGCCCTGATGCGGAAATTGGGCATCAGCAAGCAGGAAGGGGAAATCCTTCGGTATGGAGACCGGATCCAGCAACTTTCCGATGCTGAGGACGAGCGGGCCGTTGAACAGGAACGGCAATTCGTCCGGAAAAAAATAGAAGAGGTCAAAGGGGAGATCCGCCAGCTGGAAAACAACCTCAATTTCTTTTCAGACCCCACCAAAAAAAACCCGTTGGCACGGGAGGTCATCGAAACGATCGAAGGAAAGAAGGAAGCTCTGGACGGTTGGAAAGGCAAGCTAAAGAAACTCAATATCCTGAAGCACCAGCTGCAGCATGAAGGGGCCGGAGCGGCAGAGGGGGAAACAGAAAAGGAAGACTAGCACAAACGCCTGGCCGGGGCCCTAGACGGGTTCCCCGTAGAGGTCGAAATCCGCTGCCCCGGTAATGCGCACGTCGGCAAACTCGCCGAGGCGCAGGTAATGTGCTGAGGCATCCACCAGGACTTCGTTATCCACATCGGGCGAATCGTATTCGGTGCGGCCGACATAATAGCCCCCTTCCATCCGGTCGATCATGCACCGGAAGGTACGCCCGATCTTCTCCTGGTTCAGTTCCCAGCTGATTTGCGACTGCAATTCCATGATTTCATTGGCCCGCTCCTGCTTGACGTGCTCCGGGACATCGTCGGGGAGGGAATAGGCATGGGTATTCTCCTCATGGCTGTACGTGAAACACCCCAGGCGCTCGAAGCGCTGTTCCTTCACCCATTCCTTCAGGAGCTGGAAATCCGCCTCCGTCTCCCCGGGGAAACCTACGATCAACGTGGTGCGAATAGCCATCCCTGGTACCTGCTCGCGGAATTCCGCGAGCAGGCGGTTGGTTTTTTCCATGGTCGTCCCCCGCCGCATGGCCTTCAAAACAGGGTCCGAAATGTGTTGCAGGGGGATGTCGATATAGTTGCAAATGATCGGTTCTTCCCGCATGACTTCGAGCACATCGAGGGGAAACCCTGTGGGGAAGGCGTAATGCAGGCGAATCCATTCGATGCCCTCAACCCGCGCCAGGGCCCGGAGCAAATCGGCCAAAGCCCTTCTGCGGTACAGGTCCAGGCCGTAGTAGGTCAGGTCCTGGGCAATGAGGATCAGCTCTTTTACCCCTTTTGCGGCGAGGACCCCCGCCTCCTGCACAAGGGCTTCAATGGGCTGGCTGCGGTGTTTTCCGCGCATCAGGGGGATGGCACAAAAGGAACACGGCCGGTCGCAACCCTCGGCAATCTTCAGGTAGGCATAGTTGGCCGGGGTGGTAGTCAGGCGTTCGCCCACGAGCTCATGCCGGTAATCTGCCCCAAGGGCCTTCAGCAGGCGCGGCAGGTCGCGGGTTCCGAAATAGGCATCCACGTTCGGGATCTCCTTCTCCAGGTCCGGTTTGTACCGCTCGCTGAGGCACCCGGTGACGAAAACCTTGTCGATTCGCCCGGCCTCCTTCTCCCGAACCTGCTCCAGGATGGTATTTACGCTTTCTTCCTTGGCATTGGCGATAAAGCCGCAGGTATTGATCACCACGATGTTTCCCTCCCCCTCGTGGACCACATCTTTGCCCCCGGCCTTTAACTGGCCCATGAGGACCTCGGAATCATAGAGGTTTTTGGAACACCCGAGGGTGATCACATTGATGGTGTTCTTTTTAATGGACTTGGTGCGCATCGGTACAACTGAGGTGCAAAAATACGACTTGGAGGTACATCACAGACGATTTTAGCGGTCTTTTCGTTCGGGCGGCTTGAAAAGGCCGGCAGGTTCGGGGTGCCGGGGCAACCCTTCGGGAAGGGGTGGCGGTTTTGACCCTGCCCCCCGGAAGGGCCCAAAAGCCCCTGGGAATCCGGTTTTATGCCTATTCGGCATAGGCAGCCGGGACACGCCTTTCCGGACCGAGTTGTTCAAAGGCATGGGCGAGGCGCAACAGTTCCGGGATCTGGAAAGGACGCCCGATAAAGGTAAGGCCTGTGGGTTCCCCGGATTCCCTGTAACCCATAGGTACCGTAAGGGCCGGATACCGGGCTACGGCGGCATACCCTGCATGGTAGTTGTTCACGGAGAGGACAGCGTCCAGGCGGTGCGCCTCCCAGGGTTCAGTGAAGAACCTCCGGCCATCCGCCAGGAGGCCGGACCGCACTTTTTCAAAGGCCTCCTCACTGGTGGTGTCGGCCAGGATCCCTTCGAGCAGAGCCTGCCCATATGGGACCCTCAACAGGGAATCTGCCCGGTTAAAGGCGACCACATCGGCCACGGAACGCACCCCGACCGCCACGGTATCCCGGATCTGGCCCTGGAGATAGGCGGGCAGGTCTTCCCGCATATCGAGGTTCAAAAGGGTGAGGAATCCTTCGAGTTCCACCTCCGGCGGGTCAAAGGGAATGACCTCAGCCCCCGCAGCCTCCAGGCGGGAAAGGGTTTCCCGGTACAGGGAATCGGACTCCATCAGCGACCGGAAAGCCCCAAGGCGCTTTCCGCGCAGGGTGGCCCCGGCGGGCAGGTACCACCCTGTATCCCAGTTCACCTGAAAGGCGTGGATATCCAGGGGGTCATAGGCCATCATGGCGTCGAGCAGAATCCCCGTATCGGTAACATTGCGCGTCATGGGCCCCGGGGTGTCGAGGGTGCCAGAGATGGGTACGATGCCCCTGCGGCTGAGCATGCCCACCGGAGGCTTCAGCCCCACTATGGAATTCTGGCTGGAAGGCGACAGGATGGAACCGGAGGTTTCCGTTCCCACGGCCGCCATGGCATAGCCGGCCGCCATGGCCGTCCCGCTCCCGGAACTGGACCCTCCGGTTTCAAATACCCGCCGGCCATACGGGTTCAGGGTCTGGCCCCCCACTGCACTATACCCTACCGGGCAACCCCTGCACATGTAATACGCCCATTCGCTCAGGTTCACCTTCCCGAGGATGATGGCCCCTTTCTCCTTAAGGCGCTCCACGATAAAGGCATCCCCGGTCCGGTTGCCCATCAGGGCAATCGCCCCTGCTGTGGTCGGCATTTCTTCGGTGTTGATATTGTCTTTCAGCAGCACGGGCATCCCGAAGATCGGGTGCCGCACCGCCCCCGGGTCGGCCACCCGAAGGGAATCCAGGCGTCGGGCCTCCCGGAAAAGCCCCGGGTTGAGGGCAATCACCGTATTTAGGGTGGTGGCAGGGTCCAGTTCGTATTTGTAGATCCGGTAAAGGAAGAACCGGCAGAGGTCTTCATAGCTGAAGTCCCCGTTTTGGATATGGGCCTGGACCTCAGGAATGGATTTCTCCAGGATCATTGGCTTCAGGCGGGCATAGGCCTCCGCGGTCATTTTCCGGACTTCCGGGTAGAGGGGTAAAAAGACGTCGTTTTTGTCCAGCACCCGGGACTGGATGAGCTTATAGCGCATCCGCGGCAGGGGATGGTCCGCATTGCCCGCTACCTCGGCCGAATCGTTGTAGGGGGTCCAGAGGGCGCCGGGGGTGGGTTCTTCCGCGGAAACCGCATCAGTCACTTCCGCCCTGGCCGGGGGTTCCGCCTCCCCGGGGGCCGGGGTGGTATCCTTACAGGATTGCAGGGTAGCCCCTACCCCAAGGACAAGGAGAAGGGCAATAGTTGCCCTGCAGGTGCCGGGCAGATGAAATCGAGCCATGGTGCTTTGGTTTTTCAGGTTTGGATGTTCGAAAAAAAGGGGGTCAGCGGGAACGGTTGAAAAAGGAATCCACGAATTCCAGTTTATTGAATACCTGAAGGTCTTCTATGCCTTCGCCTACCCCAATATATTTTACCGGGATGCGGAATTGGTCCGATATCCCGATGACCACCCCGCCTTTGGCGGTGCCGTCGAGCTTGGTGACCGCAAGGGCGGTCACTTCCGTAGCTTTCGTAAACGCCTTCGCCTGTTCAAAGGCATTCTGGCCGGTAGAGCCGTCCAGTACAAGGAGGACCTCATGCGGGGCATCGGGGATTACCTTCTGCATGACCCGTTTGACCTTGGTAAGCTCGTTCATCAGGTTCACCTTGTTGTGGAGGCGTCCCGCGGTGTCGATCAGCACCACGTCGGCCTGTTGTTTCACGGCGGCGCTCAGGGTATCAAAGGCAACCGACGCCGGGTCGCTCCCCATTTTCTGCTTCACCAGCGGCACCCCCACGCGGTCGGCCCAGACCTGAAGTTGGTCGATGGCCGCAGCCCGGAAGGTATCCGCTGCCCCAAGGACCACCTTTTTGCCCTGCTTGTTAAACTGGTACGCCAGTTTCCCGATGGTGGTGGTCTTGCCCACCCCGTTGACCCCGACCACCATAACCACGTAAGGGCCCTCCACGCCGGGGAGTTCAAATTCGGTGGCCTCTCCGAAATGGGTTTCTGAAAGGAGCCCGGCGATCTCTTCCCTGAGGATCGCATCCAACGCGTCGGTCCCCACGTATTTGTCGCGGGCCACACGGGCCTCAATGCGTTCAATGATTTTCAGGGTGGTTTCCACCCCCACATCGGAAGTAACGAGTACTTCTTCCAGTTCGTCCAACACCTCGTCGTCTACGCGCGACTTGCCTACCACGGCTTTGCTCAGCCTTGAGAAAAAACTGGATTTGGATTTTTCAAGCCCCTTATCCAGGGTTTCCTTTTTTTCGGAAGAAAAAAGCTTTTTAAATAGACTCATAGCCCAATACGTGTCCCCGCAAATATAGCACAATAAACCTTTTGGACCGGTACGGTCCGCCGCCTCCGCCTTCAGCCACCCCCAACAAAAAAGTGGCCGTTTCCCGGGGAAACGGCCACCTTATTGCTTTAACTTCTTACCGGACCTCCTATTTTTCGGAGAGCCAGTCGTTCACCATCTCGGGGGTCATTACCGCCTCGACGAAGGTGTAAGCACCGGTTTTGGGTGACTTTACCATCTTGATGGCCTTGGTCAATCTTTTTGAACTGGACTGAAGGGTTGCTACCGTTTTCTTTGCCATGATTCCTTATTTTATCTCTTTATGTACCGTCATGCGCTTCAGGATGGGGTTGAATTTTTTGATTTCCATCCGGTCCGGCGTGTTCTTTTTGTTCTTGGTGGTGATGTAGCGGGAAGTCCCGGGCATGCCGGACTCTTTGTGCTCTGTGCACTCGAGGATCACCTGTACTCTGTTGCCTTTCTTTGCCATGGTGCTCTGTATTTAGGCGATTACTTGTTGAGAATCCCTTTCTGTTTCGCTTCCTTCAGGACGGCAGAAATCCCCTTCTTGTTGATGGCCTTCAGGCCGCGGGTGGAAACGCGAAGGGTCACCCACCGGTCTTCCTCGGGAATGTAGAACCTTTTCTTGGACAGGTTTACGTCAAACCTCCTCCGGGTCTTATTGATGGAAAAGGAAACATTGTTCCCAAACATTGCCTTCTTACCGGTAATTTCGCAGACTTTTGCCATTGCGCAGGTATAACTTGGTTCAAAACAGGGTGCAAATTTACGTCATTTTTGCCGTATGCCCAAACTTCTTTTTTAGAATTTTACGATTTCTTTGAGCAGGAGTTCAAAGGCCTTGTGCACCGACTTCTGCACAATCCGTTCCCTGTGGTTCCCCATGGAAAATTCAAGGGCGTGGGCGCCCTCTGGCCCGGCAATGCCGAGGAACACTTTTCCGATCGCCGCATCGGAATCGCCTTTGGCAGGCCCGGCATTCCCGGTGGTGGCCACGGCGAAATCAGCCTCCAGGAGGTTGCGCACATTTTCGGCCATGGCCCGGGCCACGGGAGCACTGACTACCGAATGCGCTTCAATGAGCTCCACGGGAAGCCCAAGCACCGAAATTTTCGCCGCGGTGGCATAACTGACCACCCCTCCCTTAAAATAGGCCGAAGCCCCGGGGATCGCGGTAAGCTGGGAGGCAATGCGCCCCCCCGTAAAGCTTTCCGCCACGGCCAGGGTCGCCCCTTTGGCGGTAAAGCGCTTGCGAAGGGTTTCTTCCAGGGGCTCCCCGTCTTCCTCCCCAAAGAGGATATCGGAAACCTGTGCCTTCAAGGCTTCAGTATATGCGTCGAGCTCCTGCGCGAGGGTGCTGAGTTCCGTACCCCTGGCAGAAAGCCGGAGGCGGACCTTTCCCAGGTTGGGGAGGTAGGCCAGCCTGACGTGCGGGGGGAGGGCCTCCTCCCACCCGGCGATCCGATCCGCGATGGCACTTTCGCCCAACCCGTAGGTAACCAGGGTCCTGTGCAGCAGCACCGGACGGCGAAACGCCTTGAGGATTCGGGGGCGTACCTGGTCGGAAAACAATTGTTTCATTTCAAAGGGTACCCCGGGAAGGGCCACAAAAACAGCCTTTTTGCCCCGCATCCACAGGCCGGGGGCCGTGCCATACGGGTTGGGGAGCACCTCGGCCCGGGAAGGGACCAGGGCCTGTTTGCGGTTCAGGTCGGAGATTGGGGTGGAAATGTGGTCCCGGAACAACGCCTCAATATGGGCAAGGACCTCCGGGTCTTCCTGCAGGTGGTCGCCGAAATACTCGCAAAGGGTGTGTTTGGTGACATCGTCCCGGGTCGGGCCGAGGCCCCCGGTGATCACCACGAGTTCCGCCCGCGATTCGGCTTCCTCAAGGGCGTTCAGGATATGCGCGCGGTCGTCCTGTACTGAGGAGATTTGCTGGACGGCAACCCCGATCCGATGGAGTTCCTGCGCCAGGAAAGCCGAATTGGTATCGACAATCTGACCGATCAGGATTTCATCCCCGATGGTGATGATCTCGGCCAGCATCAGAACCCAAATTCCTTCCGGAGTTCAGAAACTGCCTGTTCGACCTGTTGTTTGAGGGTGGGAAAATGGCCGCGGATTGCCCCAAGGTCCCCGGAAGCCTTCCCCAGGGTTTCAATCTCCAGGGCAAGGGCACGGGCCTGCTCCATTCCCAACAAGTCCACATTGGGTTTGATCTTGTGGGCCATCTTGTAAATCTGGTCGTAATCACCGGCCTGTACCGCTCCTTCCAGGGCCTGCAGGTCTTGCGGGACTTCTTCCAGAAAGACCAGGAGGACCGATTGCACGAAATCGGCATCCCCTTCAGCCATCTCCTGAATTTTATCGAGGCTGTAAATCATATCAACGCACTTTTAAAGAAAATAATTCGGTCCCTTCCAGCTTTCCGGAAAGGTAATCATTTGCGGCCACCGGCCCAACCCCGGAAGGCGTGCCGGTAAAAATCACATCCCCTTTTTTCAGGGTGAAAAAAGTGGAGATATAGGCAATCAGCTCATCGACCTTCCAAAGCATCTGCCGGGTATCCCCAGCCTGTACCACCTTTCCGTTTCGCTCCAGGGTAAAGCTGAGGGCATCCATGTCGGGGAACCTGTTTTTTGGGAGCCACTCCCCGATAACGGCCGAACCGTCGAACCCCTTGGCTTTTTCCCAGGGCAGGCCTGCGGCCTTGAGCTCGTCCTGCAGGTCCCGGGCCGTAAAGTCAATGCCCAGGGAAATTTCGTCATAATAATTGGGGGCAAAGGCCTTTTCGATATGTTTGCCCACTTTGCTGATCTTTACCAGCAATTCCACCTCATAATGGATGGAGCTGGAAAATTCAGGGATGAAAAAATCCTGTTCCCGCGGTAAAATGGCGGAATCGGGTTTGATGAACAGTACGGGGGAAGCAGGCCGCTCATTGGCCAGCTCCTCGATATGGGCCGCGTAATTGCGGCCTACGCAAACTAACTTCATATCCGTTGGGGTTTATAGGGTTTCCAGGGCCTTGTCCCAGCCTCAGGTAAACCGGTTGTTGAGGCGGGCCAGGCGGATCTGCGTCAATACCTTTTTGGTGTACAGGGGGAAATCGGCATTGAGGATCCATCCAAAATATCCGGGTTCCTGTTCCAGGACCTCAGAGACCTTCTTCCCTTTGTGCTTCCCGAAGGAAAAAATCTCGTCCCCGGACTCATCCCTGAGGATAAAGCCGGCGAAATCGACCGATTCCGAATGGGAGGAGAATGCAGCCAGGGCTTTCACGTCATTCTCCAGTTCCGGGTACCGGTCGAGCTGCGAAAGCAGGACCTCGTAGGTGGCCAGGGTGTCGGCCGCCGCACTGTGGGCATCGCGCAATTCCTTCCCGCAATAGAACTGGTAGGCCGCCTCCAGGGTGCGCTTTTCCATTTTGTGGAAGATGGTCTGCACGTCTACGGCTACCGTATTTTTCATATCGAAATCCAGGCCCGCCCGCAGGAGTTCCTCGGCCAGCAATGGGATATCGAACCGGTTGGAATTGAACCCCGCCAGGTCGCACCCCTGTATCATCTGGTAGACCTCCCGGGCGCGCTCCCTGAAGGGGGGTTCCCCGGCCACCTTTTCATCTGAAATCCCATGGACCGCAGTGGCTTCCTTCGGGATGGGCATTTCCGGGTTCACCAACCACGTCTTGCTCTCCTTGTTCCCGTTGGGGTATACCTTCAGGATGGCGATTTCCACAATTCGGTCCAGGGCGATATTCGTGCCGGTGGTCTCCAGGTCGAAAAAACAGATGGGTCTGCTAAGGTTTAATTCCATGCCTTTTAGTTAAAGGGGTTCACAAGGGACGGAAGGCACCGGCCCCCGGCAACTTGCTCAAAACCGGGCGATCCGGCCTTCAGAATTCGCGGTCCTCGTCCCAGGCCTCCAGGTAATCTGCCACGGCTTTGGCAAACATCCCCCCCAGGGCGCCATTGACTACCCGGTGGTCGTAACTGTGGGAGAGGAACATCCTTGACCGGATCCCGATAAAGTCCCCGGCCGGGGTCTCGATCACGGAAGGGACCTTCCTGATGGCGCCGAGCGCCAGGATACCCACCTGTGGCTGGTTGATGATCGGGGTGCCAAAGACACTGCCAAAGGTACCCACATTGGTCACCGTATAGGTACCGTCCTGGATTTCATCGGGTTTCAGGGCATTGGTACGCGCCCGTTCGGCCAGGTCGTTTACCGCCCGGGCCATCCCCACCAGGTTAAGCTGGTCGGCATTCCTGATGACCGGGACGATCAGGTTCCCGTCGGGGAGGGCGGCAGCCATCCCGATGTTGATGTTCTTCCTGCGGATGATGGTATCCCCGTCCACGGAGATGTTCATCATGGGAAATTTTTTGAGGGCCTTGGCCACGGCCTCCAGGAAAATCGGGGTAAAGGTGAGCTTCTCCCCTTCCCTTTTCTGGAAAGCATCCTTCACCCGCTCCCTCCAGCGGACGATCTTGGTGACATCCACCTCGATAAAGCTCTGCACGTGGGCCGAAGTCGACACGCTTTCCGCCATGTGTTTGGCGATCAGCTTGCCCATGCGCGACATGGGGATAACCTCGTCCCCGGAACCCCTGGGAATGGAAGGTTTCGGGGCAGCCGGGGCCTGGGCGGCAGGCACCGGGGCCTGGGTTTCGACCGCCCTGGGGGGCTCCGGGGCAGCTACCGCGGCAGGCTGGCCCTTCTTGCGGGCCTCGATGTAGGCCAGCATATCGTCCTTGGTCACCCGTCCTGCTTTGCCGCTTCCGGGCAGGGCATCCAGTTCCTGCTGGCTGATCCCTTCTTCCCGGGCCATATTCCGCACCAGGGGGGAATAAAAACGTTCCGAACCGGACTGGATGGCCTCCTGGGAAGTTGCAGGTGCAGCCGTTTCCACGGCCCGGGCAACCGCCTGTTCGGCCTGCGCCGCGGCTTCCATGACCGGGGCCTCTTCAAGTATTGCCCCCGGGGGCGGGGCGCTGTTACCGCCCACCTCTATTATGGCGACGGTCTGCCCGACTTTGATCACCTGGTCCACTTCAAAGCATTTCTCCACCAGGACCCCTTCCACCTCACTGGGGACTTCAGAATCCACCTTGTCGGTGGCAATCTCGAAAACGGGTTCATCCGCTTCTATGGGATCGCCTACTTCCTTGAGCCAGGAGGTCAGGGTGGCTTCCGCCACACTTTCTCCCATCTGTGGCAATTTCAGTTCAAATCTTGACATATTCTTAACTAGATAGCTGTATACAAGATATTTTTTGCAAAAATAATAAAATTACCCCCTGATTTTTGACATATTTTTTCTCAACGATTCAGGGAACCTTCAAACGGGATCCGTTGTAAAATGGAACGGCCGAGGGTGACTTCATCGGCGTATTCGAGTTCATCCCCCACCGGGACGCCCCTGGCTATGGTCGAAAGGGTTACCGGCAGCCCTTCCAGCTGACGGTAAATATAAAAATTGGTGGTGTCGCCCTCCATGGTTGCGCTCAGCGCAAAGATGAGCTCCCTGGCTTCGCCCCCCCTGACTTTTTCCACCAGGGAAGCAATGTTGAGGTCCTGGGGCCCCACCCCCTCCATGGGGGAAATCTTCCCCCCCAGCACGTGGTATAGCCCCCGGTAATGCCCTGTGTTTTCAATGGCCATAACGTCGCGGATGTCCTCGACCACGCAGACCAGGGACCGGTCGCGGCGGGAACTGCTGCAGATCTCGCACAGGTCGGAATCGGAAATGTTATGGCATTCCCGGCAATGCCGGATGCGGGTGCGCAACTCCTGCAGGGCCCGGGCCAGGGAATCGGTCTGGGAAACGGGCTGCCGGAGCAGGTGCAGGACCAGCCGCAGGGCCGTCCGCTTTCCAATCCCCGGCAATTGGGACATTTCCGCAACGGCCTTTTCCAGGAGTTTGGATGAAATTTCCATAGGCACAAAATTACGTATCTATTTTAAGTTTTGTACTTTGGGAGCCAAATAAAAATAGGGCTTCTGGTGGGTCCTGGCGCGGTGCCGCCCCCCTGGCCAAAGGGTACCCCGGAGCCCGTTTAGCCCGTCGCCGTATGACCCCTTCCTTTATCCTGGCTTTGGTGGGAGCGTATTTCCTGCTCCTTTTACTGATTTCGTATTTCACCGGCAAGAATGACTCGAATGAGGATTTTTTCAGGGCGGGCAAATCCTCCCCCTGGGTCCTGGTGGCCTTCGGGATGATCGGCGCCTCCCTCTCCGGGGTGACCTTCATTTCCGTTCCGGGGGCCGTCCAAAGCGCTTCCTTTTCTTATATGCAGGTGGTGTTGGGCTACCTTGCCGGCTACCTGGTCATCGCCTTGGTGCTGCTTCCCATCTACTACCGCCTGAATGTGACTTCCATCTACGAATACCTGGAGCAGCGCTTCGGGTGGATGAGCTATAAAATAGGCGCCCTGTCGTTTTTCATCTCCAGGGTCCTGGGGGCCGCCTTCCGGCTGTTCCTGGTGGCCCTGGTACTGCAGCAATTCGTATTCGACGCCTGGGGCGTCCCATTCGAATTGACCGTGGTGCTCTCCATTGCCCTGATCTGGGTCTACACCTTCCGGGGCGGGATCAAGACCATCGTCTGGACCGATACCCTTCAAACCTTTTTTATGCTGGCGTCGGTGGGCCTTTCCATCTATTTTATCAACCAGAAGCTGGGCTGGGGGTTTTTCGATTTCCTCAGCTCCCCGGAATTGGGGCAGTATAGCAAAACCTGGTTTACCGGGTCGTGGAATGAACGAAACCACCTGGTGAAATCGTTCGTGGGCGGGATGTTCATTACCATCTGCATGACGGGCCTCGACCAGGACATGATGCAGAAGAACCTCACCTGCCGGTCGCTGAAGGAAGCGCGGATGAACATGATCAGCTTCAGCCTGGTCCTTGTGGTGGTAAACCTGGTCTTCCTGCTGCTCGGCGCACTGTTGTTTATTTACGCAGAGGCTTTTGGGGTAGCGGTCCCGCTGATGGACGGGAGTCCGAAATCGGACCTCCTGTTCCCGGAAATCGCCCTGAATTCAGGCCTTGGAAGGGGAGTGGCGATTACCTTCATGCTCGGGTTGATCGCCGCGGCCTACAGCAGTGCAGACAGTGCCCTGACCTCCCTGACCACCTCCTTTTGCGTCGATTTCCTGGGGATCCAGAAAAAGCCGGAACCCCTGAAAAAACGCCTCCGCAAACGGACCCACCTGGCGATGAGCGCCCTGCTGGTCGCCGTGGTAATCCTGTTCAAATACGTGCTGGACCGCAACGTCATCGACGGCCTGCTAACCGTGGCCACCTACACCTACGGCCCCCTGCTCGGGCTGTTCTCTTTTGGGATTTTTACCCGCCACGGGCTGAAAGATTCCCTGGTTTGGGTCGTGGCCCTGGGGGTGATCGGCCTGGTCATCCTGATCGCGAACCTGCCCCCGGCCTGGCTGGGGGGGTACCAGGTGGGCTATGAACTGCTGCCCCTGAACGGCTTGCTTACTTTTGCCGGCCTGTGGCTGATCCGCGACAAAACGCAAAAGGCCGGGGCCGGGCTTTAGTATTGCCCCATGGAGAGCATCACCAGGGTACAGGCCTCCACGACCTCCACCCCCTCCCTGCGGAGCAGGGCGTAGAATTCCGGGTTTTCCGTACCCGGGTTGAAGATAACCCTGTGGGGTTTTAAACCGAGGATGTCGCCGTAAAAGGGCTCCTGACGCGAAGGGCGCATGTAGAGCGTTATCGTGTGGATTTCGCTGAACCCCCCAAGGCTGGTTTTTATGGCCACCCCTTTGACCGTCCCTTCCCGCAGGCCGAACGCAACGGTTTCCACCCCGGCATCCACCAGCCGGCGGATGGCGATATAACTATAGCGGTGGGGCTTCACCGAAGCCCCGAAAACCAGGGTTTTCTTCATGGGTATCGCTCGTGTTAAAGTGTGTTAAGCCGCGTAACGACGGATACGGTTTTTCGTCTATAAAGATACGATGCAAAGCTGATCGCATTGGCAGGCCGTGTTCTTTAAGTTAGTGGTTAGTGTTTGGAAAGGCCTGCCAATGACAGAAACCCCATCGATCCGCAGACGGAATCCGATGGGGTTTCGACGTCTATGGAACCCAAATAAGTGCGCAGCCCCGGGGGGGGATGGGTTGGTTTGCCCCCCGGTCGGCTGTGTAACGGAAACCCCGGCCTGAAAAGCCGGGGTTTCTTCTTTTTCATAGGGAAAATGAGGGGGCAAAAACAGCGGGTGCGGTTACCACCGGATGATTACGCTGCCCCAGGTAAAACCACTGCCAAAAGCGGCCAGGACAACCAGGTCGCCCTCGCGGATCTTCCCTTTTTCCCAGGCCTCCGCAAGGGCAATCGGGATACTGGCGGCCGTGGTATTCCCGTAGTACATGATGTTGTTAAAGACCTGGTCGTCGGACAACCCGAATTTCTTCTGGATAAACTGGGAAATCCTCAGGTTGGCCTGGTGCGGGATGAGCATATCGATATCAGAAGGCTGCAGGTTGTTCTTTTTCAGCCCTTCCATGATGACCTCGCTGAAGCGGACCACGGCATTCTTAAAAACGAACTGGCCATTCATATACGGATAATAAGAGACGTCGTCCGGATCATTGTCCTTCAGGATTTCGGTCACCCATCGCGTGCCCATGCCAGGGGCGATCACGGAAAGCTCCTCTGCATACTGCCCCTCGCTGTGCAGGTGGGAGGAGAGGATGCCCTTTTCCGGGTTTTCTTCCCGGCTCAAAACGGCAGCACCGGCCCCGTCGCCAAAGATCACCGAGACCCCCCGTCCCCGGGTGGTCATGTCGAGCCCGCGGGAATGGAGTTCCGACCCGATCACCAGCACGGTTTTATACATGCCGGTTTTGATGTACTGGTCGGCCAGGGACAACCCATAGACAAATCCGGAACACTGGTTGCGGATATCCACCGCGCCTACGGTGGGCAGCTCAAGGTCGCGCTGTACCAGCACCCCTGGACCCGGGAAATAATAATCGGGGCTCAGGGTGGCAAACACGATAAATTCGATCTCATCCTTGTCGATCCCTGCCCTTTCGATTGCCTGCCGGGCTGCCTTAACCCCCATGGAGGTGGTGGTGTCCTCCCCTGCCCGCACATGCCTGCGTTCACGGATCCCTGTGCGCTCCTGTATCCAGGCGTCATTGGTATCCATGATTTTGGAAAGGTCATCATTTGTAACGACCTGGTCGGGCACATAATAACCGAGCCCGACAATCTTCGAGTTGTACATACGCATCGCTTCGTTTAGTTTGTCGCCGGGTTCAGGTGGGGACCACCCCACCGGCCGAACTTTAAAAATACCCATAAAAGCCAAGTTGTCCTAAAAAAAAGCCCCCAAAATGCAGGTGCTGCGACAACCCCTAAAGGTTTCTGAAATTTGCCGTACCTTGGAAAGGTGTTTAACACCAAAGCCCATTTTAAGCAGAATCCCATGAAAAAACACCTCTTTATCCTCCTGTTCCTCAGCCTGTTCGCCACCACAGCACAGGACCAACTGACGTATCAGACCCCGCCTGCCGAAATCCTGGAACTGGCCGAGGCCCCGCTGGCCCCGCGGGTCTGGATCACCGATTCCGGGGAACATATGCTGCTGATGCACCGCAGCCCTTACAAGAGCATTGCAGAACTCTCCGAACCGGAATTGCGCCTGGGGGGCCTCAGGATCAACCCGGTCACCCACATCGGCAGCCGGACCACCTACTACCATAACCTCCAGATACAAAAACCCGGGGAACCCGGGTCACGCCAGGTCAGCGGACTCCCCAAAAACCCCAGGCTGGCCAACTTCAGCCTTTCGCCCGATGAGCAGGCACTGGCCATGACCCACACCACCGACCAGGGGGTGGAGTTGTGGATGGTAGACCTGGAACGCGCGGCAGCCCGGCGGCTGACGGGCCCGCAGCTCAATGCCAACCTGGGGGACGCGGTGAATTGGTTTAAAGACAGCCAGTCTGTACTGGTCAAAATGCTGCCTGCGGACCGGAAGCCGCTCATCGAGCGGGAGGACCGGGTGCCCACCGGGCCCACCATAGCAACCAATGACGGGAAAATGGCCCAGAACCGGACCTACCAGGACCTGCTTAAAAACCCCGATGATGCCTTCAATTTTGAGCAGTTGGCCCGGTCTGAACTCCGGAGGGTCCACCTCGATGGACGGATTAGCCTTTGGAAAGGAGCCGCCATGTACGATCGGATCAGCTTTTCCCCTGACGGGAACTACCTGATGGCGGTTACCCTCGAAAAGCCCTTTTCCTACCTGGTGCCCTACTACCGGTTCCCATCCACCACGGCCATTTATAACGTCGACGGGACGTTGGTCAGCAAGGTACTGGAGGTACCCCTCATCGAGGACCTCCCAAAAGGCTTCATGGCTGAACGCCCGGGGCGGCGCGACCTTTCCTGGAGGAACGACCAGCCGGCCACCCTGGTCTATGTGGAAGCCCTGGACGGGGGAGACCCCGCCGTTGAAGTTCCTTTCCGCGACCAGGTGTTCCTGCTGGAACCCCCGTTTGACGGGCAGGGTACCCCGGTACTGAAAACCATCAACCGCTTCGGCGGCATCCTTTGGGGGAATGCTACGACCGCCATTGCCACCGATCGCTGGTGGGATACGCGGAACACCAAGACCTACCTGTTCAACCCCGCCGACCCGTCCCGGGATCCGGTAATCCTTTCGGACCGCAATTATCAGGACCGGTACAGCGACCCGGGCTCCTTTGCGACCACCAGGAATGACTACCAGGTACCCGTGCTGGCCCTCGACCGCAAGGGGAACGCCTTTTTGCTGGGCGATGGGTTTACCGCGGAAGGGCAATTCCCCTTTGTTGACCGGATCGACCTGGAATCGGGGAAGAAGTCGCGCCTTTATGAATCGCGGATCCCCGGGAAAAAAGAGACCCTCCTGGAATACGACCCGGAAAAGGACCAGTTGCTGGTACTGCTGGAATCCCCTTCGGAGTACCCGAATTACCACTTTAAAAGCCTGGTCCGGCGCAAGGCCCCCATGGCCCTGACCTCTTTTGAAAACCCGTTCAAAAGCCTGCAGGAAGTGCATAAGGAAGTGATTTCCTATACGCGTGAAGACGGCCTGGAACTCAGCGGCACCCTCTACCTCCCGGAAGGTTATGACCGGGCTTCAGGGGAAAAACTCCCGATGATCCTCTGGGCCTATCCGCGGGAATTTAAAGACAAGGGCAGTGCGGGCCAGAACACCCAGAACCCCAATGAGTTTACCTATCCGTCCTGGGGTTCCCCCATTTACTGGGTCACCCGCGGGTATGCCGTGCTGGACGATGCGGCCTTCCCGATTATCGGCGAAGGGGATGAAGAGCCCAACGACAGTTTTCGCACCCAGCTGGTGGCCAATGCCCGGGCGGCCATCGAAGCCGTGGACCGCATGGGGTATATCGACCCCAAACGCGTGGCGGTTGGGGGGCACAGCTACGGGGCCTTCATGGTGGCCAACCTCCTTTCCCACTCCGATTTGTTTGCCGCCGGGATAGCGCGCAGTGGGGCCTACAACCGAACCCTGACCCCGTTTGGGTTCCAGAGCGAACAGCGAAATTATTGGGAAGCCCCTGAGGTCTATTACAACATGTCGCCCTTTATGCACGCCGACAGGATGAAGACCCCCCTGCTGCTGATCCACGGGGAAGCCGACAACAATTCCGGCACTTACCCCATGCAGAGCGAACGCTACTTCAACGCCCTCAAAGGACTCGGGGCTATGGTCCGCCTGGTGATGCTGCCCAGGGAAAGCCATGGCTACCGGGCCAAAGAAAGCATCCTGCATATGCTTTGGGAGCAGGACCAATGGCTGGAGCGGTACCTAAAACCCCAGCCTGAAGAAAACGCCAGGGGAAGGTAGTTCAGCCCGCCGGCTCCAGGTACTGCTGAAATTCGTGTATCCTGACCTTTGCCTTTAGGTCGTGCAATAAATTGTACAGGCCGAAGAAGGTCCGGTTGATGTACAGGAAGTGGCGGGAGCCCCTGTTCGCATTCATTTTGCGGATCTGGGGGTCCCTGGAGTAGCGCTCGCTCAACTGCCCGATTTGCTGCCAGAATGCCGGAGAGGAAAAATCGAATTCCTCCTCGTTAAAAGGGCGGGTAAATAATTCCAGCATTTCGCGGAACAGGTCTTTGAAGAAATGGAGTTCCTCCGGGCTGTCGGCCGGGGTTAGGATTTCCAGTTCGTACAGCTTTTCGGTAAAGAGGGCCTCGTTGAGGAACGTCTCCTTGCGGGCCAGTTCAAAATACGGGGTATAGAACGAACCGGGGATTTCCTTTATGCACCCAAAGTCTATGGCGATCAGGTCCCCCTCGGGCCCCACCAGGAAATTTCCCGGGTGTGGATCGGCATGCACCCTGCGCAGGTGGTGGATCTGGTACATGTAGAAATCCCACAAGACCTGCCCAAGGCGGTTGCCGGTTTCCGGGGCGAAGGGGGTTTTGGTGAATTCCCCCAGGTGTATGCCTTCCATCCAGTCCATGGTCAGGATTCGCTCCCCGGACCATTGCGGGTAATAGGCGGGGAAGCGGATTCCTTTCAAGCCGCTGCAGGCCTCAGTAATGGCCCTGCTTTGGCGGAGCTCCAACAGATAATCGGTTTCTTCCTTGAGCTTTTCCTCTACTTCCCTGAAGTATTTCTCCGTATCCTTGCCTTTCAGGTTAAACATGCGCGAGGCCACAGGCTTTACCAGGGCCAGGTCGCTGCTAATGCTCTCCGATACGCCCGGATACTGGATTTTCACCGCCAGGTCTTTCCCGTCTTTACGGGCCCGGTGGACCTGCCCAATGCTGGCGGCATTTACGGAATCGGGCTCAAAATGGTCGAAAAGTTCCTCGGGGCTGCATCCAAGGTACCTGCGGAATGTTTTTCGCACCAGGGGGGCAGACAGGGGGGGGACGGAAAACTGGGCCAGGGAAAACCGGTCGACATAGGCCCGGGGCAGCAAATTTTTCTCCATGCTCAGCATCTGGGCCACTTTCAGGGCGCTGCCCTTGAGGTCCTTCAACCCGTCGTAGACGTCGCGGGCGTTGTCCTGATCCAGTTCCTCCCTTTCCAGGTCGGGGTTCAGGAGTTTTTTTCCGTAGAATTTCATGTAGTTGCCCCCGAGCTTTACTCCGGTTTGCACGAGCTTTCCGGCCCGTTCGATTTTGGAGGTGGGGATGCGGTCGAGGGTCTTCATAGGGGGCGAGGGGGGTTAGGCAAAATGTTCCTTGTAGAGGAATTTCCCGAAATCCAGGACCCGCTCCAGAGGCGTATTGTCAAAGACATCGAAAATCGTATTGACTGACTTTTCGATGGCCATGTCGGTTTTTTCAAAGGATGGGGAACCATCTTTTATCCAGAACCGCAGTAAAAACAGGAATTGCAACCAGGCGCCTTCGGAAAACAGGGCAGGGTTATGTTGGGTAATCCGGCTGCTGCGCTCCTCGTTCCCCTGCTCGACCAGTCCCCTGGCAAATTCTCGGATCCGGGTACGCAGGCCGCGGAGCTGGGAAAGCCCTTCCATGGGTTTATCCCCCTGCTTCAGGGCAAACAGTACATAGCTGCGGTTCAGGCCCAGGAGTTCAAAAAACGTAAAAAAGAACCCGAGGAGCTTTTCCCGGGGGGCATACCCTTCAAAGGCTTTGTCCGCGCCCAGGAGTTCAAACGTTTTAGCGCAAAAGGAAACCCAGATTTCCTTTTGAAGCGACTCCAGGGACCCGAAATGCTTGTAAAATTCCGACTCTTCAAGGCCATTATCCTTGCAAAACCGATAGACGGAAACCGGGAATTTCTCCCTTTCCAGGGTATCGGACATGTAGGCAGCTACAAGGGCTTCCCGGGTCGGAATTTCAGTCTTTTTCTTTGGACTCATACCTTTTAATTTTGTCTAAGCAAATATACTTTTTCTTATACATTATAACTGTTAAGATCTCCTCAAAAAACGCAAAAGAAAAAGCGCGCTTTCAGCAAAGCGCGCTTTTCAAACAACCTAACCAATTAATAAACAAACTGTCTCTCGAACCGGCAGGCCCTTTGGGGCTCTGAGGTTTTCGAAAACAATTCAAAGATAATAACGTTTATCTTTATTTTGTTTATTTGAAACAAAAAATAGTGTTAAAATTACGGTTTCGCGACATTTCGGCCGGGCCCCGGATGTCAGTTTGTCATTTTGGCCGGGGCTGGTATCCTTTTTGATTTAAGGAACCCCGATTAACAAAAGACTTTTGTGCTATGGCTACAGGCAAAATCAATGTTTCCGTTGAAAACATTTTTCCGCTGATCAAAAAATTCCTCTACAGCGACCACGAAATCTTTTTGAGGGAACTCATTTCCAATGCAACCGATGCCACCCTCAAGCTAAAACACCTGGTCTCCATTGGGGAAGCCAAAGTTGAGCTGGGAGATCCGGTTATCGAGGTAAAAATCGACAAGAAGGGCAAAAAGCTGCACATCCTCGACCAGGGCATCGGCATGACGGAAGAAGAGGTCAAAAAATACATCAATGAGGTGGCCTTCTCCGGGGCGGAGGAATTCCTCGACAAGTACAAGGATGCCGGAAAGGACGCCGGGATCATCGGGCATTTCGGCCTCGGTTTTTATTCCTCCTTTATGGTGGCCGACCGGGTGGAGATCCTGACCAAAAGCTACCAGGATGCCCCGGCCGTACACTGGAGTTGTGACGGCAGCCCGGAGTTCACCCTGAAAAAGGGAAAAAAGGAAGGCCGGGGCACGGAAATCATTTTACATATTGCCGAAGATTCCGTGGAGTTCCTGGAAGAAGGGCGCATCAGGGAGTTGCTGCTCAAATACAATAAATTCATGCCGGTGCCCATCAAATTCGGCACCCGCACCGAAACCCTGCCCAAACCGGAAGGGGCCGGGGAAGACGAGCCTGCCCCTACCCGGGAGGTCGACAATATCGTAAACAACCCCACCCCGGCCTGGACCAAAAAGCCGGCAGACCTGAAGGACGAAGATTACACCTCCTTTTACAGGGAACTCTACCCCATGCAATTTGAGGAGCCCCTTTTCCACATCCACCTGAATGTGGATTACCCCTTTAACCTGACCGGGATCCTGTACTTCCCGAAACTCAGCCAGGACCTGTCCCTGCAAAAAGACCGCATACAGCTCTATCAGAACCAGGTGTTCATCACCGACAATGTGGAAGGGATTGTCCCTGAATTCCTCACCATGCTGCGCGGGGTCATCGATTCCCCAGACATCCCCCTGAACGTGTCCCGGTCTTACCTGCAGGCCGATGGGGCGGTCAAAAAGATTTCATCCTACATCACGCGGAAAGTGGCCGACAAGCTGACTTCCCTTTTCAAGGAAGACCGGGAAAATTTTGAAAAGAAATGGAATGACATCAAGATTGTCATTGAATACGGCATGCTTTCAGAGGAAAAATTCTTTGAGAAGGCCGGGGCCTTTGCCCTGTATCCCACCGTGGACGGGCAATACCATACCCTGGAGGAACTCCGCGAGAAGGTCGCAGGCCAGCAAACCGACAAGGATGGCAAGTTGGTCTTGCTCTATGCTTCGGACCGGGAAGCGCAGCACGCTTACATCCGCGCCGCCAAAGATAAGGGATACGAGGTGTTGCTGATGGACAGCCCCATTGTGGCCCACCTGATGCAGAAACTGGAAACCAGCACGGAAAACCTTTCCTTTGCCCGGGTCGACGCCGACCCCCTCGATAAACTCATCCGCAAAGAGGAACCCCAGATATCCAGGCTCTCCGACGAGGAGCAGGATACCCTGAAAAAACAGCTGGAGGCCGTGCTGGGCGAAAAAAGCCCTTACACCGTGCAGCTGGAGCCTGCCGACAGCGAAGCAGCCCCCTTCATGATCACGGAACCTGAATTTATGAGGCGGATGAAGGAGATGCAGCAAACCGGAGGTGGGATGTTTGGCATCGGCAACATGCCAGACCTGTATAACCTGGTGGTGAATATCAACCACCCCCTGGTCGGGGAAATCCTGGCTACCAAAACGGAAAAGAAGCGCCAGCGCCTCATCAACCAGTGCCTGGACCTTGCAAGGCTATCGAAGGGGCTCCTCAAAGGGGAGGAACTGACTGCTTTCATCCAGCGCAGTTATGAACTGGTAAAATAAGCCGCCTGGCTCCCAAAAACCCAACAACCGCCCCATCCAGGGGCGGTTTTTTATTTGGCCCCCGGGGGGATCGGGAATCTCTGCCTATCTTTAAGCCATGGTAACCCCCTGGCATTTTTACCTGATGGCCTGCCTGTACCTTGTGGCTGGGGTACTCCATTTTGTGTACCCGAAGGTATACCTGAGGATCATGCCCCCCTGGATCCCGGGACCAAAACCCATGGTTTACCTCAGCGGCCTGCTGGAAATCGCCTTCGGGGCTGCGCTTTTTTTCCCGGGGGCCCGGGAAACAGGACTTTATGGCATTATCGCCCTGCTCCTTTTATTTTTACCCGTGCATGTGCACATGCTGGGCAACCGGAAGGCGGCTATGGGCCTCCCCTCCTGGGTGCTGGTCCTCAGAATCCCCTTGCAGGGCCTGCTGATCTATTGGGCTTTTAGCTACCTGTAAGCCCCTGAATCCTGTATCTTTGGGAAACCAGCACACCGCTATGAGAATCACCAGCACCAATACCGCCCAACCCACGAACATCCACTGGAAGGGGCAGGACCTGGTCACGGGCATTTACAAGAAGCCCCGGCCAGAGGGAATTTACCTCGACCTTTCGGGGATAACCGGCGATACCATTGGCAACCCAAAGGCACACGGGGGCGCCCTGAAGGCCTGTTACCTCTTTTCCCATGAGCAATATCCCTACTGGGAGGAACAGTACCCCCAACTGGGCTGGGAATACGGGATGTTCGGGGAGAACCTCACCGTGGCAGGGCTCGATGAAAGCCGGCTTTGGATGGGGAGCATTTACCGCATAGGGGAAGCCCTCGTACGCATAACCACCCCCCGGGAACCCTGTTACAAGTTGGGCATCCGTTTTGCCGACCAGGGGATCATTGAAAAATTTCACCTAAGGGGATATCCGGGATCGTATGCCCAGGTCCTGGAAGCGGGGACGGTCCGCCCGGGCGACGCTATGGAATTGCTGGAGGCCCCCGAACAGAAGGTCAGTATTTCCGAGTTCTACCACCTCCTTTTCTTCGGGCCCGGGGATAGGGGCCTGGTTCACAAAGCCCTCTCGCTGGACTGGCTGCCTGAATCCAAAAGACAACAACTACTCAAAGGGGCCTGAAAAAGAAAAAGGGGGCCAAAGCCCCCTCTCCCGAATTAAACCAAACTAAACTAACCGATACTTAGCGCGACACGCTTACGGAAGCCGAATACAGGTCTTCCCCATTACGGACAACCACGCTGTAGGTGCCGGAGTACGCCTGTTCGAAACTAAAGGCCTTTTCCACCACCTGGGTTTCTTCAAAGCGCTGCAGGTACAACACGCGGTTTTCGCTGTCGACTACCTTTACGGTTACCGACTCCCCTTCGAGGTTCAGCAGGTTTACAAAAACCTTCTGGCCTTTGGCCTGTACTACCGGGGAATCGGCCCTGAGCTCCTTAACCGCCAAGGCTTCCTTTCCGGGATCTGTGGGTACCGCTCCTGCTTTTGCTGTAAACGCCATCACTACGAGTGCTGCACTGATGTTTTTAAAATTTCTTTTCATGACTGTTTGTTTTTTGATTGATACGGACAAATTTATGATGGGAATCTCCCCTAAACTTCCACCGGATTATCCAATATGTGTTCTATATTATCGCTTACCGCTGTTAAAATCCTCATAAATGATAAAATAGCATAGTTTTTGGTTAATTTCGCACCATCCCCCGGGAGCGGACCATCGTAATTTAGGGGTCAGGAATACTATTGTCATGAACACACTCATCAGTCCAAAACCGGCTTTCGAATCCATTGCCCCCGATTTCGGACATTCCTATACCTACCAGAAGTTCGATGCCAGCCGCCCGAACAAAAACAATGTGTGGCACTACCACCCCGAAGTGGAACTGGTCTATGTGAACGGGGGTACCGGAAGGAGGCAAATCGGCAGCCATGTCTCCTATTATACCGACGGGGACCTGATCCTGATCGGTTCCAACCTGCCGCATTGCGGTTTCACAGATGCCTGCACGGGGAATACCAGTGAATCCGTGGTGCAAATGAAAGCCGACTTCCTGGGGCCCGATTTTATGAACCTGCCGGAAATGTCGGGAATCCGTAGGTTGTTTGAAAAATCGAAGGCCGGGCTCGCCTTCACGGGCACCGCCAAGAAAAAAATCGGGGAGAAAATCGAAATCCTGGAATATAAATCGGAATTCCAGCGACTTTTGGCCATCCTGAATATCCTCAATGAACTTGCCAGTACCGGGGAATACGAGCTTTTAAACGCCGACCACCTCTCCATGGAGCTGCAGTCGAAGGAAAACGAACGGATCAATGCCATCTTCAACTATGTGAAGGAGCACTACCAGCAACCCATTTCCCTCGAAGCTATGGGGGACCTCGTCCATATGACCGTACCCTCGTTCTGCCGCTATTTCAAGAAGGTCACCAATAAAACCTTTGTGCAATTTGTCAATGAGTACCGCCTGGTGCACGCCTCCAACCTGCTTTCCGAAAACAAGCTAAGCATCACGGAAATCTGCTACGAGAGCGGGTTCAACAATTTTTCGCATTTCAACAAGTCGTTCCGGGCCTTTACAGGCATGAGCCCCTCCCGGTACCGCAACGAACTGAAATCGGTGGTTCGCTGATGGAAGTGCTGAAGGCCGGACTGACTCCGCTCCCCGATGCAGAACTGCAGTATATCCCCGGGTTCCTGCCCCCGGATCGCGCTGACGCACTTTTCATGAACCTGTTGGAGGGCACTCCCTGGCGGCAGGACGATATCCGCATCTTTGGGAAGACCTATCCGCAGCCGCGCCTGACCGCCCTGTACGGAGTCTCGGGAAGGACCTACACCTATTCGGGAATCACCATGCACCCGGAACCCTTCCCCCCTGCCCTGGAAAACCTCCGCAGCTCCATAGAAGCCCGCTCGGGGCAAACATTTACCACCTGCCTTTTGAACCTTTACCGGGACGGGGAAGACAGCAATGGCTGGCACGCCGACAACGAAAGGGAACTGGGGCCCAACCCGTTCATTGCCTCGGTTTCCCTGGGGCAAACCCGGGCCTTTCACCTTAAACACCGGACGGACCCTTCCCTGCGTTTCAAACTCCTGCTGGAACACGGAAGCCTGCTGATCATGGGTGGGGCCATGCAGCACCACTGGCTCCACCAGGTTCCCAAGACCCGGAAACCGGTGGGCCAACGGATCAACCTTACCTTTCGCAAAATCATCGGATAGGGAAGACACCAGGTTGGTACTTTCCCTTTTTGCGCTGTATTTTTACACCGTGGAACGCCATGCTTTATCTTTGGAAGACCAGGACCGCATCATTGAAATGGCCTGGGAAGACCGGACGCCCTTCGAGGCCATTGCCGGCCAGTTTGGCCTTTCCGAGGCGGAAGTCATCGTGCTGATGCGCCGCGAATTGAAGCCGGCCAGTTTCAGGCGCTGGAGGAAACGGGTTCAGGGAAGGGCGACCAAGCACCGTGGGCTTCGCCTCAAAGGGGTGACCCGGTTCAGGTGCTCTCGCCAGCGAGCCATTAGCCGGAATACAATTTCGAAGCGGAAGTAGCCCCCTACCCGTAAATACGGTTGAGGACCTCCGCCAAACGGAGCCCGCCCAGCAGGAGTTGCTGCTCTACGGTGTCCCACCACTGGTAGCTGTAGTCGTAACCCAGTTTTTCCCCGGCCTCCGCGGAGTCGTAAACGGTATTCGTTACCTGGTGTATCTCCCCCACCCAATCGAGTAAAGTCCCTTGTTGAGCGGCTTTCATTTTGCGGCGCGACCACCTCGGCAGCGTACCCGACAGTTCGGTATAGCTCATCCCATAGCTGTCGATCAGGTTGGAATCCCATAAGCGGTGCAGGTTGGTCCCCCGGCCAAACCATTGCAACTGTATGTCGTTGCCCCCCCGGTCTTCTTCCCGGCCCAGGTGCATCGGCTGATGCAGGTCCCCTATGAAATGGATCAGCATTTTGAGGTAAAAAACCTGTTCGTCCCGGGGGGTTTCCGCGTTTTCCAGGACCGCTATGCATTTTTCAATCGCCACCACGAGGTCCCCCTCGGGGCTCAGCTTCCCTTCCCCATAGGCCTCATCGGGTCCGAAATTCACATAATGCCAGGGGGTAAACTGGTCATATTTGGCATCCGATTTTATGTCGTCGGCAAAATTCGACACCTCTGCAAGGCTCTCCCCCCCAAGGAGTTCCGAGACTGCCTTTCGGGCCTTTCGGGAAAGGTGCATCTGGGCGACTTCCCCAACTACCCGGTGGCCGGTCTTACCCCAGAAGGGGGCGCTGGCCTCGGCCATTAAGGGAATTAGGAAAAGGAGCAGGACGACTTTTTTCATGGTATTGCTTTAGGGCGCAAAAGTACATAATCCGAAAAAAAAAGTTCCCCGAAATCATAAGGTGCGCATGCAAAAAAAACGGTTAAAGGTTCCTTAAAACACCTTTTTTTTGGAAGGAAAGGTTACATTTAGGGTCGATTAAACCAAACGCATGCAAAGATTAAGGTGGCTGGTGGTTTTCCTGCTGGTTCCTCTGCTTTCATTCCCGCAAAATCCTCCCGAAAAGGCGTTTACAGTTCGGTATGTCGCTGAACCAGTCGTACTGGACGGCAACCTTGATGATTACGTCTGGTCCCTGGCAGAAGCCGCAGAAGATTTCTGGGAATATTTCCCTGTAGACAGCGTTTCTGCCCGGCAACAGACCGAAATCAAGATGCTCTATGACGACACCAACCTCTATGTAGGGATAACGGTGCATACCGCAGGCAGGAACTATGCCATAGAGTCCCTCCGGCGCGATTTCCGCGCCGGGAATTCCGATAACATCACCCTGCTGTTCGACACCTTCAACGATGCCAACAATGCGTTCCTGTTTGGGATCAATCCCTATGGGGTCCGCCGCGAGGGCCTGGTTTCCGGGGGCGGTCTCGACCTGCGGGGGTTCACGATCTCCTGGGACGTGAAGTGGAAAGGGGAATCGAAAATCTACGACAACTATTACACTTCCGAACTCGTCATCCCGCTTACTTCCTTCAAATTCCGGGAGGGGGAAACCAAGTGGCGGTTCAACAGCTACCGGTTCGACACCCAGTCGAACGAGCAGAGTACCTGGGTCCGCATCCCCCAGAACCAGAACATTTATGGGCTCACTTTTATGGGTGATATGGTCTTTGAACGACCCCTGGGCAAATCGCGAACCCCCTTCGCCCTGATCCCTTATGTAACCGCTGGCAGCTTTAACGACCGGGAAAACCGGGACAACGAAAATTTGTTTAAGGTAGGGGGCGATGCGAAGGTTTCCATCGGCAACAGCATGAACCTGGATGTGACCCTGAACCCCGATTTTTCCCAGGTGGAGGTAGACGACCAGGTGACCAACCTCAGCCGTTTTGAGGTATCGTTGCCCGAAAAAAGGCAATTCTTCATCGACAATAACGACCTCTTCGCTGATTTTGGGGGTTCCCGGGATGCCAACCCGTTCTTTTCGCGCCGGATCGGGATCGCAGAAGATACGGCGGGAAATACTATTGAAAACCGGTTGGTGGGAGGGGTCCGCCTGAGCGGAAAGCTGAACCCGAAACTGCGGCTTGGCTTTTTCAGCATCCAGACCGAAAAAGACGCCCCCAATGAGATCCCGTCGAACAACCATACGATGCTGGCCTTACAGCATGTGGTCTTTGCCCGTTCCAACATCGGCCTGTTTTTCATCAACCGGGTGGCCGGGGGAAATGACGATTTCATCTCCCGGGATGAACGTTTCAACCGGGTCCTGGGCCTGGATTATAACCTGATCTCCAAGGACAACCTGTGGAACGGCAGGTTCTACATGCACCGTTCCTTCCAGCCCGATGCCAGCGGGAAAGACCTGTCTTCAGGGGCTACCGTGCGCTACAATTCCCGCTATTACGGCGCCTTCACAGACTGGGTGTATATCGGGGAAAATTTCCAGTCCGATCTGGGGTTCATCCCCAGGGACGACATCGTTAAAGGGACCAGCGGGTTTTCCCGCACCTTCTGGCCCGAGGAACGTTATGTCAACAACCACACCTTCCAGTTGCTCTCCCAACAGATCTGGAGCCCCAGCCTGGACATGCAACTGACCGATTACCGGCTGCAAGGGTCCTGGGAGGCGCGTTTTACAGACCAGTCGGAGGTTGGTATCGAGGTACGGTCCCAGTACACCTACCTGTTCGACGATTTCGACCCCAGCGGCTCGGATGATGCGATTCCACTCCCTGCAGATTCTGAATATTACTACAATAGCGTACGGCTGGGGTACCAGTCAGACCGGCGGCGGATTTTTTCCTACAGTGCCCGGGGTACGGTAGGGGACTTCCTCAATGGAGACCGTTTCTCCCTGGAGGCCGGCGCCAACCTCCGGATCCAGCCCAGGGCCTTTCTTTCCTTACAATTGAATTACGACAAGCTGAACTTCCCGGAACCGTTTTCCTCTGCCGAAATCTGGCTCGTTGTCCCGCGCCTGGAGCTTACCTTTTCCAGGTCCTTGTTTTGGTCGACCCTGATCCAGTACAGCAACCAGAGGGACAACCTCGGCATCAACAGCCGCCTGCAATGGCGCTTTGCCCCCCTTTCGGACCTGTTCCTGGTCTATACCGACAATTACTTTGTGGACACCTTCAACCCCAAATTTCGCTCCATCAACCTGAAGCTGACCTACTGGCTCAATATCTAAACCCCGGGGGTTAGCCTTCGCATTCCTGAATTTTCCCCTATCTTTTCGGGCAAAAACCTCCTGGAATGGAAACACCCCTGATCACGGACGACACCATTGTATTTGGATTGCTGGCCCTGTGCCTGGGGCTGGTCTTTTACACCTCCGGCCTGCAAAAGGGTTTTTGGAAGCAGTTCTACAACTGGGTGCCGGCCATCCTGTTATGTTACCTCCTGCCTGCCATTCTGGCAAGCCTTGGGATCGTCTCGGATGAGCATTCCCGCCTGTATTTTATGGCCAGCCGGTACCTGCTGCCGGCCGCCCTGGTACTGATGACCCTCAGCATCGACCTGAAGGCCATCGCCCGCCTGGGTTCCAAAGCGCTGATCATGTTCCTCACCGGAACTGCCGGGATCATCATCGGAGGGCCGGTGGCGATCATGCTGGTTTCCCTCTTTTCCCCGGAAACCGTTGGGGGAAATGACTTCGACGCCATCTGGAGGGGCCTGGCAACCATTGCCGGCAGCTGGATCGGCGGGGGCGCCAACCAGGCCGCCATGTTTGAGATCTTCCAATTCAACCCCGACCGGTATGGGGAAATGATCCTGGTGGATGTGGTGTGTGCAAATATCTGGATGGCGATCCTCTTATTGGGGGTGGGGCGGAACCAGGCGATCGACCGCTGGCTGAAAGCCGATTCCTCGTCCATTGAAGCCCTGAAAAAAAAGGTGACCGCCTTTTCGGAAAGCATCACGCGGGTCCCCAGCCTGAGGGATTACCTGATTATGCTTTCCCTCGCCTTTGTCGCCGTTGGCCTGGCCCATTTCCTGGGGAACGGGCTGAGCGAGCGACTGAGCAATTCCTTTGAGTCGGTCAGGGATCCCAAAAGTTTCCTTTCTTTCCTGGGGGGGCAGTTTTTCTGGATGGTAGTCCTGGCCACCCTGGCCGGCATCGGGATGTCCTTTACCCGGGCCCGCAACTACGAAGGGGCCGGGGCCAGCAAATTGGGAGGTGTCTTCATCTATATCCTGGTCGCCACCATTGGCATGAAAATGGACCTTGGCCGCATCCTGGAAAACCCCGGGCTCATTCTGCTCGGGCTCATCTGGATCGGCATCCATGCAGGACTGCTCATTGTCGTGGCCAAACTGATCCGGGCCCCCTTCTTTTTCCTGGCCGTGGGAAGCCAGGCCAATGTAGGCGGTGCGGCTTCTGCCCCGGTCGTGGCCGCAGAGTTCCACGCCTCCCTGAGCTCCGTGGGGGTCCTTCTGGCCGTGCTGGGCTATGTGGTGGGCACCGGGGGTGCCTTGTTTTGCGCTTACCTCATGGAAGTGGCTTCTTCCCTTTGAAGGAGTTGCACCATTTTAAAAAAATGGTGCATCTTTGCCCCCTAAAACAGTCCGATGAGCAAGTATTTTCAACTCCTGGGGGTCCTTTGGCTACTGGCCTCCTGCGCCGCAGATGACCCCAGGGCCCTGATGGTGGTGGAAGGGAATATAGCGGGCCTGAAGAAGGGAACCCTCTACCTGCAGGCCATCCCGGATTCTGTCCTGGTCAGCCTGGATTCAGTAACTATTGACGGGGATGGGAATTTCAAACTGCAAACCCGGCTTTCCGAACCCGACATTTACTACCTCTACCTCGAAAGTGCCGACAACAACGAACTGGACGACCGCATTCCCTTTTTTGGGGAACCCGGGCCGGTACGCATCACTTCCAAATGGAACGCTTTCGAGAGCGAAGCCAGGATCGAAGCGGGGGAAATCCAGAAAAAATTCGAAGAATACAGGAAAAACCTGTCGCGCTTTAACCTGCAGGAGCTGGAACAGGCCAGGGAACTAGCCGCCCTGCAACTCCCCCGGGATACCGCCTTGCTGGATTCCCTGCAACGCGCCTCGGAAAGGAACCTCAGGCGAAGGTACCTCTACACCATCAACTTTGCGCTGAATAACCGGGGGTCTTACCTGGCCCCTTACATCGCCTGGACAGAAGTGCCGGATGCAAACCCCGGCCTCCTCGATTCAGTCTACCGGGCGTTGCCCCCGGAGATCGCCGGGTCCAAATATGGAAAAAAATTACAGGGCCTGCTGGAAAAAAATCCCTGAAGGGGTTAGCCCAGCGTATTGAGTCGTTCGACCAACTGGGTGGCTTCCTTTTCCAGGGAAGCACGCACCTCTTTTAAATGGGCCTTCCGGTTCGGGACGTTTTTCTCGTTAACCCGCTCAATCAGGGTGTCAAAAGTTTCGATTGCCTGGTCAATAATGGCTGTCCCTTCCGGGGACCCTTCCTTTTGCTGGGTGTTTTCCAGGATATAAACGGCTTCGATAATATCGCCCAGCACGTTGTTGATGTCTTTTTTCAGGTCGCGTATGCTCGCCATGGGAATTGTTTTGCGCAAAAGTACAACTTCCCGGGTAGAAATCGCAATTCCCCTACA
This sequence comes from uncultured Robiginitalea sp., assembly GCA_964539905.1. Lineage (GTDB taxonomy): Bacteria > Bacteroidota > Bacteroidia > Flavobacteriales > Flavobacteriaceae > Robiginitalea. Next base: position 31,623 of record CAZIJW010000028.1, read on the forward strand.
GGCTTACTTCAAGAAGCCGGCAATCCCCTGAAATTCGGAGGTCCACAGCTGCAGCCGGGATGAGGACGGTCTCCCCCTTACGGACCGGCACCGCCTGCCCATCGAGTGAAATCAGGGCCTGGCCCCCAACACAAAGGTAAATCGTGAAGGCTTCCCTGCCCCGAAGGTCGCGCTCCAGGCCTTTATCGATCTCCAGGTATACGGTTTTGAAGTATGCGCTGTCGACCATCGGGTTCACCTCGTTCCGCATCCGCCCATAGGCGAGCCTGAAATCATCTTTCCGCTGGAAGTCCATGGCTTCGAGCGCCTGTTCGGTATGCAACTCGCGCAGGTTCCCGTCAGCATCGCGGCGCTCGAAATCGTAGACCCTGTAGGTTACGTCAGAGCTTTGTTGGATTTCAGCCAGTACAATCCCCCCGCCAATGGCGTGGATTTTGCCATTATTGATAAAAAAAGCATCTCCTTCCTGCACGGGTTCATAATGGAGCAGGTCCAAAAGCCTGCCGCCTTCGAGGGCCTGCACGTATTCTTCGCGGCCGACATCCCGGTTAAAGCCTATGATCAGTTCCGAACCGGGTTCGGCGTCAAGGATATACCACATCTCCGTCTTGCCAAAAGAATTGTGACGCCTGCGCGCCAGGTCATCGCCGGGATGCAGTTGTATGGAAAGGTCCTCACGGGCGTCGAGGAATTTGATCAGGATGGGGAATTCGGTCCCAAACCGCCGGAGTACCGCCTTCCCAAGGAGGGCTTCAGGGAAGGCCTCAATGAGTTCCGAGAGGGATTTCCCGGCATACGCCCCGTTTGCGGCTATGGAAACATCTCCGGCCACCCCTGACAATTCCCAGCTCTCCCCAATGTCTTCCCCGGAAACCTCCTTTCCCAGGAAGGTGCGCAGCTTACTGCCTCCCCAAAGGCGTTGCTTGAAAATCGGATGGAATTTAAGCGGGTACAACTCCATGCTACAGGTTTTTGATGGCCTTCAGGGCGCTGGGCACATGGCCGGAGGCGCGCATCCCTTCAAAGGCCATGACCACCACCCCGCTGCGGTCTACCACAAAGGTCTCCCGCCCGGGTAACAGGTTCATGAAACGGTTTTCGACCCGGAACTGCCGCCGCACCTTTCGGTCAGGGTCGCTCAGGAGGGTAAAGGGAAGGCGGTGCCTTTTTGAAAAACCCCGGTGGGAATCCTCGGAGTCGGAACTGATGCCGACCACCAGGGCCCCGGCCCCCGTAAAATCTTCATAATGGTCGCGGAAGGCACAGGCTTCGGCCGTGCAACCCGGGGTGAAATCCTTCGGGTAAAAAAAAATGACCAGGGGGGCCTTGCCCACATGGTCGCGGCTGTGGAACCAGTTTCCATCCTGGTCCTTCAGGGAAAATTCCGGCATGGGGCTTCCTACGGGCAATCCCATCTATTTCCCGGTATAGGTTACAAAATTCCGGGGGGTCTCAAAAAGCACCACTTCCAGTTCCTGTTCGGCGGGGAGGTGCGGACGCAACTTGTTCCAGATCACCACTGCGATATTTTCTGCCGTTGGGTTCAGGTTCCGGAATTCCGGTACCTCCTCGTTGAGGTTTTTATGGTCAAACGCGTCTTCCACTTCCTCGCGGATGAGGTCTTTGAGGTCTTTCATGTCGACCACAAACCCGGTACGGGGGTCAATGGGCCCCGTAAGGCTTACGATAAGTTCATAGTTGTGGCCATGGAAATGGGGATTGCTGCACTTCCCAAAAACCTGCTTATTGGCCTGGTCGTCCCAATCGGGCCGGTAAAGGCGATGGGCTGCGTTGAAATGGGCTTTCCTGCTAACTTTTACGTTCATAGGCCTTATTCGTTTTCCTTTTGGATATGGGTATAAAAGCGATCGAAGATAATGCGGAACCAGGCCGTGTATCGCTCCGGGTTGGTTCCGAGGTCAGCGCGGATTCCTTCCAGGCCCATCCATTTCCACGCGGCTACCTCCTCCGGGTTCACCTCGGGCTTCCCGTTGTAATACCCCAGCAAAACATGATCCAGTTCGTGTTCGGTAAGGCCGTTGTCAAAGGGGGCTTTGTAAATAAAGGAGAAGAGTTCCTCCAGTTCAGTTTCAAAACCCATTTCCTCCCTCAGCCTGCGCTTTCCCGCCTCAATGTTGCTTTCCCCGATGCGCTGGTGGCTGCAACAGGTATTGGTCCAAAGCAAGGGGGAATGATACTTGTGGGCCGCCCGCTGTTGCAGGAGGACCTCCCCCTGCCCATTGAGGACAAAAACGGAAAAGGCCCGGTGCAGGACGGCTTTTTCATGGGCTTCCATCTTGGGCATGGTGCCGATAACCTCGTCTTCGGGGGTAACCAGAATAACCTCTTCTTCTCTCACACCCCAAAAATAAGGCCTTTGCCCAAGAATTGGGTTAAGGCTTTGCTAAAATTAACCGGGAAAGGCGCCTAGAAGAACCGGGGCGACTTTATGTTTCCCACTGACCTGATAAAGTCATACCGGAGGATGACCTCAAAGGAACCGTCATTGAATATGGCGCCCCCAAGCTCGGTAATTTCACGGTCGTAGGCCAGGCCAATAAGGAAAGCCGGCGATAACTGGAACCCCACCATCCCGCTCACGGCAGCGTCCCAGCGATAGGCCGCCCCCATGATGAATTTCTCATTGTACATGAAATTGGCCGACACATCGACCTGAAGGGGGGCCCCCAGGGTCATCTTGGTAAGCAGGGCCGGCTTGAATTTCCAGAGGGGGTGAAAATCCCAGACATACCCCGTAATCAGGTAAAAATTCATCTGTTCATCCGCAGTGGACAGGGAAGATTCCTCGAAATGGGTGGTCTCCAGGAACCGGGGTACCGAAAGTCCTGCATAAAACCGCTGCGTATGGTAGTATACCCCTGCCCCGACATTGGGCGAAAGCCGGTTTTGAATGTCCTGCTGGAGGGTAGCATCAGGGTTGTTCGGGTCCTGGGTCAATTCCGAAAACCGGATGTCGAGCATATGGACGCTTCCTTTCAGCCCAAAACTGAGCCGTGCCTCCCGGGCCAATTGTAAAGTATAGGAAAAATCGACATCAAAATAGGTTTCCGAAGTCGGGCCGATCTGGTCATTGACAATGGAAAAGCCAAGCCCCACCCCCCGGTACCCCACAGGGGTGTGCAGGTTCAGGGTCTGCGTTTTCGGGGCCCCATCCAGGCCCACCCACTGGGACCGGTGCAGGGCGGCGATGCTCAGATGGCCCCTTGAACCCGCATAGCCCGGGTTTACGCTCACCGTATTGTACATATACTGGGTGTATTGCGCATCCTGCTGGGCCCTCAGGCCCTCCAGGGTACCAAACGCCAATAGCAGGGTGCAGAAAACACATTGCAGGAACTTGTTGGATTGGGGTAAAAGCTGCATCGGCTATCGGTTTAAGTAGAGGTATCCGCTGAGGGTTTTCATTTGTCCATTTTCGCGCTGGTATTCCAGGATGTAGAAATAGGTGCCTACAGGCAGTTTGTTGTCCCGGGCAACTGTAGCCCTGCCCTGGGAGGTGCCGTCAAACACATTGCCCTGGGTATTGTAGGCCCGGGTACTGAAGACCAGCACGCCCCATCGGTTATAGATCCGCACGGTATTGTTCGGGAAGTTCTCGATGTTTTCAATTTTGAGCACATCGTGGGAACCATCCCCGTTGGGGGTTACCACATTGTAGACAACAAGTTCATCATCGACCTCGGCCGGATCGAGGTAGTCGGGGATGCCGTCCCCATCTTCATCGTCGTTGGCAAAGATGCCATCGCCATTGGTGTCCTCCTGGGCTGTCGGCAGGCCATCCCCGTCATCGTCCGTATCCCGGTAATCTGCTTCCCCATCGGAATCCGTATCGGGAAGGTCTGTTCTGGGGTCGTCGATTTCGTCGTTGACATCCAGGTCAATGGCTGTTTGGCCTTCGTACCCGTCATCAAGGCCATCGTTGTCTTTGTCGGAACCGATCAGGTCGACGTCCGCAATACCGTCGCGGTCCCAATCATGGGCTTCAATAGCGTCCAACACGCCATCCCCGTCGCTGTCGGGATCCACGTAATCCGGCAGGCCGTCCCCGTCGGTGTCCTCAGGGATCAGGCCTATAGCCCCCCCGCTTTCATAGGCATCGTCAAGGCCATTGTTATTGGCGTCAACGCCGGAGGGAGCAAGGTACCCGAGGGTAGTTTGTGCCTCTACATTGTCGGGGATACCGTCGTTGTCGGAATCGATATCCAGGTAGTCCGGGAAACCGTCCCCGTCCGTATCGGTCGGGTCGGTGGACGGGTCCCCGTCCCCATCGAGGTTCAGGTCTTCAAAAGCGTCCACGATCCCGTCGTCGTCGCTGTCAATATCAACCAGTGCAGGGTTGACCACCACGGTAACCGTGGCAGTGGAGCAGTTGCCCTGGGTATCGCAAAGGGTATAGGTAAAACTGTCTGCCCCATTGAAATCCGGGTTGGGCGTATACACCACCGAATCATCGGAAAGATCCCCGGGGGTACCGTTGTCATCCAGGGTCACCGTGCCATTCGATGGGTCGGTGAACGTCAGGGTACCGGAAGCGGGTATATCGTTGTCATTAGCCAGGATGTCAATGGACACGGCTTCATCCTCCAGGGTAGCCACCGTATCGTCAAGGGCATCCACTACGGGCAATACCTCCACGGTAACCGTGGCCGTGCTGCAATCGCCAGCCGTATTACAGATCGTATAGTCAAACCCGTCAGGTCCATTGTAATCCGGATCAGGGGTATACGTCAGGATATCATCTGTTGGGTCGTTGGGCGTCCCGTTATCGTCAATGGTGACCGAGCCATTGGCGGGGTCCGTTGCAGTCAGGAAGCCCTGCTGGGGCAGGTAGGGATCATTATCAAATATTGGGACTACAATAGATTCATCCTCATTGACTGCTATAAGGTCATCTACCAGTTCCGCGGCCTGCTGCATGCAAACCACCGTAAAGGAGGGCAGCGCCATGGTATTGCCCACCTTGGTAATCGAAGCCGTATAAGTGACTACAGACTCCGTAGCGGTAACCACAGGCCTAAGCGGGTCCCCGGAAACCGCCGGGCTCCAGCTCACCGTGGCGGCCCCGGTCACATTGGCGGTGATATCGAGGGTCACCTGGTTGTCGGGGGTATTGCAATCGGTCAGGATAAAGTACCCGGTGGCATTGGAGCCGCAGAGGGTCCCGTCATAGGTGGCAAAATAGACCCCGGGCCGGGTGGCTTCATAAAAGAAGTCGGTGCCGAGGACCGTCCCGGGCTGGGAGGCTTCATACCAACGGTAATTGGCTTCGTCCCCTGAATTGGGTGCCTGCAGCAGGAACTGGGCCCGGAGCTGGAACCCGCCCAGAAGCAGCCAGGCCAGTCCGGCGAAAAGCAGTGAAGATGTGAGGTTCCCTTTCAAAGGATTGAGGCTAAACTTGTTGATGATTATTTTACGACAAAGACCACGTTGATCAGTGAATTGTAATCCGCCGGCTGCCCGATGATATCATAGGTCAGCACCCCGTTGGCATCGATGCTCATGTTGGCAAAAACAGCCGGGTCGGCATAGGTGACATAATAATACAGGTCCGAGGCGGCATAGGTGGGTACCGCAGCAGGAGCTCCTGCACTGGCCACTGCCGGGGTCCCGAACTGGTCCAGATACTGGTCATATAAATCCACGGTGAACCCTGTACCATTGGTTGAGGCGTCGATGGCAATGGAGGGCGGATAAAAAATCCGGGCCGCTTTGGAGGTGATCGGGGCAATGGCCTGCAGGGCTCCCTCTGCCGTGGTTTCGTTTACTGCGTCCCCATCCATATCCACCGCAGCATCCAGATTGACTTCGGAAGCCGTTTGGTCATCGGTGTTGTCCAGGTAGGGAGCCAGGTCAATAGCCGTGGCCGAACCGTTGTTAGTTATTGTAAGGGTATTCCCGCTCAGGCTCAGATCCTGGATCTCGTTGGCCGGATCGGCATCCGCGTCATCCACCAGGGAAGACAGGTCCACCGTTACATCCGTTGTCCCTTCACTGATGGTCAGCACATTGCTGCCATCCAGTACGGCTCCCGAAATGTCATCATCCGCAACTGCATCTACATACGCCTTGGTCGCCGCGTCCTGGGCCACAACCGGATCTGCCAGGTTCGCAATAATAGAACCCCCGGCATCATTGCCCTCCGACAGCACCTGCGACAGGTTCTGGATTTCATTGGTGGAATCCGCATCGGCATCGTCCACATTCAACACAATGCCGTTGCCCCCGCTAATGCTGATGTCTCCTGCAGCCCCACTTGTGGAAAGGGTCTGGGAATCCGTATTATCCGCCAGGGCAGAAAGATCTACGGTGGTCGAGGACCCATTTTCAATATCGATTTGAAGCACATTGCTTCCGTTCAGGCTGGCTCCCGTCAGGTTCTGGTCGTCGGTACCCACCAATGAGGACAGGTCCACGTTGGCTGAAGAACCGTTCTCAATGTCAATCTGAAGGGTG
>CAZIJW010000029.1:0-30622 GCA_964539905.1 uncultured Robiginitalea sp.
ACTCGTAATTCATCACATACTCCGCCAGCGGCCATAGGGGCTTGAGGGTCATCCAAAGCGCTAGAAAAACGAGGGCGAAGTTTTTCACGAAACAAAATTAAAAAACTTCCGGAGGGTGGATGTGACTATTATCACATTTACGCGACAAAAAACAGGTTGGCAACCCCTGGTTATGGCCTGGTCAACCCGTCAAAGGCCCCCTATTGTGCCATCAACAACCGCATCAGCTCTTCGGCCGCCACCTGCCCCTTCAGTTTTAAAAAATCCCGGGGGGTATCGTCGCCCAGTTCAAACACAATGGCCGGCATGTTATGGTTGACGAAAAAATAGGTGCGGGAAACCATGGTGGGCTCCAGTTCATCGGACGCGCTGATGTTGGTTTTTTTCTGGGGCAACCGGGCGCTGATGGCGTGGATCCAGTCATATACGATTTTCCCCCTGGGCCCTGCGACCACCGTATCCAAAGGGTAATAGATGTCATCCCAGGTGGAATGGAAATCCACCCCAAAGACAAAGTCGTAGTCGGCGTCTTTTGTCCTGAGAAAATCGCGGACGCTGCGGGTTTCGGGCTGGTTGAAATTCTGCCAGTCGCGGTTCAGGTCAATCCCCCCCATATTGTGCCGCCAATGCCCGTTGTCGACCCCGTCGGGGTTCATCAGCGGCACCACAAAGAGCGTATGCTCCTTCCGGAAGGCCCGGGCCTGGTCCGAATCGCCCGCCAGGGTTTCGATGAATGATTTCATGGCCAGGAAGCCCGTAACCTCGGGCGGATGCTGCCGGGCGATCACCATGAGTGCCTTTTTGGCTTCCCCGTTTTCCTTTACTTCCATCAGGTGGATGGGCCTGTTTTCTTTCGTATGGCCGATCGGATAATTGGTGACGAAGGGTTTTTGGCTCAGGGAATCCACCCACGATTTCACCCGTGAGGACGGATAGAGCTCCTGGGCCGCTACAATGGTCGGCGTTTCACTGACCTGAAGGGTGATTTCGGCAAATTCCGGGGCCGCTTTGATCCCGAATTCGCCCTCCCCCGGATTAATGGCTTTAAACTGAAGGCTGTCCAGGGGTTTGAAAGCCACCCCGTCGGTACTGATTTTGGGATAATACCGGCTGCGGGAGTTCTGATAGCTCAGCCGTATGGTGATTTCCCCGGGGGTGGTAGTCCACACTTTAAAGGCGTACCACGGACTGACGTTGATGGGCGTGTTTTCCGCGGTAATCCAGACGGTATAATGGTCGTTGCCGTCATAAGCCACCCCGTTGAGGCGTCCGCCGTCGAAGTCATTGGTAAAAAACGTGGTGCTGTCGTTAAAGGCCCATATCCCCTTCCACTGCCTCTGCACGGGCCGGTCTACGGTGGGTACCACGGCGTTGCGGCCCTGTCCCTGGTACCCGGAGGGCGCGGGTTCCCGGGCTTCCCCAGCGGCCTTCTCCGCATTTTTACAAGATCCCAGGACGATGGCCAGCAAGACCATCGCCATTCCAAAAAACCGTTTTCCCATGGTGTGTTGTATTATGCCAACAAACCCCTAAAATAAGAACATTGGGCGTACCCTGAAACTAAAACCTCGTGGGGCGGGAATCGGGAAGACGCTCCAGGGGGCGCGAAGGTCGAAAAACCGTCCGCCTGTTTTTTGCAGGGGGGGTGGGTATCTTGAACGTGGGTGGGAGGGTGGGGGGCCCCATAGCCCCGATAAACACCGCCTCCGTTAAACGAACCCCTTCCCTTCCTCAAAATACCCCCTGAACAACCGCAGGTACTCAGACACCCTTTTCAACTCCATTTCCCGGGTAGCGCCGGAAACCAACCCTTTCTGAAGTTGCAGGGCGTGCACCTTGAGCCGCACATTCGCCCGGTATAGCTTGTAAAACAGGAACAACTGCCGGTCCGTCGCATCCCTGAGGCACCGGGTCCTTTGCTGATACCGTTCCATAAAGGCATCGGCAAGGTCGGCCCTTCCGAAGCGTTCCAGGTCCATGCAGAGGAACCCCACCTCACTGAGCACATCCAGGGTGCGAAGCGCCTCGTTGAATTCGATGCAATCAAAAATCACCGGGGGGTTGAGCAGGAAGATGTTCCGGCTGTGCAGGTCGCCGTGCCCCTCCACCACAAAGCCCATGGCCTTGCGTTCTTCGATACGGCCCGAAATGCTTTCCAGAAACCTCCGCGCCCAACCGTTGACCTCTGTGACCAAATGGTCCGTTTCCTTCCCGAACTGGTCCCCCAGCCATCCGCTTACTGTTGAAATATCTTCAAATTCCGCATACAATTCCTCCCAGGTCTCGGCTTCCTGAACCTTCCTCGCCCGGCCGTGGAAATCGGCCAGCATATCGGCCAGTTCCCTGACCGCTGCCTGCCCTACCCCTCCTGCCTCCAGCAGTACATCCATTTGCTGCCCCTCATCCATCCGCCGCATCCATACGGCATAATCCACCAGGGTTCCTTCCCCTTCCCCGATCCGGATCGTTCCCCCCTGCTCCTTCAGCGGGAGGACCCCCAGGTACATCCCCGGTGCCAGCCGGCGGTTCAGGGTTACTTCCAGGCCGCAATACTGCTCCCTTTTCTCCAGGGTGGAAAAATCGAGGAAACTGAACCGGAGCGGTTTTTTTATTTTGTAGACATCGCGGTCGGCCAAAAGGACCCATGAAATGTGGGTCTCCACCAACCGGATGGTTTGTGTGGGGTGGGGAACAGCCTTTTCCCGGATGATGCGGTTGATTTGCTCCCGGTTCATTTCTCCAGATACCTTAGGCTTTTGGCAAGCATTTCTTCCATGCCCTCCTGGTCGGAATGCACCCGGAGGTATGGTTCCGCGAGCGGCTCAAAGGCCATTTTCACTTTCTGGTACACGCCAAAATCGGCCTCGCTATACGGGCGGGGAGCCGACACCCGTTCCCTCACCGTTTCTTCCCCCGCGCAGACTTCGATCCATTTTGCCGGTACCCCATATTCGCGTGCAAGTGCCTGGAAAGGCTCCCGTATGGTTTTCAAATAAAAGGTGCCATCCAGCACCACCCCCCTGCCCTGCTGCAGAGCCGCCCGGCTCTTTTCCAGTAATTGGCTGTATATAAAGGCTTTATCGCTTGTCTCATACTGCCGGCGCTTCCCCAGTTCGCTGCGGACACGGTCTGTATTGAGGTGTTCGAGCCCCATTCGCTCCGACAGGGCCCTGGCAAAGGTGGTCTTGCCCGTACCGGGCAGGCCGAAAACCAGGATCAACGACGGGGTGGCAGAAGGCATAGGTGGGGTTAATGACACCTTAAGCTATGAAATTTTGAGGAATCCCATCCCGATAAACCACAAAATCCCGCACCTTCACAACACGTTTTAGGACCATACGCCAGCGTTGACGTAGTTTAAAAAAAATCTGGTTTTCCGGATGCTCTTAAAATCCCCTGTTCCCAAAAAGTCTTCCCTGAAGGGTTTTCTGGCCGTGGTGCTCTTCGCGCTAACGGCGACATTCCTGCATAGCCAGCAGGCCGGGGATTACCGGTCAACAGGTTCCGGGAACTGGACCAATGCCGGGGTTTGGGAAGTCTTCAACGGAACGGCCTGGGTGCCGGCAACCACCTATCCCGGACAGCTTCCGGGCACCAATGACGTGCTGATCCGGGGTGGGAATACCATCCGCCTGGGCAGCACCATCCCCAACGGCATACTGGCCCTTCGGGTAGGCGATGGGGTCGGGGCCACCGATACGTTGGAGGTGAACAACAATGCGGAGTTGAACACCCCCCTGATCGACCTGCAAACGGGAGGTTTTGCCATCTGGACCAGCAATGTCACCCTCACCCTGCCTGCCGGGGCCGCTTTCGTGGTTTCGGGGGGCACCCTGGACGATGGAAGACCCTGCAGCGCAGCCAAACGGCTGGTCATCGGGTCCCGGATTTATTCGACCTGCAATGGCGGGGCCGGGGCCGATTACAGTTTTCAGGAGTTAAATGATTTAGGGGGCTCCCTGGCCGTGAGCCCCACTTCCAACAGCCCTGCCTGCGAGGGTACAGACCTTACCCTCTTCGCCAATCCCTCAGGGGCCGGTTCCGCTGGAGCCACCTTTAGCTGGACGGGGACCGGCCCGGGGGGATACACCTTTTCCTCTGCCCTTGAAAACCCGGTCCTTACCGGCCTGGCCGCTGGAAGCTATACTTTTTCCATTACCATTACAGACAGTTCCGGGTTTACCTCTTCCAGCTCGGTGGCTGCCGAAGTCCTTGCCGGGGTGATCATTTCCACCCAGCCCGCGGACCAGTCGGCTGCGCCGGGGGCCTCGGTAACCTTTGAGGTCACCGCAAGCGGGGTGGGGGCCTACCAGTGGGAAGTAAGCATAGACGGGGGCCTGAATTTCTCACCCCTGGCCGATGGTGCCAAATACACAGGCAGCCAAACTGCCCAACTTCAGGTCAATAACCTTCAGGCTTCGGAGCAGGGAAACTTATTTCGCGTATCCCTGGAACCGGCCACCCCGGGGTGTCCGACGCTGCTCTCGCAGCCCGCTTTACTCGAAGTCTCCCCCGCAACTGTAATCTCCAACCGCAGGATCACCTTCCGCGTGACCCAGTAACCATTTGGGCGGCTGATGCAGGAAAAGCAAACCCCTGGAGGAATGCCTCCAGAGCAACAGTTGGAGTATTTCCCTGTGAAGTTCCTTAAATTTCGGGTTCGATGCCTGCGGCGGAGAACACCCGGTAGATAAACCGGATTTCCTTTTCATCTACCTGTCCATCGGCATTGGCCGCTTCGGTCATCAGGCGGACCAGGGCCTGTTGTTTGTCCGGCGGCATGGCCCGCAGTACGGCAAGGGCTTCTGAAGCCTCGGTATCCCGGGCTTCAAGGACCATCTCAAGGTCGAAGTCCAGCGACTGCGCGAGTTGTTCCATATAACTCAACTCCCCCGGCCGGAGTTCCTCGTCGAGCTGTATGACTTCGTCTATGGCCTTGATTACGGCCAGCTTTTCGATCAGGTTGAATTTCATAGGTGTGGTTTGCAAAGTTCGTTCCTTATCCCGTTCCTGAAAGCTACGCCCGGGAACGGGTTACCCTCCTAAAAATAGCAATTGTGCGCCAGATTAAGGAATCTCCGGACCTTCAAAAACAAAGAAATATTGAAAATCCAAAAAAGGTGAGGCATGGGTCTAACGGTATCCTCCGTGGTGGGGATTCGATCCGACCCCCCCGGTTCAAAGGCTTCCGGTAGCCTCAAGCCAGATAAATGCCGACAGGAGGAAAAAAATCAGGGCCGGTAGGGCTTTAATTAGGGGATCCCTGATGCGCAGGTGCATCCAGATGGCCCCGGCCATCAAAAAGCCCATGGCCGCTGCCGACGGGATAGCCAGAAAAGGCAGCCAAATGGAAACCAGCAGCCCGATGGCCGCCAGTACCTTCAGGGCACCCACCATGTACAACATGGCCTCCGAAAGGCCATAGGCTTTAAACTCCTCCCGCATATTGCCCGCCTGCCCGCCCCGGTAAGGCGTGGGCCGGGAGAAGCGCAGGAACCATACATTGGCGATGGTCAGGAAGAGGGTGATTTTGGCGGCTAAGACAAGATATTCCAAGGGATGTATTTTTCCTGAAAATACAAAAAAACCCGGGGCGGGGAAGGAAGTTCCTATGAAAAATCCGCCGCCTCCCTTACCTTTAAGAAAAAAACATGGCTGACGCCCGGAATGTCCTTGGCGGACCCCTGCTTCCCTGTTGCTTTGAACCCCTGACCGGATTCTACCGCGATGGGTTTTGTCGTACCGGCCCATCGGATACGGGCACCCATGTGGTTTGTGCCATTATGACCGGGGAATTCCTCGCCTTCACCCGCTCCAGGGGAAATGACCTGACCACCCCCCTTCCTTATTTCGGCTTTCCGGGCCTGCGGCCCGGGGACCGCTGGTGCCTGTGCGCCTCCCGCTGGAAAGAGGCCTGCCAGGCGGGTGTGGCCCCGCCCGTAATCCTGGAGGCAACCCATGAAAAAGCGCTGGATTTTGTGCCTTTTGAGTGGTTGCTGGAGCATAAATACACGGAGGAAGGGGCCCCCTGACCGCCCGGGGCTTACAACTTGACCCCAAAGGCTAGGTCGCCGGCATCGCCCAGCCCGGGGATGATATAGCCTTTGGCACTCAGGGTGTCGTCGATGGCGGCAATCCACAGGTGGGTCGATTCCGGAAACACCTTCTGCACATGGGCCACCCCTTTTTTGGACCCGATCACGGAGAGGATGTGGATCTGGGCGGGCTCCCCATGGGCCCGCAGGGCGCCCAGCACGTTTTCCAGGGTGGTCCCGGTGGCCAGCATCGGATCCGTCAAAATCAGGGTTTTTCCTTCCAGGGAAGGGGCGGCAAAATACTTGACCACCACTTCGAAGGCATCGCCGCCCCCGGGATGGTGGCGGTAGGCGGAGATAAACGCATTTTCGGCCCGGTCGAAGTAATTCAGCAGCCCCTGATGCAGGGGCAGGCCGGCCCTGAGCACCGAACAAAGCACCAGGGGGGTTACGGGCACCGGCATGGTGGTGGTCCCCAGGGGGGTCTTTATGGTGCGGGTTTCATATTCCAGGGTTTGGCTGAGCTCATAGCACAGGATTTCACCAACCCGCTCGATGTTCCGCCTGAACCGCATGGGGTCTGCCTGTATGTCGACGTCCCGCAGCTCTGCAATAAATTGGTTCAGGATAGAGTTGCGCTCCCCCAGGTAATGCACATGCATAATACTGATGTTTAAGTCCGGTCATCCCCGGCAGGGGCATCTGTTGTCTGGCCAGGACACGAACGATGCCCGCAACGGGATGGCCGTGCGGAAATGCCAACAGGTTCAGGGGTGGTCCACATCGATCCCGATGCGGTTGAAGATGCGGTAAATGGCCCTTAGTTCATCTTCGCCCACCCGGCCGTCGGCATTGGCGGCTTCATTCAACATAATGGCCAGGGCGTCTTTTTTCTCCTGCCCCATGGAAGAAAGGATGGCCATCGCCTCTTCCAGCTCCACCTCCCGGGCTTCCCGGTACAGCGCCGCATCGAACTTCACCACGGTAGACAACTGGGAAACAAACACGGCTTCCCCTTCGTAGATCTGGTCATCAGCCCGGATGACCTGGTCAATAGCCTTGAGGATGCCCAGTTTTTCTGCTAAATTGAATTCCACCTTTTCGGATTTAGGAGTTGGACCCCATTGCCGGGGTTATGGCAGCGGCCTTCAAAAAGGCCGCCTACAATTCATCAAAATCCACCCCGGCTTCGTGGAAAATCCGGTAAATGGTCCTCAATTCGGCCTCCTGCACTTTCCCGTCGGCATTGGCCGCCTGGTTCAGGAAGGTGGCCAGGGTCTCTTTCTTGTTTTCGGGCATGGCTTTAAGGATCGCCATGGCTTCCTCAAATTCAATGGCGCGGGCCTGGTCAAAGAGGGCCCTGTCAAACGAAATCGCCCTCGAAAGCTGGGCGATGAACAGGGACTCTTCGTCATATATGCGGTCGTCCACGCGGATTACCTCGTCGATCGCCTTAAGGATGCCTAATTTTTCTGCCAGGTTAAATTCCATCGCTGTTGGGGCAACTCCCTTTTGTTAAGCCGCTTGACACCGGTGTTTTTACTACCCGGACATCCTTCGGAATTACCCACCCTATATTACTTAAAAAAAATAAGGCAACCAAGGTTCGGCCTGCTGAATTCGCGAAGAACTTAAAAGGCGCCTTCGGGGTGCCAGCCCGGTTTTTGTACCTTGTCCCCACAACGTTTTTGCCATGGAAACCCAAATTGGAACCGCGGTACGGGTAGCCGCCCCGGGCCGGATCAACCTGATCGGGGAACACACCGACTACAATGAGGGGTTCGTGCTCCCGGCGGCCACCGGATTGCACATGCAGTTCAGCCTTCAGGCCAACGGTTCCCCGGGGCAGTGCCGGCTCTTCAGCGAAACCTTTCAGGAAGGGGTTTCGGTGGACCTTGGGGACCTGGAGCCCCTAAACGGGAGCTGGGCCAATTATGCGATCGGGGTACTCCATGGCCTGTCTGAACGCACCGGGGGGCTGAAAGGCTTTGATGCCCGGTTTTCTTCCACCCTGCCCGCCGGGGCGGGGTTGAGTTCCTCCGCTGCCCTGGAGTGCGGCCTGGCCTTCGGCCTGAACGCACTTTTTGGGTTGGGGCTGGAACCCGCCGAACTCATTGCACTCTGCCAGGAGGCCGAACACCAGTTTGCCGGCACCCGCTGCGGGATCATGGACCAGTTTGCGGCCACCATGGGTAAAAAGGGCCACTTCATGTTGCTCGACTGCCGTTCCCTGGAACACCGCTACATCCCTGCCCGGCTGGGGGCTTACCGGCTTTTGCTGGTCAACAGCCGGGTCACCCATTCCCTCGCCGGCAGCGCTTACAACCAACGACGCAGGGAATGCGAAGAGGGGGTACGCTGGCTGCAGGGCCGTTTTTCCGGGATCCGCTCCCTGAGGGATGCCGGCATGGAGCAAGTGGAAAGCGTTAAGGGGGAAATGCCGGAACCCCTTTGGAACCGGTGCCGGTATGTGGTCGAAGAAAACCACCGGGTACTGGAAGCAGCCGATGCCCTCCTGGCATCCGACATGGAAAAACTGGGCGGGCTCCTCTCGGCCTCCCACGAAGGATTGCGGCACCAGTACGAGGTGAGCTGCCCGGAACTGGATTTCCTGGCCGATACCGCCCTGTCGCTCCCTGGCGTGCTCGGGGCCCGGATGATGGGGGGTGGTTTCGGGGGCTGCACCCTGAACCTGGTGCATGAAGATGCCCTTAAAGCGGTTTCATCTGCCCTGACGAAGGCCTACCGAAAGGGCTTTGGCAGGGATGCAGCGCCTTTTGAGGTCACCCCCGGCGACGGGGTACGGTTGCTCCCCTGACCCGCCTGCAAAAGCCGGGTCCCCATTTTCACCTCGGCATAACGCGGATCGGGCACATAGTCCTGTTTTTCCATCTTCACCACCTCGAGGCTCAAAAACCCGAATTCACTCACCACCTTTCCATACATGCGGTAGATGCCCCTGCCCCTGAAAGGATACCGGGCCGCTACCGGGGGGAAGTGGACCGTGTCGAAAACCTTCCCGTCCTGGTCGATAAAAGTGGCAAAATGCATGCGCTGCCCCTTATGGGTCCTGGTGTTCTTGGCCGCCACCAGATAGCCGTACAGGTCGATGTGCCTTCCCAGGAAAGCAGGCAGGTCGTCGCTGCCATGGCGGTTGGCAGGGGCCCGGGCCAAAAGCTCAAAAGGGCTGCACAGGCAGAAGCCGAGCAATTCCAGTTGGGTAAAGGCCTCCTCCAGGCGGGTCCCCTGCAAATGGGGGATGGCATACCGGGTGTGCTGGGGGGGAAAGAGCCGGGGGTGTTCGATGGCCTTTCCCCCCGACAGCAGCAGGTGGGCCTGCCAGAGCAACTGGTGCTTCTCGCCCCCCGTGCTGCGGAAGGCATCGATGCGGACCAGGATGCTGAGTTGCTCCAGGGCAATGGGCACCCGGTCGAGGAAATCCTCCAGGCTGGCAAAGGGGCCCCCGGCTTCGCGCTGCTGCACAATGCGCTGCACCACCCGCGCTTCCAGGTCTTTGAGGTACATCAGCCCGAGGTAGATTTCTTTCCCTTCGATATGGTTCGCCGCCCGGGAATGGTTGATACAGGGCGCATGGATGGTCGCCCCCAGCATCCGCGCCTCGTGGAGGTAGTGTTCCGGACGGTAAAAGCCGCCCCCGTTGTTCAGCACCGCCACCATGTACTCCAGGGGGTGGTACGCCTTCAAAAACAGGCTCTGGTAGCTCTCCACGGCATAGGAGGCAGAGTGCCCCTTGGCAAAGGCATACCCTGCAAAGCTGGCCACCTGGTCCCAGATCTCGCGGACCAGGGAATCGGGATACCCCTTCTGGCTGCAGTTGGCCATAAAGGCGGCCCTGACCCGCTCGAATTCATCCCCGGAGCGGAATTTTCCGCTCATCCCCCGCCTGAGGACATCGGCTTCCCCCAGGGTAAGGCCTGCAAAGTAGTGGGCAACCTTGATCACGTCTTCCTGGTAGACCATCACCCCATACGTGTCGGGCATAATGTCGCGTAAAACCGGGTGGGCCTGTTTGGCCCGCTCAGGATCGCGGTGGCGCAGGATGTACTCCCGCATCATCCCGCTTTTGGCCACCCCGGGCCGTATGATGGAACTGGCCGCCACCAACCCCAGGTAATTATCCACTTCCAGTTTGCACAGCAGCATCCGCATGGCCGGCGATTCCACGTAGAAACAGCCCATGCACTGGGCCGACCGGACCAGGGCATTTACCCCGGGGTCTTCCTTGATGCGGGGGATATCGTGGATGTCGAGCCGGCCAAAAGCCCCTGGCTGGTTCTCGCGGATGATCTCCAGGGCTTCCTCGATCTTGGCCAGGCCCCGCTGGCCGAGGATGTCGAATTTGTAAAGCCCCACGTCCTCGGCGATCACCATGTCGAACTGGGTGGTGGGAAACCCCTTGGGGGGCAGGTGGGTGGCCGAAAAATAGTGGATAGGCTTCTCGCTGATCAAAATGCCGCCGGCGTGCACGCTCAGGTAATTGGGCATGTCCCTGATCAGTTCCCCGTAACGCACCACCAGGCGGGCCACGTCGTCGAGGCGGGAAGCAGGGTACCTCCCCTCGCACAACTGGTCGATCTCCTCCCCGGGCAGGCCGAAAACCTTTCCCAGTTCCCGGAGGATGCCCCGCTGTTTGAAGGTGACATACGTGCCCAGCAGGGCCACGTGCTCAAAGCGTTCGAAGATATACCGGGTAATGGCTTCCCGGTCCTTCCAGGAAAAATCGATGTCGAAATCGGGGGGGTTGGCCCGGTACAGGTTGATGAACCGTTCAAAGTACAGGTCCAGCTCTATCGGGTCCACGTCGGTGATGCGCAGCAGGTAGGCTACAAGGCTGTTTGCCCCGCTACCCCTGCCCACGTAGAAAAACCCCCTGCGCCGGGCCTCGCTTACAATATCCCAGTTGATCAGGAAATACGAGACAAACCCCTTTTGTTTGATCAGGTCCAATTCCTTCGCGAGGCGTTCGTACACCCGGGGCCCGGGCTCCCCGTACCGGTACGGCATGCCTTCGTGGCAGAGGCGTTCGAGCAACTGCTCATCCGCTTCCCGGCTGCCGGTATAGGTTTGCAGGTTCTGGGGGCGGCGGTCTTCGGAAAAATCGAAATGGATTTGGCAGTCGTGCATGAGCCGCTCCGTGTTTTCCAGGATGAAGGAAAATTCGGAAAAGGCGGCTGCCAGGTTTTCCAGGGGGTACATCTGGTCTTCCACACTGGCCTGCTCCGACAGCGGGAGCTTGCTCAGCAGGGTGTTGTTGTCTATGGCCCTAAGCAGGCGGTGGGCATTGAAATCCCTCTTGTTGCGAAAGGTTACCGGTTGCAAGACCACCAGGCGGTCGCGCAATTCAACGAGGCGGCTGAAGGGGAGCCGGCGCAAATCGCGTACGGAAACCCCGATGAATTCGTGGGGGGCAAACTGCACCATCTCTTCCAGCAAGACCTTTTCAAAGGGATAGATGGCATAGGCATGGGAAAACGCCGGGGCCCGCGCGGGCAGGGGCAACTTCCCGTGCAAATGGCGGGAAAGGAAATGGTTCAACTCAAAATACCCCTCGTTGTTGCGGGCAATCCCCACAAAACAGGGGTCTATGCCGTTCCTGAAATCGATGCCCAACAGGGGGCGGATATCAAATTCCCGGGCCTTTCGCACAAAATTCAGCCCGGCAGACGTGGTGTTGATGTCGGTGAGCGCCAGGCGGGCCACTCCGTTTTCCCGGGCCAGCTCAAGCAATTCCACCTCGGAAAACGTCCCGTAGCGGAGGCTGTAGTAGGTATGGCAGTTTAAATACACAGATTTGGAATTTCTTATTGTTTCCGGTGCGCAAGCACCACGGGGGGGCGCCCGTCAAAAGGGTTGTGCATCCGGCCGATGGTCCGGGCCCCCATGCCGGCGGCCCGGATCACGCTCTTGTCCCCATACCGCTCCCGCATGCGGTCCATGGCCGCATACAGGCTCAGGATCTCCTCCCTGTCTTCAAAAAGGTCGATCTGGTAGCTGCCGGGTACCAGGTGGCTGAATTGCACCCCTATGAGGCGCACCAGGAGCCGCCTGTCGTACAGCCTCTCAAAGAGGCCCAGCACCTGGGGGATCAGCTTGTGGTCTGCACTGGTGTAGGGGATGCGGGCCTGTTTCGAACAGGTGTTGAAGTCGGAGTAGCGGAGCTTCACCGAAACACAGGCTGTAAGCTTCCCCCCCCGCCTCAGCTGGAAGGCGAGGTTTTCCGTCATGGCTACCAAAATCCCGCGCAGCCGGCGCACATCAATGGTGTCGCGATCGAAGGTGCGTTCGGTGGAAATCGATTTGCGTTCGCAAAACGGGACCACCGGCCGGTTGTCGATGCCGTTGGCGCGCTTCCAAATCGTGGTGCCGTTGGCCCCGAGTACCCGTTGCACTACCTCCAGGGGCATCTCCTGCAGCGTCCTTATCTGCTTCAGGCCCAGGTTCCGCAACACCTGGTAGGTGCTGTCGCCCACCATGGGGATCTTCCTGATGGAAAGGGGCGCCAGGAACGGTTTTTCGTATCCCGAATCTACCCGGAGCTGGTTGTTCGGTTTGGCTTCCCCCGTGGCGACCTTGGAAACCACCTTGTTCACTGAAAGGCCGAAAGAAATGGGCAACCCCGTCTCCCTGATGATCCGCTGGCGGAGCTCCGTGGCGTAGCGGTAACAGCCAAAAAAACGGTCCATGCCGGAGAGGTCGGCATAGAATTCATCGATGCTGGCCTTTTCAAAAAGGGGGACCCCCTCTTTGATGATCTCCGTCACCTCATCGGAGTGCCGGCTGTAGGTGCCGGCATTGCCGCGGATCACCACGGCCTGCGGGCAGAGTTCCCTGGCCATGCGCATGGGCATGCCCGAATGGATCCCATAGCCCCGGGTCTCGTAGCTGCAGGCGGCCACCACCCCCCGGTCGCTGAGCCCCCCCACCAGGATGGGCTTGTTGAGCAACCGGCTGTCGAGCTTTCGTTCCACCGAAACGAAAAAGGTATCCAGGTCCAGATGGAGAATCGTCTTTTGCATCTCGCGTTTCATAAAAAAGGAGGGAAGCTAATTTATGGATTATTTCCTTTTTTTTGGATTATTTCCATTTTTAGCTGTGTTAAATTTTACGGTGGGCCGGGGCCAGAGGAAACGGCGGGGGGGAAAGATGGTTGACAGGGGAGCGGGAATCGGGTATGCTGCAGGGAGGTTGCCGGGCGGGGGGTTAATTTTGTGGGTGGGTGGAAGGGGGCTTTTCCATCTTCCCGGAAAAAAAGCGCCCCCCGGCTTACCGCCGCACCTGCTCCAGCGCAGGCACATTGCGGACGACCTCCCCCCTGCTATCAAAAAGCAGGAACCGGTACTCCCCTTCCGGAAGCGCAACGGAAAACGCTTCCCCGGGGAGCAGGAGGGCAGAAAACTCCGGGATATCCCCCAGGTAACCGTAATCGGACAGCCAGCCATCTGTATTGTAAAGAGCCAGTTGCAGGGGTTGCCCGCTTGTGTTGGAATACCTGAAATCGCCCGGGGGATACCCCCATCCGAGGTTGTTCACCACGTGCAGGTCAACCCGCTGCCACCGGCTGCGCTCAAGGGAATCGGAGGGGACCAGCACGAGTTCGGATTCCATCTCATGGCGGTAATGGGCCAGGTCGGTCTGGGATATGGTGAGCGGGTCGATCCCATACAGGGTTGCAAAATGTTGGGCCATCCGGGGTTGCGACTCGCCTCCCCGCTCATAAATATGTTCCAGGCCGGCAAGGACCACTACCCGGGCATCCGGGTCCTTTCCAAGGGTCTTCCGGTAGAGGTTCCGGGCCTGCAGCAGTTCACGGTCCCCTTTCCTGGCGTCATAGGAGACGAATTCAAAACCCAGGGCCTGCGCGGTGCGCAGCAGCCGGTAAAAATGCTGTTCCCGGGTATAAAACCCGCTCCTCAGGTCCGGGATGGCCCCGGCATTCAGGAGTGAATCCCCCGACAGGGCTTCCAGGGCCAGGTATTGAAATCCCTGTTTTTTAAGGCCCGGCAACAGTTCCGTAAGCAGGATCCGGTGCCAGGGCATGAAGTGATTTTCGTTGAACATGACCACCTGTTGGCCTTCTGTGCGCGACAACAACGCCCCGATCACTTCTTCCCTGCCGGCCAGCCCCCGCTCATGGAGGGCCCGGGTTTCCTCCGGGCGCCGGGGATACCGGCCTTCCCGTTCCCCCAGCACTTTTCGGTACCAGGGGTTGTCGCCCAGCATGCACAGGTAAGTCAGTTCCATCTGTTGCCGGAAATCCTTTTCCAGGGCATCTTTGACGGGATAGGCCGCGATTTCGGTATACGCCTGCAGGAATTTGGCAGATTCCGAATACCGCAAGACCGCGTCGGCAATGTGGTTTAGTTCCTCCGGATACCCTTTCCCCACCTGGAGGCTCCGCGTTATCTGCCGGAAATCACCCTCCGGAAAGGGATCCCCGCCCAGCCCCCTCCCGGCAAACATAACCCGGCTGCCCCTCAAAACCGTATCCCAAACCCGCGGATAGCCGGAAAGGTCGAGTTTTCGCCTTTTCGGGTTCACCATCAGGTAGTACTCATAGATGGGCGGCACATCGGTTTTCCCGTAGGCCAGCACGCCGTTGAGGCCCTGGCCGGAAAGCAGCGCTTCCAGGGTATCGCGGTGGGTGGTGTAGTTGACATCCGCAAGGGTGGTATGATACACCTTTACCTCCCGGTTCACAAAGTGCTTCCGGAAACCCTGTATATATTCGTTCGATTCAAACCGGGGGTGGACCGTTCGGGTGGCGCAGGAGGTGGCGAAGAGGCCCAGAAAGCACAGGGCCGGAAGGGAAAACCGGATGTTCACCAGGGGTTTCAACACGAAGCGTCTGTCAGGTTTATGCAACAATACGAATTCAGCCGGTATGGACAAAAACCCCGAAGGTATAGTCCTGTACCCCACCCGACGGCGTTTTATGTACCGTGTTAAAGCCCCGAAGCAATTCAAACCCGGGGGTGGCAGTGTCCCGGAGGGCTGAGATGGAATACCGTTGTACCGGCAGGCCACTGCAGGTGGAAGGGCCGTTCTCCGAAAAGGTCCCCACAATGAAGTGGCCCCCCGGGCGGATCCCCCTCCGGGCCCGGTCGAGGTATGCCCTGGCCTGGGCCGGATCGGTCAAAAAATGGAAGGCGGCGCGGTCGTGCCAGAGGGCATAGGGGCGTCGGGGTTCAAAGTCGAGGATGTCGGATGCCACCCAGTGGATCCTTTCCGCCTGGCTTCCCAGGCGCGCCTGCGCCCGTTTCAGGGAGGCGGCGGAAATATCGAGCACCGTAATATCGGTGAACCCCTCCTCGAGCAAGTGGTCTGCGAGGAAGCTGTCGCCTCCCCCGACATCGATCAGGGGGGCGCTTTGTGAAAGCCCCAATTGGGAAATCAATTCCAGGGATGTGGCAGGAACGGCCTGGTACCAGCCTGCGGTTTCCAGGGGTTTTTCGCGGTAAACCCCTTCCCAGTGCTGCTTTCGGGAGCTATCCTCCGCCGGCATGATCACTCTTGCATTGCCGCAGTAGGCCCCTGTGGGGCCACTACCACGTAATCGTACTGGATCTGCCAGCCCTCGGGGTATTTTTTCCAGAACACCAGGTAGTCGCCCACCAGTTGCATGGAAGGGACGGGGCTGTCTGCGTTGGCGGTAAAGGTCTGCACCCCGCGACCCCGCTCCACCGCAAAATCGCCCAGGTACTGGAAATCGAGCACTTCCAGTTCCAGGTTCCAATCGCCAAGTGCCGCGGCATCCTTTTGTGCCTGCACCCATGCTTCCCGCCCTTTGATCGGGGGTTGCCCGGAAATCATCTGTACGACATCCGGGGCAAAGTAGACCCCGGCTTCCTCATATTTCCCCTCCCGCACCAGGATGTTGATCAGTTTGTTGGCCTCTTCTATGGCCGCCAGGGCGTCTTTATACTCCCTTTCGGCGCGCACGGCCATTTCTTCCTCAGACATTTTGTCGTTCCCGCAGGCTCCGGCCATAACCAATGCCAGGGCCCAAAGGACCAGGTGTATCCTTTTTTTCATGGTTCTTTCCTTATGGGTTGGTTTTTATGCGACTCCCTTTTCGGGTGTCACCCATGAAGATACGGATTTACGATGAAACCTGATAAATAAGAAAGGATTTTCAGGATTGCGGAAGCCTGAGGTCCCCGGGATTTCCCGCAGCACCCTCATGGCAGCCTGTAAAGGAGAACCCCTTACCCCTACCGGAGCCCATAGTACAGCATCAGCGCCACCCCAAGCAGGTAACACAGCATAGCCAGCAGGACCACTACTTCAATGCGATCGAGGTACTTTACCATAAAGCGTCCGAGTCTGTCAAACATCCGGCCATGGGCTTTGGGTTCCGTTTCCGGTTAATCAAAAGGAAACCCGGTGGCCACCCGGTAGACGAAAGCGTACAGTACTACCATAAACATGGCAAAACTGAACCAGCTGAAAATCTTGAAATACCGCTTTACGATAAAGTGGCCAAGGTTGCGGAAGCCATTGTAGTAGATTTCTTTAATGAGTAAAAGTGTATTCATATTATTCCCGATTTGGTTATGGTCCAAAAGTAAGGGGGTACCTGGAATGGCGCCGGGGAAATCGACTAACAACCCGCCCGGGCAGGCGAATGGCGCAGGGGGTGCATTTCATCGATAAGGGCAATTATTTCAAGGAACCAGGCATATCCCTTTTGTATGGATAATAGGGTTGTCCCCATCGACGAACGACACAGGCTTTCCCGTCGCATTTTCAGCGTGTGCTTTTTTTGGATTTCCTGAGGACATTTTTCGGATTTTTGTATTTTAACTCCATGAAAGGAATCCTTAAAAGAACCGCAGTGTACTGGCTGCCAACGGCATTCCTGCTACTGGCTTCCTGCAACGCAACCCGGCCACAGCCTATGAATTCGAAAACCTATGAGGTCAACAGCTTCAGGGTCCCCTGTACCGGGGTAGGCCCCATGGAATGCCTGCAGGTACGCAAAGAGGGTTCGGACCGCTGGGAATTTTTCTATTCGGAAATCGAAGGGTTCGAGTATGAACCCGGATACCGGTACCGGATACGCGTGAAGGAAGAACCCCTGGACCCGGAAACAGTACCCGCAGATGCCAGCTCGATCAGATATACCCTGGTTTCAGTACTTGAAAAAGCCGTGGATCAACGGCTCCGGCTGAATGATATCTGGATGCTGCACGCCACAGAGGGCCGCGAAGTGCTTGAAGCTGACCTGACCGCATCAAGGCAACGGCCGTACATTGAATTCCATCTCCGGGAAAACCGCTTTATGGGTAATGACGGATGCAATACCTTTCGGGGTTCCCTTATATCCGTTGGCGAAAGGGAGCTCCAACTGGGCCCGGCCATGGGCACGAAAATGAGTTGCGGCGACATGACCCTTCCCAACACGTTTCTGGGCTTGCTTTCCCGGGTCGACGCCTACCGGGTCGATTCGGGAATCCTCACCCTGCTCCAAGGGGACACCGCTTTATTAACGTTCAAAAAAACCGATTGATGAAAGTTTTATTTGCCCTGGGGTTTGGCATCCTGCTGCTTGGCGGGTGTAAAGACGCCCAAAAAACCGGGGAAATGCCGGCCGCAGAGTCCCCGAAACTGCGCGAACTTACTGTAATGGAGGGATACCCGGAAGGGTTTGCCGGCTGTTCCTGTACCTATTCCAGGAACCGGGAGGAATACCGGCAGCAGCGTTTTGTTTACCTGGAAAAGTTCGGCATGGTGGACAGCGCCAAAAATTTCAAAATGATTTCCCTCGATGGCACACCGATCCGCTGGTATTCGGGAGAAACCCCCGAAGGGTTCACCGTGGAGGTGCTTCAGGACTCTGAAAAACAAACCGACCAGGAAGTCCGGGAAATCCAGGGCCGGCTGGTCATTCGTTTTAGCGATGGGCAGGAGGTCTCCACCCCGGTTTACGGGGTCTGCGGATGTTAAAAACAATCTCAAATTCCATTTCCATGAAACCATTCAAAAACACTCTTAAAGTTACCGCGGCGGTACTGCTGCTTGCAGCCGTTGGCTGCAAACCCAAAGGCGCCGAAACACAGGATCCTGCGGCAGGGGAATCCACGGCAGAACCGGCCATGTCGGCTGCCCCCGTTCCCGATGCCCACAACAGCCAGAATTCCCTCGACTGGAACGGCACCTATAAAGGGGTGGTGCCCTGTGCCGATTGCGAAGGGATTGAGACCGTTATTACCCTGATGAAGGACGGGGAATTCCGGCGCAGGATGACCTACCTGGGCAAGGAGGAAACCGGGCGGACCGATACCGGCTCCTTTGCCTGGGATGAAACCGGCTCCAAGGTCACCCTGACCCCGGAAGAAGGGGAACCCCAAAGCTACCAGGTGGGGGAAAACGCTTTGTTCCACCTCGACCGGGAAGGCAACCGGATTACCGGGGACCTGGCCGAAAAGTATATCCTTGTTAAAAACCTGGCCGACCCGGGGTTGGAAAATAAAAAATGGATCCTGGTGGAACTGATGGGACAGGAAATCACCGCCGGGGAGGGAAGGCGCACGGCCAACCTGATGTTTGACAGCGAAACCGGGAGGTTTTCGGGCAACAATAGCTGCAACGTGATCAACGGCGGATACGAACTTAAAGAAGGCAACCGGATCACTTTCGGGAAAATGGCCTCCACCCTTATGGCCTGCCCCGATATGGAAACGGCAGACCGCTTCAATAAAGTCCTGGAAACCGCCGACAACTATACCATTGCAGAAGGCGTGTTAAGCCTGAATAAGGCCCGGATGGCGCCCCTGGCGCGGTTCCGCCTGGAGGAGTAACCCTTTCAGCCCCCCCCTGTGGCCTCCCGGGGTAGCGTAAGGCTCCCTGTAAGGAAAAGGCCAAAGGCAACAAAAAAACCGGGCCCTTTCAGGCCCGGTTCCTTTTTTTGCGCTTCGGCCGCCTGCGCTAGGCCTCGCAACTGACGCAGTCTTTCTTTTGCCGGAATTTCTGGGCCGCATTCATGCTATGCTGATAATACAACGATTTAAGCCCCAGCTTCCAGGCCGTCACGTGGATCTTGTTGATTTCCTTTACGGGCATCTCCGGATGCACCAGGATGTTGACCGACTGGCCCTGGTCCACATGGTTCTGCCGGTTGGCTGCCTGGTAGATGATTGCCAACTGGTCGATTTCCGAATAGGTCCGGAAGACCTCCTTTTCCAGGTCCGACAGGAACTCGAGGTGCTGCACCGACCCGTCCTGGTCGCGGATGCTCCTCCAGACCTCCGGGGTGTTTTGCCCCTTCTCCTCCAACAGGCGCTCCAGGAAGGGGTTTTTGATGGTGGTCTTGATCTTGGCGATGTCCTTTACGTACACATTGGACCAAATCGGCTCAATGCCCTGGGAGACCTGCCCCAAAATAAAGGCGGAAGAAGTCGTGGGGGCAATGGCGTTCAGGGTAGCATTGCGCCGGCCGTAACCTTTGAGCACCGCAGGCTCCCCGAAGCGTTCTGCTAACTCCCCGGAAGCCTTGTAAGACCGTTCCTTGATGGCCCTGAAAATTTCGCTGTTCAGGTCGTAAGCCTCCTGGCTGTCGAAGGGCAGCATCCGCGATTGCAGGAGGGAATGCCATCCCAGGACCCCAAGGCCCAGGGCCCGGTTCTCCCGGGCGAAGTTGTACGCCCGCTCCATGAACAGGAAGGTCTGCCGGTCTTCGCGATCGTCTGAATCCCTGAAGCTTTCGAGCTTTTCTATGAATTCGCTCAGTACGGCATCCAGGAAATAGACCATGGTTTCCACGGCATCCGTATCTTTCCATTGCTCGTAATACAACAGGTTTATGGAAGAGAGGACGCAGACAAAAGACCACTGGTCGCTGGAAGGGAGCATGATTTCCGTACAGAGGTTGCTGGCGTGGATCTGCAGGCCCTTTTCCCGGTACACCTCCGGGGCCCCGTTGTTGGCGTGGTCCCTGAAGAAAATGTAGGGGTAGCCCATCTCGCCCCGGCGCTGGAGCACCTTGGCCCAGATGGCCCGTTTGTCCTGGTCGCCGTCAATCATCTCCTGCATCCACTGGTCGGTGACCGTTACCCCGTGGGTGAGCTGCTGGATGCTGTTCCCCTCGGTCCCGATTTCCAGGAATTCATGGATGTCGGGGTGTTCCACGGGCAGGTAGGGCGAAAAACGGCCCCTGCGGACCGACCCCTGGCTCACCACGTCGACCATCTTGTCAAAGAGCTGCATAATGTGCACGGCCCCTGAAGCGTATCCATTATTCTTAACCGGGGCGCCCCGGTGGCGGATCTTCCCGAAATAGCCGGAGGTGCCCCCGCCCAGTTTCGACATCATGCCCACTTCCGACTGGGTAAACAGGATGTTGCCCATATCGTCATCGATGTGGGAACCAAAACAGCTGATGGGCAGGCCCCTGCGCCTGCCAAAATTGGACCACACCGGGGAGGCCAGGGAAAAGTACCCCGCCCCCATGTACTTGTAAAATTTATCGGCATACCCCGGGATTTGGAGGATTTCCTCTGCCCTTTCGGCAATTTCCCGGATCCGCTGTTCGGCGCTGGCCCCTTCCGGCAAATACCCCGAGGCGAGGAATTTGCGGCTGTGGTCGGTCAGCCAGTGGAAGGCCGGTTCCGGTTCCCCGGCCCGCGCCCCCTGTAAGGTGCCCTTTCGGGCATTAATCAGGTGCTCCACTTCGGGGGTATGGGTTTCCTTTATGGTTTCGCTGCTGGTTTTCGTGTTCTCGTGCATGGTTTAGAATAAGTCGTCGCTGGTTATACTTTGTGTTCTTTTGCTATAGTTGATCGACCGCTTCACGAAGAAGTCGCCGTGTTTGGTCCCGATGATCTCGTCGTCGAACCATTCGGTCTCGGCCAGGAGGGCCGGGTCCACTTCGAAGACCTTCTCGATGCCGATACTCTCGAGCGAACGGTTAAAGCGGTTTTTGATGAATTCATTAATCACGGTTTTGGGCAAAAAGTCGAGTTCGCCCATTTCAAAGATCCAATCGACCACCTGGCTCTCCGCTTCGAAGGCCGCCCGGCAGACCTCCTGTATCCGTTGTTGGTAATGCCCGTCGAACCAGGCCGGGTTTTCCTGCTGGATGATTTTGATCACGTCGATCCCGAAATCCCCGTGGATCTGTTCTTCCTTGGAAGTGGCCTCCACGGCATTGGAAATCCCCTTCAGCAGGTTCTTGTGCTTGTTGAAGGCCATGATGATCAGGAACTGGGAAAACAGCGACACATGTTCGATGAAAAGGGAAAACAGGAGGATGGATTCGGCATAATCCCTTGGGTGTTCGCTCTTGGCGTGCTTCAGGGCCGTCTCCAGGTAGTGGACCCGTTTCATGATTACGGGGTTTTTCTTCAGGTTCCGGAATTCGTGGTTGAGCCCCAGGATTTCCAGCAGGTGGGAGTACGCATCGTGGTGGCGCACTTCGCTTTCCGCAAAGGTAGCCCCCACCGCCCCGATCTCAGGCTTGGGCATGCGGTGGTAGATGTCGCCCCAAAAGGTTTTAACGGCAACCTCGATCTGAGAAATGGCCAGCATGGTATTTTTGATGGCGTTGCGCTCCGGCTCCGTAAGCCGCGTGCGGAAGTCCTGGATGTCGCTGGTGAAATTAAATTCGGTATGGATCCAGTAGGAATGCCGGATGGCATCCACATATTCGTTCAGCTGGGGATATTCATACGGTTTCAGCTCAATCCGTTTTTCGAAGATATCCGTTTCCCTTTTCCGGGCCTGTTCGTTCCGATACAGGATGTAGGCCTTGGCTACATCGTGGAAGGTGCTTCCCATGAGGGTGTCTTCGACGATATCCTGCACCTGTTCCACGGTAGGGGTGTATTGGGGGTCGAGTTCCTTCCGGCCCAGCAGGGTTTCATACACCCGCATCGAAATGATCTCCGCGTCCTTACGGGAACCATTCCCGACCGACTGCATGGCCTTTTCGACGGCATCGGTGATTTTTTCCAACACAAAAGGGGAGGTGCTGTAATCGCGTTTGATAATTTGGGAAATCTCCATCACTAAAAATATTTAAGGTATTATTAATCAATTATATACGCCCTATTCTGTTGAAAAAAAAGGACAAAAAGGAGGGCCAGCCTCCCTGGGGAATGGAACGTGGGAATCCTCAAAAAATGGGGTGGGAAACAAATTCCAGGGTAAAGGTCAAATTTTGTTTCGTAGAAATCCAGGGAAATGGCAAGAGCTTTTCCACAGGGTTATTAACGATTCCCTAACTCTAAGGTGTTTTTTGTTTACAAAGGGCCAAAGAAACCTGAAAACCAACTGTTCGCGTCCCCGGGGAGCCGTTGATAAATTCCCGGAAGGCAGATTTGGGGTCAAAATCACTTCAGAAGATGCGGTTTTGGAAAAAAACGGCCCTATGCCATTGTCTCCTTTAATGTACTACAGGCGCTTTGCCTGGAGTTCCGGATTCGGGTCCTGCAGGTGGAGCACGAATTCCTGCCCGATTATACCTAAAAAAAATGGCCTCCGCATGGAGGCCATTCTTAAGCGCTGTATCTGAGGACTACTGGCCCTGGCCCAGGGAAAACCCTAGCTTGCCATCGAAACGGTATAAATTTTCGGTCTTGATGATATCAAAACCGGCAGCTTCCAAAGAGGCCATAAGGTCGATCACATCCCTGGATGCCGTGGCCTGGTCCATCTTTTTGGAAGAAAACCGGCACCTCCAGTGGTCGGTGCAAAACGTCTCCTCCATTCCTTCCGGATATACCTTTACCCCACGGTTGGTAATCAACTGGAGGGTGAGGGGCCCTGCACTGTGCCTGGAAAGCTCCCCGCCGAGTTTTTCGGCATTCCGGCCTGCCTCGTCCCAATCCAGGAAGATATCCACCCCAACCAGTTCCTTTTTTTCAGGCTTTCCGGGGGTGTATTCGGAGAGTTTGGGCTGGGTTGCGGAGGCATAGCTAACCACGGGCAGGGTCGTGGGTTTTTGACCGAGCCTTTCGATTACGGCATTTGCAAAGCCCTCGGTGCCTACTTTTTGCTTGCTGCTGGCCTCATCGTAAAGATCATAGGTGTGAATCCCGTCTTCAAGGGTTTTCAACCAGGCGTTGTGGACCTTTTCGGCCACTTTGGGCTGCCCGATGTATACCATCATTTGGATGGCCCCCAGCAACAACCCGGAAGGGTTGGCCAGGTCCTGGCCGGCCCTGCGGGGCGCGGATCCGTGGATGGCCTCAAACATGGCGTATCCGGTTCCGATGTTTGCGGAACCCCCTAGCCCGACAGACCCGGTAATCTGGGCCGCAACGTCGGAGAGGATGTCTCCGTAAAGGTTCGGCATAACCACCACATCAAAATTCTCGGGCGTATCGGCCAGCTTGGCTGCCCCGATATCGACGATCCAGTGCTCCGATTCGATTTCCGGGTACTCCTTTGAAATCTCGTCGAAGGTATGGTGGAACAACCCGTCGGTCAGTTTCATGATGTTGTCCTTGGTAAAACAAGTCACCTTCTTCCTTCCGTAGGTTTTTGCATACTCAAAGGCAAACCGGATGATCTTTTCGCTCCCGGGCTTGGTTATCAACTTCAGGCACTGGGTAACCTCCTGGGTCTGGCGGTGTTCAATACCGGCGTACAGGTCTTCTTCGTTTTCCCGGATAATGACCACATCCATCACCGGGTGCTTGGTGGTTACAAACGGATGGTATGAGATGCAGGGGCGCACGTTTGCGAATAGCCCAAGCGTTTTGCGTATGGTCACATTCAGGCTTTTGAAACCCCCGCCCTGTGGCGTGGTGATGGGCGCCTTCAGGAAAACCCGGGTGCGCTGGAGCGATTCCCATGCGCCCGGCTCAATGCCGGCCGTATGCCCGCGGGTATATACTTTCTCGCCGATTTCAATCTCCTCGGTCTCTATTTCCGCTCCCGCAGCGAACAAAATCTTAAGGGTGGCGTCCATGATCTCAGGGCCTATACCATCGCCTTTTGCAACCGTAATTTTCTTCATGTTTCTGTTTTTAATCCAGTTAGAACGAGTAAAAAGTGAAAGATACTTATTAATTCAGAAATGGTCCAATTAAACCGCATGGGGCAAAACCCCTGCATCCATGCCTGAAACCACAAAAGTAAGCCCTGAACCGATAGCAAAAAAGAAGCGGGCCTCAAAAATGAGGCCCGCCTGCCATTCTGCACCTTTTTGGTTCAGCTGTACCCCGGGTGGGGACGACTATTATTTCCTCATGGCAATTTTCAGGAAAACCCTGTGAATTGGAACCATGTGATTCCGGGAATTCAATTAATAAGCGTATTTTGTTAGGGATAGGCAATCCCTATAATGGAAAAAGGAAGATACAGGCGTCTTTTCATTCAACGCTCACGCATGCTGTTGTTTGTGACTAGTCTTTGCCTGTTTCCCCTTACCTATGCCCAGGAAACCCTGTCCGGCGAACCTCAGGAGCGTATTGAAACCAATGCCTCACTTCTAAAGCTGGAGCAGGAAACAGGCTACCGTTTTTTCTTCCTGGAAGAATGGATCAGGGAAATTCCTGAGGAGATCGATCTTTCCGGTCTAACCCTTTCCGAAGCACTTGACACTTTGTTGGCGGATACCCACCTGAACTATTTCATTCTTGAAGAAGAAAAACGGGTGTTCCTACTTGAGAATACCCTCATTTATGATGAACTTCCCAAACACTTTTTTGGACGAAGAGACACCATTGCTTCAGAAACTACCGAAGAAATAGCGGCAACCCGACCTGCCCCCACATTTTTAGCCGAAAGTGTTCAACGCACTGCCAGGAACTACCCAATTGCAAGAATTGGCAAGGCCAGTTCGAGCCAGCTACGGCAAAGCTTCATCCTCAGCGGGAGGGCCACCAATGAAAGCACGGGTGAACCAATTCCCGATCTGGCCATTCGGCTTTCGGGCACCAACAGGGTGACCATTACGGACGAACTGGGCAATTACAGCATTGAACTGCCCCCCGGGTATAATGTACTTTCTATAACGGCCATAGGTATCGAGAACATGGAGCGGGAAATCGTAATGTACAACGATGGGACCTTGAATTTGGCCATGGAAGAAGGCCTGGAACAGTTAGATGAAGTGGTGGTCGAGGCCGATGCCATCAGCAATGTCGGGGAAACCAGTACGGGTAAGGAAACCATCGATTTGGAAGCATCCAGGAACATCCCCCTGGTTTTGGGGGAACGCGATTTATTACAGGTGGCAAAAGCCCTGCCGGGCATTTCATCTGCCGGGGAAGGAGCGACCGGACTGAACGTTCGCGGCGGCAAAACGGACCAAAACCTGGTGCTGCTGGATGATGCCGTAATCTACAACCCAACCCACTTTTTTGGCATTTTCCAGGCCCTGAACCCTTTTACCACCAAAGGGGCGGATATTTATAAGGGAAGCATGCCCGTGGAGTTTGGGGGGCGTTTGTCCTCGGTCTTTGACATTCGAACCAGGAATGGAAATGTTGAAAAGTTTTCGGGCGAGGGCTCCATAGGTCCGGTCACGGGGAACCTGGCCCTGGAGATCCCTGTAAAAAAAGACACTTCTGCACTGGTGGTCGGTGGGCGTGGGGCCTATGCCGATTGGATCCTGCGCTCTTTGGAGGAGGAGTCCCTGAACAATAGCGAGGCGTCATTCTTTGATGTAATTGCCAAATACCACCATCGCTTCAATGACGATAGCGAGATCAGGGCAACAGCCTATTTCAGCCGCGATGATTTCAGCATAACGTCCGATTCCCTTTACAATTACACCAATCGTTTGGCTTCCGTACGGTGGGACCACCGGCATAGCGACAAAACCATTGGCGCTTTAATGGTGGCCAACAGCGATTACCGGTTCGGCATTGATTTCGATGGGCAGGGCAATACCGACTTTGACCTGAACTATCGTATCAACGAGACTGAACTGAAATACAAATTGAATACGCGACTTAACGACAAACATTCTTTGGATTATGGGATTACCTCCAAATTGTATTCCGTTAATCCCGGAAGCATTGAACCGATGGGCGGCGATTCCAATATAGTTCCCGTATTTATTGAGGAAGAACAGGCGATAGAAGGCGCTTTGTTTGTGGGGGATGAAATCGCTTTGAGCGATAACCTCAGTTTGGATTTAGGGCTCCGGTATGCCTTTTTTGCCGCCCTGGGTGAAGGAACCCAGCGGACCTATTTTGAAGGCCAACCGAGAAATGAAGCTACGGTGCAAGACACCCTCCGTTACAACAGGGGCGAAGTGGTTGAGACCTATGGAGGCCCCGAAGCGAGGGTATCCCTTCGTTACCTCCTTGCCCCGGATTTTTCCGTGAAGGCCAGCTTCAACAACGCCTATCAGTTCGTTCATACCCTTACGAACAATACCACGGTATCGCCCATTGACACCTGGAAACTTTCCGATTTGAATATTGAGCCCCAAACGGGGTATCAGGCCTCATTGGGTTTTTACAAAAACTTCAATGACAACATGTATGAGGTCAGTGTGGAAGGTTATTACAAACGCATGGACAATGTGTTGGACTTTAAAACCGGGGCCGACCTTTTTCTGAATGAGCATGTTGAAACCGAGGTACTGCAAGGGGAGGGAAAAGCCTACGGGATAGAGTTTCTGATTAAAAAGAACCGCGGAAAACTGAACGGGTGGTTGGGGTATACCTATGCGCGGTCGTTATATCGCTTCGACAGCCAATTCAGTGAGGAGCGTATCAATGGAGGGGAATTCTTTCCGTCAAACTTTGACAAGCCCCACGATGTGAGCTTAATCGCCAATTACAAACTCACCAGGCGGTACAGTTTTTCGGCCAATTTCGTGTACCAGACCGGCCGGCCGGTTACCTACCCCATTGGGACATTTCGATTCAACAATGCCGATTTTGTGGCCTTTAGCGATAGGAACGAATTCCGGATACCCGATTTCTACCGATTGGATTTGGGGATCAATATCGAGGGCAACCACAGGAAGAACAAAATGGTCCATAGTTTCTGGACAATCTCGGTGTATAACGTTTTGGGGCGCAACAACCCCTATTCAGTGTTTTTTGTGACGGAAGATGGAGAAGTGAAGGCATTGCAGAGTTCTATATTCGCAATCCCCATACCGTCAATTACTTACAATTTTAAGTTTTAAGGAATTGGTTTCTATGATGAACCCGGGCAAGCGATTTACATATTTCAATCTGATTTTCCTTTTGGGAATTGTCATACAATCCTGTATAGAGGAAGTGCCTCTTGCTGAAGACATAAAATCGCTGGTTTCAATTGAAGATATTCTTGTGGTGGAAGCCACCGTCACAGACGAATTCAAACCGCAGGAAATTTTATTGAGCAGGGGTTCAGGCTTCGCCAACGATAGTGTTGTAAATTTTGAACGGAATGCGACGGTCAGGGTGTTTGATAAATTGGGAAACACTTACATTTTTAATGAGCAATCTCCGGGCCAATATGTATCCCAAACACCCTTTTCGGCCCAGCAAGGCGTTGATTATCAGTTATCGGTAATTACTCAGGACGGTGTTGAGTACCAGTCCGAAACCACTCAAATAAATGGCACTTCCAACATTGAAGACATTTATGCGGAACGGATAATCAGCGACAACGGGGTTGAGGGCATGGCCATATTTGTGGACAGTTCAAATCCGGAAGGGGATTTGAACGAGTACCGCTACACGTATGAAGAAACCTATAAAATTATAGCCCCGAACTGGACGGCATTTGAATTCGAAATCCTTTCCGAAGGAGAAGTTTTAGAAGATGACGCAACAGGGGAAGTAGAAATTATTTATCCGGATGTCGCTTTGGTTCCAAGGGCTCAGGAAGAACAAACGTGTTACAACACGGTATCCTCCAGGGAAATTATTCTGTCTGATGGCCTGGCCGTGGGAGGATCTGAATTAAAGCGGAATTTGATCCGATTTATCGGTCGCGATGACGCCATCATTTCTCATCGCTACAGTATTTTGGTAAGGCAATTCCTCCAAACGGTAGAGGCGGCCAAATTTTACCGCACTTTGCTGCAATTTTCGCAAAACCAAAGCCTCTTCAGTGAAGTCCAGCCAGGCCTGATAGAAGGCAACATAACCTCTGTAACAGATGAAAACGCCCTGGCCATTGGCTTTTTCAATGTGGCCAGTATAACAGAGAGGCGATTGTTTTTTGATTATGAAGATTTTTTCCCCGGGGAAGACCTGCCCCCATACTTTGGAACCGTAAATTGTGAAAGGTATATCTCTCCATTATTAGGAAATCCGGAAAGAGACGGGCCTACGCTACCGCCGCCTGAAGGTTGTGGAGGAGCCCAATCATTAATTGACTTAATTAAGTTAAATGATATTGAGTTTTATGAACTTTCTTCCTTAGGACTTTGTGAAGGCCCTTACCTGGTTACGCAAAGGGAGTGTGGCGATTGTACGGCTTTGGGCAGCAATGTGGTACCTGAATTTTGGGTCGATGAATAGAAGCAAAACTTTTTTAAGCGTAGGGGTATTCCTGTTTTCTTGTCATGCCTGGTCGCAGTATGTGATCAAATCTGCAGAAGAATTGGCCACCCTAAAAAAGGTGCCACAGGAAAAGGTTTTTGTGAACCATACGGGTCCGGTAATTTTTTCGGGCGAATACCTGTACTACAGCTTTCATTGTTTCAATGCCCAAAACAGCAGGTCGTCAACAATAAGCAAAGTGGGCTATGTGGCCCTGGTGAATGAAGACCGGGAATACGTACTGGAACAAAAAATAAAATTGGATAGAGGTGTGGGCCAGGGCGACTTTTTTGTTGGTACCGATATCCCTTCAGGTAACTATAAACTGCTGGGGTATACCCAATGGATGAAGAACAATGGGCTGGGGCAGGTTTTTAAAGATGACCTGGTGATCATCAATCCTTACGCTGCCGACCAGTCCCGACTGCTTGATACCGATTCAGGAGGTGCCGCAATTTCAGAAATCATGCCTGGCCCGGTTAAAATGGATTCCTCCACCATCGGAGTGCTATTGAACAAAAGTGTTTTCGCCAAAAGGGAAAAAGTATCGCTTTCCCTGAGGAATTATAAAGGCTCCCTGGGCTATGGAACCTATACCCTGAAAGTCAGGAAAAAAAGCCGGTTGAATACCCCCCCTGCCATGAATGCCATGGCCTATGCCGAACGGTATCAGAAGGTGACCAGGGAAATCGACCTGAAGGTGGGCGACAGCCTTTTCCTTCCCGAGCAACGCGGAGAATTGCTGTACGGAACCGTGACAAGAGCCGATACCGACGTGCCCCTGGCAGATACTCCCGTGGTGGTATCGCTGCCGGGAGCCGAATTCGTCCTGAATTCTGCCACCACCGATCAGGATGGCAACTTCTATACGTATCTCAGAAACGATTACAAAGAACCAATAGCCGTCATCCAGGTGGGGGATCCCGACCTGGCGGTGGATATTACGGTCAAAGCACCTCGTAAGCTCGATGTTTCGGATTTGCAATTCGGCGATTGGCAATTTGATGAAGAATCGGCCGGGGCGATTAAAAAACGAAGCATTTACAACCAAATAGAAAACCAGTTCTTCGGCTTGCGACCAGACTCCGTTTTGTTGGGTGACCCCACAGACCCCTTTGACGGGGGGGTGCCCGAAGTATTTATTCTGGATGAGTATACCCGTTTCCCAACATTTCAGGAAACCCTGGTGGAGATCTTAAACAATGCGGGCTATCGCAATAATCCCGGAGGGAATGATTACATCCGAATTGCCCAGGACTTTGAAACCTTTAAGGAAGCGTTCAATAGCTTTCCGGCCATTGTCCTTTTTGACGGGGTCTACATTGCGAACCATGAGGCCATGAAGGACTTTGATGCGAAAAAAATTAAAGCGATACGCCTGATTCGCGATCAGTTTCAATTGGCCGGCAAAACCTATCAGGGCATCATGGCCGTGGAAACCTTCGATGGAAATTATTATGAAACATATAGCGCCCTAAACGGCACAAAGGCGTCAATCGTCAGGCCCATTCCCAAAAAAAATTACTTCGTGCAAACCTATGGGACAGGCGACTTTGAACGAATTCCCGATTACCGTATGATGCTTTTCTGGAAACCCAATATCGCCCTGGATGGAAACAGCGCGAATTTTGAATTCTTTACCTCTGATCTGTCCGGGGAGTTTGAAATTTTGGTGGATGGTTTTACCACATACGGAAAACCCATTTCCGTTTTAACAAGCATCACGGTGGAATGATGTTTTGGGAGGGCCTTAAGGGGTGTGCTAATTCATCCCTTCCCCCACCTGACAGGACCTTCACGCGTACCTCACCTGAAAAACCCAATGCCTTTTCTTCCAGGTGGTGTTGCAGCGAACGGAATACCCGGGCCGGAAATCCTGTCCATCCTTCGGCAGGCAGGCCAAAACGCTATTGCCAAAATCGGATTATTTCTGATTCCCAAGCAGACATGATTTTTCCTCAAACTCCCTCCTTAGGGCATAACCAGAATACCTGGCCAGCCAAAAAAAATGAGCCCCACAAAACGTGGAGCTCATTTGTACCCCGGGTGGGAATCGAACCCACACGATATTGCTATCACTGGATTTTGAATCCAGCGCGTCTACCAATTCCGCCACCGAGGCAT
>CAZIJW010000030.1:0-12402 GCA_964539905.1 uncultured Robiginitalea sp.
TGTTGAATAGTGTGATTAAGACTTTACCGGATGGTAATTTCAATTGCGGGTAGTTTACGATTCGCAGTAATTAAATGAGCATGAGCCCTTTACTTTTTTTGGCATTTACACACCTCTTCTTCTCACGCTAAATAGTCGCATCAATTTTAATTTTTTATTATACACTTTTTAAGTATTGAACAAAGCTAATGCTCTAATATTCAATATTTAATACCTAGTGTTAGGTATATTTTACCTTCCGTATTACTTGTGTCATTACAATATCTACCTTTATCGGGTATTGGGTGAAATTGCATTTAATTTTCAGGTTGGTAATCAATGCAAGATTCGTTGAAACTGTTTAAATCAGCCCGATGTGAGTTGGTCAGGAAAATTTGAATCTCTTCTCACAATTTGTTTTAAATGAAAATAAAAAACAGGTACTCCACAAAAATGAAATATCAGGTATTAATTGTATTAGTATTCGCCATGTTTCAGTTCGGGGTATTAGCCCAGGAAGAAACGGCTGATAAGAAATGGCACTTTCTTGCCGAGCCTTACCTTATGTTTCCGGGCATGGATGGCGAATCTGGCATAAGAGAGCTTCCACTTATAAACGTCGATGCCAATTCATCTGACATTTTTAAGAATTTGGACTTTGGCATTATGGTCAACTTCGAAGCAACCACCGATCGTTGGGCACTGGGTTCGGATTTTGTCTATATGAAGTTAACACAGGATGTAGAATCCTCAACACTTATCAATTCTGGTGAGATCGAATTAAAGCAAATGATCTGGGAATTATCGGGGCTTTATAGATTGTTCCCTTTTCTTGAAACTGGAATAGGTTTTCGCCTCAACGATATATCAATGGCTGCAAATATTAACAGAAATGTAGTTGGAGGCGGTTCATCCGAATTGTTAAGTGCCGAAAATTCTGAATTTTGGATAGACCCGGTCCTTATTGCACGATTTTCTAAAAGCCTTAATGATACCTGGCAATTTAAACTCCGCGGAGACGTAGGTGGTTTTGGCATAGGGTCCGATTTCACATGGCAACTTCAAGCTTCGGCAGGGTATCGTTTTTCAAAGCTATTTCAGACTACCCTGGGCTACAGAATTATTGGAATGGATTATGACCAGGGAAGTGGCTCAAGCCGATTTAGATATGATCTGAACACCTCTGGACCCATGATCAAACTCGGTTTTAATTTTTAAAAAACACGACTTACACCATTAATTTTAAAATATTGACCCTGATTCTCTTAGTGCTTTCCAGCTGAAGGATTTAAGAGAACAAAATTTAAAAGAAAGCTGTCCTGGAGATTGGGGAATCTACACTTGGGGTTGAAATATTATTATGGTCTTACCAATGTTTAGAAAGGTCTTTCAGGTTCTAATAATAGCTCTTTATTTTTAAAATTGAATATACCAATTGGGGCTCATAAGGAAAATGACACTCCTAAATCAGATTAAAAAACGACTCCTTTCCAGGGCCTCACCCCTCCCCAAGGCCTCCATTGATCGTTTTAAGGCACATTCATGCAATAAGTTCCCCAATATCAGGTTATTGCTATTTCAAATAGCAAATGCCCGACCGTGAAAAGAACCGTGCCCCGTATGAAGTATGCCAAGCGCTTTTTGATCCTGTTGCTGCCCATCCTGATGGGGTGCAGCAACGAGGATGAGGCTAACCCGCCCGCCCCTGATAACGGGGTGTATTTTCCGCCCGTCTCAGGCTCTAATTGGGAAACCACTGAGCTTTCCAGCCTGGGGTGGAATGAGGCGGCGGTGCAACCCTTAAAGGACTTCCTGCTTGAAAAAAACACCAAATCCTTTATGATCCTGGTCAACGGGAGGATTGTAATGGAAGAATACTTCGACGGGCATACGGCGGAGGCTACCTGGCAATGGAACAGTGCCGGGAAAACGCTGGTTTCAGCGACTACGGGAATCGCCCAACAAAACGGGTTGTTCACTATCGATGACGAGGTCGCCCAATACCTCGGTGATGGCTGGACCTCGGCACCCCCCGAAAAGGAAGCCCTGATCACGTTGTTCCACCTGCTCAGCATGACCTCCGGGCTGGAAGACGCCAACCTGGTTACCCTGGCTGCGTTGACCTATGTGGCCGACGCGGGAAGCCGGTGGTCTTACAGCAATGTATTTCAAAAATTAATGGATGTCGTCGCCATTTCTGCGAATCAAAGCTTTGAATCCTATTACAATGCCACCCTGAAGGACAAAATCGGCATGGATGGATTTTGGAACAATGGGGTTATTTTCAGGATATACCACAGCAATACCCGAAGTATGGCGCGGTTCGGCCTGCTGGCGCTGCACAGGGGAAAATGGGATACGGAGCAAATCATAGACCAGGCTTTCTTTGAGGCCGGCATTTCTTCGTCTCAAACCATCAACCCCTCCTACGGATATTTCTGGTGGCTCAACGGCAAGTCGAGCTTCATGGTTCCTGGCGGACAAACCGTCTTTCCTGGGAGTTTAATCCCCAACGCCCCCGCAGACATGTATGCCGCCATGGGGGCAGAAGACCAGCGCATTTATGTGGTGCCCGGCGAAAACATGGTCGTGGTGCGCATGGGGCGGGCATCGGATCCGGGCAACCCCAGTTTTGCCCTTTCCGGATTTGACAATGCGCTCTGGGAGAAAATAAATGCGGTAATCGATTAGACCATAAATTTCCTTAAAGGAAGCAACAACCCGCTCCCTCACCCCCGAAAAATTGGGGCATCCTCGCGCCGATAGCCCCCAGGTTC
This sequence comes from uncultured Robiginitalea sp., assembly GCA_964539905.1. GTDB lineage: Bacteria > Bacteroidota > Bacteroidia > Flavobacteriales > Flavobacteriaceae > Robiginitalea. The sequence goes on from CAZIJW010000030.1 coordinate 2,757, forward strand.
CGGGCGAGGGTGCAACTTCCCAATTTCCAGAACCTACTCCCCGCTTCCTCCGGGAGTTGTTAGCACCCCGGATTCACTCGCCTTTCCCTTGCTTGTTTTCAGGCCGAACAGCGGCCTTAGGAACCGGACCCGCCTAAGGACGAATTCAAAGAGGGCGAAGCAAACAGCAGCCGTGAAGGCGACAATTGCGATGAACTTCAGCATCACCGGAAGTTCCAGGGGCAGGATGAGGGCGGCCCCGGCGAACAGGACGAACATGTGGATGATATATACCGGATAGGCTGCCTGGCTGAGGTAGCTCAGAAGGGCCCCGGGCCGGTTGAGGTATTTGTGCCCAAATCCGAAAACCCCGAATATCCAGCAATTGGATTCAAGTGCCATGAGATAGCCGGGCGATTTCAAATCGAAAACAGCCAACCGAAGGGCGTAAAGTACCAGGGCAAAGCCGATGTAAAGCCACCGCCATTTCAGCACAGTTTGCCAGAAGGATTTCCCGGCCGAGACGAATAGGAATCCCAAAAAGAAGGCCAGCATCCCGATGAAAAAACCATGCCAGGTCTCGGCATACAGTTCAAAAATCTGGGGCTTCAACACCATTACTTCAATCACAAAAGGCAAGGAGGCCATGAGAAGCCCGAGCGGATGGCCCAGGACAAGCCTTACCCCCTGCATAAACCGGCCGTCCTGCCGTTTTTTCAGGTAGAAGAAGACAGGAGAAAGCAACACTACATAAGCAAAAATATTTCCGAGGAACCACAAGTGTCCGACGTGTGGATAATAGCTGAGGGGCATGTTGTAGAACCCCTGGAAGATGACAAAGTGCAACGGGGCGATGGCGAGGAAGCCGAATGCCAGGGGCAGCAGGATGCGACGGCCGCGCTCGAGCAGCAATTCCCGCCAGTTTCGTTTGCGCAGGGCAAAAAAGACCCCCATCCCCGAAACGTAGAAGAGGAAGGGTATCCGCCAGACATTTAGCATGGTCATTGGGACCCACAGGCCCGGCATGGGTTCCTCGCTCCGGATGAACCCCACGAACATGGCCCAGGGCTGGAATACAATCGCAATGTGATAGATTAGCAACAGGCCGATGGCAATCACCCGAAGCCAGTCAATATCGTATCTTCTTTCTGTTGACATTTGAAATCGGTTTTAGGCGTTTTATTGCAGCATCATGGCGATCACCGGACGGGTTTTTTCCAGTTCATCCATTTTGAGATCAAGGCCAATCGGACCGAGTTGGGTTTGCATGAATTCATAGACGGGCCTCACCTCCTCAAACGATCCCATGACGCTTTCCCGGGGCGTGGCCCCGAAGTTGTTCCTCAGGGTTTTGTCGGCGCCCGCATCCAGTAGTTTCTGTACGAGTTCCACCCGGCAGAAAAACGCAGCCACATGCAGGGCTGTGGCCCCGTCGTTGTTTTTTAGGGACAGGTTGGCCCCGGCATCGATCAGGGCGTTGGCGATATCGGCCTTATCGAAAGTTACCGCGGTAATCAGGGCGGTGGATCCGCTCATCGCGTCTTTTATGTCCAGATCCGATCCTATCCGGATATGCTGTTTCACGGCATCGAGGTTGCCATAGATTACGGCGGTCTGCAGGTCCATTTCCGGTTTTTCAACGACCTCCCCGTGAGTGTCCCCGGCCGTTTGCGGTTTAGCGTCCTTGCAGGAAACCGTGCCTGCGAAAAGAGCAGCCAAAAGCATCGCGTAAAAAGGTTTGTTCAGGAATTTGATTTTCAAAGCGTACATAAGTTCTTTTGATTTAGGTTATTACTCTTGCTTTTTGTTTGACACAAAGTTCGGGAAGGCCATGGCGCAAGGCTAATAAGGGATGCAGCCAATTCCATAACGTTTGGGGAAGGGGGTATAAATTATGCCGCAGGAGTATAAATTATGATGCAACAGGTGCTTTTCCTGTTCCCTGTATTACAGCATTTCCCAGTGGGGTTAGCATAATCTTTAGTACTTTCGGGGGAGTAACAGAATCCCATGTCGGGCACCTCCAAAACAGGAACAGAATTTATTAAACGGGCCGAAGCCATTATCCGGGAGCACCTTTCCGATGAGACTTTTGGCGTGGCCGAGCTGTCAGAAGCCCTGAACATGAGCCGCTCCAACCTGCTCAGGAAATTCCGGAAATACACCAAACTTTCAGCAAGCCAATTTATCCGGCAGGAGCGCCTGAAAAAGGGAATGGAACTGCTTAGGGAAACTTCCCTGACCGTTTCTGAAATTTCGTACCAGGTAGGCTTTGGGAGTACTTCGTATTTTATCAAATGCTTCCGCGAACACTATGGCTACCCCCCTGGCGAAGCCTCACAAAAAGATTTGCCGGATGAACCCGCCAGCCGCCCGGTTTCAAAACGAAACCCCTGGAAAACCATAGGGGTTGCCATGCCGATACTTTTGGCGCTGGGCTTTTTGGTATGGAAGAACCTTCCAACAGCTGTCCCCGGGGAATTGGAGAAGTCCATAGCAGTGCTGCCGTTCAAGAACGAAAGCAATGATACCACCAACGTATATTTTGTAAACGGCCTAATGGAGTCTACCCTGAACAACCTTCAGAAAGTGGAAAACCTGAGGGTGCTCAGCCGGAATTCGACGGAAAAATACCGGCATTCAAACAAGGCCATCCGGGAAATAGGGGAAGAATTAAACGTGAGCTATTTCGTAACCGGGAGCGGCCAGCGGGTAGGGGACCGGGTGTTGCTGAACATCCGGCTGATCGAGGCAGCTACCGACCGGCAGATATGGGCAGAGCAATATAGCCGGGAAGTAGGGGACATCTTTGCTTTGCAGAATGAAATAGCCCGAAAAATTACCGATGCCATCAAAGTGTTTGTGACCCCCGCCGAACTCGAGCGAATAGCGAAAAGGCCTACAGAGAGCCTGGAAGCCTATGATTATTACCTGCAGGCGCTGGATGGATTCCACGCCAACACCAAAGAAGGATTGGAAACCGCCATACCCCTTTTTGAAAAGGCGATTGAGCAGGATCCTGAATTCTCCCTGGCCTATGCCAATATCGCGATGGCCTATTTCTTCCTGGACATTTACCAGGCCGATAAGCAGTATGCGGACCGCGTCAACAATTATGCGGACAAGGCATTGCTGTACGACTCGAAATCGGCCGAAAGCCTCATCGCCAAAGCGCTGTACTACATGGAGACCAGGGAGTACCGCCTCGCCTTGCCCCATTTGGAAAAGGCCCTGGAATACAATCCCAATTCGTCGTCGGTGGTGCAACTGTTGTCGGATTATTATGCGCGTATTGTACCGAATACCGGAAAGTACCTGGAATATGCCCTCAAGGGCCTGCAGCTTGACGTTGCCGCCAATGACTCCACCACCCGTAGCTATACCTTTTTGCACCTGAGCAATGCCCTGGTCCAGACAGGTTTTGTGGAAGAGTCCCTTGAATATATTGACAAATCGCTGGCATATGATCCTCAGAATCCGTATGCCCCTTTCCTGAAGTGTTACATCCTTTATGCCCGGGACAGGGATATTGAAAGGACCAAAAGGCTTTTAACCAGGGAATGGGAGAAGGACACCACCCGTTTGGACATCTTACAGGAGGTGGGGAAACTCCATTATTTCCTTGAAGCTTACGATAGCGCCTTTTATTACTATGAGAAGTTTGTAACAGCCAGGGAAGGCAGTGGCCTGGATATTTACCCCCAGGAGGATCTCAAAATAGGGGTGGTTTACCAAAAAATGGGATTGGAGCAGGAGGCAAGCCGGTTTTTCGAGGCCTATGCGGATTATTGTGAGGCGGACCAGTCCATTTACAAAAGCGCCAGCATGGCCGAAAAATTTGCCCATGAAGGGAAGTATGCCGAAGCGATAGAACAACTGAGGGATTTCTCCACCCAGCAAAATTACCAGTACTGGATTGTGTTGTTCCTTGAAATGGACCCCATTATAAAACCCCTGAAAACCCATCCGGAGTTTGACGTGATTGTGAAAAAAATCAAAGACCAGTTTTGGGAAAACCATGATCGCCTGAGGAATTCCCTGGAGGAAAAGGGCCTGCTTTGAATCACTGAAAACAGTTATACCCGGGCCATACGCGTTCACACATCGGGTTCCAAGCAGTCCCCTTCGCCATGGGCGGGATAGGGAAAACTAGCCCAACAATTCCTTGTACAGGATGTAGAGGCCCATAACCACCACAAACCAGCCGAACGATTTTTTCAGGTTGGAACCCTTGATAAACTTGCTTAACCAAATCCCCGCAAAGATCCCGACCACGGACAAGGCGGTAAAGGAAAGCAGGATATCCCAGTCAATGGCCAGGTTTTGCACATCCCCCAAAAACCCGATCAGCGATTTTATCGCTATGATGAGCAGGGAAGTGGCCACCGCCTTTTTCATGGGTAATTTAGCCAGCATCACCAGGGCCGGGATAATTAAAAACCCCCCTCCGGCACCCACAATCCCGGTCAGCACCCCCACGACCAGGCCTTCTACGACGATCAGGGGAATATTGTACTCAACTTTTGCAGTGTCGTCGTCGCAATTTTTGCACCGGCCCCGGATCATGGATACCGAAGCCAGTAGCATGATGATGGCGAAAAAGACCATGATCCCAATATCTTTGGTTACCATGAAATCCCCCACCTGGAAGAGTTCCTCCGGGATTGCAGGCAGCAAATATTTCCGCGTGGCGTATACCGCGATAAAGGCGGGAATGGAAAAAACGATGGCCGTTTTAAAATCAACCAGGCCTTTCTGCATGTTTTTTAAAGCCCCTACCAGGGAAGATACCCCAACGACGAACAGGGAATAAGCGGTCGCCGTAACGGGGTTGATATGCAGGAGATATACCAAAACGGGAACGGTGAGGATTGAACCGCCGCCACCGATCAATCCGAGTACGATGCCGATTAAAAGGGCCCCGGCAAAGCCAAGAATTTCGAGAAGTTCCATTTCTTTTTTGGGGACGAAGGTCGTCAGCCCCGTTGACCCTGGCAGTTACCTGGGTTACATAGCGGTTTTCAGGGACGCGATTCCCACAGGCAGGGGAAGCCCGCCCGCCGGGTTCTGTACAATGGGAGGTATTTCAGGCAACCGGGTGGGCCTGGCCCTGAAACGGATCCTGCCCTTATGGGGCAAACAGGATACAGACCGGGGAAGGGGCCTCCACCTGGTCGACAAAGGCCAGCAGGCCCGTTTTCGGGTCGCGGCTGAAGGAGACCAGGCTATTGGTGGTCTGGTTGGCGACCAGCAGGTACCGGCCATCGGGGGACAGGTTGAAATTCCTGGGGGTTTCCCCCCGGGTGGGCTCGTGGCCCAGGGCGGTCAGGGTTCCGTTTTCCGGATCTACCGAAAAAATGGCGATGCTGTGGTGTCCGCGGTTGGAGGCGTACAGGAAGTTTCCATCCGGGGAAACATGGATGTCGGCACAGGTATTCTCCCCGCTAAAACCTTCGGGGAGGGTGCTCAGGGTTTGTGCAATCGAATAGCCCGATCCGTCGGGGTCCTTTTTCACCAGGGAAACCGAGGAAGAAAGTTCATTGACGACGTACATCCAGGGGCGTTCCGGATGGAACGCCAGGTGTCGCGGCCCAGCCCCGGGGTCCATGGACAGGGTAGGGGGGGTGCCCGGAAGGAACCTGCCTGAATCCGGGTCTATAGTTGAAAACCACAACTGGTTGGTCCCCAGATCCACCGAAACGACGCTGCCGTCATCGGCGAACCAGCCGGAATGCGCATGGGGCGCTTCCTGCCGCGGGTGTTCCCCCCTGCCTTCATGCTGTTGTACGTCCAGCAGTTCAGAGAGGGAACCATCGGCGCCGGTTTTCAAAAGGCCCATGTTCCCCCCGCTGTAGTTGGCCACCACCACAAAACCTTCAGGGTTGGTGGCTATATGGCAGGGATGGGCCCCGCCGGAGGTTTCCCGGCCGACCAGTTCCAGGGTGTCCTGCCCAATTTTAAAGGAGCTGACATATCCCATCTGATTTTCGTTGCTGACCTCATTGACGGCCAGCAGGTACCTGCCATCGGCGGATAGCGTCAAAAAGGAAGGGTTTTCCGCCCGGGCCATAAGCCCCCCATTTTTCAGGGAGCCGTCTTCAGCAAGAACAAATTTGTAGATGCCCTCGCTTTCGCCCTCCGTGTAGGTCCCGAGGTAAAAAGCCACTTCCGGGGATTGGGGTGTATTTTTGGGATCACTACAGCCCAGGACCGGCAAAAGGGCGATGGAAAAACAGATGAGGGTGCGCGACATGTTCAGGACTTTGAAAAGGTTGTTCAGTACAATAGTACGGGAATTACCGCACAAATCCGAGGCCGGGGTTATAGCCCGACCTCCACGCGCTGGCGCAGGTCCCGGGAGGAAGCCCCGGCTTCCAGGACATAGGTCCCCGGCTCCAGTACCCATCCCGACCGGGACTCATCCCAGTACCGCAATTCTGCCACCGGGATGCGGAAAGTCAGGTCCGCCGATTCCCCGGGTTGCAGCAAGGGGGTTTTGGCAAATGCCTTCAGTTCCCGCACCGGGCGATCGACCCCCGTGTCGGGTTTGGCAGCATAGACCTGTACGACTTCCTTTCCCGCCCGGGCCCCTGTATTGGTCACGGACAGGGATACCTGCAAGGTGTCGTTATCGAGCTGGGCCCCCATGGCCCCGTATTCAAATTGGGTATAGGAAAGCCCGTATCCAAAGGGGTAGGAAACTCCGAGGTCAGCTTTGTCAAAGTGCCGGTAGCCCACGTAAATGCCTTCCTCATAGTTTGTAAAATCCAGGTTGCGGACCTTCTTTTCCGCGGGTTTTTCTTCGCGGCCCGAAAGGAAATCCATGACTTCCATGGGTTTGCCCTCCAGGGGGAAGTTGGCATGGGAGGCATGGTCCGCCACATGGACGGGAAAGGTCATGGGGAGTTTGCCGCTGGGGTTGACCTTCCCGCTCAGGATATCCGTCACGGAATTGCCCCCTTCCTGCCCGCCCTGCCAGGCCAACAGGATGGCATCCGGTTTCGCCTTCCAGGAGGCCGTTTCAATCACGCCCCCGACATTCAGGACCACGACCACTTTTTTTCCCAGGGCGTGGAAGGCGTCACAGGTAGCTGAGATCATGTCCTGCTCTTCCTCTGACAGGAGGAAATCGTTCGGTTCCACCCGGTCGCCGCCTTCGCCGCTGTTCCTGCCGATGGTGATGATGGCGACATCCGAGGCCTCCGCGGTTTGGGCCAGTTCGTCGGTAGTAAGCCTGAATTCAGGGGGGTCGTATGGCTGCATCATCGCCTGGAAGCCTTCCGGTTTTACAAATGCTTCGGGGTTCGCTCCCCGGTGCGCCTCAAAAGCCTTTTTCGGGATGTCGGCCACTTTGAACATGTAGGTGTCCCTCAGGGGTTCTACGCCCGTGGTGGTGATGCCCGGCAGCACTTCGGCATTCGCGAGGCCTTCTTCCAGGGAAACGGTGTACGCCTCGTTCACATCCCCCGAACCCGTGCCCCCCGCAATAAAGTCATAGGAGGTCACCCCGATCAGGGCAATGGTCTGGTTTTCCTGCAGGGGAAGCGCGCCCTTATTCTTCAGCAATACCGCCCCTTCCGCGGCGGACTGCCGGGTGATGGCCGCATGGGCCCTAAGGTCGGGGTTGTTGCCGTTCCGGTAATTCTGCATTTTCCGGGAGCCCAGGATGAGCTTCAGGATTCGCTTCGCCGCGGTATCGATCTCCGCTTCGGTCAATTCCCCATTTTCATGGGCTTCCAGCAGGGCATCCCATTGCTTTTTTGTGCCGGGTTCCAACAGGTCGTTCCCGGCGCGGATCATGGCCGCGGCATCATTGCCCCCGAACCAGTCCGACATCACCAGGCCTTCAAAACCCCATTCCCCACGCAGGATACCGGTCAGGAGTTCCGGGCTTTCCGCCACGTACGTGCCGTTGACCTTGTTGTAGGAAGACATCAGCGTCCAGGGTTGGGACTCCTTCACGATGATCTCGAACCCCTTCAGGTAGATTTCCCGCAGCGCCCTTTCGGACACCAGGGCATCGTTGATAAACCGGTCCGTTTCCTGGTTGTTGGCCACGAAGTGTTTTACCGAGGTGCCCACCCCGTTGGATTCGATCCCGTTGACCATGGCAGCCCCGATTTTTCCCGTTAAAATGGGGTCTTCGGAGTAATATTCGAAATTCCTGCCACAAAACGGGTGCCGGTGGATGTTTGCCCCGGGCCCCAGGATCACGTCTATACCGTATTCCAGGGCTTCCTTTCCCATAGCGTTGCCCACGGCTGCCACCAGTTCCGTACTCCAGGTCGAGGCCAGCATGGTGCCGATGGGGAAGGCTGTGGCAAAGTAGGTCCGGTCCTCGCCCTCCCGGGTGGGCTCAATCCTCAGGCCGGCAGGCCCATCCGACAAATAGACCGTGGGGATGCCCAGCCTTGGGGTGGGGACAATGGTGCCCACGGCCCCGGGGATGCCCTCCCCGGGTTCAACCCTTCCCAGGGCCGAAGCTAACCCGGACCCCTTGAGCAAATGGATTTTTTCCTCCAGGGTCATCTGCGATAGCAGGTCGGCAGCCCGTTCGGCTACCGGCCTCCTGTCGTCTTCATAAAGATCGAGTTTGCCGTTGGCATTCCGGTCGGTGAACGTATACCCATCAAGGGTAAGTACCGGCAGGTCCCTGCGTTCCACATACGCATCCTCAAAATCGATCAGGATGGAATTCAGGTAAAGCCAGCCGAGAAGAGCAGCAAGGAGCAGTAAGCCAAGGAGGGAGGCCAGGATGATGAGGGCGGTTTTAACGGGTTTTTTCATGGGAATCCGGATTGGGGTGGTAAGGGCACAAATATAATACACCCCACGCCTTCTTCATAACCTCCCATTCGGCCTGGCAGATTTGACGGTACTGGTAAGCAAAGCAATTCGACATGCCTTCCGGAATCCCGAAAAACGCCCCCTGTTTAATTCATAAAATTTACTACATTTAGTTTAGACCTTTTTAATACAACCAAAACAAATTATTTATGAAAAAACTGGTAGCAGAATTTATCGGTACCCTCTGGCTGGTCCTGGGGGGCTGTGGTAGCGCCGTACTGGCGGCAGGTTATCCGGAACTTGGGATCGGCTTTGTGGGGGTCTCCCTGGCCTTTGGTTTAACGGTACTGACGATGGTTTATGCCATAGGGCATATTTCAGGGTGCCACCTGAACCCGGCTGTTTCGGTCGGGCTTTGGATGGGGGGGCGCTTTGAGGCCAAAGACCTGGTCCCTTACATCCTCGCACAGGTATTGGGCGGCATTGCAGGGGCAGGAATCCTGTACCTCATCGCCAGCGGGAAAAGCGGCTTTGAGCTGGGCGGGTTCGCGGCCAACGGTTATGATGCCCATTCCCCTGACGGGTATAACATGGTTTCCGCTTTGGTGACCGAAGTGGTGATGACCTTTATGTTTTTAATCATTATTTTGGGGGCCACCCATCCAAAGGCGCCCAAGGGGTTTGCAGGAGTGGCCATCGGCCTGGGCCTGACGCTAATCCACCTGATCAGCATCCCCGTAACCAATACCTCGGTAAACCCTGCGAGGAGTACCAGCCAGGCTTTGTTTGTAGGCGATTGGGCCCTGAGCCAGCTTTGGCTTTTCTGGGTAGCTCCGGTGATCGGGGCGGCCATTGCCGGGTTGGTGTACAAAAGCCTTGC
>CAZIJW010000030.1:12502-26977 GCA_964539905.1 uncultured Robiginitalea sp.
GTTATCCCTGCCGATGCATTCCCCCCGGAGGGATGCCTGACAGGGTACCGATACTGACTCAGATCATTTCCGATGCCGTAAGGTATCCCTACCTTTCTTTCGATGATTTTTCAAAGGAATCCAGAAACCCATAAAAACCGGCACCATGATCACAACACCGAAAACTAATACAAACAGGGACCGGATAAGCAGGGAAGACCTGCGTTACCTCACCGAAACGCGTGAACCGTATTGCCTGTCGATTTACCTGCCCACCCATGCCAAAGGGGAAGAAGTTTTGCAGGGCCAGGATGCCCAGGCCCTTGATGTGGAACTCCGCAAAATCCGTAAATCCCTGGAGGACACAGCCCTTACCCCAAAGGAAATTGACAGCCGCCTGGCCCCGCTGGAACGCTTGCAGCGTGATGGGACCTTTTGGAGGGAACAGTCCGATGGCCTGGCTATTTTTGCCTCGGCTTCCCGGGTGAAGACCTTCAGGCTGCCATTGGACTTTAAACCGTCGTACCTCATATCCGACTCCTTTTACATCGTACCCCTGGTTCCCGAGCTCGACCGGGAGGATGAATTTTTCCTCCTCTCCCTGGAATTGGAGCGGATCAGGCTCTTCCGGGGATCCCGAATGGGTATGGAGGAAATTGCCCTGGAAGGCAAGGTCCCCAGCCGACTCGAGGAACGCGTAGGTTTTGACTATGAACAGAAAAGCCTCCAATTCCGCAGTGGCCACCAGGCACATGAAGGTGCCGGGTACCACGGGCATGCAGAAGCCGACCGCGACCGCAAAAGCGAAATCGAACGGTTCTTCCGGAGCCTGGACAAAGGCCTCAACCCCATCCTTGAAGCCAACCCGGCCCCGGTGCTCGTGGCGTCCCAGGAGTACCTGGCCAGCATCTTCAGGGAAATCACTTCCTATCCCCGGGTGATCGAAAAACCATTAATCACCAACCTTTCAGAGGTTTCCGACAACGAACTCTGGGAGAAGGCATTCGATATCCTCGAACCTGTTTTTGAGCAGGAGCGCAAAGAAAAATGGGCGCGTTTTGAGGAATTCCTCGGGACCGGGAAGGCAACTACCCAGATGGACCGCATCCTGAAGGCTACCCTGGAAGGCAAGGTGGATACCTTGTTTGTTGATTTGGAAGCCGGGGCGCGGGGCACCTTTGAGGAAAAGGCTGCCACCCTGAAGAAGGAAGAGCACCCTGATGCCTTTACCCCATCCCTGTTGAACCAGGCAGTTGTCGGTACCCTAAGGCAGGGGGGAAAAGTTTATGGATCCCCTTCAGCGGAAATGCCCAAAGGCTTCGCAGGCGCTGCGGCCCTGTTCCGGTATTGAAGCCATGGCCTGAACCAGGATCCAGGAATGTAGGCCGGACCCCCCTTACGGGGCGGGGTCCGGTTTTTCACGTAAAAGCCTCCGCTTGTAATGCCAATTGACACCCCCACCCCCATCCCGGACCCTCATAGCCTTCCCGCCCGGGAAGTGGCCCGGGCACTGGCCTGTGACCCTGAAAAAGGCCTGGATTCCCGGGAAGCCCAAAGCCGGCTTGAGCGCTTTGGGAAAAACGAAATCCCCGGGAAAAAGCCCCGAAGCCGGGTGAGGATGTTCCTGGACCAGTTCGCAGACCCCGTCATCTATATCCTTGGGGCGGCGGCTGTGCTGGCCTATGTCTTTAAGGATGCCTGGGAGGGAACGGCTATAGCAGTTGTTATCGGAATATCCGTGAGTATCGGATACCTTATGGAGCGCCAGGCCTACCGCACCCTGGAATCCCTTCGGAAGCTGGGCCAGTCGCATACCCGGGTGATGCGCTCGGGAACCCTCATGCAGATACACAGTTTTGCACTGGTACCCGGCGACCTGGTGGTGTTAAGCCCGGGGGATGTGGTTCCGGCCGACCTTAGGATCCTTACAGCGGAACAACTGAGCCTGAAGGAATCAGCCCTTACGGGGGAAAGTGCGCCTACCTGGAAGCAGGCCGGGGTCCTGCCTGCGGAGGCCCCGCTTACCGGCCGGTCCAATATGCTTTATAAAGGCACCGTGGTCGCAACCGGAAGCGGTACCGGCCTTGCCGTAGCCACTGCGGGGGCAACCGAATTGGGAAAAATCCAGCAAATGGCCCTTGGGGCTTCCCCGCCCAAAACCCCCCTGGAAAAGAAGCTCAGGGCCCTTTCGGTGCACCTGATCTGGGCCACCCTGGTCGTTTCGGTCCTGATTGCGGCTATTGGGTATTTCAGGGGCGCAGGAATCGTGCAAATGATTGAAACCGCCGTGGCCCTGGCGGTAGCCACCATCCCGGAAGGGCTGCCTATTGTAGCTACCATTGCCCTGGCCCGGGGGATGTCGCGGCTCGCCCGGCGCCAGGTCATTGTAAAAAACCTCGAGGCCATTCAGACCTTGGGGGCGACCGACATCATCCTGACCGACAAGACAGGAACCCTCACGGAAGACAGCCTCAGGGTGAGCAGCCTTTGCTACGGGGCCGGCCAGGTGGCCCTGGAGGTCGATTCCGACCAGCTCCCGCAAGACGCAGATTCGACCGACCCGGTGTTGCGGGAACTCCTTCGCACCGCCGTACTATGCAATAACGCAGGGGGCAGCGGCCTTGTGCAGGGCGATTCCCTGGAATCGGCCTTATTGGATTTTGCCCGGGCTTCCGGGATGGACGTGGAACAGACCCGGGAAGCCTTTCCGGAGCTTTCAGAAGTGCCTTTTGATGCCCGGAGGAAACTGATGGCAACGGCCCACAGGTCAGGGGAGGGGTATACAGTTTATGCCAAAGGGGCTTTTGAAACCCTGTCGGGGCTTACCCCAAGTATCCTGGGGCCCGCGGGGCCGGTTCCCTTTGAAGGGAAGGAGGCCTGGAAGGAGCTCACCTCGGACATGGCGGCCAGGGGCCTGCGCACCCTTGCCTTTGCCTACCGCCCGCACGCTGAGCTTCCCGACCCGGAAGCGTTGCTGGATGATTTGGTTTTCCTTGGGGTTATCGGGTTCCTGGACCCCCCAAGGAAAGATGTGAAGCCCGTTTTTGAAATTTACAGGAACGCCGGGATCCGCGTGGTCATGGCCACAGGGGACCACCCGGAAACCGCCCGCAGGATTGCCCTGGACACCGGCCTCCTTGAAGAGGACCGGGGCCCCGGGATCGTGGGTGCCGGAAATGCACCCCCGCCGGGAAGTTCCCTAAACGGTACGTTGGTTTACGCCAGGGTACTGCCGGAAGGGAAGATGGACCTCGTATCGGGGTTCCAGGGGGAGGGCCATATTGTAGGGATGATCGGCGACGGCATCAACGATGTCCCGGCCCTCAAAAAGGCGGATATCGGCATCGCCATGGGCATACGGGGGACCGAGGCCGCGCGGGAGGCTGCCGATGTGATCCTGAAGAACGATTCCTTCAATGCGATTGAGCTGGCCATTCGTCAGGGTAGGGTAGTCTTTTACAACATCCGCCAGTTCACGGTCTATCTCCTTTCCTGTAACCTGGCCGAGGTACTGGCCGTGGCGGTGGCCGCCATGGGGAACCTCCCGGCCCCTTTGCTGCCTATGCAGATCCTTTTTTTAAACCTGGTGACCGACGTGTTCCCGGCCCTGGCCCTTGGCCTGGGTACAGGCCCCCCGGATATTATGCGGCGCCCGCCGGAAAACCCCCGCGCCCCGATCCTGAATAAAGGCGACTGGTCCGACATTATTGCCTATGGTCTTGGGATCAGCGCTTCCGTACTTGGGGTGGTCCTGTATGGGGAGTTTGTGCTGGCCCTACCCGCTTCCCTAATCAACAACCTGGCCTTTTATACCCTTATGGCAGGCCAGTTGTTCCATGTTTTCAACATGACGGCCCCAAAAACGTCTTTTTTCAGGAATGAGGTCGTCTCGAACCCTTACGTTTGGGGAGCCATCGTACTTTCGTTGGGCCTAATTGCCATGGCTTATGCCATCCCGGTGGTTTCCGAAGTCCTTCGGCTGGAACGCATCGATACCCGGTCCCTGCTGCTCCCCCTGGCCTTTGCCCTGGGGTCCGTTGTGCTGATCCGGGGATTCCGGGCCCTGGCTTCCAAACTTCGTTCCCGCTAAGGTTGGCAGGAAGGCCGTAATGACGACTGCCCCGCGGAAATGGCACTGATGCAGATCATTGTCGCTCTTGGCCCTGGGTAGTACTTTAGGGAACGGTTCCGGAACTTCCCGGAAGGTCGATATTTATGCCCTTCGGACGATAGCGGGCCCTGGGCCTGCATTCCCGGAATCGTGGAAACAGAATAATAACCCTAAAAAAGCTATCATCATGAGCGTATTGAAAGTAATTGAACTCCTCGGGAATTCCACCGTGAGTTTCGAGGATGCCGTGCAGAATATCATCAAGGAGGCTGCTGAAACCATCAAGGACATCAGGTCTGTGTATATTCAGGACATGCAGGTAACGGTAAAGGACAACAAAATTGCCCAGTACCGGGTGAATGCCAAAGTGACCTTTGGGGTCCGCAATTCGTAAATCGCCGCCCGGGGCGCATTAAAGGCAGCTTCCCCCGGTTTGGAAGGGCTGCCTGTGCCATTTAACCCTGGACTTCGCCCGCAGGGCCTGAAAAAAAGCACCTATGAAAACAACCTATAACACCGAAGTTTTCGACCGGAACGTAGCCGAATATGAAGCGTGGTACGAGGCCAACCCAGGAATTTATGCCTCAGAGCTCGCAGCGATCCGGGAACATTTTACCCGCCTTCCTGAAACCCTCAGGGGCATTGAGGTAGGCCTGGGTACCGGACGTTTTGCCGGGCCGCTCGGCATCAGGGAAGGGGTGGAACCCGCCCCTGAAATGGCCCGCAAGGCAGCGGAACGGGGCATCGAAGTGATGGATGCCCTGGCAGAAAACCTGCCGTATGCCGACCTGCAATTCGATTTTGTACTCTACGTGACGGTCTGCCACCTGCAAAGCCTGAAACACGCCTTCCTGGAAGCCAACCGGGTCCTGAAGAAAAACGGGATGATCATCATCGGTTTTTTGCCTTCAGACCGCCCGATTGCCAGGGCGTATCAGGACCGTCGCCGCTTCAGTACTTTTTACCGGAATGCCGTCTTTTATACCCCCGGACAGATTGAAAAACTCCTTGGGGAAACCGGGTTCAAATCCCTGGAATTCAACCAGGTCCTTATTGGGGAACCCGAGGCCATCCGGGAGGAACAACTGCCGAAGCCCGGATACGGCGAAGGCTCTTTTGTCGTGGTCAGTGCCCTGAAGGCCTGATCGCCGGGTTTAGAACCGCTAGGGGGCGCCGGAAACGGCGCCCCCTTCGAATATCCGGAGGGCCTCAGCATCCGAAACCGGACGGAAATCTTCATAAAACTGGCCCACGGCCTGGAAATCCCAGGGGGTTTCCAGGCAGATGACCTCAGTAACCTTGGGCATGGCCCGCAGGCGCTCCAGGGCGGAGGGTGGCGCTACGGGTATGGCTACGATTATTTTCCCGGGATTTGCGGCCGCGATCAGGGCCACGGTAACCCGCAGGGTATTGCCGGTTGCAATGCCATCGTCAATAATGATAACAGTTTTCCCCTTTACATCTACAGGCGGTTTATGCCTGTGGAAAAGTTCATGGCGTTCCTTCAGGACCTCCCTCAGGCGCCCTGTTTCCCGGTTGATGTAGTCGGGGTCCACTTCTCCCGGGCGGTTGACCACCACCTGCTGCAGGCTAACAGCCCCAATGGCGTATTCCTTGTTGAAGGGATGCCCTATTTTTTTGGTCAGGGCCACTTCCAAAGGGGCTTCAAGGGCATCGGCGACCATCGCCCCCAACGGAAGCCCGCCCCTGGGGATGGCGATGACCACCACGGGTTCCCCCTTGTATTTCATGAGCGCACCGGCCAGGAGCCGGCCGGCTTCCCTGCGATCTTTAAACATAGGCTTGTTTTTTGTGGAAATGCTTCTGGAACCAGGCCGCCGATTTCTCAGCCACCTGATCGAGTTTTCCCGGCTCGCCGAACAGGTGGGTCGCCCCGGGGATCAGTTCCAGTTCAGCTTCGGACCGCATCAGCACGACGGCCTGCTGGTTGAGCTCAATGACCGGATGGTCCAGGCTGCCCACCAGAAACAGGGTGGGGGCCGTTACCCGCGGCAGGTCAGCCATGGCGAGGTCCGGACGGCCTCCCCTGCAGACGACGGCGGCAATTTTATTCCGGAAGTGGGCGGCCGCCCTAAGGGCAGACGCGGCCCCGGTACTCGCCCCGAAATAGCCTACCGGAAGGTTGGGTCGGTAGGCGTAGACAAATACCCAGTCGGTTACGGTGATCAGCCGTCGGGTGAGCAGCCCGATATTGAAACGGTTTTCATACACCTGGTCCTCTTCTTCGGTAAGCAGGTCAAATAACAGGGTCCCGAGCCCATGCCGGTAGAGGAGTTCAGCCACATAATTGTTCCTCGGGCTTTTTCGGCTGCTGCCACTGCCGTGGGAGAACAGGACGATCCCTTTCGGGTTTTCCGGCAGGCGGAACCGCCCTTTCAGGGTGACTTTCTCCAGGGGGATGTCCAGTTCGGAATCAAGGGAACGCGGAAGTACCATGGTTTTTTGTTTTAGCGGGGGCCAAAAGGCGGGGGATACCCCGGCCCGATTTTGTCCTGATACAAAGGAAATACGCCTTGGGCAATGGGGAAATGACCTGGGTCAATGGCTCTCGGGAGCCGGTCCAAGGCCGGCTTTCAGCAAGATGAATTCACTGATGTTTTCACTGTCGATGGCCCCGACCAGTTGACCCTCCCTGAGGACCGGAAGGAATTTCTGGCCCTGTGCGGCCATAAGCTGGATGGCTTCCGGCAACCCGGTTTCGGGATGCACGGCAGCAAATTTGGGCTGCATGAGTTCCCCCACCGGGCGGGTCGGTTGCCCGGCGTGTTCCAGGATTACCTTGTAGGGCAGGATCCCGGCTACCGTCCCGTCGCGAGAGACCAGGAATTCCTTTTCCCTGCCTTTCAGGATGGTTTCAATGGCCTTTTCGAGGGGATCCTCCGGGTGCAACAGGGTCAAATCGGTCAACAGGGCTTCCCCTACCTTGTGACCGCTGAGTTGGGCGTCCTGCTGTACCATCTTGTTTTCGGCATAGGCCCCGAAAAAGATAAAGACTGCGATAATGACGAGGAAGGGGTTAAACAACAGGCCGAGCAGCAGGAAAATGAAAGAAACCGCCTGCCCGAGGCGGGCGGCAATTTCGGTGGCACGGGCGCGGGTCATGGAAAACCCGAGCAACGCCCTGAGGACCCTTCCCCCGTCCATCGGGAAGGCAGGGATCATATTGAACAGCACCAGCATCATATTGGCCATCAGCAGGTAAACCAGGAAGGTATCCAGGGTGGGTGCAGCGAAAAAGGCTTCCCATTGTTCCGGGGAAAACCCCTGGTACCTGGAAAGGGGTACAACCAACAGCAGGAGGAAGGCAATCACCACATTCACCGCGGGGCCTGCCAGGGCCACGGCGAGTTCTTCTTTGGGCTTTTCTGGCATTTTTTCCAGGGAGGCCACCCCCCCGATGGGCAACAGGGTTATGCTGCGGGTTTCGATCCCGAACCGGCGGGCCATGCCGGAATGCCCCAGTTCGTGCAATACCACGCAAGCGAAAAGGACCAGGACCAGGGCGGTGTTGAAAAGGGCCAGGGAAGCCCCCCCGCCTTGTTGGAAAGTCGAAAACAGCACCCAAACCAACAAGAGCGAAAAAGTCCAGTGCACCATAATCTTGATGCCCCATACCTTCCCCAGTACCAGAGAACCTTTCATAGCTATTGTTTTTACCTGTTAAAGATCGAGTTGCAAAAGCCCCGGGCCAATGACCCGGATCATTTCCCCTTCGCCTAAGTTATTTATATTTACAGAAAGGAGAAAACCCGGGGTTGCCCCGGCTGCTTTAACCTAACGCCTGAAATACCATGATCAAAGATTTGAACGACACCCAGATCCGGCAGTTGCTCGGGGGCCACTATATCGGGAGCCTTGGGTATATTGCCCAAAGGGCCCCTTATGTGCTGCCCATTACCTATTTCTACGACGAGAAAAGCAACCATATCATCAGTTACGCCATGGAAGGGCATAAAATAAATGCCATGCGTGAATTTCCGGAAGTTACCCTGATGGTATATGAAATGGATGCTCTGAAAAAGTGGCGTTCGGTGATGGTCCACGGAATTTTTGAGGAACTGCACCAGATCGATGCCAAGTACCACCTCAGGGAGTTTTCAGAAGGAATCCGGAAGCTTTTGAAACAGCAGGGGGTAGCGGATGTGGACTCAATCGATGATTTTTCCAGCAAGTCCGAAACTACGGGGATCCCCCTGGTCTACCGGATCCGCATTACGGAATGGTCCGGAAAAGAACGGGAAGGGCTGCCCTGAACTGGGGCACCTCCAGTGTGCACTTCCCGGTAAAACACATAACCCCTTTCGCCAATGAAACTCATTTCATGGAACATCAACGGCATCCGGGCCATTGCCAATAAAGGGCTCCTGGATTCCATACGCGAACTGGACCCCGACATCCTCTGCCTTCAGGAGATTAAAGCAGACTCCGATACGGTAGCGGAGATCCTTTCCGAACTCGAAGGTTACATTTGTTACGCGAACCCGGCGGAAAAAAAGGGCTACTCGGGAACTGCCCTGATCAGCCGGCAAGAGCCGCAAAGCGTGAATACCGGACCACAAGGGGAACCCTTCCTCGACGAAGGGCGCATCCAGTGCGCGGATTACGGCGAATATTTCCTGGTAAATGCCTACGTGCCGAATTCCGGGCAGGGCCTTAAACGCCTCGATTACCGGGAGGCCTGGGATGGGGCTTTTTTACAGTACCTCAAGGGATTGCAGGCACAAAAACCCGTGGTGCTTTGCGGGGACCTGAATGTAGCCCATAAGCCCATAGACCTGAAGAACGACAAGGCCAATTACAATAAAACCGCAGGGTATACCCAGGTGGAGATCGATGGGATGGACCGTTTGCTGCAAGCCGGGTTCCTCGATACCTTCCGGGAACTGAACCCCGAACGGGAAGCCTATTCCTATTGGAGCTACCGCTTTAATGCCCGGGAGCGCAACATCGGCTGGCGCATCGATTATTTCCTGGTCAGCGACACCTTCAAAGGCCGGGTAAAAGGCGCGAGCATTCATTCCAACGTTGAAGGCTCCGACCATTGCCCGATCGGGTTGGACCTGGATATCGCCTGACCTGAAGGCTTCCCCCTTTAAAGCCCCGGGTATTCGCCCGGGCCTGGAAGTCCATAAACGAAAACAGGAGGCTCTCGCCTCCTGTTTCCTATGAAAACCATCAAAATACCTTTGTTATCATCCCTTTTCCTTTAGGGGTCTATCGCTAAAACCCTGCCGGTTCAGTGATGGCAGCAATTGTAGCCTGGTGATTTTCAAACGGCCCATGAATCCCTAAGGACTGATAAGCCTTGTTTTCAGAAATACCGGCCACTTAAGGCGGGCACTCCAGGCAAGATTGGCATTACGCCAACCTTACAAGACAAAAATACCCTATTTATATCCCCTATAAAATGACCTGCGTCAGTTTGCAGGGCCAAAAAGTGTTAAAAAGGGGGTTTCCAGGTAGACCCTCTAGGAGCCATAGGCCTTCTTTCGGTTGTGTTCCCCCAACCACCAGTGTGAACTGATCGGTTTGCGGACCAGCCCAAACCGCTCCACGGCGAATTTCTGGAGGTGGTCCCGCATCTCCTCCACGGAATCCGTCATAAAAACCAGGTCCATGTCTTCGGGGGCGATGCTTTCGTTTTTGGCCATCACCAGGGCATGTTCGTAAAGCTCTTTGTGGTATTCTTTGCCCATGATCACCACGGGAAAATCCTCGATCATACGGGTCTGGATCAGGGTAAGGGATTCAAAGAGCTCATCGAGGGTACCGATGCCCCCTGGCATGACCACAAAGGCATAGGAATATTTCAGGAGGATGAATTTGCGCACAAAGAAATAGGGGATGTTCACCCATTTGTGCAGGTAGGGGTTGGGCTGCTGTTCCCTGGGCAGGATAATATTGCACCCGATGGAATACCCCTGGTTTTCAAATGCCCCCTTGTTGGCGGCTTCCATGATGCCCGGCCCACCCCCGGTCATCACGGTAAACCCCATTTCCGCCAGGGTTTTTCCCACGGCTTCCGCCATCTGGTAATAGGGGTTATCGGGGGGAAACCGGGCAGAGCCGAAAACCGTGACGCACGGGCCGACAAAGTGCATTTTCCGGAAGGCCCTGATAAAATGGTAGCCTACCTTGAGGGTAAACCAAAGTTCTTTTAAACGGGTGCGGGGGCCCTTCAGGAAAGGCTTTTCCGCACTGTGGGAATAGTCCAGTTTGTAGGCCGGCGGGGTTTTTTGGCTTTTTTCGTCCATGAAACGGCAGTTTTACCCGAAAGGTAAGGAGGTTTTTAATTTTCTGCTACCCCTTAATGGCCGCGAGGGGCCGCAACCGGGCCACAGGCTTCACGATACCTGCGGCAGTGACGGACCGTACCACCAGGTCTACATCTTTGTAGGCGATCGGGGCTTCTTCGGCGATACGCCGGTAGGAAGCCTCCAGGTAGATCCCTGCAGCCTCGAGTTCCTGTTTCAGCACCGGGGCATTCACTTGTTTTTTGGCCGCGGTCCGGGAGAGCCGCCTTCCCGCCCCGTGGCAACAGGACCCGAAGGCGATACCGGAACTTTGCGCCGTGCCCGCCAGCACGTAAGAACTTGTACCCATGCTCCCGGGGATCAGCACGGCCTGTCCATAGGCCCTGTGCGCCTCCGGGATTTCCCCGTGCCCCGGTCCAAAGGCCCTGGTGGCTCCCTTTCGGTGCACAATAACCTTCCTGGTCTCTTCCCCAATTTCGTGGCTTTCCACCTTGGCGATGTTATGCGCCACATCGTAAAGGAGTTCAGGCAGGGCTGCCCCTTCGCCAAATACCGCCTTCCAGGCTTCCCTGACCTCCCAGGCGATGACCTGCCGGTTGCACCAGGCAAAGTTGGCCGCAGCGCACATGGCCTGGAAATACTCCTGGCCTTCCGGGGAATCAAAGGGTACGCAGGCCAGTTCCCGGTCGGGGAGGGAAATCCCATACCGGGGCATGGCCTCTACCATGTTCCGGATGGCGTCAGTGGCCACCTGGTGGCCAAGCCCCCGGGAGCCGGTATGGATCAATACGGTCACCTGCCCCTCGAAAAGGCCGTACCCGGCAGCCAGTGCTGCTTCAAAGATTTCTTCCACGTACCCCACTTCCACAAAGTGGTTTCCGGATCCGAGGGTTCCCAGCTGGTCCCTGCCGCGTTGTCGGGCCCTTACAGACACCTTTGTCGGGTTCGCCCCCGGGAGGCGTCCATGGCTTTCCGTAAATTCAAGGTCTTTCGGGGTGCCGTACCCTTGTTTCACGGCCCATTCGGCCCCGGTCAGCAGCACTTCGTCCATTTCCTCCTCGCTCAGTGTGAAACGGCCGGGCGTACCCATGCCCGAGGGGATTTGCCGGTTGAGTTCGCTTACCAGCCCGGGGACATGGGGGCGGAGTTCCGCCACTGCGGTAGGGGTGCTTAGCAGGCGTACCCCACAGTTGATATCATAGCCGATTCCGCCAGGCGAGATGGCACCATTGGGGTAGGCGGTGGCGGCAACCCCGCCGATGGGGAAACCATAGCCCTCATGCACATCGGGCATAACAAAGGCAGCCTTGAGGATGCCAGGAAGGGTGGTAACGTTCACCAGTTGCTGGAGCGACCGGTCGTCCAGGATCTCGTCGAGCAGGGATTCCTCCGCGATGATCTGCGCCGGCACCTGCATGTCAGCCCTGAAACTGGCGGGGATTTCCCACCAATAGGGCGAAAGGGCGATAATATCTGATTTTCGGATTTTTTTCATTTACAGGTCGAATAAAACCGGCGTCTGCCATTTCCCCTCCACCCGTTGCACGCGGGCTTCGTGCCAGGTCACAGCCTTGATTTCGTTTTCAACCGCTCCGAACCAGGCCCCATACAGGTTGGCCGCGACTTCACGCCCCGAAAGGCGCTCAAAATACACATAGCAGAAAATAGCCTTCTGGATATAGGTCAGGGCAAGGGCCTCAGAAAGGAAATCGATCAGCAGGGCGGTGGTGTCCCCTGCCTGCAGCCGCATCCGCATGTTACAATCGTAATGGGTCACCCCTGTGCAATGGCCAGGCAACAGCACTTCGTTCATTTCCCCAAGGGCAGCGCGAAAGAACTCCTGCAGGCTGAATCCTTCAGCCCAAATGGCAACATCAGCGGTATGAGCCAGCCTGGCGGTCATGGTGGTGCGTCTTATAAATTGTTTAAAGTTCAGAAGAATTTGGCACAAATGCACTGACCTGTGTCAGCAGCACCCTTAAAGGGGGGGGGGGCGCGGTTCTTATTCTTTTCCTATATTTAGGTTCCCGAGCAGCCGGGCAGGGTCCTGGCAAAGAAAATGACGGAAACCCTATGAGCAATTACCACATTAAACACCTGGAGGAATACTTTCAGGTCTACCGCAAATCGGTCCGCGACCCCGAGGCGTTCTGGGAAGAGATCGCGGAAGAACACTTCAGCTGGAAGAAAAAATGGGACCGCGTCCTGCGGTGGGATTTCAGCAAACCCGAAGTGGCCTGGTTTGAAGGGGCCCGCCTGAACATCACCGAAAACTGCCTCGACCGGCACCTGCCCACCCGGGGCCAAAAAACCGCCATCCTGTTCGAACCCAATGACCCCGGGGAGGAGGCACAGCATATCAGTTACCGGGAGCTCCACGAAAGGGTCTGCAAAATGGCCAATGTGCTCAGGCAGCAGGGCATTTCCAAAGGCGACCGGGTGTGTATCTATTTGCCGATGATCCCCGAGCTGGCGGTAGCCGTCCTGGCCTGTGCGCGCATCGGGGCCATCCATTCCGTGGTTTTTGCAGGGTTCTCTTCCAACGCCCTGGCGACGCGGATTAACGACTGTCAGTGCAAAATGGTCATCACTTCGGATGGCTCGTACAGGGGGTCAAAAACCCTCGACCTGAAGGCGATTGTGGATATGGCCCTGGAAAGTTGCCCCGGGGTCGAAAAGGTGCTTCTGGTAAAACGCACGGGGGGGGAGGTTACCCTGGTCCCCGGAAGGGACGCCTGGCTGCAACCACTGCTCGACGAGGCTTCCCCGGCCTGCGAAGCGGAGGTTATGGACGCGGAAGACCCCCTCTTTATCCTCTATACCTCGGGGTCCACCGGCAAGCCCAAGGGCATGGTCCATACCTGTGGGGGCTATATGGTATATACCGCCTATACCTTTAAAAATATCTTCCAGTACCGGGACGGGGACATCTATTGGTGTACCGCCGATATCGGCTGGATTACCGGGCACTCTTACATTGTGTATGGACCCCTGGCCAATGGGGCCACCACGGTCCTCTTCGAGGGGGTGCCCACGTACCCCGACCACGGGCGGTTCTGGCAGGTGGTGGAAAAGCACCGGATCTCCCAGTTTTATACCGCCCCTACGGCCATTCGGGCCCTCGCCAGGGAAAGCCTGGAGTATGTGGAGCAGTACGACCTTTCTTCCCTGAAGGTCCTCGGGTCGGTGGGGGAGCCCATCAACGAGGAGGCCTGGCACTGGTACAACAACAACGTGGGCAAGGGGAAGAGCCCCATCGTGGATACCTGGTGGCAGACGGAAACCGGGGGCATCATGATCAGCCCCATCCCGTTTGTAACCCCAACCACGCCTACCTACGCCACCCTGCCCTTTATCGGGGTGCAGCCAGCCCTGATGGACGATGAAGGCAATGAAATCAAAGGGAACCAGGTTTCCGGGCGGCTTTGCATCAAATTCCCCTGGCCTTCCATGGCGCGGACCATCTGGGGCGACCACCAGCGGTACCACGACACGTATTTTTCCACCTTTAAAAACAACTATTTCACCGGTGACGGCGCCCTGCGGGATGCGGTGGGATACTATAGGATCACCGGCCGGGTAGATGACGTCATCATCGTTTCGGGCCATAACCTGGGCACTGCGCCCATAGAGGATTCCATCAACGAACACCCGGCCGTGGCAGAATCGGCCATTGTGGGCTTCCCCCACGAAATCAAGGGGAACGCCCTGTACGGTTTTGTGATTTTAAAGGAAACCGGGGAGGGGCGGGACCGCGAAAACCTGCGCCGCGAGATCAACCAGCAGATTGCCGAACAGATCGGCCCCATCGCCAAACTCGACAAAATCCAGTTCGTACCGGGCCTGCCAAAAACCCGGAGCGGGAAGATCATGCGCCGGATCCTGCGCAAAATCGCGTGCAGCGATACCGCCGACCTGGGCGACATCAGCACCCTGCTCAACCCCGAGGTTGTGCAGGAGATCATGGACGAAAGCCTTTAAACAAAGGGGGGCTTGGGGTTAGGGCTCAATTTCCCAGCGCCGGTAAATGCTCCGGAGGAATTCCCCGTAGATTTCCTGGTGCATGGTATATTGCTCAGGGGTCAGGATTTCCCGGATTTCCGATTCCTG
>CAZIJW010000031.1:0-26797 GCA_964539905.1 uncultured Robiginitalea sp.
CAAAAAGAGCCCTGGTGTTGTGCCAGGACCCTTTAACGAGAACACTATATGAAAATGGAAAAAATTGACTCCCTGATTTAAGGATGAAGTAAACCTACGGCCTTTCTCCCGGGGGTGAAATATTTTGTTGTGAAAGGCCGCTTTTCTGTGGGCAGCGGGCAAAAACAGACCTTTTAGCCCCTGGTAAACGCGGGTTTTGCCCTTCAGGGCTGTTTGGCGGGAAAGGCAGCCAGCACTTCCCTAAGGAAGGCGTTGGCGTCAAAATCAGGGCCTTCAGCCAGGCCCGTGCGCACCACGACGAGCTCCCGGGAGGGAATGATGAAGACATGCTGCCCCTGGTGCCCGTTGGCCATAAACATATCCCTGGGGGCATCCGGAAAGCCCCCATCCGCATTTAACCAGAAATGCGCCCCATACCGGTCCCCGGAACCCTGGGTGGGACGGGTCACATAATCCACCCAGTCCGAACCGAAAAGCCGGTCCCCGAACCAGTCGCCCTGCCGAAGGTATAGCAGCCCGAACCGGCCCCAGTCCCTGGTAGACGCCCAGCCGTAGGAAGATCCTACGAAATTCCCGGATAAATCCGTTTCCACGACCATGCTGTGCATCCCGATGCGGTCGATGAGCTCCCGGTAGGGAAAGTCGAGGTATTCCTGATGGGATGCAAAGTTCAGGCGCAGTAGCCCTGAAAGCAGGTTGGAGGTGCCGGAAGAATAATTCCACAGGCTCCCGGGCGGTCCTGCCAGTGCTTTATCGGCTTGTGAGGCGGCCATGTCGGGTTCGAGGAACAACATCCGGGTTACATCAGATAAGCCGGAGTAGTCTTCATCCCAGGCCAACCCGCTTTGCATCCTGAGCAGGTGTTCATAAGTGATTGCCTTCCTCCCGTCTTCCTGCCAGGCAGGTACCGGCGCAGGGGCCTCCAAATGTAGTTTTCCCTGATATTCCAAAATCCCGTATACCGTCGCCAGCACGCTTTTGGTCATCGACCAGCCCAGTACGGGCGTATCGGGCCCAAAGCCCTCTGCGTAGCGTTCCCCCACCAGTTGCCCCCTGTAAAGGACCATTACGGTCCGGGTCCTCTGTATTTCAGGATCCCGGAATGCCTGGTCGATACCGGTTTTGAGCTGCTTGTAATCAACTTCAGGAAATAGGGTGTCCCGGGGTGCCCCGTGTCCCAGGGGATAGGGCAGGGGGGAAGGGGGCCTGACCCTGTTGGGCCTGCGCGGGTTTTCAGGCGAGGTTGCTCCTTTGGGAAGCAATACGCTTCCGAGCCCTTCACGGTATACGGCTTTTCTGGTCTGCAGCCCGAACACGCTGGCGGAGGCTGTGGTACCGCCCGCTTCCAACCTTGCTTCTGAAAGGGAAATCAGGGGGACTTCATGGTCGTTGCTGCGCACCGATTCCGGGTCACGGCCGGCAAGGAACACCTGGGAGGCCATGTCTTTGGCGGCGTAACCGCTGATTACGGTAAGTTTCGGATACTGGGTAAAAAAAGCAATTGCCAGAACCGTTCCTGCGGCCAAAATGAGCAGGCCAACCCTTTTTGTGGTTTTTTTCATGGTCAATTCAGTACTTTTAGGGTTCCTCAAAGATAAGGCATAACACCATGGGCCCGGTACGCCTTTCGCCAGGGAAGCCTGGAACAGACGTGATTTCCCATGATGGAGGGGGAAGAGCGTTTCATCCCTGCCCCCTGACCAGCCACAGGCCTTGAAGATTTCAGGGGAAAGGACTACCTTCGCTTCAGTTCCCCGCCCCAAGTGAACGCATACATGAATCTGAGGTACCTACAAGGGATTTTTATCTGGTTTGCCGTCTTCTTTCTGGCCGGATGCGCCAGTTTTAAGCCAGCGAGAGTGGTGGACCGGCCTATACCCTTCGGGAAACAGCGGGAGGCCCTTACCCGCGAATACCTTCGTGAGCGATACGGCCTGCCCGGGGAAGACGCTTCCATCCGGCCCAGGATGGTGGTGTTGCACTGGACGGCCATCCCCACCCTCGAGGGTTCATTCGGGGCCTTTGAACCGGAAACCCTCCCCAATACCAGGGGGGACATCCAGCAGGGAGGGGCCCTGAACGTTTCGGCCCATTATCTGGTGGACCGCGACGGCACCATTTATCGCCTGCTCCCGGATACGCTGATGGCCCGGCACACCATCGGGCTGAACCATTGCGCCATAGGGATTGAAAATGTCGGGGGAACCCCGCAGACCCCCCTGACCCCTGCACAACTCCGTGCCAATATCTGGCTCGTAAGGAAGCTTGCCGGAAAATACCCCATCGAGTACGTGATCGGACATCACGAATACACCCTTTTTGAAGGCCATCCCCTTTGGCTGGAAAAAGAAGGGGCTTACCGGACCGAGAAGACCGATCCGGGGGAGGCATTTATGGACGGGGTCCGTAAGGAGCTCGGCGATCTGCCCCTGAAACCACTACCTAACACACACGAGGAATGATGACCAGATTTTTTGCCGCAGGGCTTTCCCTGTTGTCCCTTTTCGGGCTGAATGCCCAGAACGAAGGGTTTACCACCCGCCTTTATGACACCTACGATCAGTATAGCGAAAAGAGCCTTTCGCAGCGCAGGATCAAGCACCGGGACTTGCAGCCGCTGATCGACGCGGTTGGGCAACGACCCGGGTTCGAAGTAAACCAGGTTGGGGAATCTATCGAAGGCAGGGCGCTCAGGCTCATAAGCCTCGGGCAGGGGGAAGTGGATGTCTTCCTGTGGTCGCAAATGCATGGGGACGAGCCCACGGCCACCCAGGCCATTTTCGATATCCTCAATTTTTTTTCCTCCCCGGATTTCAGGGCAGAGAAGGAGGACATCCTCCGGGCCGTCAGGATCCACTTCCTGCCCATGCTCAACCCTGACGGGGCCGAGGTGTTCCAGCGCAGGAATACCCTGGGGATCGATATCAACCGCGACGCCTTACGGTTGCAGTCCCCGGAGGGGCGCACCCTGAAACGGGTCAGGGACAGCCTGCAGGCCGAATTCGGATTTAACCTCCATGACCAGAGCACCTATTACAATGCGGAACGGACGGAAAAGCCTGCGACCATCTCCTACCTTGCCCCGGCTTACAATTATGAAAAAGAGGTGAATACGGTGCGGGCCAATGCCATGAAAGTGATCGGTTACATGAACCGCATCATCCAGCGGTATGCCCCGGGCCAGGTAGGGCGCTATAACGACGACTTTGAGCCCCGGGCCTTCGGGGACAATATCCAGAAATGGGGGACCAGTGCCATCCTTATTGAGTCCGGGGGCTACCCGGAGGATACGGAGAAACAGGAAATCCGCAAACTCAACTATGTATCTATCCTTTCTGCCATCTATGCCATTGCCAGCGGAAATTTCGCCCAGGTGCCCCTGGAGGCCTATGAAGAAATCCCGCAGAATGACCGAAAGCTTTTTGACCTGAAGATCGAAAACGTTACCTATCCCTTGCTGGGGAAGGAGTATCTGGTCGATGTGGGCATTCAGCGGCCTGAAGTGGATATGGAAGGGCATGGGGACTTTTGGTATAGCAGCCGCATTGTCGACCTTGGCGACCTGTCCACTTTTTATGGGTATAAAACCCTGGATGCCAGTGGGTATAGCCTTGTCCCGGCAAAGGTTCACCCGAGAACCCTCGAGAGCGTGGAAGCCCTGGAAGCCCTTGATTTCTGGGAATTGCTCGCCGATGGGATTGCCTACGTGAGGGTAAAGGGCCTGCCTGCAAAATGGCGGAGTTCCCCCTATCCCGTGCACCTGGTTTCAGAAACGTTCACCCTGCCCCAGGGTCGCCTGGAAGTGGGCATTAACCCCACTTTTTTACTGGTTCGGGAAGGAAAGCCCGAGTATGCGGTAGTCAATGGGTTTTTATATCACATCCCCACGCGAGAGGGAAAGGGCAAAAACAGCATGGTGTTTCGCCAGAGGTAGAAGAATCACAAGACCCTTAAAGATAAGGCCCGGAATCCCGGGCCTTCTTGTATTTAAGGAAAAGGAAAATTACTGACAGCCCGCGGTAAACCCGGTGGCGTTGAATTTGGTCTGCACGGCACCCTGCCGGTTTCCCTGCATCGCCTGGATCACCAGGTTGTTTTCCCCGCTTCCGTCCCTTTTGGGGCTGCAGTATTCGAAAAGGTAAAAACTATTAGCCCGCTCGGAGACTTTCTGGGAAAGCTGGTTAAAGGTGGATTCCAGTTCTTCCTTGTTCCCGGCGAAAACGCTGAAGGTTTTGCCGATAGCTTCCAGGATCTGGGTATCGATTTCCGCCCCCAGACCGATGGTGAAAAAGGAAATATTGGAATCTGCTTCTTCCACTTTCCGCAAAGCATCCGTTTCCCGGTACCGGGAGGCCTGGTCCGTTCCGTCGGTAAAGAGCACGACGGAGGCAGCGCCTATAACGTCTTCGTCCTGGCTTTCCTCGACCAGGGCGGTGGCCCGGTCGGTACTTTTGATGACGGCCCCATAGAGGTCAGTGGAGGGGTCGCTGCTGATCCCCTGCTGAATGCCGGCTATGGCGGCCAGCAAGTCGTTTCTGGAGGAGGTAAGGGGTTGCAGTTCGTGCAAGAGATCCTCCCCGTCGAACCAGTAAATCGCCATCCTGAAGGAGGGGGTTTCCTGTTCTGGCATCACGTTGTCCACAAAACTGCTGGAAGCCGATTTGAGCTCTGCCAGGCTGGTGCTCAGCACGCTATTGCTCAAATCCAGCACCAGGAGCGTGTGGTTGGTGAACACCTGTGAATTCGGGGAAATCCGGGCCTGGGATTCTGAAGGCGAGATGGCGTTGAAGCAATCGTCATTACGCCCCTGTTCGTAGATGGTGAACTGCTCCGCAGTGAGCCCGGAAACCGGGTTTCCCTGCGCATCCGACACCCTGAAGAATACGGAAACCTTTCCCGGAAGGGTCGTGAATTCATCCTGTATGGATAGGAGCAACTCGTTGGGCCCCAGGTCGAGGCAGTTGTCCACGGGGTTTCCAAGGCCGAGGTCGCCATCCGGGTTGGGCCTGAAATTTACATCGTCATCGGCATTTCCGCATCCCGTCAGGGCCCAAATGCCCAATAGAACCAGGGTGCGGCTTAAAAAGAATTTCATTTTCATAGGGTTGTTCGTTTGAAGGAAAACGCGGAAATCCGACCTGTAGTATGCAGCAAGGGCGGCCCGGAAGCCGGAAGTGGCGGCCATCGCCCTTTTGTTCTGCCCGGCACGAAAGATAAAATGCCATCCAACCTCTACCGGATTCGATAAAAATTGGTACTTTAGGGGTGTTATGATCTAAAAAAAAATCAGAATCCATGCCTACGTATTCAATTAAGGTCAACGGGAAATCCCATACCGTGGACGTCAGCGCCGATATGCCTTTGTTATGGGTGTTGAGAGACCACCTAAACCTGGTAGGAACCAAATACGGATGCGGAATCGCCCTGTGCGGATCCTGCACGGTGCATGTGGACGGGGACCCCGCCCGCAGCTGTGTGGTTACCCTTGAACAGGTAGCGGGCAAAGAAATCACCACCATCGAAGGGCTTTCTGAAGACGGCTCACACCCCCTGCAGGAGGCCTGGAAAGGGGTAGACGTACCCCAGTGCGGGTACTGTCAGGCTGGCCAGATCATGACCGCAGCGGCTTTCCTGGAGCGCAACCCGGATCCTTCACCGGACCAGATCAGAGAAGCCATGAACGGCAACCTGTGCCGTTGTGCTTCCTACCAGAGGATACAGGAGGCCGTGGAACTGGCCGCCAAAAACAACAAATCCTGATGTCGGTGGCCTAATTTCCGGTCATCCGAATCAACAAAGACACAAATCCCTTTCAAAATGGCAAATAAAACTCCTGTCCAGCGATTCAGCCGAAGAAGTTTCATGAAAACCACTTCCCTTGCGGGGGGAGGGCTGCTGATCGGCTTTAATTTGTTCGAATCCTGCAAGCCCGGGGTGGAACCCCCGGTAGACCTGGCTGCCCTGGACTATAACGATTTCAATGCCTTTATCAAGATTGCCGATAATGGCGCGGTTACCATTTTTTCTCCCAACCCGGAAATAGGGCAGGGGGTGAAGACCGCCATGCCGATGATCATTGCCGAGGAACTGGATGTGGCCTGGAAGGATGTTTATGTCCAGCAGGCCCCCCTTGACACCAAAAACTTTACCCGCCAGGTAGCCGGGGGAAGCCAGTCGATCCGCCATGGATGGGAACCGCTCAGGCAGACCGGGGCCACGGCGCGGCAGTTATTGGTCAATGCTGCGGCTGCCAGGTGGGGGGTGGATCCCAGGGAGTGCACCACAAAGGAGGGAATAATCTCCAATGCCAAAGGGGAAACCCTCGGGTATGGCGATGTGGTACAGGAAGCGGCCGCCCTGGAAATCCCGGAAGACGTGGCCCTCAAATCGGTGAAGGAGTTCTCCATTATCGGGCAGGAAATCCCCAACGTGGACCTCGATGAGATCGTCACCGGAAAACCCCTCTTCGGCCTTGATTACAAAAAAGAGGGCATGGCTATTGCCTGTGTCCTCAGACCCCCTGCCTTTGGGCAAAAATTGGTTTCTTTCGATGATTCCGGTACCAGGGCCCTTCCCGGGGTGTTGGAGGTCATCCGGTTCGGGGACAAGGTTGCCGTCCTGGCCCAGGATACCTGGACTGCAATGAAGGGCAAGGCTGCCCTGAAGGCGGAATGGGGGAACGACGAACCGCTGGAGAGCACGGAAGACCATGACCGCATACTTACCGACCTGCTCGACGGCAGGGAGTTTACCACCATGAGGAAGGACGGCAATGTGGAAAAAGCCTTTGCCGAGGCCGACATGGTGCTGGAACGGACATATGAATCGCCCTTTCTGCCCCATAATTGTATGGAGCCCATGAATTTTTATGCCGATGTAACCCCAGAGCGCATCCATTTGGTCGGGCCTATCCAAACCCCGGAAGGCACAGCCCACCAGATTGCCGAGGTGTTGGGGCGCGATTTCAGCGAAATCTCCCTTGAAATGACCCGGCAGGGTGGCGGATTTGGCCGTCGCCTTTACGGGGACTTTGCCGTGGAGGCCGCAGAGGTGTCCAACCTGGCGAAACGGCCGGTAAAGGTGGTCTTTACCCGGGAAGACGACATGGCGGACGGCATTTACCGACCCGCCATAAAATACCGGATCAAAGCTTCGGTCAGGGATGGGCAGATTACCGGATACCACCTCAAAGAGGCTGCCATCAATTCCAATATGTACGGCCTTATCCCCAACTTCTTTCCGGCCGGAGCCCTGGAAAACTATCAGGTGGATGTGGCCAAGTTCGACAGCAAAATCACCACTGGGGCCTGGAGGGCGCCCTATACGAATTTCCTGGCCTTTGCGGAGCAAAGTTTTTTTGATGAACTCTTTGAGCAAATGGGTGCAGATAAGGTACAGTCCCGTATCGATTTGCTTGAAAAGGTAAAGGGGACCACGGATGACCGTATCCAGTATTCCCCGGGCCGCATGCAGGAAGTGATCCGCATGGCGGCGGAGAAATCGGGATGGGGAACCCCGAAAAAAGGGGTTTACCAGGGTTTTGCAGCTTATTATTGCCATAACAGCCATGTGGCCGAGGTGGCTGACGTGGTCATGGAAAATGGGGAACCCGTGGTCAAAAGGGTCGTTTGCGTCGTGGATTGCGGGATCGTAATCAACCCCTCCGGGGCCCGTAATCAGGTGGAAGGCGGGGTCATCGACGGGATCGGACATGCCCTGTACGGGAATTTTGCCTTCAGGGAAGGCCGGCCACAGGCGCTGAATTTCAACGATTACCGCCTGATCCGCATTACGGAAATCCCCAGGGTGGAATCGTATTTCATCCAGAATGAGGAATCCCCCACCGGCCTGGGCGAACCTGCCCTGCCGCCGGCAGCCGCTGCCATGGCCAACGCCATCTATGCGGCCACGGGCAAAAGGTTGTATAACCAGCCCTTTATCAACGCCCTGAAAGACATAAATATTCCTGAAAAAGAAATTATTGGGTAAGGATGGAGGTATTGCTCTTTGGAGTTGCCAGGGATATTGTGGGAGAGGGTTCCCTTTCCCTTCCGCCTTCCGATGCGGAACGGCTCAGTACGGTAGGGGAACTGAAGGGACACCTGGTCGGGAAATATCCTGCGCTTCAGGACCTCAGTTCGCTTGCCGTGGCGGTAAACCAAATGTATGCGAAAGACGATGACCCCATTCGGGAAACGGATGAAATTGCGCTCATCCCTCCCGTAAGTGGGGGTTGAAAGAAGCCCTGCCATGTTGATAGACAACCACGATCGAGTGATCAACTATGTGCGCCTGGCCGTTACAGACCGCTGTAACCTCAGGTGCAATTATTGCATGCCCGAAGAGGGAATTGATTTTGCCCGCAAGGATGCGCTCCTGAGTATTGGGGAATTATCGCGCCTCTGCGACGTGCTCACTGGCCTGGGGGTCGACAAGATCCGGATAACCGGGGGCGAACCCTTTGTCCGCAAGGACCTGATGAGGCTCCTGGAACACCTTTCCGGGATCTCATCCCTGAAGGAGGTTTCCATTACCACCAATGCCACCCTGATCGGGCCCCACATCGACGCGTTGGAGCGCCTGGGGGTACACAGCGTCAATGTGAGCATGGATGCCATCAGGCCGGAAACCTTTGCCAGGATCACCCGAAGGGACCATTTCCACGTGGTGTATGAAAACCTAATGCGCCTGATCGAATCCAAAATGGAAGTGCGGGTCAATTTCATCGTGCTGGAAGGGCAGAATGAAGATGACATCTACTCCATGATGGAGTTCCAGAAAACCCATCCCGTAAGGGTGCGGTTTTTGGAGGAAATGCCGTTTAACGGGGGAAGCCGCGACTTCCGGACCCTTCGTTGGAACCACCATAAAATCCTCGAGCACATCAGGCTGCGGTATCCGGACTTCGAAAAAATCCCGGCGCCGATAACCTCTACTTCGGTGAATTATCAAATCAGCGGGCATAAAGGGTCCTTCGGCATCATCCCTTCCTTCAGCCGGACCTTCTGCGGGAGTTGCAACCGGCTGCGGGTCACGGCTACGGGTGACCTGATTACCTGCCTGTATGGCAAACCGGTGGCCAGCCTGTTTACCCCGTTGAGGGCAGGCCTGGAAGATGCATTTATAAAAGAGGCCATTGTCAGGGCCGTGGGGAGCCGCTCCAGGGATGGTTTCGAGGCCCAGCAAACCCATGGGCCTATTTTTGGGAGTTCGATGACTTCCATAGGGGGGTAAGCAGAAAGATATTCGCGATGGATGGAGAGACAGGGATTATGGGGTTGGTGCTGGCCGGTGGCCAGAGCCGGCGCATGGGTACCGATAAGGGGCTGCTAGAGTACCACGGCATTCCCCAACGGGATTTCCTGTACGAACAACTTCAACCCCTTTGCGACCAGGTATTTTTAAGCATCCGCCCGGAACAACGGGAAAGCCTTCCACTGGACAAGGGGTACATCCTGGACGAAAACCAGTACAAAGGCCCGTTTAACGGGTTATTGTCGGCCCACCATGCCTTTCCGGAGGCAGCCTGGCTGGTCATTGCCTGCGACCTTCCCCTGGTTGACCGGGAGGTCCTGTCCTTCCTCCTCGAGAGGCGCGATCCGGGGGCTATGGCCACGGCCTTTGCCACCCGGGCCTCAGGCCTGCCCGAACCCCTGGCAGCCATTTGGGAACCGGCGGGGCTGAGGGAAGCGGAGCAATACCTGAATACTGCGGAAAGCAGTTGTCCGCGAAAATATTTGCTGAACACCAAAACGACCCTGGTTTTTCCGGAAGATGACCTGTGGGTGGCCAATGCCAATGACCCCGGGGAGTATAAAGCACTCCGGTCTAAACTGAATTTCCAATGAAGCCGGGCCGATACGACCGTCAGGTACGCCTGAAAGGATTTGGAGCCGCCGGGCAGGAGCAACTGCGACAGGCGCGCGTCCTCGTGGTGGGGGCAGGGGGGTTGGGCGTGCCGGTATGCCAGTACCTCAACGCCATGGGGGTTGGGACCCTTGGAATCGCAGACGGGGATACCGTTGAAGAGACCAACCTACACCGACAGCCCCTTTACGGCCCGGAAGACCAGGGGAAGTCAAAGGTCAGGGTCCTGGGCGATAAATTGCAGCGCCAAAACCCCGATACCCGTATTGTCCGCCATGCCACTTTCCTGCAGCCCTCCAATGTCCTGGAGGTGTTGCAGCCCTATGATCTGGTGGTGGACGCCACTGATCGTATTCCCACCCGATACCTCCTCGACGATGCCTGTACCATCAGCAGTATCCCCTGGATTTATGGGGCACTCCACGGGTTCGAAGGCCAGGTGAGCGTTTTCAATTACCGGGGCGGCCCCACGTACCGGTGTTTGTTCCCCCAGGCCCCGCGCCCCGGGGAAATACCGGATTGCAACCAGTTGGGGACCCTGGGGGTCCTGCCCGGGGTGATAGGAACCCTGCAAGCCCTGGAAGCGGTAAAAGTACTATGTGGTCTGGGGGAAATCCTTTCCGGAAAACTCCTTTTATTCAATGCCCTGGACCACCAGTCGCGCCAGATCCGGTTTAACCGGGTACAGGAGGAATCCGACAGGCAGCTCCGCAGCGATTCCCAGTACCTTTTCGGGTCCTGTGGCCACGGGGGGGGGAGTATTTCCATTGGGGAATACCGGAAAATCCTTGAGGACGACAGCCCACACACCCTGGTGGATGTAAGGGAACCCCATGAATTTAAGGCTTTCCACCTTCCCGGTTCCCGCAACATCCCCCTGATGGATTTGGAACGGGAGTTCGGGAGCCTTGAAGGCCCCGAACCGGTCTACCTGATATGTGAAACAGGCAGCCGGAGTGCCCAGGGATATCAAATTTTGAAAGAAAGGTTGGAACAAGCCGAACCCCGATGGATTGCAGGAGGGGTACGCGACCTTACCCGGGAACCCGTTAAGTCCCGATAGTGGTTGATTAAAGCTTTCGGGGTGTTCTCTTGCAGGCATTGCCCCAACCAATAATGAAACGCAGATGATTTCTTTTGCCGAAGCCTTTGATCAGGTACTTGCCAACCCCCTTGCCCTTGGGGCGGAAAACGTTCCCCTGGAGGAGGCCCGGGGCAGGATCCTGGCTACCGAAGTCCATTCTGACCGCGATTTGCCCCCCTTCGACAGGGCGACCATGGATGGGATTGCCCTGGCGTATCCCGCTTACCGCGAAGGACAAAGGGAATTTCCCATCCGGGGAGAGGTCCGGGCCGGGACACCGCTCCAACGGCTTGAAAATGCTACCGCGTGTATGGAAATCATGACCGGTGCCATGGTTCCGGAAGGGGCTGATACAGTGGTTCGCTATGAAGACGTGGAGGTCAGTAAGGGGATAGCGCAGATCAAAGCCCCGGTAAACCCGCTGCAAAACATCCATCCCCGGGGGAGTGATTCCAGGGCCGGCAAGCTCCTGCTTTCACCCGGCCAATGCATTGGCCCCGCAGAAATGGCGGTACTGGCTTCAGTGGGGAAAGCCCTCGTAAAGGTGTTTGCGCTCCCGCAGACCAGCCTGTTTTCAACCGGGGATGAACTGGTTCCCGTCGATGCCGATCCGCTGCCCCACCAAATCCGAAGGTCTAACGTCTTTGCCCTCCAGGCGGCCCTCGGGGACCTTCGGATACACCCGAAAGTGGGCCACCTCCCGGATCATCCGGAACAGATCAAACCTCGCCTGGCTGCTGTCCTGGACCAACCGGGAGCGGTTTTGCTCAGCGGGGGGGTATCCATGGGCAAATACGACTACCTGCCGCAGCTCTTCGGGGAACTGGGGGTAGAAAACATCTTCCACCGGGTGGCCCAACGGCCAGGGAAGCCCTTCTGGTTTGGGATCAACCGGCGTTCCGGGTGCCTGGTGTTTTCCTTCCCGGGGAACCCGGTCTCCACGTTTTTGAATTATCATTTGTATTTTAAGCCGTGGTTGTGGAAAAGCTGGGGTCTGGAACTGCCAAAACACCAGGTTATGCTGCCCGAAAACATGGAAAATACCACCGCCCTCACCCAGTTCCGGCTCGGGGAGGTGCGTATCGACCGGGGAAGGGTCGGTTTTTCGGCCGTCCCCATGAATAGTTCGGGCGACTTCCTGAGCCTTTCCCGGGCGCACGGGTTCGCTTGCCTGGAACCCAGGGAAACCCCCTACCTGGCAGGTGAAAACGTTCCTTTTTACTACTATAAAAGCTTACTGAGTTGACGCATGAACTAAAAGAGATCCTCGCCGGCTACCAACAGGCCGGAGCCCTCGGGATCGAGGCTGTACTGGCCACCGTGGTGGCCCTTTCGGGTTCCTCTTACAGGGGCGCCGGGGTGCGCATGCTGGTACTGGAAAACGGCGCCGCCTTCGGGGCGGTCAGCGGCGGGTGTGTGGAAAAGGAAATCCACCTGCAGGCGGCTTCGGTATTTCAAACCGGGGTTCCGAAAATGATGACCTATGATGGCCGGTACCGCCTGGGTTGCGAGGGCATCCTGCACATCCTGCTGGAACCGTTTCGACCCGCGGACGGCCTGCCCCTTGCGTTTGAAGGGCAGTTGCGGGGTCGAAGCGCTTTCCGGATGGATTCCCATTACTTCCTGGAAGATGGCCCCAACCCGGGGATGGGGAGTGTACTGGTCCTGCAGGATGGGGCATTTCCGGTCCGCTACGGTTTTACCCCGGGGAGTGATACCCTGCGTTTTGAGGGGCACCTCCCCCCGCTGATGCGCCTGTTGATCCTCGGCAGCGAACACGATACGGTTCAGCTATCGGCCATGGGCGCCCTCCTCGGCTGGGAGGTCATTGTGGCGGTGGGGGCCGATGATGCCCGCGGCCCGGACCATTTCAAAGGGGCCTCACAGGTCCTTTCCACAATGCCCGAAACCCTCGACAGGGCCCTGGTAGATCCCCAAACCGCGGTAATCCTGATGACCCACAGTTATTCAAAAGACCTGAAATACCTCCTCCGGCTGAGCCGCACCAGGCCGGCCTATCTCGGCATCCTGGGCCCGGCACACCGCAGGGAACGCCTGCTTGGGGAGTTGCTTGAGCGCGACCCGGACGTGAGCGAAACCTTCCTCGACGGGATCTATGGGCCTGCCGGAATAGACGTTGCGGCTGAAAGCCCGCAGGAGATCGCGATTTCGATTCTTGCCGAAATCCTGTCGGCGACCAGGGGGTCGCGGCCCATCCCCCTCAGGGAAAAACAGGGGGCCATACACCAGCGATGAACGAATCTGTTGCCTGTATTATCCTCGCTGCAGGAGCTTCCCGGAGGATGGGCCGCTCCAAGGCCTTGTTGCCCTGGGGGCAGGTCCCCCTTTTGCAGCACCTGGCACAGGAGGTACACAAAGCGGGCATAGACCAGGTCGTCGCCGTGGGGGGCGCCCGGTACGAAGGGCTGCTTCCCGTAGCCCGCGAAGCAGGGATTGCGACCTGCCCGAACCCCTTGTGGGAAACTGGCATGGGGTCCAGCCTGGCTACGGGCCTGCAGTGGATGCAAAACCAGGCCCCGGAAACAGAAGCGGCCCTCATCCTTTTGGCAGACCAGCCATTGGTTGGCTCCGAATACCTTGCGCAGATGCTTCGCGAACACCGTGCATACCCCGATCTGGTGATTGCTACGGACTACAAACCTTTCCCGGGGGTCCCGGCCTTGTTTCCCAGGGCTTTCTGGGAATCCCTCCTGGCATTGCCCCGGGGGGAAGGGGCGAAAACCTTTTTGCGTTCCATTGCCCGGCAGTGTCGGATCCTGGAGGGAGGGGATGCCGTTATCGACATCGATACCCCAGAGGCCTATTCAAGGGCCCTGGAACGCGCCGGCCTGGCCAAACACAAACCCCGATAATATGAAACAGCTCCTAAGGTTCCTGCTCCTGCTACCAACCCTTCTTCCCGGAGGACTCATCGGTCAGGAAATGAGTTTTGAAGCCTATAACCCGAAATCGACCCTGGTGGTTCCCGGGCATCCGGTGATCCGGGCGCGTTATCCGGTGGTGGACATCCACAGCCACCATCCCAATATGGCTTCCCAGGACCTTTCCCCTGTGGTGGCCGCCATGGATAGCCTGAACCTGGCAGTTTTGGTAAACCTTAGCGGGGGATCCGGTCCCCGGCTCCGCGATGCTGTAGCAAACATTCAAACCCAATACCCAAACCGTTTCCTGGTTTTTGCCAATGTCGATTTTGAAGGGGTAGGGGAGCCCGGGTGGGGGGAACGGGCAGCCGCCCTGCTGGAAGCCGATGTCCGCAACGGGGCCAGCGGCTTGAAGATCTTCAAGAGCCTGGGGCTGAGGAACCGGGACAGGGAGGGAAAGCGAATCCCCGTCGACGATTCGCGCCTGGACCCTATTTGGGAAAAATGTGCAGAATTGGCGATCCCGGTGCTAATCCACTCGGCAGATCCGAAGTCATTCTGGGATCCGATGGACGCCAACAACGAACGTTGGCTGGAACTGAAAACCCGGCCCGGTAGGAAACGGAGCGATACGGACCCCGCGCCCTGGCAACAGCTGATCGACGAACAACACCGCCTGTTCCGGAAACATCCCCGTACAACCTTCATCAATGCCCATATGGGGTGGTATGCCAACGACCTGGAACGCCTCGGTTTGTTGTTGGAGGAGTTTCCCAACATGTACGTCGGGATCGCCGCCGTTATTGCCGAGCTGGGCCGGCAGCCCAGGATGGCAAGGGATTTTTTCATCCAGTACCAGGACCGGATCCTTTTTGGGAAGGACAGTTGGCAGCCCTCTGAATTCCCGACGTATTTCCGGGTGCTGGAAACAGCAGACGAATACTTCCCCTACCATAAAAAATATCATGCCTTCTGGGCCATGTACGGACTGGACCTTCCCGATACCGTCCTGAAGAAGGTGTACTTTAAGAATGCGATGAAACTACTGCCGGCTATCGACCCGAAACGCTTCCCGGACTATTGACGCACCATAGGGCCCCTTGGGCCCCCACAAAAAAAATCGCATGCACGGGCATACGATTTTTACAAGGGAATGGCCAGGATTCTGCTCTTGTCGGACCCTGGCCTGCAGGGGTTAGTACACATAGTTCCGGGACTCGGACCAGCGCACGCGACGGCTGTCTTTAAAATTCGAAAAGAACATAAACCTTCGGGACTCGGTAGGTAAAGACTTGAAACTTGTTTTCATGATGGTTTCGTTTTTTGATGATTGTTGATGATTGTTGATTGATGCTAGTGGATTAATGGTTGTGGATGGCGGATGTCAGGAAACGTAATGCCTGGATTCATTCCAGCGTACCCGTGAGGTATTTTTAAAACTGGAAAAATAACCGTGCCTCCTGGATTCCGTGGGTGTTGATTTGCTGCTTGTTCTCATGATAATGCGTTTTTGTGATTGATGATTAATTGATTTGATTACACTTAGAAGACGAGGGTCTCTTCGATTTGTTACAGTACTATGCATAAAAAGGTACCATTTTAAACAATTTTTAACACACAGGGGTTCGTTCATGAATTCCCAATATGATGATTTACCTTTTAAAAGGGGGAGGAAAGGCTCATCCCCGGAATTGAGCCTAAGTCTTTTCAAAGCGGTGCAGAGGGCTGCCCGCCAGCGGTTCCCTGCAAAAGCCTGTTCCTGTAACCAGGCCCCGGATGCGATAAAAATCTGTACCGGATCCCCTGGCAACCAATAAAAAACAGTATTTTTCAGTTGTGATCCCCTTGAGGCGGATCTTTTCGACCAGGAGGAGTATGCCTGATGAAAATGCCTATATCGATTTCCACTGCCACCCGGCCCTGAAACCCTTTGGGCACAGTTTCAGAAAGGACCCTGCAGGACGTCAAAGTGGGCATCGCTCGCACAAGACCAGCCTATGGCGGTACGACCCGCCTTCCCTGGCGGACAAGCTGCTGAACTTTATCGGGGGGCTCACGAAGTTTTCCCAGTCCAATGGACATAGCCTGGCCAGGGGAGGGGTACACATCATTTGTGCCTCGCTGTATCCCCTCGAACGGGGTTTTGTCAATAATGGCATCCGTAACGAGCTGGTACGGGACCTCCTCCTGAATTTTGCTGTGGGCCTGGGGGACCGGAGGATCGACCACCTGCAGGAATTGACCGATTACTTCGAAGACCTTAAACTGGAGTACCAGTTTTACCGACAACGCCATGGGCATGTGGTACACCTCCCCCAGGGAAGGTTTACGTATCGCCTTGTGGGCAGTTATTCGGAAATTGAAGCCCTTCGGCAGCAGGAAGTGGCCGGGGGTATCCGGACTATTGCGGTAGTGCTGAGTATAGAGGGCCTCCATGTTTTGAACACCGGTTTGGGGGAGGAACCCCGGGAAGAAGCGGTTATTTTGCGACTCCGCGAAATCAAAAGTTGGGAGAGCCC
Source organism: uncultured Robiginitalea sp. (assembly GCA_964539905.1). Lineage (GTDB taxonomy): Bacteria > Bacteroidota > Bacteroidia > Flavobacteriales > Flavobacteriaceae > Robiginitalea. The sequence continues at coordinate 16,353 of CAZIJW010000031.1, forward strand.
TCCTTTTTTCATCACTGTGGCCCATCACTTCTGGAACCATATTTGTGGCCATGCCCCCAGCCTTTCCGGGGTGGTCAGCCGTCACGTAGACCAGGCTGAGGGGATGGGGCGCGGGATCACAGACCTGGGGCGCAAGGTCATTTCGGAAATGCTTTCACGGGTTCGCGGCCCAAGGATCCTGCCCGACCTGAAGCATATGAGTGCCCGGGCCAGGCAGGAATTCTATGCCTTGCGGGAATCAGGAGGTTTCGGCGATACCGATTTCCCGCTCCTGGTCAGCCATGGGGCCTGCAATGGCCTTGAATCCTTCGATAACCCCGTTCCCTCAAACGGGCCGACCGCCCGACGGTTGAACCCCGTGGAGATCAACTTCTATGATGCGGAAATCATCCGGATTGCCGAAAGCGGGGGGCTGTTCGCCCTCCAGCTCGATGAAAGGCGCATCGCGAGCCGGGAGGTCCTGGAAAAGACAAAGACCTCGGTACACCGGCATAAAATTATGCACTACCGGTCAGAACTCCTTTGGTTCCAGGTACAGCATGTGGCTGAAATCCTGGATCGGGCCGGGCTTTTCGCCTGGGGGTGCATGGCCGTTGGTTCGGATTTTGACGGGATTATCGACCCGCTGAATGGTTTTTGGACAGCAGAGGAATTCCCATTCCTGGCCGATTTCCTGGAGCGGCATGCCTATAATTACCTGAAGGATGCCCAATGGAACCTACCGGAAAACCAGATACCCGCTGACCAGGTAATCCGCCGGATCTTCTCGGAAAACGGCCGCCTTTTCCTGAAAAACCATTTCAGGTAGATGCAGCGCCTTGTGCAGCCCTACCGGGGAAGGCAGCACCTGAGATTCATGAAAAGGGAGGGGAATAGTATGTTTAATGACACCAAAAAGCCATCAAAACGATGAACAAACCACTTGCCGGAAACCATATCCTCGTTACGGGGGCCTCCCAGGGGATTGGGCGGGCGATAGCCCGGGAACTCATGAGCCAGGGGGCCAGGGTAGCCGTCCACTATCATTCAAATGAAGATGCGGCCCGGGAAACGATTTCCGAATATCCCGGCACCCAATCCTTTACAGTACGGGCCAACCTGGCCGAACCCGAGGCAGTCACCGGGCTTTTCGAGGAGTGCATCGGACGCCTGGGCCATTTGGATACCCTCATCATCAATGCCGGGGTCTTTCTGCCTCACCCGGTGTCTGAGGGCCCGGATTCCTGGTGGGAGGTTTGGAAAAAGACCTTAAGCATCAACCTCGACGCGGCCGGGCTGCTGACCTACCATGGAATCCGGCATTTTCGCGAAACGGGTAGGGGGCGCTTCATTTATCTGGGTAGCCGGGCCTCCTTCCGGGGGGAAACAGAGGAATACCTGGGTTATGCAGCCTCCAAGGGCGGGCTCACTTCCCTCGCCCGTACCGTGGCCCGGTCATTCGGGAAAGATCGGATCACATCCTTTGTCATTGCCCCGGGATTCACGCGTACCGCAATGGCGGAATCCTTTATTGCCTCCCACGGGGAAAAGGCCCTACTCGCTGAAATTGCCCTCCCCGAATTGACGCGCCCGGAAGACATTGCCCCCCTCTCGGCCTTTATCTGCACCGGCAAAATGGACCATGCCACGGGAACGGTTATCGATGTCAATGCGGGCAGTTACCTGCATTGAGGTTCCCTCCCCGCCGACCCGTACCGATAGGTGTCGGTTTAATGCCTTCTAAATTGGAACTTCCGACAGGCTTCCTGCGGCAATCCCCTGAGGGGATCCGGGCCTTACGGCCTGGAAATACAGGTGCGTGGGTCCCCAGTCGGTAAGCTGATCCTTCAGCCAGCCATCTTTGTCTGACAGGAAACAGGTTAAAATGTTTAAATATGTGTTAATATAATTAAACAATAAATCAGCTTTTAGTAACTTTAAAATGCGTTAGGGGTAGTCGGCTTCGACAAAGGGATCCCCGAAGCGTAAGATTCCGGCGACTGACTGCCCGGAATATGCTTAAGCGGATTCGGCAGGAAGAAATGCCTCGTCGTTTCCCGCGAATAAAAAGGAGATGCAAAAATGATGCTCATGGAATTATTGCAAAGGGCAGCGGAATTTGAAAACAGGAAATGGTCCGGGGCCAGCACCAGCGATCGCGTGCAGGCTTCCCGCGATTTAAAAAAACTCATCCTGGACATTAACGAAGTCTACAAAAAGACAACGGACCAGCACCTGATGGAGGTTATGAAACGTTTGACAGGCATTAAACGCAAAGTGGAAAAGCGCCTCGCCAAGCGCCTGGATGTGTGATCCCGATGGGATTAAGATTGCTATGAAAGAAAAAACCGCCCTTTGGGCGGTTTTTTTGTTCACACAACTTTTTAAAGGTGTGCTTAGGGCAGTACTACGGTATCGATTACATGGATTACCCCGTTGGAGGCTTTCACATCCGGCATGCTTACCCGGCTGGTCTGTCCTTTGGCATCGGTCAGCACAACAGCCCCGTCCTGGAGGCTAAGGGTAAGGGTAGCGCCATTTACGGTTTTCACCTCAAAAGCGTTATTGTTGGCCTGGATAGCCTTGACCACATCGGAAGCCATAAATGTTCCGGCTACTACGTGATAGGTCAGGATGCCGGTCAGGGCACCTTTGTTCTCCGGTTTCAGCAGGGATTCCACAGTGCCTTCGGGAAGCTTATTGAAAGCGTCGTTGGTTGGGGCAAACACGGTAAAGGGGCCGGCACCCTGTAAGGTTTCCACCAGGTCCGCAGCACCCACGGCGGCTACAAGGGTCGAAAAGGCTTCATTGCTGCTGGCTACACCCACAATGTCCTGGGAGGTTGGCGCGGCAGAGGATCCGTTCTGGGCGGTCAGGGTTCCGAATCCCATCAGGAGCATAAGGGCGAGCGTACTTTTTAAAATTTTCATGTGTTGGGTTTTAAGGTTATGGTGTAAAGGTACGCCCTGGGATACTGAACGACTCTTAATTATTGTTTAAATAAAATGAGATATAGTTAAACATTTCACAAGAGCAAACCGAAAGGCGGCCAGGTCTTTTCTTTCCAGGGTCCCTTCCCTTCAGGATTTCAATCCCTGCCTGCCGATATTCCCCCGGGAGCTTTCCTGTTCCGCGAAAAAGTGTACCTTTAAAATCGGGCACCCGGCCTGTACTTCCGGTTAAAAAACACCAAAACAAAAATCACTATGAATATAGATTCCAGGGCTTACGGGACCGCGTCAGCGGATTCCCCCTTAAAAGAAATGCAAATTCAACGGAGGGCTCCCGGGCCAGGCGATGTCCATATAGAAATCACGTATTGCGGGGTTTGCCATAGCGACATCCACACCGCGCGCAACGAGTGGTTGAATTCCGTGTATCCGGTAATCCCCGGCCATGAGATCATCGGCAGGGTAGTGGGGGTGGGGGCCAAAGTGAAACGCTTCAAAGCCGGCGACCTTGTTGGGGTTGGATGTATGGTCGATTCCTGTAAGGAGTGCGATCCCTGTAAGGACCACCTGGAACAATTTTGCACCCACGGGTGTACCTGGACGTACAATAGCCCGGATCCGCACATGGGAGGGCGTACTTTCGGCGGATACTCCACCCATATTGTGGTTCGGGAGGAATTTGTACTAAAAATACCCGGCAACCTGGATGAGAAGGCTACCGCCCCCTTGTTGTGTGCAGGCATAACCACGTGGTCACCCCTGCGGCACTGGAACGTGGGCAAAGGGGATCGGGTCGGGGTGGTGGGCCTCGGCGGTTTGGGCCATATGGGCATAAAATTTGCCCGGGCCCTGGGCGCCCATGTAGTGGTGATCACCCGTTCACCTGAAAAAGGAAGGGATGCCGAGGCGCTGGGGGCCCATGAAGTCTTGCTGTCTACGGACCAGGAGGCGATGCAGGCGGCTGCCAATTCCCTCGATTTTATCCTGAACACCATTCCCGTGGGGCACGAAATGGATCCGTATATCAGTTTGTTGAAAATCGATGCAACCATGGTCCTGGTCGGGGCGGTGGAACCGTTGAAACCGTTCCATGGGGGAGGAATTATCATGGGAAGAAAGCGGATTGCAGGTTCCCTGATCGGGGGAATCCGCGAGACGCAGGAAATGCTCGATTTCTGTGGGAAGCACAATATTGTTTCCGATATCGAGGTCATCCCGATGCAGGAAATCAATGAGGCGTACGACCGGGTGGTGCGTTCCGATGTGAAATACCGCTTCGTGATTGACATGAAATCCCTTAAAGGATAAATCCCGGGATAATTTTCGGGAAACCTGTTTCGCATTGCCGGGGAATGCCCTAATATTGCCGCATGCAGAACCGGTCTGATTTTCCCCTGATCGTGGGGGCTTTCTTCGCCATCTATGTGATCTGGGGATCCACCTACCTGCTCAACAAGGTTGCCGTGGCCCAGTTGCCGCCTTTCATGCTGGCCGGAGTCCGTTTTGTAGTTGCCGGGCTACTGATTTTCGGGATCGCCCGGCTCATGGGTAAAACCTTGAAAGTGACGCGAAAACAATTCCTCAATTCGCTTTTCGCCGGCTTCCTCTTCCTCAGTTTTGGAAACGGGGTAGTGGTTTGGGCCCTTAAATTTGTGGATAGCAACTTCGCTGCCCTGGAGACTGCGGCCCAGCCCCTGGTGATCCTGTTTATGATGTGGATCCTTCAGGGAAAAAAGATACAACCCATGTCGATGGTGGGGATTTTACTGGGCATGGTGGGGATGTACCTCCTGATTAACCAGAACACTGTCATGCAACAGGAAAATGGGCTTTACGGCGTCCTGATGATCTTCTCCGCCATGCTCGCCTGGGGTTACGGGAGCCTCTTTGTGGGCCGGGCCGACCTTCCCCCGAATTACTTCGTGAATACCGGGTACCAAATGCTGACCGGGGGGGTCATCCTCGGCATCATGAGCCTGGTTTTCGGGGAACCCTGGATTCCGTTCGCCGACTGGACCCAGCCCACCCTCTGGTCCATGGTTTTGCTGATCCTGTTCGGAAGCATCGTGGCCTTTACCTCTTTTAATTACCTGCTGAAGAAAGTTTCTCCGGAAAAGGTAGCGACAAACACCTATGTGAACCCCATTGTAGCGATGTTCCTGGGGTGGTATTTTCTCAAGGAACCCATCACCCTGCAATCGATAGCCGCGGCTGTGATCCTGCTTACGGGGGTTTACTTTATCAATACCGGAAAAAAATTGGTGGCGCTGAGGCGGTTCAGGCGGTAAGCAGGGCGAAGGGAAATCCAGGCGCCTGTTCCAAAGAATTTACAGGGGAGGTATCTGAGCTGCCGTTACAGGATTAAAAATTGTATTTTTACGCTCCCGGGGAACCTGATGGCAAATGAATAGACTTCTCGTTTGGGCAATGATATGGTGCTTTTTCTCTTCCGCTGTGAAAGGGCAGGGTACCTACGACCAGTTGCGCGAAAAAATGGTAGAGGAACAGCTCGAGTCCAGGGACATTGAGCAGGCAAACCTGCTGGCAGCCATGCGAAAGATCCCCCGGCACCTTTTCATACCCTCGGAATACCTGCCCTGGGCCTATACCGATCGGGCCCTGCCCATTGCGGATGGACAGACGATCACTCAACCCTATTTAGTGGCATACATGACCCAGGCCCTGCAGGTGGGCCCGGAAGACAAAGTGCTGGAAATCGGTACCGGATCGGGCTACCAGGCTGCAATTTTGGCCGAACTGGCCCAACAGGTTTATACGATCGAAATCGTTGAGTCCCTGGGCCTGGAGGCCCGTAAGCGACTAGCCGATATGGGATATGAAAACATTGAGGTCATCATAGGGGACGGATACAATGGCCTGCCGGAAAAGGCCCCCTTTGATGCCATTATGGTCACGGCCGGGGCCGAAGAGCTTCCCCAACCGCTGATCGACCAGTTGGCCGATGGGGGGCGGATGATTATCCCTGTCGGGCCCCACGGGGGCGTCCGCCAGCTTACCCTGGTCACCCGGAAAAACGGGGAATTGAAATCTGAAAAGCTCATGGCGGTGCGTTTCGTGCCCTTTATCCGCCAGTAGCCCGGGTACCCCTCCCGGCGCCGCTTTGTGTATACTCCGGTACCGGCCTGGCTTCCCAGAAAATCCCAATTTCCTTCTTTCAGCCCATTTATTGCCCGTACCTTTGAGGAATAAAGGATTTTTAACCAAAATATAGTTATGAGTAAAGTAAAGGAAAATGACACCGTCCGCGTACATTATACCGGCAAATTGGCCACCGGGGAGGTATTTGACAGTTCGCTCGACCGGGAACCCCTCGAGGTACAACTGGGGCAGGGCCTGCTGATTCCCGGATTCGAAAAGGGGTTGATCGATATGCAGGTGGCTGAGAAAAAGACCATCACCATCCCTATGGCAGAGGCTTACGGGGAAGTGCGCCGGGAGTTGTTCCAGGAGGTGAGCAAGGCCGAGCTTCCGGATAGCATTAAACCCCAAGTGGGCATGGGGCTCGTCGCCCGTGGCGAGGATGGGTCTGAACAGCAGTTGCGCATTTCAGAAGTAAAAGATAAAAGCATCGTTGTGGACGCCAACCACCCCCTGGCCGGGAAGGACCTGGTTTTTGAACTTGAGCTGGTTGCGATACAGTAGCACAGTGGCCTGAATGGACGAAACCGCCCTGAATCGCGATTCAGGGCGGTTTTTTTGTCGCTGTCTTCCAGGAGGCCTTAAGCGGTATTGTGGGTTCCGCCTGAGGGCATCCCTCCATTTGAAACAAGGCCTGCCAGGGCGCTGCGTCGGACCCGGGGGACCCGATTACCCGGTGTCCCTCGAAATCCGGATATATTCTCGTATTTTTAAATGCTCAATGGGAGTGGCTCATGTGAAAACCCCATAAATTTTCTTTGAACAATCGCTTTTAAGATGAATAGACAAACCGTATTGAAACCTATTTGGGCCGCAATGCTCACGGCCGTCCTTTTTGTATCCTGTAAGGAGAAGGAATCGCAACCGGAACCCGGATCCACCCCCGAACAGGAGGCGATAGGGTCTTCCCTTCCCCTGGAGCGGCTGAACCTTCCGGAGGGATTTGAAATAGCCACCTTTGCCGAAGGGCTGACCGATGCGCGGTCCATGGCGATGGGGGATGACGGCACCCTGTTTGTGGGTACCCGGAAGGCGAACAAAGTCTATGCGGTTCGTGATTTGGATGGGGACTACCGGGCCGACCAGACGTATGTGCTCGACACCACCCTTTCCGTCCCCAACGGCATCGCCTTCAGGGATGGCGCCCTGTATGTGGCGGAAGTGAACCGGCTGCTCCGGTACCCTGGGATTGAACAGCGCCTGTCGGATCCCCCGGAGCCCGAAGTGATTTACGACGATTATCCCACGGAGTTCCACCACGGATGGAAATACATTGCCTTTGGCCCCGATGGCAAGTTATATGTCCCGGTTGGGGCCCCCTGCAATATTTGCGACTCTGCCACCGTCGATCCCCGCTACGCTTCGATCACCCGGATGGACCCGGACGGGACCAATCGCGAAATATACGCCCACGGGGTGCGCAATACCGTTGGCTTTACCTGGCACCCGCAAACGGGGGAACTTTGGTTTACTGATAATGGGCGGGACCGGATGGGCGATGACGTCCCACCCTGCGAACTGAACCGGGTGAGCGAACCTGGCCAGCATTTCGGATATCCGTATTGCCATGGCGGAACTATCCCCGATCCGGAATTCGGGGACCAGCGCCCCTGTTCGGATTTCGTGCCGCCGGTACAGCCCCTTGGGGCCCATGTGGCCCCGCTGGGGGTAAAATTTTACACCGGGCAGCAGTTTCCAGAAACCTACCGGGGCCATGCTTTTATTGCCGAACACGGGTCCTGGAATCGTTCCTCCAAGGTGGGCTACCGGATTACCCTGGTACGGCTCGAAGGAAACCAGGCTGTGAGCTATGAACCCTTCATCGACGGTTGGCTCGATGAAGCCACCCAGGAAGCCTTCGGTCGCCCTGTGGACCTGCTGCAACTCAAAGATGGCTCCCTGCTGATCTCTGACGATTTTGCGGGGGTCATTTACCGGGTAGCCTACAAAGGGGAGTAACCCTGCTTTCCGGAAGTTTTGGAAAGGGTAGGGGGGTGCCCCCGTCAAAAACATGGGTAAATGTCATATAATTGGAGGGAAGCCATCCGTACCTTGAAGCCTCATGCAAATAGAATCTGCTAACCCTAAACCTCACCACCCATGAAAGTCTATGATGACAAACATATCAAAAACATCGTATTTGTCGGGGCGCATAACAGTGGCAAGACCACGTTGGCCGAAACCATGCTATTTGAAGCCGGACTGATCAACCGGCGCGGTACGGTGGAAAACAAGAATACCGTTGCGGATTACCACGAGATTGAGCAGGAACGCGGAAATTCAGTATTTGCGACCCCCCTGCATACGGAATGGCGGAATTACAAAATCAACATCATCGATACCCCGGGCCTGGACGATTTTATAGGCGAGATCCTTTCGTCCATAAGGGTTGCGGATACCGTGGTGACGGTGATCAATGCCCAGCAGGGAGTGGAGATCGGGACGGAAATCATCTGGAACTATATCGACCGGTATAACAAGCCGACCCTTTTTGTGGTCAACCAGATCGACCATATGAATGCCGATTTCGAGAAAAGCTTCCGCGACATCAAGGGGCTGGTGGGGAACAATGCGATTAAAGTACAATACCCGTTGGTGATCGACGGGGCGCAATGCATTGTCGATGTCCTGAAGATGAAGTTATACAAATTCGGGCCGGAAGGAGGAAAACCCGAAAAACTTCCCATCCCGGATGACCAGAAAGCCCTTGCGGACGAGCTGCACAACGAACTGGTGGAAAAGGCAGCCGAAAATGATGAGGAACTGCTGGAATTGTTTTTTGAAAAAGGGACCCTGTCGGAGGATGAGATGCGGCGGGGGATCAAAGCGGGCATGCTCCACCATGAGCTTTTTCCGGTTTTCTGCGTTTCGGCCCTTCAGGACATGGGCAGCGGCAGGCTTATGGGGTTCATCGACAACGTAGCCCCGGCAGCTGCGGATTTAAAACCGGAGCAGAGCGTGGAAGGGGAGGAAGTGGTGCCCAAAAGCGACGCCCCGACGGCCCTGTTCGTTTTCAAGACGGTGCATATGCCCAGTGTGGGAAAAATTACCTTTTTCAAGGTTAAATCCGGCAGCCTGAAGGCCAACGACAAACTGGTGAATGCGCGCAACGGGGAGGTGGAGACCCTGAACCAGCTCTTTATCATGGACGGCAAACAGCGCAGCCCCGTAAACCAGCTGGCCGTGGGGGATATCGGCGCCACCCTGAAGCTGAAATTCACGGAAACCAACGATACGCTCCACCATGAGGACCATAAGGTCACCATTAAACCGATTGCCTATCCACAACCCAGGATCAAAAAGGCGGTCTCGCCCGTAAAGCAGAGTGAAGATGAGAAATTGAGCGACGCCCTCAGGAAAATCCACAGTCAGGACCCCACCGTGGTGGTAGAGTATTCCACAGAATTAAAGCAACAATTGTTGGGGTGCCAGGGGGAACTGCACCTCTCAACCATCGAATGGGCCCTGGAACACCTTTTCGGGGTAAAGGCGCTCTTTGAATCCCCGAAAATCCCGTATCGGGAAACCATAAGGCGTTCTTCAGCAGCGAGTTACAGACACAAAAAGCAATCCGGGGGGGCAGGGCAGTTTGCAGAAGTCCACCTGAAGATAGAGCCCTGGCAGGAGGGGATGCCGGAACCCGAAGGATTCAACATCCGCGGCAAAGAGGAAGTGGACCTCCCATGGGGAGGAAAACTGGTCTTCTACAACTGCATTGTAGGCGGGGTGATTGACCTCCGATTTTTGCCCTCCATCAAGAAGGGTATCCTGGAAGTGATGGAATCCGGGCCCCTGACCGGGTCATACATCAGGGATGTACGGGTGATGGTATACGATGGTAAGATGCACACCGTGGATTCGAATGATATTTCCTTCAAAATAGCCGGGGCACATGCCTTCAGGGCGGCCTTTATGAATGCCGGGCCCAAGCTCCTGGAACCCATTCATGAGCTGACCGTCAAGGTCCCGGAAGACATGGTGGGCAATGTCATGACCGATCTGCAATCGCGCCGTTCCCTGATCCTGGGCATCGACAGCACGGATAATTACCAGATTTTGAAGTCGGCCACGCCGGAAGCCGAGCTTTACGGCTATTCGACCAATCTGCGGTCATTGACCCAGGGGAAAGCCACTTTTAAAGCGGTGTTTTCGTCCTATGAACCGGTGCCGGAAAACATCCAGCAAACCCTGGTGAAGGAGCTGGAGGCGGTGTAAGCGATTTTATGTTCAATACTGCGTATTACGCGCGTTGATGCGCTTGAAGCCTAATAATCCCGCACCGCGCTGAACATAAAATCGGGGCCGTTATATCCCTGCCGGGATACAACTGATTTTATGTTCAATACTTCGTATTAC
>CAZIJW010000032.1:0-22502 GCA_964539905.1 uncultured Robiginitalea sp.
GGTCCTTATGGTCCAGTTTCCAGATCATGGGCTGGCTTCCAGTTCCTCCAGCAGGGACCCGTAGCCCTTGAGCAAATCCCTTTCCTTGATCACTACATCGGTCATGGTCACGGCCAGGAACTGCGCGATTTTGCGGATATCCTTGCGATGATCTGAAGGACGATTTCACGAAATGTTTTTTTCATGGGCATCGGTTTTAGGTTCGTTTTTTGTGCCGTCTTCCCGGTCCTTTTGGTCGGCCTGGCCGGAACCGGGGGGTAATAACTTGTAGAGTAGCCATCCAAAACCCACCAGCAGGTGGAGGACGATCAGGGCCAGGACGATTTTGGTGGTCAGGGTCATTTTACATGGGGTTAGAAGGGGTCAGGGTTCGGAGTTGAGGGCGAGGAACACGGCTTCCTCCGCATGGATCCGGGTGGTATCGAAAAGTGGCAGGGTTGCATCGGCCTGTGAAACCAGCAGGGGGATTTCCGTACACCCCAGGATGATCCCTTCCGCCCCCTGACCCTGAAGGTTGTGGATGATGGATTTGAACGTTTCCCGGGAGGCTTCGCGGATAACCCCGTGGACCAGTTCCCCGTAAATAATGTCGTGGACTGCCTGGCGTTCGTCGGGGCCGGGGATCAGGGTTTTAATTCCGTACTGCGTTTTCAGGACGGATTTGTAAAAATCCTGTTCCATGGTGAATTTGGTGCCGAGCAGCCCTGCAGTCTTCAGGTTCCGGGAAGCGATCCGCTGGCCCGTGGCCTCTGCGATATGCAGCAATGGTAAGGGGGTTGCGGCCCTTATGGCCCCGGCACACAAATGCATGGTATTGGTGCAGAGCACGATGAGGTCCGCCCCGCCCCGGTAAAGCCTTTGGGCAGCGTCTGCCATCAGGCCGTTCAGCCTTTCCCATTCCCCGGCGTGCTGCAGGCTTTCAACCTGCGCAAAGTCCACGGAATACATCAGACAACGGCATGAGGCAAAGCCTCCGAGGAGTTCCCGAACCTTTTCATTGGCGATCCGGTAGTATTCCAGGGAAGATTCCCAGCTCATACCGCCAATAAAACCAATGGTTTTCACTTGCGCTCCAGGTTTTGTGTCCACTGCGGAATCCTTAGCGGCCCCCAGTTTACGTGCACCCCTAAATTAAGACTTTTACGCCATAAATCCCCGGGGGCGATACCGGGGTATGTATCGCCGACTTTGCGTATATTTATTTTCTATGGTGGCCCAAGGCTATTTTTAATACATCGCTTTTTTCCCTAACCCCTGATAACCAAGTTCCCATGAATCCCATGAAATCCTTTTTGGCCGTTGTATTCCTGCCCGGCATTGTAATGCTTTCCTCAAATGGTTTTGCCCAGAATGCAGATGCCGATGCCCTGACTGAGGCAGTCGCCGGCCTGGAATTCAGGAGTATCGGCCCCGCCGTAATGGGGGGGCGCATTGCCGATATTGCCGTAAATCCGCTAAACCCCAACGCCTGGTATGTGGCCGTGGGGTCCGGCGGCCTTTGGAAAACGATGAACCGGGGTACGACCTGGGAGCCCGTATTTGACCAGCAGGCGTCCTACTCGATAGGGTGCGTAACCCTGGATCCGCAAAACCCGGAAGTGGTGTGGGTTGGCACGGGGGAAAATGTCAGCGGACGGCACGTCGGTTGGGGTGACGGGGTATACCGCAGTAACGACGGCGGACGCACCTGGAAAAACATGGGGCTGAAGGACTCCGAACATATCGGCCGGATCCTGGTGGATCCCCGGAACAGCGACGTTATTTTTGTCGCAGCCGAAGGACCCCTTTGGGCCTCCGGCGGACAGCGCGGCCTATACCGGTCCGGGGATGGGGGGGGCACCTGGGACCTCGTGCTGGAAATCAATGCCGATACCGGGGTTACCGATGTGGAATTCGACCCCTCCAACCCCGAGGTGCTCTACGCCGCAGCCTACCAGCGCCGTCGGCATGTCTGGTCCCTTTTGGGCGGGGGCCCCCATTCGGGGATCTACAAATCCACCGATAACGGGAAGCACTGGAAGAAAGTAAACACAGGGCTCCCAAAGGGGGATATGGGCAAGATCGGCCTCGGGGTAACCCCTGCCAACCCCAACCTGGTATATGCCACCATAGAAGCCGGGGAGGGGGAAAAGGGCTTTTACCGGTCCACGGACAAAGGGGAGCGCTGGGAGCGGCGTAATGCCTATATTTCAGGGGGTACGGGCCCGCATTACTACCAGGAAATAGAAGTTTCCCCAACAGACGCGGATCTCGTTTACCAGATGGATGTCTTCCTGCACGTGACCCGGGATGGGGGCAGGACTTTTGATTACCTGGGAACCGGGCGCGAGAAGCACAGCGACAACCACGCCCTCTGGATCGATCCGGCCGACGGACAGCACTTGCTGGCGGGTACGGATGCCGGGTTGTACGAGTCCTTTGACGAGGGCACGACCTGGAGGCATTTTCCCAACCTGCCGGTTTCCCAGTTTTACAAACTGGGCCTTGATAATGCCGAACCCTTTTACAATATCGTAGGCGGCGCCCAGGACCTGGGTACCCTTATCGGGCCTTCCCGGACCCGGAACATTGAAGGGGTACGTAACCAGGACTGGTATGTACCCCTTGGGGCAGACGGCTATGATGCCGCCTTTGATCCCGAAGACCCGAATACGGCCTATATGGAAATCCAGGAGGGGATGCTTCACCGCCTCGACCGGCGCACCGAAGAAGTCCTGAACATACAGCCGCAGCCGGGGCCCTCCGACCCCCCGGAACGCTGGAACTGGGACAGCCCGGTACTGATCAGCCCGCATCATTCCAAACGGCTTTATTTCGGGTCGCAGCGGGTATGGCGGAGCGAGGACCGGGGAAATTCATGGACCCCGATCAGCGGGGACCTGACCACCAACACAAACCGGTATGAACTCGAAATGGGCGACAGGGTCTGGAGCGTGGATGCGCTTTACGACAACGGGGCCATGTCTAAATATGCCACCCTTACGGCGATTTCAGAATCGCCCCGGGTCGAGGGGTTGCTTTATACGGGTTCCGACGACGGGATGCTTCAGGTAACTGAGGACGGGGGAACGACCTGGCGAAAGATGGCTGGCCTTCCAAAGGTCCCGGCACGTGCCTTTATCACCGATATTGAGGCTTCCCCCCACGAGGACCACACCGTTTTTGTCTGCGTGGATGCGCATAAGCAGGGGGATTTTAAGCCCTATATTTTTATGAGCGCCGACCGGGGCCGCTCCTGGAAATCCATTGCAGGCAACCTGCCCGCCAAAACCATTGTATGGGTTGTAAAGCAGGACCCTGTCGACCCCAACCTGCTCTTTATAGGCACGGAGTACGGGCTGTACGTTTCCGTGGACCGGGGGGGCACCTGGATTCCCCTCAAAGGGGGGGTGCCTACCATCCCGTTTCGGGATCTGGAGTTGCACCCCAGGGACAATGACCTGGTGGGGGCCTCTTTTGGGAGGGGGTTTTACATCCTGGACGACTATTCGGCCCTGAGGGAGATTTCGAAAGTCGTCAAAAGCGGGGCCAATGCGCTCTTCCCTGTGCGCGACGCCTGGTGGTATATCCCCGGTACCCCCATGCAGGCCAGGGGGATGCCCACCCTGGGAAGTACGGTTTTTGTGGGTGAGAACCCGCCCTTTGGGGCCACCTTTACCTATTATCTGAGCGAAGTCCCCAAAACCGGGAAGGAGATCAGGAAAGCCCGGGAGAAGGATTTACGGGCACAGCATGCAAACATCCCGTTTCCGGGATGGGACCGGCTGCGGGAAGAACGGCTTGAGGGACCTGCTGTGGCCATGCTACTTGTCCGGGATGCAGCGGATAACCCCGTTAGGTGGATAGAAGGCCCCGCCTCCAAAGGCATACACCGCGTGAGCTGGGACCTCAGGCTTGCCGCCCCGGACCCGGTTTCGCTTTCGCAGCCCGGATTCAAACCCCCGTGGGTGGGAGATCCCCAGGGGCCGCTGGCGGCCCCTGGTCGCTATTCCGTAACGCTTTACCTGCTCGAAGGGGGCAAACTGAGCCCCCAGGGCAGCCCGCAGTCCTTCGAAGTAAAACCCCTTCCCGGGGAGGGCAAAGACATCGATTTTGGGGCCATTGCCGCCTTCCAGCAGCAGACCAGCGCGCTTTCCAGGACCATTTCCACAGCCAGGAAAAATCTGCAGGAAGCCGGGGAGCGGCTGCGGTATATCGAGGCCGCCCTGCCCCGAACCACCAGGGTTACGGAGGCGCATTACGGGGAATTGGAGCGTTTGGAAGGCCGGTTGGCTGCGTTGCAGCTTCGCCTGACCGGAGACCCTGTTAAGCAGGGGATGAGCGAGTCGACCGTACCGTCCATCGCTTCCAGGGTAGGGGGGGTGTCGTACGGGCACTGGGAAACCCGGCAGCCGCCCACCCAAACCCAAAAGGAGCAGATCGAACGGGCAGGACAGGACTTTGAGGCGTTCAGGACGGACCTGAAAGCCTTTTTATCTGACCTGGACCAATACCAGGCCGACCTCGAAAAGGCCGGGGCACCCTGGACCCCCGGGCAGAAACCCGAATAGGGGCCTTGCCCCGGTCGTTTAGCGCCGGGGTTCTTATGGGTCCTGGACTGGTTTTATATCGTATTGCCTGAGCAAGGCGTTTACGGCCGGCAAACCATTTTTCAGGACCATGCGAAGGCGACCCAGATGGGTTTCCAGTTCCGAAGAAAGTTCTTCAAAAACCTGGTAGGCCCCGGCTGTCGGCCGGGCATCCCCGGTTTCCACGCTGCGCCTCAGCGATGCCAGTCGGTTATTGAGTTTGATGGGAAAATTCAGCGGGTCCTGGTTCGACTGGTTTTTTACCTGGTAGAGTTCCTGTTCAATGGCAGCGAGGTTTTCCAGCAGGGGGCCAGCCGTTTTTTGTAAAACGGTTTCCGGGATGGCCTCCGTGTGTTCCTCGAGGTGGTTTCGGATGGAACGGATGCGGATCACCGCCTCATTCGCGGCGCTGGTCTTCTGCACAATTTTACTGGCCAGCTCAAATTGCTCCTGCAGGTCGGCTTCAGTCACCCCTTTGAGGTTGGGGTCCATCCTTACGGCAAAAGGGTAGGTCTGGCTATATCCCCCCGTAGTCATCCGCACCCTGTACGTGCCCGGGGGTGCTTTGGGCCCCTGCTGCGGGCGGGCGCTCCAGATGATCATCCCCTCAAAGGTCGTAGCCCCCGGATACCGGAGGTCCCAGGTAAAGGTGTTCAGGCCTTTGGCGGTAGTGGGTTTAGAAGACCCTCCCCGTTGCCACCAGGGCAAGTCGGGGTCGGTGGGGTATTCGGGTTTGCTGCCCGTAAAAGTTCCGATGACCTGGTCTGCGGCATCCAGGATTTCAAAGGTAATGGTGTCGCGTTCTTCCTTCAGGTAATACTGTATGGTTGCATCGTACACGCCCCGGATGGCGTCGGCCGGCCGGAAGAGTACCGCCTGCTGCCGCTCCATTTCCCGGGTATGCTGCCGCAGGGGCTGGATGTCGTCCAGGATCCAGAAGCCACGCCCGTGCGAACCCAGGACCACGTCGTTGTCCTTGATGACCAAATCGCGGATGGGGGTGTCGGGGAGGTTCAGTTGGAGGGACTGCCAAAGCGCCCCGTCATCAATCGAAAAATACACCCCGTGCTCGGTAGCCAGGAAAAGCAGTCCCTGCCTTTCCGGATCTTCGCGTACGGCCCGGGCAAAGTGCCCGTCGGCAATGCCGTCGGTGATTTTTGTCCAGGTTTTTCCGTAATCGTGGGTTTTAAAGACGTAAGGCCGGCGGTCGTCTACCTGGTAGCGGTTGGCCGCCAGGAAAAGGGTGCCGGGCCGGTGCCTCGATTCATCGATAATGCTGACGCGCGAAAATTTGGGCAGGTCTTTTGGGGTAATATCGGTCCAGTTCTTTCCGCCATCCCGGGTGATATGCACTTTCCCGTCATCGGACCCCGCCCAAATGGTATTGATGTCGTGCCAGGAAGGGGCCAGCGCAAACACGGTCGCGTAGATCTCGGGCCCGTTCATATCCATGGTAATCACGCCCCCGGTTTTTCCCAGCGTTTCGGGGTCGGCATAGGTGAGGTCCGGGCTGATTTTTTCCCAGGACTGCCCGTCATCGGTGGTTTTCCAGACGTGCTGGGAACAGGTGTACATCACCCGGGCATCCTGCGGGGCGAACATAATCGGGAAGGTCCATTGCCAGCGTTCCGGGAGGGCCTCTGCGGGCTCCCCCGAAAAAAACCTGGGATACACCTGTATGTCCCGGATTTGCCCGTTGCTCCGGTCGTACCGGGTGAGCAGCGCCCCCTGGCTTCCGGCGTAGAAGATGTCGGGGTTTTCGGGATGCTGCGTAATCCACCCGCTTTCGCCGCCCCCCACGGCGTAATACCAGCCGTGGTTCGGGCCGCGGGCCTGCATGTGGTCCCACCCATCGCTCGGCATGGCCAGCGTACTATTGTCCTGCTGGGCCCCGGCCACATGGTAGGGAACGTCGCTGGTGGCCATCACGTGGTAGAACTGGGTGGTGACGTAATCCTGCTCAGTCCAGGTTTTCCCCCCGTTGATACTGACGTTGCCACCCCCGTCATTGGCGTTGATCATGCGGTCGGGGTTGTTCGGGTCAATCCAGAGGTCGTGGTTATCCCCATGGGGCACTTTCAGGGTAATGTCGAACGTCTCGCCCCCATCGGTGGATTTATAGAACCCGGTATTGAGGCCGTACACGGTGTTTTCATCCAGGGGGTCGGCATAGATGCGGGAATAGTAAAAGGCCCGTTGCCGGAGTTTGCGCTCCCCATTGGTCCGCTTCCAGGTCTTTCCCGCGTCATCGGAGCGGAACACCCCGCCCTCGTTGGCCTCCACAATGGCCCAAACCCGGTTCGGGTTGGCCGGGGAAACGGTAACGCCGATTTTGCCGATGGGGCCTTCCGGCATGCCGGGGTTGCCCGTAAGGTCGGTCCAGGTATCCCCCCCGTCCTCGCTTTTCCACAGTTTGCTGTCGCCGCCCCCGCCCCACATCTTCCAGGCCTTGCGGTACACCTCCCAGGTGCTGGCATACAAGACCTCCGGGTTTTTGCGGTCGATAATCAGGTCCACGGCCCCGGCCCTGGGGCTCACGTATAAAACCTTTTCCCAGCTTTCCCCTCCATTTGTGCTCCGGAAAACGCCCCGCTCCTCGTTTTCCCCGTAGGGATGCCCGAGGGCCGCGACATACACGATATCCGGATTGGTCGGGTGGATCCGGATCCGGGCCACAGCCTGCGTATCTTCAAGGCCAAGGTGTTTCCAGGTTTTCCCCCCATCGGTGGTTTTGTAGACCCCATCGCCCTGGGTGATGCTGCCCCTGAGCTGCACTTCCCCCATGCCGATGTAGACCACGTCGGGATCGGTTTCGGCCACGGCCACCGCACCCACGGAGGAACTCGTTACCTGTCCGTCGGTAACCGGCTTCCATTCATTGCCCCCGTCCGTGGTCTTCCAAAGGCCCCCGCCCGTAGCGCCAAAATAGTATTCATTCGGCCGGCCGGGGCTCCCGGCGCATCCCAGGGAGCGTCCGCCGCGGTTGGGGCCGATATTGCGCCATTCCAGGCCTTCATAGAAACTTTTGTCGATGGGGATCCCGGTTTCGGGGTTTTGCTGTGCCACTGCAGGGTAGGAACCCAGGCACAGGGCAAAGAGCAACAGGAGGGCGGGTGTGTTTTTCATGGAATCGGTTGGATTTGTCGGTCAGGCGGGTCCTTCAGGGTACGACCCCATGGCCCGCGCCTGCACTTTATGATGACTTAAATGTAGGGAATTTATAAGAATCCTGAAGGCTGTTGCCGCGCAACGCGTACCGGGTTAGGTACGGCCAATGGGAAGGGGAAAAAGGGCCATGCCCGTAAAACCGGGGACCCATCTGGTGATCCTCAGTATCCACGGACTGCACCGGGTAGCAGGGTAAAGAAGGGGCTAAGGATTCTTTGAAGTTATTTTTTGAAATTTTATTATAAATTACTTTATTTTGTAAACTAAATGAACGCTATGAGAACTGAATTCAATGCACAGGAAAGTCTAAAGGTTATCGACAGAATGATTGCCGAAGCGAGGTATCGCCCATCCAGGGTGGAAAGCACCATTACCATGTTATGGGGGTATCTGGTAATGTTGGCGGCCTTCGGGCATTGGGCTTTGGATGTATTTGTACAATGGGAATTCGCTCCCCTGGCCTGGCTGATCCTCATTCCCGGGATTATCGCCACCATCGCGATGCGGATGAAGCAAAAAAGGGAAAAAAGAGTTCGCACCTATGTCCATGATCTCTCTGCCCAGGTGTGGTTGACCTTCTCGGTAACCTTCGTTATTTTATACCTTTTCATGCAACCGACGGCTCGGGAATTCTTGCCGGTTGTATTGTTGCTTTATGGAATTAGTATGTGGTTGCAGGGGGCCCTGATACGTTTCAATCCATACAAATACGGGGCACTCTGTTGTTGGGCCGGGGGAGCGGTTGCCTTTCTGCTGACCGTTCAGAATCAATTGCTCGTGCTGGCCATTTCTGTGGTTCTGGGATATATCCTGCCAGGGCATATATTGGCTGCCAAAACGCGTACGGAAGATGATTGAAGAGCTGGATCCACTGATACATTCCCCCTTGCGTCTTTCTATTATGTCCATCCTGATCGGTGTGAGGGAGGCTGATTTTAAATATCTTCTGGAGAAGACCGGGGCCACGTCGGGGAACCTGAGTGTTCAGATACATAAGTTGGGCGATGCCGGATACCTGGAGGTCGAAAAATCGTTCAGGAATAACTTTCCCCTGACTACCTGCAGGATGACACAGAAGGGCATTCTCGCCTTTGAAAATTACGTAAAGGCAATCCGTAGGTTCATCGAATAAATTTTTTTTAAGATTCAGTTTATAATATAAATAAGTTTATAAATCATGTTCCCTGGTACCGCATTGGTGTCAATTTCCAGCGGCGCAGCATATTTTGCCCCTCTCCCCGAAGCATTGGTCTTTATATACCCCGGGGTTATACTTTGCAAAAACACTTACATCGTTCCATTAATCAATAAAACCCTTAAAACACGCATGCTATGAAAACAACACGTATTTTTTTCCTGCTGTTACTTTTTGCCATGGGACCACAGGCGATTTTTGCCCAGGAGTCGTCCTCCCCGTTCCGGATTGGGTTCCACCTCAGGGAACTTGGCGGTGATTTTGGGCTCGGGGGCCATTTCGATATACCCACAGGGGAGAATTGGCCCATCTTCCGTATGTCGGGCACCTGGCATTGGATTGAGATTCCCGGGGCTGGGACGGGCTTTGAAACCGCGTCATACGCCACCGTAAGAATAGGGGTCGCTTCAAAATCCTATCAGATCCAGGAACGCATAAGGGCTTATGGGGAAGGGGGATTTCTTTCCCTGCTGCCTTCTGACGAACTCTCTGAGAGGGATTTTCAACCGGGGGGCTACGGTCTGTTTGGTTTTGAGTTTTTTACATCCGATTATGGGAAGTCTGCCCTGTTCCTCGAATTGGGAGCCAGCAGTACCGGCAACGACATGGATACACAACCCGGGGTTCCTTCCTTCGGCGCCGGGTTCTGGGTAGGGGCGGGCTTCCGGATAGCGCTGTAGGCCGGGGATGTCCCAGGGCGTTAAGGCATGGCTTTCGGGATCCTTAACCCTGTTCGCCCCATGCCTTGACCAGGAGGCGATAAGAATCCCTTCCTGGTTTTGCGTACCTTGTGGTATCAACCAAAAATAGGAATGCCATGAAGAACCGGGTTCTATGTATCCTTATCCTGTTACAGGCGACCCTGGCCGTCGGGCAGGCGGAACGGGTTCCCCAAACCGCCTTTACGCAAATGTACCTGCCCGTTTGGCTCGAGGCCCGGGAGCACTGCCTCGAGGTGGCAAGGGCCATGCCCGATTCCCTCTATGCCTACCGGCCCACCCCGGTCAGCAAATCCTTTGGGGAGCAAATGGTCCACATCGCCCATACCTTGGAATTGCTCACCAAACGCTACGTACAGGGGATGGAAGTGACCCCGAATACCCCGGATGCCTCCAAAATGTCTAAAGCGGAAATCCTGGACCTGCTGGAAAAGGGTTTTGATTACACGACCGAGGTGATTTACACCATAGGGCAGGACCAGCTCGATGAAACTTGTGTGATGTACCATAGCGGGAATACGGTCAGCCGGGCCTTTGCCTTTTTTTATGTGCAGGACCACATGGCCAACCACCGGGCCAAGGCCAATCTGTATGTGCGGATGAACGGGATTGCTCCCCCGGAATACACCTGGTAACCGTCTGAATCGGTCTGCAGGGTATATTCCTGAGGTGCTCCAAGTTTTACCTGTGGGGGTCGGCGGACGAACTACATGTCCTTAAAGCCGGTTGATAACGGCCTTGAGTTTCTCGCGCACCTCCAGCGCCAGGGGTTCCAGCGCGTTGTTTTCCACCGCGCTCATGGAAGCCACGGGGTCCACGGCAGCCACTTCCACGCCGCCGTCCACTTGTTGCACGATCACATTACAGGGGAGCATGGCCCCGATCTTGTCCTCGGCGGATAGCGCCCGGAAGGCGTAATGCGGGTTGCAGGCGCCCAGGATCCGGTAAGGCCTGAAGTCTTCATTTAGTTTTTTCTTCATGGTCGCGCTCACATCGATTTCCGTAAGGACCCCGAAGCCCTCTTCCTTCAGGGCTTCCGTGGCGTTCAGGATGGCCTCCTCAAAACTTGTATTTTTAAGGGTTTTTGCGAAATAATAGTTCATGGTTCAGGGGTTTAGGAGGTATGAAGGTCGCACTATTTTCCTGCCCGGGCCGTAACACCGGTTACATAAGGGGGTTGATCAAAAAGCCGCAGGGAACCCTGGGGTGGTAAAACCGCAGGCCGGGTTACAAGGTACTTAACCGCTCGCCAAAGGCTTCTACCTTGTTCCAGTCGGTGTATTCCTGTACGGTTTTGGGGTCGGTGGGCCCCTTGGTCATCCACATGATCAGGCGGATCATCGTGCGGTCAAAAAAGGAATATTTGGGATATTCCAGCATTCCGGCAAAGGTTTCCACCATATCGGGCCTCCAGGAAATGTTCTTGAAAAACTTGACTACATAGGGGTTGGTTTCCGGGCTGCTTTTTTCGGGTTTCCTGGCCACCAGGTTGACCGAGAAGAAGGCGGTGCGTTTGGATTCCAGCAGTTCTTTCTGCGCAGTCACCAGTTCGACGATCTTTTTGTGGTGTACCCCATAGCGGATGCTGGCCCCGATGATGACCCGGGAGTAACCCTCCAGGTCCCCGTCGAATGCTTCAATGGAAATCAGTTCTACCGGCTGGTCGTGGGCCAGCAGGACCTCCTGCAGTTTCTTGCAAATCTTCAGGGTGTGTCCGTCCACTGAAGCATAGATCATCGCCGTTTTGTCACTCATAAGGAATGGAATGGATTTCTAAGTAAGGCTTACATCCGGTATACCATGGCATTGATGTTCATCCCGGCCCCGACGGAGGCAAACACCACCAGGTCTCCCGGGTGCAGTTCGTGCCCGGGCAACTCGCCTTGCTGGATGAGGTCGAGCAGGGTGGGAAGGGTGGCCACGGAAGAATTGCCCAACCAGGAAATGGTCATGGGCATGACGCCTTCCGGGGGTTCTTCAATCCCGTAGAGGGAATACAACCTTTTGAGGATGGCATCGTCCATTTTACCATTGGCCTGGTGGATGAGCACCTTCTTTACCTTTTCAAGGGGGGTATTGCTTTTGTCCAGGCAGTCTTTGATCGCCTGGGGCACATGCTCCAGGGCATACTGGTACAGTTTCCGCCCGTTCATTTTCAAATAGAGGTTATCCCCGTCAGGGGCGCAACTGTTATAGGAAGGACCCATAAACAGCATTTTGGAATAGTGCAGGGTGTCGGAACGGGTCTTGTGGGCCAGGATCCCCATGGGTTCTTCACCGCTCCGTGCTTCCATGACCACGGCACCGGCCCCGTCGGAATAGATCATGGTATCCCGGTCGTGCGGGTCGATGATCCTCGACAGCGACTCTGCCCCGATCACCAGCGCCCTTTTCGCATCCCCCGACCGGAGGTAATAATTCGCCTGTATGACCCCTTCCAACCATCCCGGGCATCCGAAAATCATGTCATAGGCCACCGTCCCCGGGTTTTCAATCCCGAGCAGGTGCTTTACCCTTGCGGCCAGGCTGGGCACGATGTCGATACGGTTGGAGCCTTTGCGGACATCCCCGAAGTTGTGGGCCACAATAATGTAGTCCAGGGTTTCCCGGTCGATCCCGGCAGAGGCGATAGCAGCCTCAGCAGCAAAAGCAGCCATATCGGAGGTGTTCAAATCGTCTGCGACATACCTTCTTTCGGCGATTGTGGTAATGTCCTGAAACTTCTCGATAATTTCCCGGTTTGGCTTCTCTGACTTTCGGTCAGGCCCTTCATAAAACTGATGGGAAAGGAAGGCTTCGTTGCCCACCTCCCTTGAGGGGACGTAACACCCTGTTCCGGTAATGATGCTGTATATTGACGCTGACATAGGTTCTGTTTGATGAAAAGGCTGGCAACCAAGCGTTAAAGATACAGTCAAGGAATGACTTTTTTGGTTTTTTGCCCCAAAATTTGCGCGCTCCCGGAAGTTTAGGGGCATTGTCTGCGCCCGCAATCCCACATCCCGGTTTGCGCCTATAGTTTTTTGGCGATATAAAACCCGTAACTGTAATACGCCCCGTATTGTTCATATAGGGCGATCTCCTTTTCCTCCCCCTCAACAATGCGCCTGGCCGGTTCAGAACCCCCGTTTCTTTCGAGGAATGCCCTGAAGCGGCTTTTCATGGGGTTGTAATACGTTTCTGTCCAACACGCTGGCGATAAAATGAAATGGGCCCAGGGGAGGTACCCATTTTTTTCGAGGAGCGCTATCTTACGGGACACCGTAGCGATCTGGGGGTACTCCGCATTCCAGTGGGACTCGATTGCGGCAGGCCGGGTTCCGGTAATCCAGGAAATTTCCGATACCGCGAGGAATCCCCCGGGTTTAAGGAACCGCTTCCAGGCCCTGATGCCTTCTTCGAACCCGATGTTGTAAATAGCCCCTTCGGACCAGATCAGGTCCAGTTCCCCTTCCGAAAAACCAAGGGCTTCCATGGATTGTGCCCGGGTCGTGATGTGGTCGGCAACCCCTTTTTCACGGGCTCTTTCTTCCAGGATTTCAAGGAATTCAGGAAACAGGTCCACGGCAGTGATCCGCATTCCCGGGTGTTCGGCCAGCACCAGGGTCTGGGCCCCTGTACCGCAACCGATATCCGCCACCTGAAGGGAATCCGTTTCGGAAAAGCCTATCAGGCTGAGCGCCTTTCGGGTCGCGGCATCACTCCCGGGCCCCTGCCTTTCCCCGTCTTTGTGCAGATCAATCAATAAAGCGAATTCTGATTCTGGCATGGTTTTCAGCTCTTGGTTGTTTGCCTTCCCGGGCGGGTGAATGACCCTTCAACAGGGCTGCCGGAACGCCTGTGTTCGCCCCGGACGTCCCGCACGAGGCTTTAGCCCCGTCCCCTTGCAGGTTGGAGGAGGCCATCGGCCTCCCATCGCAGTTTACCAGGGGAGTTTCAGGGGGGCCACTTCCCGCAGGTAGAACTCCTCCAGGCTTTTGACCGCTTCCCGGGAAAGCGGGTGCTCCGCGCTGCTCACGTTGCTCATAAGCTGTGCAATGCTGACATTTCCCGGAATCACGGTGGAAACGGCATCGTATGCCAAACAAAATGCTATGGCCTGCTGTGCCAGGTTCCCTTGGGGTTGGAGGATTTCTTTTACCCGCCCCACCAGGCGCGCCCGGGTTTGGATGTCTTCCGCCGACCAGCGGCTGCGGATGTCGTCAAAGGTGCTTTCGCTGTGGTATTTTCCGCTCAGCCACCCCGAATCGAGCGGGATTTTGACAATGATGCCCACCCCTTTTTCTTTCGCCCGGTCGAAGGCCCCGGCAATATCCTGGTGGAGGATATTGAAAAAAGCTTCCACCACCCGGGCGTTCGTGGTCTCCATGAGCAGCCGCATTTCGGCTTCGGTGTCCAAAGAGGCCCCGTAGGCCCTTATTTTGCCTTCCTCCTGCAACCGTTCGAGGATTTCGTAATGGTCGTTTTGGGTGCCATCCAGCAGGTCGGAAGGGGGGTTGTGGATCAGGAGGGAATCCACGTAATCTACCTGCAGCCTTCGAAGGCTTCCCTCCAGCGAAGCCCGTATCGACCCAGGGCTGAAATCCAGCGCGCCGGAAGCCGTATGCCCGAATTTGGTACTGATTGCGACCTGGCTCCTGTCGACGCCCTTCAGCGCTTTGCCCAATCGTTCTTCCCCCGTGCCATGGCCGTAGTTTGGGGCGGTATCAAAAAAATTGATCCCCAGCTCCAGGGCCTTTTCAACGATTTCGATGGCCTCTTTTTCAGAAAGGCTCTTCCAGCCGGAAGCCTGTCCGAGTTGCCAGGCCCCCAGGCCAATTTCGGAGACCCGGGGCGTATTTTTAGTGAACATCCTATAGTTCATATTGGAAATGAATTGGTTCCAGGGCATCCGGCCAGGATGCCATAAAATTAAAGGTTTCGGGGATGGCCCCTTGCATAAGGGCGTCTATTGGTGCTAAAAGTAGGGAATTCCTTCAAAGATGAAAACCCCGTGGCCTGGGTCAGTCGGCATTCCGCCATTTCCTATTCGCACAAAAATTCTCGTGCGATTAGCGCACGGTTTGCCAAAATAACAGGAACAGTGTTTTTCGTATCTTTCCGGAGGGTCATTTTTTAAGAAATATTCTGGATATGGCATTTTACGATAAAATAAAATGGGTTCTGGGGATCCTGATCATCTTCGTGCTCATAGTCACCACCAACCTGATCGACCGAAATAATTTCCTGCGGGTAAGGGATTCCGTGGCTACCGTTTATGAAGACCGGTTGGTGGCCAACGACCTTATTTTTGAAATCAACCGGGCGGTGCATGAAAAGGAGCTGGCGGCAATGCAGGCCGATTCGCTGTTTTTTCTTGAGCGCAATGGCCAGGCCAATACCGCGATAACCGAATGGGTAGCGCAGTTCGGGCAAACAAAACTCACCCCTGAGGAAGCGGACGTCTTCGCGTCATTGAAAGGAAACCTGGAAGCCTTAAAGGATTCCGAAATCGCTTATGTCCAGGCGGGTTTCGCCCAAAATGAGGAGCTTTTGGCACACCTTTCCCGGGCCAGGGAAAACCTGTATAAACTTTCGAAAATCCAATTGCAGGAAGGAGGCCGGCAAATTGGCATCAGTAAAAAGGCCATCGACTCCGTGGAATTGTTTACCCAAATCGAAATTTACTTCCTGATCTTCCTGGCCATCGTGATCCAGGTTATCGTGATCTACCAGCCCAAAAAAAGGGGACCTGCTTAGAAGGGGTCAGTACATTCGGGTGTCCCGCCCGAAACCCCTGTCCGGGTTTGGTAAAGGGGCAGGGTTGTTGCATGGATTTGATCCCTGCCTAGTCAGCTTACGGGCATACGCATGTATGCCTGGAAGGCGTCGGAAATGTTCTCAGAACAACACGTTGTTCATGATAATGGTAGACAGCGAGATCATGCCGATCAGGGAGCCGTTTTCTTCCACGGGGGCTTCCCAGATATCGAGGCGGATAAAAAGCCGGGCCACATAGCGCACGTCCATGTCGGCAGGTACTGTTATAGTGGGTTTTACCATGATCTCGAACACGTTGACCTCCTGGGAGGTGCGGTCGGGGATAATCACCCCATTGATGAGGTCGCGGATCGTTACAATGCCAAAGGCGTCATTCTCGTTGCGTTTTTTTACAATGAGGGCATCCACCTGTTCCTGGCGCATCAGGTCTACGGCCTCCTTGGCCGTGGCCAGCCCATCGATGAAAATGATTTTCTTGCTCATCATTTCGCGGGCGCTTTGAAAGTTGCGGGAAGGTATCATGGGTTTGGTTTTTTGGGTTTATAAATATTCATCCCTGGCCTGGTCCCGGAAGATGCCCATCTGGCTTTCCAGCCCAATGGCATGTTCTATAGGGAGCACAAAAGCAATTCCGGTCCCCGGCTTTTTAAAGGCGCATTTGGTATTGATCACCTCAAGGAATTTCATCACCATGTGTTCCTCTACCAAAAAGGTCACAATGTCTGTCTTGTCTTCTATGGTCAGGCCAAAAAAGGTCTTTCCTTCCCGTACCCCGGTGCCCCGGGCGGGGATGATGGTTGCTCCGGTGGCTCCCTCCTCCTTCATGGTATCGACCAGGGTATCGGTGAGGTGGGGCTTCACATAGGCCATTATCAATTTGAATCTCATGAGTATTTGGTTTTTGTGTTTCTGAAATGCATAACCTGGGCATAGCCCAGCACGCTGATGATCGGGAATAGGCTCGCAAAAGCGATCAGCCCAAAGCCGTCGATGGCGGGGTTGCTCCCGGGAACCGAAGTAGACAGGCCGATGCCCAGGGCAGCTACAATGGGTACGGTGACTGTGGAGGTGGTTACCCCGCCGGAATCATACGCCAGGGCGACCATGGGTTTGGGGGCAAAAAACGTTTGCACCACCACAATGCAATATCCGAGTAAGATATAGATATAAAGGGGGGTGCCGCTTACGATGCGATAGGCCCCAAGGGCCAGGGCAAAGGCCACCCCGAGGGCCACGGTGACCCGCAGGCCCCACTGGCTGATGGTGCCGGAGGAGACCTCGCTGGCTTTCAGCGCCACCGCAATCAGGGAGGGCTCTGCGATGGTAGTGGAAAAGCCGATAAGGAAAGCAAAAAGGTAAATCCAGTAATAAGACCACCAGGGTGCCGCTTCGCCGTTGGCAACCCCTATAAATTCAGGGGAAGACAATTGACCCGCCATGATATCCCCCAGGGGGAAGAGCGCTTTTTCAAGGCCCAGCAGGAAAAAAGCCAGCCCAAGGATGACGTAGATCCCCCCGATGAGCACCTGTTTCAAATGGGGGATGGGTTGCCTGAGCACCACCAGCTGAAAAAAGAGGATGATGGCGGCAATAGGGACCACATCCAGCAGGGTGCTGAGCAGGATGCTTATAAAGTCGGTAAAAAGTCCGCCCATTTTTTAAGCGCGTTTAAAACCAGAATAACCCGTAAATCATCACAAACATCATCGGCAGCAGGGAGGCAAAAGCCACCAGGCCAAACCCGTCGGTCAGGGGGCTCCTCCCTTTGATACTGGTAGACAGGCCGACCCCCAGGGCCGTGACCAGGGGCACCGTGATCGTTGAAGTGGTAACCCCCCCGGCATCATAGGCCAGGCCGATGATTTCCTCCGGGGCGAAGGTGGTGATGATCATTACCAGGATATACCCCCCTATGATCAGGTAATAGATCGGCCAGCCCTTGAGGATCCGGATGACCCCAATCAGGATAGCGAACCCCACCGACGCAGCCACCGATAAGCGCAGCCCAAGGGAATACCGTTCTACCACCTCCGGGTTCGGGTCGAGGAGCCCGGCGTCTGCGGCAATGGTCCCGGCCTGTTTCGCAATAGCGATCAGGGCGGGTTCGGCCACCGTGGTGGAAAAGCCCAGCAGGAAGGAGAACAGCAACAGCCAGAACAGGCTTCCTTTTTTGGTCAGGGCGTAAGCCATGGCATCCCCAATGGGGAAAAGGCTCATTTCCAGGCCTTCTATAAACAGGAATAACCCCAAAACCACAAACAGGGTCCCCAGGGCGATTTCGCCGGCTTCCGGGAAGGGTTGCCGGATGACCAGGGTTTGGAAAAAAACCACCACCACAGCAATAGGGATCAGGTCAGTAACCGCTGACCAGAGCTTTTTCAGCACGGGGTATTTGGAGAGGGTTGCAATCATCTTGGCTGCCTGAGGAATTGGTTGCGATCCTTCAGAGGGAATTGCGGGCCGCCCCATGGGGTACCCGGCCATTCCTTTCCGGAGGACACCCTAAAGATACTCATATCCGGTTCATATCAGGGGGGTGCTTTTGATCCATTAATCCGCTTTATGCACTTCCAGTTCGATTTCGATCATCAATTCCGGAAGGGCCAGTTCCTTAACCCCAATCCAGGAACCCGTGGGGAATTGTTTGGGATAGATTTCATTGCGGTACACCGATTTTTCAAGGAACAGGGGCATATTGGTCGTGAAAATATTTTCCACCACCACGTCGTCGAAGGTGCACCCGTAATGGGTAAGGATTTTTTCCAGGTCGGCGTAGCAGTTTTTCATTTGCTGTTCCAAATCGCCGATCGCAGTTGGGTTTCCTGCATCGTCCATACTAACGGCCCCGGAAATTTTGATGCTGTTCCCAATTTTTACGGCGTGGGAATACCCGTAGGCCTTTTCCACTTCAGGCCGCAGCAGGAAATATTCGGGTTTTTCCGGGGCAACAACTACTTCCTTTTCGACTTCTTCTGTTCCTTTCCCCTGCTGCTGCCCGCAGCTTTGGATGACCAAAGGCAGGGCGAATAACAGCATGATTAAGGGCAGTTGGTTAAGCGTTTTTTTCATAAGTAACATTGGTTGGTGCCTGCTGTGTTCGGGGTTCGGCTTACCCGTTTGGTTGAGATGTTTCACTTTTAGGCAGTAGGCCCCAGGGGCGGCTTCCGCCAAAACCGGAGGCGGTCTTAAAACCTCATGGATCGGGCATTAAATTAGCACTTTTAAGGGATGTCCCGTTCCTGGTTTTTTCCAAATGGTTATTTGCAGTTGCTGTACAGGGCAGCTGGTCACTTTCTGAATTCATGTTTTACCCAGTCCACCTCCATAACCCATTCCCCTTCCATAGGAGAGTCGGTGATTTTGGCGTAGTTTAAAATTGCAAACATAGGCTCGGGATACTTATCGCCTTCCCCTTCATTACGGTAGACCTCCGCTCCATCCAGGCGGTAGACCAGGTCGCTGCCTTCCCATTCCACCGAGTATTCGTGGAATTCATTCAGTGTTGCCGGAAAATTCCTCCGTTTGCTTTCCCAGTCACCCTTGTCACACTCCCCTAAACTCACAATAGCCCCGGTGGTAAAGGCATCTTTCATATGGTCCCCGTGATGTTCGAAAATGTCGATTTCCCCGGACCCGGTCAAAGGCCAGCAGACATTCTCGTCGGCTTCCTGCACCGGGGGCTCGTTATTTTGTGCGCCGAGCAACCACCAGGCCGGGAACATGCTCGCCTCTCCATTGCCGGATAACCTCAGGCGGGCGGTCCACCTGCCCTTGATGAATTCTTTTCGGTTTTTCGAACAGATGCGGCCGGCCACATATTCAGTGTCGGGGTGCTGGTTGCCGTGTTTGTCAAAATTGTCGCAGGGACGCTTTTCCCCAATGTTGACCACTTTGATCTTCAGGGTGCCGTCACTCACTTCCCGGGTCCCGAATTCCCCATCGGGCACATAGCAATGGTTTTCATTGTTTACCCAAATGCGCTGGTCCTGCCAGTTCTCCGGGTTAAACGTTTCAAAATCATCGAAAAAATCGATTTCCCAGATACTGGCTGTTTCCTGCATCTCCTTATTTTTTTGGTTGCTGTCTTTACAGCCAAAAACCAATGGCAGTAGTACAAGCAGTAAAATGGTTGTGGGCTGTTTCATGTGCTATGGATAAGTGTTTTTCTTCAAGTTCCCTGGAAACCAGGGAAATTATGGGTAGGCATAGCTTTCCCGGTGTATTGCAGGTCAATTTAGGAAATTTCTGTAAGGAAGTGGAAATCAAAAATGTGACACACCCTATACTTTACGCCATTTAAAGGATCCTTTTGTGGCGAAGGAAGTGGGGGGGTATGCCCTGCAAGGACGTTGTATTCCGGAGGATTAAAGCTTCCGGACAGGCCACAGGGGCTAATGGAAAAGATTTTATGGTCTCGAAACTGTCCGTAAATGAACCAATTTCCTGATTGAAGTACTGAAGTTTAGTCGATCATAAACTCCTGAAAAAGCACTTCCGGGAAAATCAGAATCCTTCAAGTTGTCGTTGATATTCCTCCGCGTCATATGTTCCGATTGACTTTTGAACAAGTCCCTGATCGTTCATCGTCCATTCCTCAAATCCGCTAAAATCAACTTTATTCCCTGTTCCACCGGGTCCGGTATTGCTGCCTTTAAAAGTCCAGTAATACCGGTAAGTTCCCTCCCCGACGGTTAAACTGTCCATAGTTAATTCCATATCAGGAAAGGCCTCCATATAGGACCTGGCAGTTTCTGCGATCTGATTTCTCCCAACGGCTGGTTTTCCATTATTTACCGCCAGCATCCCGTCCTCCGCATAGAACGACGCCATTTTCTCCGGTTGTTTACTGTTCCAGGCATCGGTATACTTTTGGCCAAATTCGACCATTTTTTCGTGTTCGGAATTTCCAGGTTTACACCCTGTTATCAGCACTAAGGAAATTGAAATCATTGTTGTTATTGAGAATTTTGTCATCGTATTATTTTTTCTGTTCAAATCAGCTCTAATGGCCCCGGGTATGCCACCGTAACGCTTTCAGAGGAAGGTTTCGCCGGAGATGGTTTGATAGCGACACCCCGCTGGACGTCGCAGTTTCTCGGGTTATGTTGATGCTGATTAAAGGTAGATAATTTTGGGGGAAACAGGTACGCCTACAAGGAGGCCTTATAATTATTTACTCGTTTTATGTGCCATTTTAGGGTATCCAGCACAAAAACCCAAGGTTAGGCAATGGGGTCCTATTTCGAAAAGAGATACTTTAATATGACCCGGGGTCCGATTCGCAGGAATGGAATAAGGCGTATCGCCTGGTTTTATTTGACCAACTCTTTTTTAATTTCCGCAATTTGGGCATAATGGCGATCTAAGTGAAACCTTATGAATTCAAGCCTTTGATGTGCATTTAATGGTCCGCATAAAAAATGTGGGTAAATTACCTCATTCAAAGGGAGGTTTTCAAGAGCAGCCTTCAAATGTTTCAATAAATCATCGCAATTTCTAAGATGCGATAACCAAACTCCCAGGCTCCATTTTCCTGACGGGTAGGCTGATTCCGGGGCATTTTCTTTTGGTTTCCAGGTTTTCAATACAATCTCTTCTATCGTCAATCCTTCGTTCTCAGACTTGCCCAACCATACCGGATTACCTATTCTATATCGTTCTGCAGCCGTGAAAATAAGGTCAAAGCCACCCCTTTCCGCCAAAACCAGATGTTCCAGTATTTCCTGAATATTCCATGTGTCGGGTGCAATCCGCAACCTTCCCTGCCCAGCTGATACGCCGGCTACCAATTCAACGATCTTATGGCGCGAGGCTTTTATGTCAGCAAGTAAGGAGTCAATCCCGGTCTTCATTATTGGCTATTGGATTTTTAAAATTAGCGTTTTTGTCCAACTCTCAGCAGTCCGATTTTTAGGGGAGGTTACACTGTGAATATGGGGCATGCCCCGCAGGGCATGAGCTATAGACGATGTTGTGCGTTCGTTATTTATTCGTTTTGTTTAATAAATTCATATGTTTTCTCACTTAAGTTTAGAATGACGTGATAACTACCTGATTTAACTTTAATATTATCGCCATAGGAATAGGTGTTCCCAGATGGAAATGCATCTCCTCCCCAATTAAAATTCCAATTTTCACCTTCTCTGAATTTAAGCGAACCGTCTGATAAGATGATATCTCCCTCCCAGACAGCCTTTGATGCATTAGTTAACGTAAGAGGAATGTTTTTGGTCCAGTTTTTATGTTGAGTTGCATCTCCTACAAGCCCAATATTTGTGTAAAGTAATTTAACATCTGGATAATAATCTTGTATCAGGCGTTTATTGGTATTGGTTAAGCTGATGATATCATCAATGAAAATCAAATTCGTAATTTTTATACTTCTTGATGATTTTAGAGCGTTTTGAAATTTAGAACTCTCAAGTAATTTAAGGGTACGTTTGATATCGCTCTCATCAAAAAAGGTAGGATCTATATTTTCAAAATCATTCAATGCAGAATAACCAAAAGTAATGCTAGGATAGGGTAAATTCAATTCATCTAAAAATGAGGTGATATCTTTCCTACTGCCATTATAGCCTTCCTTGATCGCTTTACCGTACGAAGAAAGGCTCTTGTTTAAGGTGCTCTGCTTTTGATTTTTAGGATTGAATTTAAGGTAACCCAGGAGATAAGATATTTCAGAGTTTAAATCAGAGGGTTCTAAATCCAGGTAAAACAATAAATGCGGTAGCAATTTATTATTCATGCCTTCAGGATTCTGGACTATGTTATCTATAAGTTCTATTTGTTTTGATACTTGCCGTCTAATTAGGGTAAGGTTTTCTGAGTCCTGGTCTATGACAGTATATATTTGTTGTAAAACAGCCTTAAATTCATCATTGGTTTTCCTTGACTCGTTCCAGTTATTTAATTGTAGGGCAATCAAAATTCCAATGACTACAAGCGCGATTTCACCAAGGGCATATTTTAAATATTTACGAGTTTCATCTTTTGAAAGTAAATTTTGTCTGATTTTTCTAAAGAATTTTATCATTGTTTATTGGTTGGTCCCGATCCCGATAGCTATCGGGATCGGGAATGAAGCACAAC
>CAZIJW010000033.1:0-20592 GCA_964539905.1 uncultured Robiginitalea sp.
AGTTGGTTTAGAGCGCTGCCTTGACAGGGCAGAGGTCACTGGTTCGAATCCAGTATGTCCCACATCACTCAGAAAACCCCGCGCCTTAAGGCGCGGGGTTTTTTGTTCCAGGGAGAAAGCCAAGCTTGCTTGAGCTTTCGTACGGGAACAAAAAACGGGCATTCGCGCCAGCGAAGGCCGGGGTTTTCTAATTGCAGGAGCGGGACCGGCCTGGATCACTGACCCCGATCCCGATACATATCGGGGACGGGGGAAGTAATCCGAATAAACGTTTCATGCTGGCTTCGTTTCCAAAACGCCCGCGCACCGGCTGGCCCCTCGCTGAAAAAGTTCCACCGGAATTATTTCTGTTTCCCGGGGCGGATTCCCCCCCTTCCTGACGTGGATCATTTCCCTGGCCAGATGTCCTTTATATCTTCGGGGTGATCTAAAAAACATATTGTCTAACCTTAAAACCCCATCTATCATGACCTTAGTTAAATTTAACAGAAGGCCATTCGGAAGCCTGCTTTCGCGGGACTTCTTTGATATGGACAACTTCTTCGACGACCGCATGTGGAAAGGCGGGCTGATGGAAACGGACTTCTGGAACGGAAAAACCGTGGAACCAGCACTCAACATCAAGGAAACCGATGACCATTTTGAAATTGAACTGGCTGCACCGGGGTTCTCGAAAAAAGACTTCGAGGTGACTATCGAAGACGGATACCTCAACATTTCTGCCAAAAAAGAATTCACCAAAGAGGAGAAAGAAGAGGAGTATACCCGTCGGGAATTTAATTATTCCGCGTTCGAAAGGTCCCTGCTACTACCTGAAACCGTTAAGGAGGAAGAAATTAAAGCCAGGTACAACGACGGTATCCTGCGCTTTAAACTGATGAAAAGGGAGGAAGCCAAGAAAAGGCCTCCCAAAGTGATTGAAGTAGGCTGACAAGCCCTTCGGTCCTGGACCCCCGTATCTGGAGGATGCCTAGTGGATATCCTGGGATACGGGGCTTTTTTTACCCCTTCTTCCCGGGGAAGAGCCCCACGGGGGCGTCCTTCAATTGTTTCAGGGCCTCGCGATACCCGAGGTCATAAATGGTATCGAGGTCCTTTTCCAAAAAGGTGCTGAATTTCCGCAATTCCCTGGGATAGATCAGCAGGTCACATAGGGAAAACTTGTCGATGGAATCCCGCGCCGTCTTAATTTTTATGACCCGTTCCAGCACGTTAAAGGAGTGTTTGATATCGGCCTTGCCCACTTTTTCGAAGGGATTCACATATACGCCGATCACCACGTCGGCGTCGTCGCGGACCAGATCGGCAGGGAAATTATTCATCACCCCCCCGTCTACATAGTACCCCTCCCCGATCACCACAGGGGCAAATACCCCGGGGAAAGCCGCCGATGCCAGCAGGGGCGCGATCAACGGGCCTTCGCTAAAAACCTCCAGTTCTCCCGTCAGGATATTGGTCGCCGTCACCCGCATCGGGATTTTAAGAGAGTCGAAATCATCCTTCGGGAGGTGCTTTTTCAGGGTTTCCCGGAAATTCTCAGGGTCCACCCAGCCGGGTTTCCCAAAAGCGTAGTTCCCAAAACTCAGCAACTGCAGCCCCTTAAACAATTCGAGCATTTCCCCCGTAGTGGTGCCCCGCGCATAGAGGGCCCCTATTATAGCCCCGGCACTGGTGCCTGCAATAAGGTCCGGGGTAAGCCCGCTTTCCTCAAGGGCTTTGATTACCCCGATATGGGCAATCCCCCGATATCCCCCCCCGGAAAGGACCAATGCTGTCTTCATAGGTGCGAGTATACGAAAATCCTGATTTAAATGCCTAATTTTAAGAAATCGGATCCCTCGTTAGCTGACGGTTGTCATAAAACGGAAACCCTCCTGCCGGCTATCTTTAGAGGTGCCGGCAAAAGGGCTTTAGCAACCCCGCGAGGCGCGTATTTAAGGCCGGTTACCCGAGGCAGGAAAATAAAAGCCCTCCTGCCTGGCTACCCCGGTATCGCAGTAGCGCAATACCCTGACGAGGCATCAGAAAACAGAACCCATGGACCCTACCCAGGTACATCCCGACTTTTTGCTACCCCTGTTTCGGGCTACGGGAGACGCCGTGTTGATCATCGACCGCAACGGACAGATACGGATGGGCAACCCTGCGGCAGCCCGGCTGTTCAGGACTACAGCTGACGGTTTTGAGGGACGCAGGGTTTCTGAATTTATCCCCGGGGGCATCCCCGGGGAAACCCTGGATGGGGACAAGCCCTTTACCCTCCCCCACCCGGGCCAGTTCGAAGGATCCCCTCTGCAGGGGTCGCAGGTGGAAGCGCACCCAACCGGCTCCCCCGGCTTGTGGCTGCTGATCCTGAAAGCCAAAGGAGCCGTTCATGGCGAAGGCCCGAAAGCCCTCCTGAAAGAGGAAAAAATAAAGACAGAGGCCCTGCTGGAGGCCATTCCCGATACCATCCTCATGATGGATTTCCACGGAAACCTCCTGGATTTTTACCCGCCCCTGGGGCCTGGATTCCTATCGGGGGAAACCCTGGCGGAAGGGCTTACCCTGGCACAGTTCCTCCCTGCCCGGGTACTGGAACGCTTTTATGCGGCCATAGCGCAGCTCATGCAAAAAAAGCAGCCTCAACAACTGGATTTCTCGCTTACTACAGCAGCTACGCGATTTTACGAGGCCCGGTTGGTCCCCATGAACGACCGCAGGGTGCTTGCCATAGTGCGGGACGTCTCCCTCCAGGAACGCAGCCAGAGGGCCCTGTTGCGGGAAAAAAGGCGGCTGCAGCGCTATCTCGATTCTGCCGCGTCCATGTTCGCGGTAATCCGGCCCAATTTTGAAATCGCTTTGGTGAACGAAAAAGTCTGCGAAGTGCTCGGGTATTCCCGCGATTTCCTGCTGGGCAGGAACTGGCTATCGTTCCTGGGGAGTCGCGAAGAGGGAAAGCGGCTCAGGATCCTCTTCAGGAGCACGATGGAAGGCCGAAGCGAACTGACTGAATACTTTGAAAGCTACATGGGTACCGGGAAGGGCAAAAAACGGTTGATCCGGTGGAGGAATGCCCTGTTGAAGGACCCCGATGGAACGATTACCGGGCTGATCTGCTCGGGGGTTGACATTACCGAACAGAGGATCATGGAGCGGGAACTCCTGGCCAGCGAAGCCAGGAACCGGGCAATCCTGAAAGCCATCCCCGATGTGATCCTGGTCCATGACCCGGAGGGAAGGATATCGGACGTGAAGGCACCGGAAACGGAAGACCGTTTCTGGAGCCGTGCAACCCTGGAGGGAAAATTGGTTTCGGAGTGTTTCCCGGCACCCCTTGCGACGTCCATGCAAACACTCATCCGGGAATGCAGGGAAGAGGGAATAACCCCCCACCTGGAATTTTCCCTCGATACGGAACAGGGTCGCAGATGCTTTGAAATGCGCTACGCCCCGGCAGGAGAAGGCCAGGTCCTGGGGGTAGCCCGCGACATTACCCGGGCCCGGTCGACCCAAAGGGTGCTGGACCTCAGGAACCGGGCCCTGGAAGCGGCCGGAAATGGGATCCTGATTTCCGATGCCAGCCAACCCGATAACCCGGTGATCTATTGCAACGAAGCCTTTACGAAAATAACCGGTTACACCCGTGAGGAAGTCATTGGTAAAAACTGCCGTTTCCTGCAGGGTACCGATACGGACCAGCCGGGGATTGAAACCATCCGAAAGGCGCTGAAAAAGGGAGGCCCTTCCAGGGTGGTCCTGAGGAATTACCGCAAGGATGGCAGCCTCTTCTGGAACGAGCTGACCATTACCCCCATCCTTGATGAATCGGGGAAGGCCACGCATTATATCGGGGTGCAGAACGACATCAGCGAACTCCTCTTCGAAGGAAAACGCAAAGACCTGATCCGCAACATCCTGGAAGCGATTACCCAGGACCAGCCGCTGGAGCAGTGTGCAGATGCCATCCTGCAGTTGCTGGGCAGCCGGCTCCCCCACCTTGGGGTGCAGTTGTGCCTGACGGTCCCGGAATCGGACCTGCTCCAACCCATCATCAGCCAGGGGTTGGCCCCTTCCCTGGACCACCTTCTCAAGCAAATTTCCCTCCGGGAAGATTCCGGGCGCCCCTGCCGGGAGGCTACCCTTACCAAAAAAGCGGTTTTGCTTCAAGACCTGCGGGCAAAACCGAAACCAGGCCCGTTCCTGAAAGCCCTCAAAAAAGAAGGATATCGCAGTAGCTGGGCTTACCCGGTTTTATCTTCAGAAAAGAAGGTCCTTGGCACCTGTACCTTATTTGGGAAAGCCCCGGGAAAGCCCACCAAAGGGGACGAAGAGGTAATCCTCGATGCCCTGCAACTGGCAGGCCTGGCTATTGAACGGCACCTGACCCGCCAGCGGCTGGAAGAGAGCAAGCAGAAACTCGAAACCTACGCCAAAAACCTGGAGAAAGACGTGGCAGAACGCACCCGGGAAGTGGAGGAGACCCTGAGGGAACTGCTGAAGACCAACCTCAGCCTTGAACAGCAAATGCAGACCACACGGGAAGCGGAAGACCGCGCCCTGGCCAGCGAATCGCTCTTTGCAGCCATTGCGAGAAACTTTCCCAAAGGCGTGATCATGGTGTTTGACCAGGCGCTCCAGTACCTCCACCTGCAAGGGGAAGAGTTGGGCCATATGGCCCTGGACCGATGGAACTTCGAAGGCAGGTCGCTGGCCGATACCCCTGGCCTTACCCCATCCCAGGTTTCCGAACTGGCCTTGAAAATCGGGCTTACCCTGAAGGGAAGACACCTTTCCTTCGAACTCCCGATGGGGGAAAATATTTATGACGTGAATTCCTCCCCCCTGCCCCTTAGGGAAGGGAAGGGCTCTGCCCTGTTGGTCTTCAGCAACATAACCGAACATAAAAAGGCGGAAAAGGAATTGCTCAGGGCCTTGCAGATCGAGCAGGAACTCAATGAACTGAAATCGAGGTTTATCTCCATGGCTTCCCACGAATTCCGCACCCCCCTGAGCGCCATACATTCCTCAGCCATCCTCATCGGGAAGCAGAATGAACCCGGGAATGAGGAAAAGCGCCTGAGGTACCTGAACCAAATCAAGAACAACGTCAGGAACCTGGTGGTCATTTTAAATGACTTCCTGTCGCTGAGCAAGCTGGAGGAAGGCAAAATGAGCTGCGACCCGGTCCGTTTCGATTTGCTGGAACTCATCCGGTCGGTGCTGGAGGAACTGGAAAGCAACCTGAAGGTCGGGCAGCATTTTGTGGAGGAGGTTGGGATGGCATCGCTGATGGTCACCCTGGACCCCAAACTGATGCGGCACATCCTGGTGAACCTCCTTTCCAATGCCATCAAGTATTCCCCTGAAAACAAGGTGATATTTATCCATATCCACTGCGAGGGAGATGCCCTGACCCTTTCCGTTAAAGACCAGGGAATGGGTATTCCGGAGGCAGAGCAGGACCAGCTGTTCCAGCGGTTCTTCCGCGCGGGGAACGCCATAAACATCCCGGGCACGGGCCTCGGCCTCCACATCGTAAAACAATATACCGAATTGATGGGGGGGTCCATTTCCTTCCAAAGCCGGCTCCACGAGGGGAGTACCTTCCACCTCCACCTTCCGGTACAACTCATAAACAGCGCGCGAGATGAAGAAAATACTGATCATTGAAGACAACCAGGACGTCCGTGAAAACACCGCGGATTTGCTGGAACTGGCCCATTACCAGGTGATGACCAGCCCCGATGGGGCCTCGGGCATCGAAAAAGCGCGAAACCTCAACCCGGACCTGATTATCTGCGATATCATGATGCCGGGCATTGACGGGTACCAGGTGCTGGAAGCCCTTCAACGGGGGGAGGAGACTGCCAAAATACCCTTCATCTTCCTCTCTGCGAAAGCGGACCGGACCGACGTGCGGAAAGGAATGAACCTCGGGGCAGATGATTACCTGACCAAGCCCTTCGAGGAGCACGAATTGCTGGAGGCGGTTTCCACCCGACTGAAAAAACACGACTTCTTCCAGAGGGAATTCAGCAGGGACCTGAGGGGAATCAATGAATTCATGCAGGAGGCCTCGATCTACCTCAACCGGGAAGCCATCGAAAAAACCTATTATTCCAAAAAGTACAAACAACGGGATATCCTCTTTATGGAAGGCGATGCGGCCCACCACCTTTTCTTCCTAAAAAGCGGCCTGGTAAAAACCTACAAATCCACCGAAGGGGGCAAGGAACTGGTTACCGGGATCTGCCAGGAAGGGGAATTCGTGGGGCAGTTGTCGATGCTGAACCCCCGCAACACCTACCTGGAGACGGCCACCATTATTGAACCTTCGGAAATCTACAGCATCCCCAAGGCAGACTTCGTACACCTGCTGGAAGCGAACCGCGAAGTATCGCAGAAATTTATCGAACTGATCTCCAGCGACCTCATCGACGCCCAGCAACAGCTGGTGAACCTGGCCTATTCCCCGGTCAGGCAGCGCCTTGCCAGGGTCCTGCTCAAATTGCAACGGGCAGGCCTGATCCAAAATGAAACAAGGGAAGGAATAGATATTGCCCGGGAAGATTTGGCGGGCATGGTGGGCACGGCCACCGAAACCGCAATCCGGACGCTCTCGGAACTCAAGGAAGAAGGGGTTATTCGAATGGGAAAGTCGCGCCGGATACTCATCCTGGATCGCAAGCGGCTGGAGCATATCGCATCCTTCGGTTAAGCGGCAGGGGGTAGCTCAGGGCGCAATTTCTGGCGCAGGCCCCGCAGGCGGCGCAACAGCCAGCCGATGGCTGCATTGGCCAGGGCTGGCTGCACAGCCCCTGTCCAGACGCTCTTCGCAATCTGCACCGGGCTTTCCCTCAATTGCAGCCTCAAGCGGTTCACGCTTAGTTGCCGTTGGACCCGGAGCAGCTCCAGATGGGCGTCAATTTCTTCGAAAGAGGAGAACTTCCTTTTCATCCGATTACAATTCATCAAAATACAAATCCGAAAAATGGCGGAGGACCGCCCTTTCCAGGCGGTGGCGCAATAGGAAGGCCAGGCTTCCCACCAACAGGTAAAAGCCCCCTACCCAGAGAAACCCCTGGGGATAATCCCCCAGTTTTTCCCCCAGGGAAAGGGAAGCTGCCAGGGAGAGGAACAGCAGGGCCAGCAAGACCAAAACACCCATCACCAGTGACTTCGCAAGCGAAGTAACCAGGCGCATGAGTGTTTTGAACATCCGTAACCTCAGGTAATCCGTACTGGATTCCACATAGTTCTGAACCTCCCCCACAGCTTTTACATACTCATCTTGTACGACCGGGGCTTGCATGGAACTTACTTCTGAAATTGGGCGTTTTTCTTCCGCAGGTCCTCCAGCTTGTGTTCCAGGCCGGCAATGATGTCATCGGCCTTATAGCTCATCGTACTGAGCGTATCTTCCAGCTTGTGTTCGAACTCATCCCGTTTTTCTTTGGCGGAACGGGTAAGTTCGTCTTTGGCATGGGTAAGGCGTTCAGCCAGGTCATGGCTGGTTTCCTCCACTTTGTTTTTGATTTTTTTACGGGTTTTAGACCCTTTGTCCGGAGCGTAGAGGATTCCTACCCCGGCGCCGATCGCTGCTCCTGTCAACAGGGCCAGCATAATGGTTCCACTATCTGTTCTCATGGCTATTGGGTTTTAAAAATTAGTATTCCTTTCGATGCCCTAAACTAGGAATTCCTTTTTGGGGGGGAAATGATCTGCGTCATACAACGGCGGTTTTCCCACCCTGACGGCCACCCGGGAAATACGGCTTTTATGCCCACGGGAAAGCGTTCCCGACGACTGATACAGATCATTTTTTTTGGCAGGTAAAAAGATGACCTTGTATTGCGAACCCCTAAATGAAGGCATCATGGAAAATACCCTGCATTACGATAAAAGACAGGCCGAATTCCACCGGTATGTCAATGAGAATTACCCGGTCCTGAAACGGCTCCGGGAGGAGGACAAGCGTGAAGCGTTCAATGCGTTGTTGCTGAAACTCCTTCAGGGCGCCAAACGCTATCTCACCCGGGGCCTGCGCATCGCCCTGGCCAAAGGGGTGATCTCGCATAACAAATACCGGCCGGAAGACCTCTTCGACCAATTGATCCTGGAGGTATATGACCACCTGGACGAAGTGGGCGACCAAAACCAGTTCCATTCCTGGATCTTCCAGCGGGCGGAAAAACTCCTGAGCGATATGGAGGTTGAGGAAGAATTCGAATCGTACCTGTACGATAATATAGACGATTATTCCAAGGCCGAAAGGGAAGGGATGGATGAAGCTTTCAGCACCGACGGGGATGGCGACCTGGTGATGATGGACGAGTTGGATGATATTTCCTACCGCGACCACCAGTACCTGCTTAAAAATATTTTCCTCGACGACGCCCATGAAGACCTGATGGCCCTGATGGACCAGGAAGATTCCAGACAACGGACCCAGGGCCACCTCGATTCGGTCCTGTTCAGGTTGCCGCAACCCATGCGCTCCGTTTTTGAGCTGGTTACGGAACAGCTGTTCTCCATGGAAGACGTGGCCCTGATCAAAGGAATGCCCGTGGCCCGGGTGGAAGAAATGATGGACCGGACACGCGAAATCCTGCGCACCTCCCTGAAAGAACGATTGTCAGACCTTTAATTAAAAAACAGCCATGAGCACCAAAAAACTAACCGCTTCCAACGATTACCTGTTGCCCCAAAGCCTTGAAAGCCTTCACATGGAAAGCCGGCAGTGGCTGGAAACCATTGGGTTCTGGAAGGATGAAACCCGCTTCTTTGCCTCCCTGCTCAGAAAACAGGAAAAGGCCTCCTTTGAAGGGGCAGACTACAACGAAATGCTCCGCAACCTCGACCGGCTCCACGAAATGCTTTACGATTACCTGGCCGATGAAATCATGGAACACGAACGCTTGCTGAGCAAAATAGAGCAGGGGGCCGAAGGCATTTCCGATAACACTTACCGGGACCAACACCAGCAACTGGGCAAAAAGATGGAAGTCTTTACCCGTGACTACCGAAAATTCAAATTAATGGTATTTGGCTATGCCAAAAAGTGGGCCTAAGGGGTCACCCTTCCCCCTGACCGGCGGTCAACCCCGGCGATCCATCCACAATCGGTAGGCTTCCCGGGCAATCTCCAGTTCCTCATCGGTACGCACCACGAACACCCGTACCCGGGAATTTGCGGCGTGGATAGGGTGAACGCGCCCGCCGGGCTGGCCATTCTTCAGGGGGTCCAGCTGTACCCCAAGGAAATCGAGGTCGCGACATACCGCTTCCCGGAGCACGGAGGAATGTTCCCCAATCCCTGCGGTAAACAGGACGGCATCCAACCCGTTCATGGCTGCCGCATAGGCCCCTATGTATTTTTTGATCCGGTAAGCAACCATCTCCAGGGCCAGGGTGCAGGCCCCGTCGCCCCGGGCTGCCCCCTCCTGTATATCGCGGAAATCGCTGAACCCGGTAAGGCCGAGCAGGCCACTCTCCCGGTTCAGGAGTTCCTTGACGGCTTCCAGGGAATACCCCAGTTCCTCTACCAGGTAGAAAATGATCCCATGGTCGATGTCGCCGCTCCTGGACCCCATGATCAGGCCGTTTGAAGGGGTAAAGCCCAGGCTGTGGTCCACGCTCTGCCCGCCCCTGATTGCCGTGGCGCTGCACCCGTTGCCCAGGTGGAGGCTGACCACTTTAGCCCCTTCCGGGAGCAGGGGTGCCACCAGGCTGTACACATATTTGTGGCTGGTTCCATGAAAGCCGTAAACCTGTATGCCGTGCTGGCTGAACAGGTTTTCAGGTATGGCGTATTTCCGCGCTTTCAGGGGGATGGTCCGGTGAAAGGCCGTGTCGAAAACGGCAACCTGGAGGGCTTCGGGAAAAAAGGTTTCCGAAAGGAGGATCCCCTCCAGGTTAGGTGGATTATGGAGGGGGGCCAGGTCGGAGAGCTCCCGGATCTGCTCCCGGACCTCCGTATCCACGGCCATGGTGCCGGAAAACCGCGTCCCCCCGTGCACCACCCGGTGTCCGATAGCGGCAATCCCGCCGGCCCCGGGCCGGGTTTGGGACGGCAACTCCCCCAGGGCCCGGGCAATCCGCTCAAGGGCTTCACGATGTCCCGCGTCCCCCAGTTCCTCCTGCCATGAGCCTTCATGGGAACTGAATTTAAGCAGGGTACTTCCGGTGCCAATCCGCTCGGCAATGCCCTGGCAGATGGAGGCTTCGTCGGGCATCCGGAGCAACTGGAACTTCAGGGAAGAACTTCCCGAATTCAAAACGAGGATCTGGGTTTGCATCGGCGTG
Source organism: uncultured Robiginitalea sp. (assembly GCA_964539905.1). Taxonomy (GTDB): domain Bacteria; phylum Bacteroidota; class Bacteroidia; order Flavobacteriales; family Flavobacteriaceae; genus Robiginitalea. Next base: position 10,288 of record CAZIJW010000033.1, read on the forward strand.
TTGTTATGGTTAGGGTATCCCCCGCTGGCGGCCTAGAGTTCCTGGGCCTGGATGGCGGTGATCACCACGGTATTGTAAATATCGTTTTCGGTACACCCCCTGCTCAGGTCGTTTACCGGTTTATTCAGCCCCTGTAGCACCGGCCCGATCGCCAGGGCGCCCGTCTCCCGCTGTACCGCCTTGTAGGTATTGTTCCCGGTGTTCAGGTCGGGGAAGACAAAAACAGTGGCCCGCCCGGCAACCTCGGAGTCGGGGAGTTTGCTGCGCCCTACTTTCGGGTCCACCGCCGCATCGTACTGGATGGGACCCTCAACTTTCAGGTCGGGGCGTTTTTCGCGGACCAGGCGGGTGGCTTCCCGCACCCGGTCCACGTCGGCACCCTGCCCGGAACTTCCCGAGGAATAAGAGAGCATGGCGATGCGCGCTTCCAGCCCGAAAGCCATGGTGGTATCTGCAGAAGAGATGGCAATCTCCGCCAGCTCCTCCGCTGTGGGGTTGGGGTTGATCGCGCAATCGCCAAAGACCACTACCCGGTCGGGGAGCAGCATGAAGAACACGGAAGAAACCAGGGAAACCCCCGGCCGGGTCTTCACAAATTGCAGGGCCGGCCTGATGGTATGTTGGGTGGTATGGGCCGCCCCGGAAACCATGCCATCGGCATGACCCTTGTATACCATCATGGTCCCGAAATAGGAAACGTCTTCCATGAGGTCCCGGGCCGTGGCCGGGCTCATGTTTTTATGCTTGCGCAATTCGTACAGGGTCTGGGCGTACTCCTCAAACCGGGGGGCATGGGCGGGGTCAAGCACCTGCACCTGGGCCAGGTCGAGGTCCAGCCCCAAAAGGCCCACTTTCTGGCGGATCTCCTCAGGGTTCCCCAAAAGGGTGATCCGGGCCGCCCTGGAATGCACCAGGTCCCGGCAGGCCCGGAGGATGCGTTCGTCGGTCCCCTCGGGCAACACGATGTGCTTTTGGTCGGCCTGGGCCTTTTTAAGCAGGTTGTACTGGAACATCCGGGGGGTGATGCCCTCCGCCCGGAAGGTCACCAGGCGGTCGGCCAGGGCATCCTCCTCCACAAAACGGGCAAAGTCCTTTATGGACAGGTCTATCTTCTGGTTGTTTTCGGCGTAAATCTGAGGCCTTACGGCCCCGATCTGGTTGGTGACCGAAAAGGTGCCGCCTTCCACGGAGATAATGGGCACCACCTCAGAGAGGCCCTCGATGAGGCGGATAATCGTCTCTTCCGGGAGGAGGCCACCCGTCAGGATAATCCCGGAAACCGATGGATAATTTGTAGACACATGCGCCTGCAGGGCACCCAGGATAATGTCGGCCCGGTCGCCCGGGGTAATCACCAGGGTATCCTGGCCCATATGGTTCAGGTAATTGCGCAACTGCATGGCCCCTACCCCAAAGTGCCCGGCCTGGTTGTCGAGGTGCTCCTGCCCGAAAAGGACCTTGCCCTCCACCGCAGCCACGATTTCCCGGATGCTCGGGTTGGAAAGCACCGGGTTCAGCGGGATGGCGCCCAGCAACACCCCGTTGGGGAGTTCCTCGCCCAGGCGTTCGAGGACCAGGGCCCGGTTCTCGGGCTGTACCTTGTTGGCCACCGCCATCAACACCTCCACGCCCTTGTCCTTGAAGGAATCCACGGCCAGTGCCAGGCTGGTGACCAGTTCCTCAAGGGTCTTGCCCACCCCGCTGGAAATAATCAGGGTGGGGATGCCCAGGTTCTTGGCCATCAACACGTTGACATCCCATTCGATGATCGCGCCTTCGCCCACAAAATCAGTCCCTTCCACCAGTACAAAATCGAACCGGCTTTCAATGGCTTTATATTTCCCGATAATCGTATCCAACAACTCGTCTTCCTGGTCACGGCTGCTCTTTAGGACCACTTCGCTGCGGGTGCAGGCGTAGGCTTCTTCATACGCCATGGGGATGTTGAAATACGACAGGATGGTTTCGATATGGTTGTCCTTTCGGCCTTCGGGATAATCGTTGATGATGGGCCTGAAATACCCAACCCGGGCCATCCTGCCCAACAGCAGGTGCATCAGGCCCAGGGATACGATGGACTTCCCGCTGTTCGCTTCTATAGTGGCGATATATATGGCTTTATTCATTGGTGCAAGGATTCATTTTTGGAGATGGCAAAGTTAGGGGTTTCACCGGTCACAGGCTCCGGGAAAGGCCATAAATTCCCGATAAAATCTGCCTGCGCTCCACTGTGGCGGGAACGGGTTACTGATGCAAATCATTTCCTGTGCCGGTTTCCGGGAATACCTTTAAAGCATTCGACTGAAATTATCTCAAAATTTGCCCAAATGAAATCAATACTCTACGCCACCGATTATTCCATGGCCTCAGTAAGCGCCTTGCGCTATGCCAATACCCTTAGCAAAATGCTGGATATGAGACTGGTAATCACCCACGTCTATGACCTCCCAACCATCCTGGGCACCCAGCTCCAGACCCCTTTCCCGGACCTTCGGAAAGACACTTCACAAAAGGAACGCACCCGCCTGACTGAATTCTACGAGGAATACGCCGGGGAAATGGAGCGGCCGGCCGAAGTGGTTTTCGAACCGGTGGAAAACATGTCCGTCCTTTCCGGGATCATCTCCAAAGCCACAGACTGGCATGTCAGGTTAATCGTTGTGGGAATGCGGGGAGAGAGCCTCCTCAGGGAACTGGTGATGGGGAGTACCGCAAAAAAGCTGATCGACAAAGCCCCCTGCCCGGTACTGACCGTGCCGGCCGACCATCGGTTTGAGAAAGTAACCGACCTGGTCTATGCCACCGATTTTGAGGTGGAAGATTTACGGGCCCTGGAAAAGGTAGTGGCCCTGGCCCGCCTCTGGGATGCACACATCAGGGTGGTGCACGTAACTATGGACAAAGAATACGCCGGTCAGTCGCAGATGGAGTGGTTCAGGGAAATGGTCGCGCAGAAAATAGACTACGACAAAATCCATTATGAGGTCCTGGAATCCGACAACATCATCCACTCCCTGAAGGATTACTCCAAAACCAGGCATGCCGGGATGATTGCCATGCTCGACCGAATGGAAAAAGGGGCGGCCAAGAAAATTTTCCACGGGGACCTGGTCAAAAAAATGGCCTCCAGCAGCCGGTTGCCCCTGCTGAGTTTCAATGAGCGCAACCTGCAGACCATGTTCTTCTGAACCCCGGCCGATCAGAGGAATTGCGGCAGGATCAAAAGTGGTATTTTCGAGTCAAAAGCGATTCGGGTTACCACTTTTTCTTTGGCCAGCCCTTCGAAGATCGAGTGCTTGTGGTGCATCAGGGCCAGGAGGTCAGCCCTTTGGACATTGCTGTAGCCGGTAAGGGTCCTGGAAAGGGTTTTGTCCAGGGGTATTTCTGAAAACCTGACGTCGTGTCCTTCAAATCGTGTCTGAAGCAAGGTCTTGTTGGACTCCTGTTTGGGTTTCAGGGCAAATTCCCGGGCGGAATAGACGACGTGCAGGGTAGCTTTCCAGTCGGTGATAAGGTCTACCAGCGGCTGAAGCTCAAAATCTTCATAGTGCTGCATGTAGTCTGTGGGGAAAATGACGTTCCGCAGCCACTGGAAGTCATAGGACTCCGGCACGGCAATAATGGGCTTGTTCCGTACGGTTTTGAGCATGCGCACCGTGTTGCTCCCCAGAAAAACGCGTTCTGCCCCGGTGGCCCCCTGCGTTCCCATGATAATCATGTCGACGGGGTGGGCTTCCAGCCTTTGGCGCACTACGGCAACCAGGTCCCCCGGACGACAGAGGGCCTGGAACTGGTGCCTCGGGTTTTGGTGGTTTTTTCCGAGGTAGTCTGTAATTTCCTTCATTTTGGCTGCGGATTCTTCCTCCAGCGACTCGTAGATGGTCCCCAGCCGCTGCTCCCCCCGGTCGCCCAGGAGGTTCGCCAGCTCCGGCTCAAAGGTGTGGAGCAGCACAAACTTACATTGCTGGTCGTGGTAGAGCTTCAGGGCCGTAAACAGGGCATTCCAGGCATTCCTGGAAAAATCGGTAGGCAGCAAAATGGTTTTCATGGCTTTTCGTGTTAAGCAATTACCGGGTTTTGGACCTGTCGGGCACCACCAGGAACGGGATCCGGACATGGAAGCCAATCTGGTCGACATTCTGGCGCAATAGCAGCCTTTCAAAGAAGGAATGCCTGCGGTTCATCATCACCAGAAGGTCTACGGGATGTTCCGCGATGTAGGCCAAAACGGCGTCCGGCATCAACTCGCCCTCAAGTTCCACGGTCTCGTATTCCAATTCTTCCAGGTGCCGCTCCAGGTGCGCTTTGTTGTCTTTTTGTTCCGGTGTCAGCCCCCCTTCTTCGATCACGTGGAGCAGGGTAACCCGCGCCTGGTGCATGCGGGCGATCTGCAGCACCGGGAGGAGGTCCTCCGGCCGGTACCGGATCAGGTAATCGCTTGGGAAGAGGATGTTCCGCACCGGGTGGTATTTTACCTGCTCCGGGATGGCCATGACCGGGGCACTGGCCTTGCGGATCACGAAAACGGTGTTGGAACCCAGGAAAAGCTCCTTGGCCCCGCTGGCCCCTTTGGTACCCATCACCACCAGGTCGATCCCCCGGTTGCTGACCAGTTCCTCAACTTCATCCGTCAGGGTATTGAAGGAGGAAACGAGCTCAAACTGGTGCCGGGAATTGGCATAAACCTTTTTGATATCCTCCAGGGTTTTTTCAAGGCCCATCAGGGAAATGTCGACCCCTACGTCGGGGATGGCGCTGAAACTCGGCCCGCCAAACACGTAATCCATCCGGTAGAACGCCGGGGAATAGGTGTGCAGCAGGTAAAAGGTGCACGGCTCATCCTTGAAAAAATTCATGGCATAGGCAATCGCGTGCCAGGCGTTGTCGGAAAAATCGGTGGGAATCAGGATCGTTTTCATTTCGGGTCCTTGGTTATAGTTCCTTTTAAAGGTACTCCGGGCCACAAGGCCCTGCTATGACTTCTGTCAGTTCCCTTTCGGCGCCCTGACCCCCAATCCCCCTAAATTATTCCTACCTTTGCGGCATGTCTGATCCCTCGTCCAACAGGTCCCTGGCCCGGTATATCGACCACACCCTGCTTGCGCCAACCGCCACGGAGGCTGCCATCCGCCACCTGTGCCGGGAGGCCCTGCAATTCCACTTCAGGGCCGTATGTGTCAGTGGCTGCTGGGTGGGAGTGGCCCGGGAAATGGTGGAAGGAAGCGGGGTCGGCCTGGCCGCGGTGGTCGGGTTCCCCCATGGAAATTCCGCCACCCTCGCCAAATGCCGGGAAGCGGAAGCCTGCCTCGGGGCGGGGGCCGGGGAACTGGATGTGGTGGTCAACATCGGGTGGCTCAAGTCCGGGGCCCCCGAAAAGGTGGGTTCAGAACTGCGACAGCTGCGGGACGTGGCACCACAGGCCATCCTGAAGCTCATCCTGGAAACCTGCTACCTCAACGCAGCGGAAAAACGGCTTGCCTGCCAGCTGGCCCTGGAGTCGGGGTGGGATTTTGTAAAGACTTCCACGGGCTTCGGCCCGGCAGGGGCCACGGTGGAAGATGTGCTTTTGATGAAGGAAATTGCCGGGGAAACCATGCAGGTAAAAGCCTCCGGCGGCATACGCGACACCCAAACCGCCAGGACTTTCCTGCAGGCCGGGGCCACCCGAATCGGGACCTCCTCAGGGCCTGCCATCGTCCTGGGCGATAACCCTGAACCGCTATGAGTCTGCACATAGGCGCAAAACCCGGCGAAATCGCCGACTTTGTACTGATGCCCGGCGATCCGCTTCGGGCCGAATGGATTGCAGAGACTTTTCTGGAAGACGTCACCTGCTACAACCGCGTCAGGGGTATGCTGGGTTTCACGGGCACCTACCAGGGCGCGAAAGTCTCCGTGCAGGGAAGCGGGATGGGGATTCCCTCGGCCCTGATCTACTATAATGAACTGATCAGGGAGTACGGGGTAAAAACCATCATCCGGGTGGGAACGGCCGGCGCCCTGCAGGCGGACCTCGGGCTCCGCGACCTGGTCATCGCCCTGTCTGCTTCCACCACCTCCTCCATCTTACAGGAGGCCTTTCCTAACGGGGCCTTCGCGCCCACAGCCGACTTTGGCCTGCTCGAGCGGGCCATCGACGGAGCCCGTACGCTCGGGCTTTCGTTCCGCGCCGGGAATGTCCTCTCCACAGATACCTTTTATCCGGAAAGCGATTCGGCCTACCGCGCCTGGACCCACCACGGGGTCCTCTGTGTGGAAATGGAAACAGCAGGGCTCTATTCCCTGGCCTCGAGGCACGGGGTTCGCGCCCTGTCGATCCTGACCATCTCCGATTCCCTCATCAGCGGCGAACGCACTTCTGCCACCCAACGGGAACGGTCCTTTTCCGAAATGGTTTCCCTTGCCCTGTATTGCCGGTAAATCCTGCCCTTTTTGCCCTTCGATTTCAGGCTGCAAGTGATCCAGGTCATTTCCCGCCCTGGGGAAATGCTGGATCTTTACAGGGAACCCTTAAACCATACGACCATGGCACTTAATTTCAACCAGTACGCCAATGAAGGCCATACCTTCATCAAGGGGTACGCCGAACATATGGGGTTTGGAGAAGACCTCGACAAAGCCGGACGGGTACTTACATCAACCCTGCACGCCCTCAGGGACATCATCCCCTTTGAAGAGTCGCTGCAGCTGGTGGCCCAGTTTCCGATGTTCCTCAAGGCGGTTTATGTCAATGGCTGGACCACCCGCCGCAGGCCCCCCCGCATCAAACACATGGAGGAATTCATAGAACTGGTCAGGGAAAACGACGGGGCAGCCGCGGTGAATGACTTTGGGTACGACGACGACCTGGCGGAAAAATACATCCAGCTGACCTTTACTTACATGAGGAACACCGTTTCCCTGGGGGAACTCGAAGACATCCGCGATTCGCTACCCAAGGACCTCAAACATATGATCTACTCCAACCTGATGTTCTGACCGGGCCGCACCCGCAAGAACCCTAACGTGCACTTCCTGTCCGAAAACGGGACAGGAGGTGCACGCACTACCGTTTTTCGTTGAATTCAAATCCTGTACCATGAAAAGATGTATCCTGATCCTGGTTATGCTCCCCGGCCTGCTTTGGACTGCACAGGCACAATCCCTGGAAACCCTGAACAAGCCCCTTCTCGAAGGCCTCGACCAGGTGGCCCCCTTCCATGAAGGCCTGGCCGCCGTCCGCAAAGGCAGCCAATGGGGGTTCATCAATACGGATGGCGACCTGGTAATCGATTTCAGGGATGACCTGGTGTGGCATGCCTCCCCTGACCCGGAGGCCCGCGGGGTCCGGGCTGTGGCCTACCCCCGTTTCCAGGATGGCCGGTGCATGATCCGCACCCTTGGGGAAGAGGAAATCCCCCTGTACGGCTTTATCGACACGGAGGGCCGGACCGCCATTACACCGGAATACCTGAACCTGACGGAATTCCACCAAGGCAATGCCATTGGGGTCCATGTCAAAAAAACCTTCCGGGGCACCAATAATTTCCAGTTGAATATTTACGACTATTCCTTTACGGAAGTGGTCCTGAACCCGCAGGGCGAAGCCGTATGGCCCCTGGGGGAGGTACGGGACATCCAGATGAAAAAACAGCGGTATACCCTTCCTCCTGTACGGGCCAGGCTAATGGGCAACCAGTTGGTCGCCGTGGAAACCACCCCTGGGAATTGGGAGGTCCGCAAAATACAATACTAACGCATCAGGGAAACCATGCCGGGGGTCGCCCCCCGGCTTAGCCCTCGCAGGGGCCGCTGCGGCTGCAATGCTGCAAGACCTGCCCTGCCCGGGAACCATCCCGGTACACCGTGATCCCCTTAAGCCCGAGTTCCCAGGCCTTCCAATACACCTCAGACACTACGGATTCAGGGGTCTTTCCGGGGAGGTTTACCGTCTTTGAAACGGCGTTGTCGGTGGATTCCTGAAAGGCCTTTTGGTGGGCCAGGTGGTACTCCCAGGGGATTTCATGGGCGGTAGCCAGGAGTTCCCTAACCCTTGCCGCGACTCCTTTGTATCCCGAAAGCGTCCCCTGTTCCCGGAGGTGCGCTTCAAGGGAAGGGCTCCAAAGCCCCTGCTTCAGGAGCCACTGGTGGACGACCTGGTTTGTTTCCCACTGCGTTTTACCCCCCAGGATCCCCACCCGCTTAAAGGCCAGGGCATACAGGGGTTCGATGGAGTAGGACGTGCCGGCAATTACGGAAATGCTCCCTGTGGGGGCCACACTGTTGCAGCTGGCGTTCCTCATGGGGCGTTCCGGGTAAAAAATACTCCCCGGCCAGTTTGGGAAAGGGCCGCGTTCCCGGGCAAGTTCCCCCGAAGCCTCATAACTGCGCGCCCTGATAAACCCCATCAGCTTGCGCCCCAGGTCAAGGGCCTGCTTTGAGGCATAGGGAATCCCCAGTTGTATCAATAGTTCGGCCCACCCCATCACCCCAAGGCCGACTTTCCGGTTGGCCAGGGTTGCCTCCTGCACCTGTGGCAGGAGGAACCGGTTTACGCTGATCACGTCATCCAGGAAACGAAGGCCTGTCTGAACAGTAGCCCCCAGCTTATCCCAGTCGACCCCCGGTTGGCCTCCCGGGCCTCTGAGGAACATGCCGCTCAGGTTCACCGAACCCAGGTTACAACTTTCAAACGGGTACAGGGGCAACTCCCCACAGGGATTGGTGGTCTGCAACCGGCCCAGGGAGGGAACGGTATTCGCGGCGTTAATGGCATCCAGGAAAAGCAGGCCGGGGTCGCCGTGCTTCCAGGCCTGGTGGCCGATGGCCTCCCAGAGCTCCCGGGCCGGCACCTGCCCACATTGTTTTCCATCCCTTGGGTTGACAAGTACCCAGGGGTCCCCCTGCGCCACGGCTTTCATAAACCGGTCCGTTACCCCTACAGAAAGGTTGAAGTTCTGCAATTGGGAGGGATCTTCCTTGCTTCGGACAAAGGCCAGGATGTCGGGGTGGGTGCATGCCAGCACCCCCATATTGGCCCCGCGCCTCCTTCCCCCCTGCCGTACCTGCCGGGTGGCCTCGTCGAAAACCTTCATGAACGCCAACGGCCCCGAGGCTGTTCCCGGACCACTGCCGGTGCGGTCACCCCTGGGCCTGACAGTGGAAAAATCAAAGCCGGTACCCCCTCCGCTCTGGTGGATCAGGGCCGTATGGCGGAGGCACTCAAAAATGGAATCCATACTATCCCCCACGGGGAGCACAAAACAGGCACTGAGCTGCCCTTCGGGAAGGCCCGCATTCATAAGGGTTGGGGAGTTGGGCAGGAAGTCACCCCGTTCCATTAGCCGGAAAAAGCGTTTCTCCCAAAGGGGGCGGTCGCGTTCTTCCGCCCTGGAAACGGCCCTGGCCACCCTCCGGAACAACTGGGCCGGGGTTTCCGCCACCTCCCCGGATTCATTCCTGGCCAGGTAGCGGTCCTTAAGGATTTCTATGGCATTGTCGGTGAGCATATCCGTTGCTTTTAAGGGGGCTGAGGCAAAATTCCCGGGACCACATACTCCCTGGGTCGTCCCGGGCAACCCCTGGAATGAAAGAAACGTTTCATGCCAGTTGATCCCCAGCCGCCAGGAATACAAGCTAGTCCAAGGGAGGCTCCCCCCCTATGACCTTTGTCAGGAACCCAAAAAGGGGGCATCCCCCTCCCTGGATCCTGATACAGGTCATTGTCAGGGGAACAGGCGGTAGTTACTTTTACACTAAGGCCTGGAGAAGGGGCCTGAAAAGTATTAACCCAAAATCAGAAGGTATGAAAAATTTTATTTTAGGTCTGTTGATTCTCGGGTTGACCAGCCCGATCATGGCGCAAGTCATTAAAACGGAAGAGTTATCCGAAGTTGTTTTGTATGCCACCAATTACAAATACCTGAATAGTGTGGCCTCTGAAGAACCCGCTGCCATCCCGGTAGAAATGCTCGAAAGGAAAGTGGCCGCGTTTAACCTGGAAGATTCCGATTACTACCAGGATGATTATGATTTCTATCAAATCCGCTTTTTCATCCCCGATGGGAAAATCCTCGCCGCTTATGACAAGGATGGAAAAATCCTCCGGACGATTGAGAAGTTCAAAAACGTCAAACTCCCGGAAAGCGTGAGCAATGCCGTTTTGGATCGGTTCCCCGGATGGACCGTGAGTGAGGATACCTACCTGGTGAATTACCACCAAACCAAAGGCGTAGAGAAATCCTACAAACTCACCCTGGTGAATGGGGATAAAAAAATCCGCGTAAAACTGGATGACAAGGGCAACTTCCTGTAAGGGTCGGATGC
>CAZIJW010000034.1:0-18533 GCA_964539905.1 uncultured Robiginitalea sp.
TCGAGGTCTTCGGTGTCAGGAACCCCGTCCCCGTCCGTGTCCGTGTCGTCTCCGCCACCGCCATTACTGTCATCCGTGGGGTCAAGGTAATCCGGGGTGCCGTCCTCATCCGTATCGTCGTTGGTCGGGTCCCCATCCTGGTCCGCATCCTCATCCGGGGTGCTCGTGCCGTCCCCGTCGTCGTCCGCATCACGGTAGTTCACATCCCCTTCCCCGTCCGTGTCCGGAAGGTCATTGGCCGGGTCGTCGATCTCATCGTTCACATCGTAGCCGTCATTCACATCGCTGCCTTCGTACCCGTCATCCAGGCCGTCCCCATCAGTATCCGTACCCGTAAAGGTCCAGTCGGGCTGCCCGTCAAAGTTGAAGTCATTCCCCTCGTTGTTGTCCGGCACCTGGTCGTTGTCGGAATCATCATCCAGATAATCGGGTTCATCCGTCCCGTCGGTGTTTTCAGGGGTAATCCCTTCCGCACCGCTGCCTTCATACGCATCATCCAGGCCATTGCCGTCCGTGTCCGTACCGGTGGGCGGAACATACCCGTCCGTGGGCTGGCCTTCCACGTTGTCGGGGATGCCGTCGTTGTCGGAGTCGATGTCCCTGAAATTGGCTTGTAAATCCCCATCAGCGTTAAGTGGATAAATACCCTCTCCGGAACCCGGATGGGACTCAAAATGGTCATCTAAACCATTGTGGTCGCTATCTATACCGCAGGGTTCCTGGAACGCACTACTATCCTGTGCTTCCACAACATCCAGGATTCCGTCATTATCGGAATCAATGTCCCTAAAATCGGGCTGGCAATCCCCATCGGTATTCCATGGACCTAGTCCACCCGTAAAGGGGGTGATGGCCTGGTTGCAGGGACCCAGGGTGTCTCCGTGGTCGAGATGGGCCTGTACAGCGGCAGGTGCCACGCTGATCTGGTGGTATCGAAACTTTCCCCCCGGGTTTTTGTTCTCCCGGTGGCACAGGATGACCTTATCAGCCCCCTGGTAGCGGGTATCGCGGCTATTGAAATCGCAAACGTTATCACCGATTTCCTCGTAGACATCGTCGAGGCCGTTCTGATTCAGGTCCTGCCCGGAAGGGGGGGTGAAGTTACCTGTCGACTGGGCCTCCCGGTTGTCGAGAATCCCATCATTATCGGCATCAATGTCCCGGTAATCGGGGACCCCATCCTGATCGGTATCCACCGGAATCAGGCCACCGCAGCTACCTGGATATTTTTCATAAGCATCATCCAGGCCATTGCCATCCGAATCGATCCCCGAAGGCAACACAAGGGTCCCCGTTGCCTGCGCTTCCAGGTTGTCTAAAATTCCATCATTGTCGGTATCGAGGTCCAGGTAATCAGGGATCCCATCCCCATCCGTATCCGTTGGGTTGGTATAGGGATTGCCATCCCCGTCAGGATTCGCATCTTCAACCGAATCCACGATGCCATCGTTATCAGCATCGATATCAGCACCATCAGGAACGCCATCCCGGTCAGTATCCTGGTGCGGGTTTGGCAGAAAAGGATTCACCGTAGTTTCCGCCCCATGGGCCCCTGATAAGGCCAGGCTAAGAAGCAATAAAATAATGTACTTCATCGGGTAATGATTTGGGGTCATTCTTCCTTATGTTTGCCGGTAAAGTCCTCATTAAAGGACTTTTCCATGCGCCAAGCAGGTTACCTGGCAACAGCGCTCTGGCTGTCTTACCGTAAAATTACGGCAACCTAACCTCGTGGCCCCGGGTTACGGGAATCAAAACACTTTAATTGGCTCAACGGAAGATATTTTTCGCTGAATGAACCGGATAGAGTCAGGCTCAAACCGTTCATCGATAAAATATACCTTTCCAATTCGGGGCGAAAATACAGGAAATCCGTCGATCGCGTCGTTCATCGATCAGCCCCTGTGGATATTAAGGGGGTAATTGTTGATAAATTCCCCGGAGGTGGTTTTCCCGGGGGAAGGACATAACAGCGGACCAGGTTTTTTTGGTACTTTTGCACAAATTTTTCAGCGTGACCTTTACCGAGGAAATCAAACGCCGCAGGACCTTTGGGATCATCTCCCACCCGGATGCGGGAAAGACCACCCTTACCGAAAAACTCCTCCTCTTTGGGGGGGCAATACAGGAAGCCGGGGCGGTAAAAAGCAATAAGATCAAAAAGGGGGCCACCAGCGATTTTATGGAAATCGAACGGCAGCGGGGCATCTCCGTGGCAACCTCCGTACTGGCTTTTCATTATAAAGATAAGAAAATCAATATCCTGGATACCCCGGGGCACAAAGACTTCGCCGAAGACACGTTCCGAACCCTTACGGCGGTCGACAGCGTCATCGTGGTCATCGACGTGGCCAAGGGGGTGGAGGAGCAGACAGAGAAACTGGTGGAAGTGTGCCGGATGCGTCAAATCCCGATGATCGTATTCATCAACAAGATGGACCGGGAGGGTAAGGATGCCTTCGACCTGCTGGACGAAGTTGAGCAAAAACTGGGCCTGCAGGTGACCCCGCTCAGCTTCCCCATCGGGATGGGATATGATTTTAAGGGGATTTATAACATATACGAGAAAAACATCAACCTCTTTACGGGCGACAGCAAGAAAAACATCGAAGAAACCATCGCCTTCGAAGACTTGTCGAACCCTGAGTTGGAGCGCCTGATCGGCCAGAAAGCGGCGGCCTCCCTGCGGGAAAACCTGGAGCTGGTGGAAGGGGTCTATCCGCCATTTGACCGTGAGGCCTACCTTACGGGCGGTCAACAGCCGGTTTTCTTCGGATCGGCCCTTAATAATTTCGGGGTGCGGGAGCTCCTGGACTGCTTTGTGGAAATCGCCCCGCCACCACGTCCTAAAAAGGCCGAAGAACGGGTTGTAGAACCCTCCGAGCGCCAGATGACGGGCTTTGTCTTTAAAATCCACGCCAACATGGACCCCAAGCACCGCGACCGCCTGGCCTTTGTAAAAATTGTTTCGGGGACCTTTGAGCGCAACAAGCCCTACCTTCACGTCCGCCTTGGCAAGACCCTGAAATTCTCGAGCCCCAATGCCTTTTTTGCCGAAAAGAAAGAGGTGGTCGACCAGTCGTTCCCCGGAGACATTGTAGGCCTTCACGACACGGGGAATTTCAAGATCGGAGACACCCTTACCGAAGGCGAGGTACTGCACTACAAGGGGATCCCGTCCTTTTCGCCCGAGCACTTCCGCTACATCAACAATGCCGACCCCATGAAGGCCAAACAGCTCGCCAAAGGAGTGGACCAGCTGATGGATGAAGGGGTGGCGCAGTTGTTTACCCTTGAGTTGAACGGACGGAAAGTCATCGGCACCGTGGGGGCCCTGCAATACGAAGTTATACAGTATCGCCTGGAACACGAATACGGGGCAAAATGCACCTATGAACCCTTTAACGTCCACAAAGCCTGCTGGGTGGAACCCTCAAACCCGAACAACCCGGAATTCCAGGAGTTTCTGAGGGTCAAGCAGAAATTCCTGGCCAAGGACAAACGGGGCCAGCTCGTTTTCCTGGCCGACTCGGCTTTTTCCCTTCAGATGGCCCAGCAAAAGTATCCTTCGGTAAAACTGCATTTTACCTCGGAATTTGACTGATGCGAGGGGGGTGCAGGAAGGTACGGTATTTTGGGCCCGGGGCCTGCACCTCCTGATTGATACTTGCAGACCCCAGAGATAACTTTAAACCGGGGGTGGGGGCTTGCCCCCTATAGCAATACCCATTGCGCTAACCAAAATTTATTCCCCGGACTGACCATCGAGCCAACGCTCCAGCGACACCGCCAGGGATGCGCCTACAAAAAAGGCGTTGTCCACGGGATCGCGCTCCGCCCGGAACACTGCATCGCGACTGCCCATCCATCGGGCTTCCAGCCGGCAGGCGATCTGGGGCGCGGGCGCGTAATCCACGTTCCAGGACGCCCCCATGGTGCGAAATCCATTGGGGGTCCCGGTGGTGATTATAACCCCCTCGGCATCCTGGTAATACTCCAACCGGATCGCCGTGTTCCAGCGGGCCTGCAGGGCATACCGGGCAATGATCGTTGGGGTAAACCAGGGGTCATAGGCGCTGCTTCCTTTGCTTTCCTGCTGGATCCCCAGGTCAAACCCGGCCAGCAGGCCAAGGTTTTCAGTGATTTTGAATTGCCCGTAGAGGTTGCTGAAATACCGCATCCTTCGGGTTTCGTCGGGGTCATCCGTACCGATAAAAGTACTCCAGTTGAGTAAAAAGTCCTCCGATGGGGTATACCTTACCTGGGTGCCGAATGAAGGCAGTGAATTTCCGTCCAGGCGCTGGATGCGCTGCCAGCCATTGACGACCAGTGCGGCTACTTCCCAGGAGTCAGCGGGCTGGTAGGAAACCCGGAGCCCGGTCAGGAAATACGGGGAGTTTTCTGCGGAAAGCGATCGGGTAAGGGTATGGTTTTCAAGTGATATGGCACTTTCAAATCCCAAATGCGAGGGCATCACCCCCGCATCGACCCACAAGGTATTCTCCCGGTTCAACGCCAGGCCCGCCCAGGCCTCGAACAGGTTCTTGAGAACCCCGGGTTCTGCCGCGTAGTTGTCATTGGCATAGGTGCCCGTCTGCAGGGTGACCCGCGCCCGGTACTTTTGGTGCTCCAAATGAAGCCCCAATAACCCCAGGTTCAGGTTGAACTCGTTGTGCCGGTTGTGATTAAACAGGAAATCCTGTCGAAAGGACCCCTCCGGGGTATTGAAGTCATAGACATAATACACATCGGCAAACCCGTGGATCCCGATAGAAGGCAGAGCCTGCCAGGGGTCTTCGCTTTGGGCGGGGAGTAAATGGAAAGTACCCGCCGTAATCAGGAACGCCAGGAGGTGGGCAAATCGGGTCGGAAGACTGGTCATTTTTTGCCTTGAAGATTGTTTTACCAGCAAAATAAGGGTATTTGGAGCAATATTACCAACACTTCCAGGGCTTTGGCTGTATCCGGTCCCGCGAACCGGACCTGGTTTTTTAAACCCCGGCCCTTTCCTTTTATCCCCATAAAAACACCATCACGCCTTTCCGGACAAATGCTTTGCTGCGCTGCATTTTCTACCGGTTTTCCGCTCCTAAGACACAAAAACCGCGCCTCCCGGCGCGGTCCATGGTATTCTAGGCTTCCCCCGTCGGGCCGAAATTCAGCGGGATGGGCGGTTGCTCGTAGTCCTTTATCGGGCCATGGGCCTGTTCGAAACGCTGTACATTTTCGGAGAGCGCCTTAAGGAACTTCTTGGCGTGCTGTGGGGTAAGAATAATACGGCTTTTGACCTTTCCCTTGGGGCGCCCGGGCATCACGGAAATAAAGTCGATCACAAACTCGGAAACCGAATGGTTGATGATCGCCAGGTTCGAATAAGTACCCTCGGCGGTTTGTTCGTCGAGCTCGATATTGAGCTGCTTCTGGGGTTCATTTTCCTTCTCTGACATAGGGTGCGAAATAAAAACCCCCGGCCTTTCGGCCAGGGGTGTTGTTGGATATTCCGATTAAAACTTCAGCTCTTCCTTACGGGCCATGATCTCGTCGTATTCCTCCTTGGAACCGACAATTATGTTCTCGTAATCGCGCATACCCGTACCTGCCGGGATGCGGTGGCCTACGATCACATTTTCCTTCAGGCCTTCGAGGGCGTCGATCTTGCCGCTCACTGCAGCCTCGTTCAGGACCTTGGTGGTCTCCTGGAAGGAAGCCGCCGAGATAAAGGACTTGGTCTGCAGGGAGGCGCGGGTGATTCCCTGGAGGATGGGCGTGGCGGTTGCCGCTACGGCGTCCCTGGCCGTCACCAGGGCCTTGTCGGCCCGTTTCAGAAGGGAGTTCTCGTCGCGTAGTTCGCGCAGGGTTACCATCTGGCCAGGTTTCAGGTTTTCCGAATCGCCGGCATCCTCGACGATCTTCTTGCCGAAAATCTCATCGTTTTCGATCATGAAGTCATCTTTGTGCACCAGTTGGCCTTCGAGGAATGTAGTATCGCCCGGATCTTCAATCTCGACCTTGCGCATCATCTGGCGGACGACCACCTCGAAGTGCTTGTCGTTAATCTTCACCCCTTGCAGGCGGTATACCTCCTGTACTTCGTTGACCAGGTACTGCTGTACGGCAGACGGGCCCTTGATGCGCAGGATGTCTTCAGGGGTAATAGACCCGTCAGACAGCGGCATTCCGGCACGGACGTAGTCATTTTCCTGTACAAGGATCTGGTTGCTGAGTTTCACCAGGTACTTCTTCACTTCGCCCAGTTTGGACTCAATGACGATTTCCCGGTTACCCCGCTTGATCTTGCCAAAGGAAACCACCCCGTCAATCTCGGTGACCACGGCAGGGTTTGAGGGGTTACGCGCCTCGAAAAGCTCGGTAACCCGGGGCAGACCCCCGGTAATATCCCCAGCCTTGGCCGACTTCCGCGGGATCTTTACCAGGATTTTTCCTTCCTTGATCTTCTCCCCGTCATTGACCATCAGGTGGGAGCCCAAGGGCAGGTTATAGGAGCGCAATATCGTACCCTTGGTATCCTTGATATGCAGGGTCGGGATCAGGCGCTTGTTCCGCGATTCGGAAATTACCTTTTCCTGGAAGCCGGTCTGTTCGTCGATCTCCACCTGGAAGGTAACCCCCTGTTCGATGTTTTCGTAAGCGATCTGCCCCGGGAATTCCGAAACGATCACTCCGTTATAGGGGTCCCACTGGCAAATAACATCGCCTTTTTTAACCTTGGCCCCGTTCTTGACAAAGAGCTGGGATCCGTAGGGGATGTTATTGGTGCTCAGGGTAATACCTGTTTTGGCATCTGCAAGTTTAATCTCAGAGGTACGGGATATGACCACATCGACGGGCTTGCCTTCGCTGTCCTGTCCCTGAACGACCCGGAGGTCTTCGATCTCGGCGATCCCGTCGAAACGGGCCTCCAGCTTGCTTTCTTCAGAGATGTTCCCCGCAATACCCCCCACATGGAAGGTCCTCAGGGTCAGCTGGGTTCCGGGCTCCCCAATGGATTGGGCAGCCACTACCCCAACGGCTTCGCCCCGCTGCACCATTTTATTGGTGGCCAGGTTGCGACCGTAGCACTTGGCGCAGATTCCATGGGTCGCCTCACAAGTCAGGGGCGAGCGCACCTCCACCTTGTCGATGGGGGATTCCTCGATCCGCTGGATGTCGGCTTCCAGGATTTCCTGGCCGGCCCTGAGCAGCTGCTCTTCGGTGATCGGGTGGTAAACGTCTTGCAGGGCCACCCGTCCGAGGATCCGCTCCCCGAGGGTTTCCACCACTTCTTCATTCTTTTTAAGGGCCTCGACCTCAATGCCGCGCAGGGTTTCGCAATCCTCGCTGTTGATGATCACGTCCTGGGACACATCCACCAGGCGTCGGGTCAGGTACCCGGCATCGGCCGTCTTAAGGGCCGTATCGGCGAGTCCCTTCCGGGCCCCGTGGGTGGAGATAAAGTATTCCAGGATCGAAAGGCCTTCCTTGAAGTTAGAGAGGATAGGGTTTTCGATAATTTCACCCCCTCCGGCTGTGGACTTCTTCGGTTTGGCCATCAGACCCCGCATCCCGGTCAGCTGACGGATTTGCTCCTTGGAGCCCCGTGCCCCGGAATCGAGCATCATAAACACGGAGTTGAAGCCCTGCTGGTCTTCCCGGATACGCCGCATGGCCATCTCGGTCAGAAGTGCATTGGTGGACGTCCACACATCGATCACCTGGTTGTAGCGCTCGTTGTTGGTAATAAGCCCCATGTTGTAGTTCATCATGATGTTGTCGACCTGCTCATTGGCGTCGGCAATCATCTCAACCTTTTCCTCGGGGATGATGATATCGCCCAGGCTGAAGGAAAGTCCCCCGCGGAAGGCGAAATTGTATCCCATGGTCTTGATCTTGTCGAGGAAGTCGGCCGTAGTCGGCACGTCGGTCAGGGAGAGGATCTTCCCAATGATGTCGCGCAGCGACTTCTTGTTCAGCACCTCATTCACAAACCCTGCCTTTTCAGGCACCACGGAATTGAACAGCACCCGGCCCACCGTGGTCTCCAGGATCTTGTAAACCAGTTCGCCCTTCTCGTTCAGGTCCTTCACCCGCACCTTGATGCCGGCATTCAGGTTTACCTTGTTCTCGTTGTAGGCAATCTCCACCTCTTCCGGGCTGTAGAAGGTAAGCCCTTCCCCTGCCACCGGGAATTCCTTGGTTGAATTCCGTTTCTTGGTCATATAATAGAGCCCCAGTACCATGTCCTGAGAAGGAACGGTAATTGGAGAGCCATTGGCCGGGTTGAGGATATTGTGCGAGGCCAGCATCAGCAGCTGGGCCTCCAGGATGGCTTCAGGGCCCAGGGGCAGGTGTACCGCCATCTGGTCCCCGTCGAAGTCGGCGTTAAAGGCCGTACAAACCAGGGGGTGCAGGCGGATGGCCTTGCCCTCGATCAGCCGGGGCTGGAAGGCCTGAATCCCCAGGCGGTGCAGGGTGGGGGCCCGGTTCAGCAGTACCGGGTGGCCTTTCAGCACATTTTCCAGGATGTCCCAAACCACAGGTTCCTTCTTGTCGATAATCTTTTTAGCCGATTTGACCGTTTTGACGATCCCGCGCTCGATGAGCTTGCGGATCACAAAGGGTTTGTAGAGCTCGGCAGCCATATCTTTGGGAAGCCCGCATTCGTAAAGCTTCATCTCCGGGCCAACGACAATTACCGAACGGGCCGAGTAATCCACCCGCTTTCCGAGCAGGTTCTGGCGGAAACGCCCCTGCTTTCCTTTCAGGGAATCCGAAAGGGATTTGAGCGGACGGTTCGATTCGGTCTTCACGGCCGAGGCCTTCCGGGTGTTGTCGAACAGGGAATCCACAGCCTCCTGCAGCATCCGCTTTTCGTTCCTCAAAATCACTTCAGGGGCCTTGATCTCCATCAGCCGCTTAAGGCGGTTGTTGCGGATGATCACCCGTCGGTACAGGTCGTTGAGGTCAGAAGTGGCAAAACGCCCTCCATCGAGGGGTACCAGGGGACGGAGCTCAGGTGGGATCACGGGGATGACCTTCATAATCATCCACTCCGGGTTGTTTTCCCGATTGTCCTGGGACTCCCTGAACGCTTCCACAACCTGCAGGCGCTTAAGCGCCTCGGTCTTCCGCTGTTTGGACGTTTCGTGGTGGGCCTTGTGGCGCAGCTCATACGAAAGCTCTTTCAGGTTAAGCCTGGAAAGCAAATCGATGAGGCAATCGGCCCCCATCTTTGCGATGAATTTGTTCGGGTCGCTCTCGTCGAGGTACTGGTTCTCGGGCGGCAGGGATTCCAGGATGTTCAGGTATTCTTCCTCGGTAAGGAAATCCATTTTTTGAAGTTCCTCCCCGTCGGGTCCCTTGGCAATCCCGGGCTGGATGACCACGTACCGCTCATAGTAGATGATCATGTCGAGCTTCTTGGAGGGAAGCCCGAGGAGGTACCCGATCTTGTTGGGCAGGGAACGGAAATACCAAATGTGTGCCACGGGGACCACCAGGTTGATATGCCCCACGCGGTCGCGCCGCACCTTCTTCTCGGTCACCTCTACCCCGCACCGGTCACAGACGATGCCGCGGTAGCGGATACGCTTATATTTCCCGCAGGCGCATTCGTAATCCTTCACAGGCCCGAAGATGCGCTCGCAAAAAAGGCCGTCGCGCTCCGGCTTGTGGGTACGGTAGTTGATGGTTTCGGGCTTGAGGACTTCCCCCCTGGACTCCGCCAGGATGGCTTCCGGGGAAGCCAGGCCGATGGAAATCTTGTTAAACCGCTTTACTGTCGTAGTATCATTTAGTCGAGCCATTATGCTATGCTGCTAAAATTAGTTGAAAAACAATGGGGTTTACTCCTCCAGGCGGATGTCGAGGCCCAATCCCTTGAGCTCGTGCATCAATACGTTGAAGGATTCCGGCAATCCGGGTTCCGGCATGCTCTCGCCCTTGACGATGGCCTCATAGGTCTTCGCCCGGCCGATTACGTCGTCGGACTTCACGGTGAGGATCTCCCTCAGGGTAGCAGAAGCGCCGTAGGCCTCCAGGGCCCAGACCTCCATTTCCCCGAAGCGCTGGCCTCCGAACTGCGCCTTCCCGCCCAGGGGTTGCTGGGTGATCAGGGAGTACGGTCCGATGGAACGGGCGTGCATCTTGTCGTCGACCATGTGGCCCAGTTTGAGCATGTAGATCACCCCTACGGTAGCCTTTTGGTGGAAACGCTGCCCCGAGCCCCCGTCGTAAAGGTAGGTATGCCCGAACCTCGGGATTCCTGCCTCGTCGGTGTACTTGTTGATCTGGTCCAGGGAAGCCCCGTCAAAGATCGGCGTGGCAAACTTCCTGCCGAGTTTCAGTCCGGCCCACCCGAGTACGGTTTCGTAAATCTGCCCGATGTTCATCCGGGAAGGTACCCCCAGGGGGTTCAGTACGATATCAACAGGGGTACCGTCTTCCAGGAACGGCATGTCTTCCTGACGCACGATCCGGGCCACGATTCCCTTGTTTCCGTGGCGACCGGCCATTTTGTCGCCCACCTTGAGCTTGCGCTTTTTGGCGATGTAGACCTTGGCCAGCTTCATGATGCCCGCCGGCAACTCATCCCCCACCGAGATGGTGAATTTGTCGCGCCTCAGGTTCCCCTGCAGGTCATTGAGCTTGATCTTGTAATTGTGCAACAGGTCGGCCACCAAACGGTTGGTGTCTTTGTCCGTGGTCCAGCTGCCCCCTACCAGGTGGGCGAAATCGTCCACGGCATTGAGCATTTTGAGGGTGTATTTCTTGCCCCGCGGGAGCACTTCCTCGCCCAGGTCGTTCATCACGCCCTGGGAGGTTTTCCCGTTGACCAACTGGAATAATTTATCCACCAGCACATCCTTCAGCTGCTGGAATTTCACTTCGTATTCCAGCTCGAGTTTGGCGATGGCCTCCTTGTCTTCGTTGCGCTTGCGCTTATCCTTTATAGAGCGGGAGAACAACTTTTTGTCGATCACCACGCCGCTGAGGGAAGGCGGTGCCTTCAGGGAGGCATCCTTCACATCCCCGGCCTTGTCGCCAAAGATGGCGCGCAGGAGCTTCTCCTCAGGTGTGGGGTCCGATTCCCCTTTGGGGGTAATCTTCCCGATCAGGATGTCGCCGGGCTTCACCTCGGCCCCGATGCGGATCATCCCGTATTCATCCAGGTCCTTGGTGGCCTCCTCGGAAACGTTCGGGATATCGTTGGTGAGCTCTTCAGCCCCCAACTTGGTATCCCGGACCTCCAGGGCGTATTCATCGATATGGATAGAGGTAAAGATGTCTTCGCGGACCACCTTTTCGGAGATCACGATCGCATCCTCGAAGTTGTATCCCTTCCAGGGCATGAACGCCACCAGGAGGTTGCGCCCCAGGGCGAGTTCCCCGCTCTCGGTGGCATAGCCCTCGCAAAGTACCTGGCCCTTTTTCACCTGGTCGCCCTTGCGGACAATGGGTTTCAGGTTGATGGAGGTACCCTGGTTGGTTTTGCGGAACTTGACCAGTTCGTAAGTCTTGGAGTCCTCGTCAAAACTCACCTTGCGGGCTTCTTCGCTGCGCTGGTATTTGATGGTGATTTTCTGGGCATCCACATATTCCACGACCCCATCGCCTTCGGCGTTGATCAGGACCCGGGAATCCGTGGCCACCTGCCGTTCCAGCCCGGTACCCACAATGGGGGAATCGGGTTTAAGCAGGGGCACTGCCTGCCGCATCATGTTCGACCCCATCAGCGCCCGGTTCGCATCGTCGTGCTCCAGGAAGGGGATCAGGGAGGCGGAAATGGAAGCGATCTGGTTGGGCGCCACGTCGGTGTAGTTGATCTCCTTGGGATCAACCACCGGGTAGTCGGCCTCCAGGCGGGCGATAACCTTATCGGTATCGATGGTCCCGTCCTTCTTAAGGGGGATATTGGCCTGGGCAATTTTCATCCCCTCTTCCTCCTCGGCACTCAAAAAGATGTAATTCTGGGTGTCGACTTTCCCATCTTCCACCTTGCGGTAAGGCGTCTCCAAAAAGCCCATCTGGTTCACCTTGGCGAACACGGAGAGGGATGAAATCAGCCCGATGTTTGGCCCCTCAGGGGTTTCGATCGGACACAGCCGCCCGTAATGGGTAAAGTGGACGTCCCGCACCTCGAATCCGGCGCGCTCCCGGGAAAGCCCTCCCGGCCCGAGGGCCGAAAGCCTGCGCTTGTGGGTGATTTCCGCCAGGGGGTTGGTTTGGTCCATAAATTGGGACAACTGGTTGGTCCCAAAGAAGGAGTTGATCACCGAAGACAGGGTCTTGGCGTTGATCAGGTCGATGGGCGTAAATACCTCATTGTCCCTGACGTTCATCCGTTCGCGGATCGTCCGGGCCATCCGGGCAAGCCCCACCCCGAACTGGCCGGAGAGCTGTTCCCCAACGGTGCGCACCCTCCGGTTGGAGAGGTGGTCGATGTCATCAATCTCCGCCTTGGAGTTGATCAGCTCGATCAGGTACTTGATAATGGTGATGATGTCTTCGCGGGTAAGGACCTGTTTGTCCATCCCGATATCGAGCCCCAGTTTCTTGTTCATCCGGTACCGCCCCACTTCGCCCAGGTTATAGCGCTGGTCGGAGAAGAACAGTTTGTCGATAATGCCGCGGGCCGTTTCCTCATCGGGCGGCTCAGCATTCCGCAACTGGCGGTAGATGTGTTCCACTGCTTCTTTTTCCGAGTTGGTCGGGTCTTTCTGCAGCGTATTGTAGATAATGGCGTAATCGCTCTGCGTACTGTTTTCCTTGTGCAGCAGGATGGTTTTTACATCCGTTTCCACGATCATGTCCACGTGTTCCTTCTCCAGCACGGTATCCCGATCCAAAATGATCTCGTTCCGTTCGATGGAGACTACCTCGCCGGTATCCTCATCCACAAAGTCCTCATGCCAGGTCTTCAGCACCCGGGCAGCAAGCTTGCGGCCGAGGATTTTCTTAAGCCCGGCCTTGGAAACCTTTACTTCTTCCGAAAGGTCGAAAATCTCCAGGATATCCTTGTCGCGTTCAAATCCGATGGCGCGGAACAGGGTGGTCACCGGCAATTTCTTTTTCCGGTCGATGTAGGCGTACATCACACTGTTGATGTCCGTAGCAAACTCGATCCAGGAACCTTTGAAGGGGATTACCCTTGCCGAGTACAGCTTGGTTCCGTTCGCGTGGAAAGACTGTCCGAAGAAAACGCCCGGGGAGCGGTGCAACTGGGAAACCACCACGCGCTCAGCCCCATTGATCACGAAAGTCCCGCTCGGAGTCATGTAGGGGATCGTCCCCAGGTAGACATCCTGTACGATGGTTTCAAAATCCTCGTGCTCAGGGTCCGTACAGTATAGCTTAAGGCGGGCCTTCAACGGCACACTGTAGGTCAGGCCTCGCTCAATACATTCCTGAATGGTATACCGGGGCGGATCGATAAAGTAATCCAGGAATTCCAGCACAAACTGGTTCCGGGTGTCAGTGATGGGGAAGTTCTCCATGAAGGTCTTGTACAGCCCCTCATTTTCCCTTTCGTCAGATTTTGTTTCAAGCTGGAAAAAATCTTGAAAGGATTTAATCTGAATGTCCAAGAAATCCGGGTATTCCGGTATGTTCTTAGCGGATGCGAAGTTTACTCTTTCAGTCTGTGTAGTGAACATCTATGGACAAAATTTTGATCGTGAATACTCCATGGGCGGCATATGGCTTTATATGCCCTGTATAAAAGGGTTTAGGTCTAGCCGCCCTGAGGCGGAAAGACCTAAACCTAAACCCTGTGGTTGGCGCTTTTATTTAAGCTCAACTTCAGCTCCGGCTTCTTCCAGTGAATTTTTGATCCCTTCAGCTTCGTCTTTGGAAATCCCTTCCTTAACTGCCTTGGGAGCGCTGTCGACGATCTCCTTGGCTTCCTTAAGGCCGAGTCCGGTGAGTTCCTTAACCAGTTTTACAACGGCAAGTTTAGAACCTCCGGCAGCTTTCAGGATAACGTCAAATTCGGTTTTTTCCTCAACGGCTTCCCCGCCATCGCCTCCGGCAGGACCGGCAGCAACAGCCACAGCAGCAGCGGCAGGCTCGATGCCGTATTCTTCTTTCAAAATATTAGCCAGTTCGTTTACCTCTTTTACGGTAAGGTTTACCAACTGTTCTGCGAATTCTTTTAAATCTGCCATTTTTCTATCGTTTTAAAATAGGTTTGAAAATTTATACTTAGGTTTTAGTGCGTACACGGTTATTTTTCGGACAGGGTCTTCAGGATGCCCGCCAGTTTGCCGCCGCCGGACTTCAGTCCGGAAATGACATTTTTGGCAGGGGATTGCAGCAGGGCTACGATATCCGCGATTACCTCCTCCTTCGATTTAATGTTCACCAGGGCATCCAGTTTGTCGTCCCCGATGAAGATGGCTTCCTCAATGAAAGCACCTTTGAGCAGCGGACGATTCGACTTTTTGCGAAAGGTCTTGATCAGCTTGGCAGGCGCATTCCCCGTATCGGAAATCATCAGGGAGGTACTTCCCTTTAGGACTTCGGGCAATTCGCCGAATTCCTTGTCGGAAGCCTCCATGGCTTTGGCCAGCAGGGTGTTTTTCACCACCGCCAGCTTGATATTTGCTTTAAAGCAGGCCCGGCGAAGATCTGAGGTCGTCCCGGCATCCAGACCGGAAATATCGGTCAGATAAATGGTGGTCCCTTCCGCCAGCTGGGCGGTCAGATCTTCAATTACAGTTGCTTTTTCTTCTCTGGTCATCTTCCCTGTTTTTTGTTAGACCGCTTTCGGGTCGAGTTGAACACTGGGACTCATGGTACTGGAGAGGTAGATGCTCTTCATGTACACCCCTTTGGCAGCGGCCGGCTTGAGTTTCACCAGGGTATCGATCAGTTCCTTGGCATTTCCCGCGATCTTATCAGCCGGGAAGGATACCTTCCCGATAGCTGCATGGACAATCCCGGTCTTATCTACCTTGAAATCGATCTTTCCTGCCTTTACCTCGGCCACAGCCTTGGCCACATCCATGGTCACGGTACCTGTCTTGGGGTTCGGCATAAGCCCGCGGGGTCCCAGGATCCGTCCAAGCGGCCCCAGTTTACCCATTACGCTGGGCATGGTGATGATCACATCCACATCGGTCCAGCCTCCCTTGATCTTATCGAGGTACTCGTCCAGGCCGACGAAATCGGCGCCGGCTGCCTCAGCTTCCTGCGCTTTGTCAGGGGTTACCAGTGCCAGGACTTTCACGTCCTTTCCGGTTCCATGGGGGAGGGTGACCACCCCGCGTACCATCTGGTTGGCCTTACGGGGGTCTACCCCAAGGCGAACCGCGATATCCACGGAAGCATCGAATTTTACATTGGTAATGTCCTTGACGAGCTGAGAAGCTTCCTGCAGGGAATAGAGCTTGTCGCGGTCGACTTTCGCGCGCGCTTCTTTTTGCTTCTTCGTTAATTTTGACATCCTAAAAGTGCTTTTGCAATGATTAAAAAGGGCGCTTACCGGCAACCTTGATCCCCATGGAACGGGCAGTACCCGCCACCATGCTCATGGCAGATTCGGTGGTGAAGGCATTCAGGTCAACCATCTTGTCTTCCGCAATTTGCCGAATCTGATCCCAGGTAACGCTACCTGTCTTGGCGCGGTTCGGTTCTCCGGACCCTTTTTTAATTTTGGCCGCTTCCAATAGCTGAACAGCTGCAGGCGGGGTTTTTACGACAAAGTCAAAAGACTTGTCCCCATAGACGGTGATAACAACGGGCAATACCTTGCCCTGTTTGTCCTGCGTACGCGCATTGAACTGCTTGCAGAACTCCATGATGTTAACGCCGGCAGCACCTAAAGCGGGTCCAACCGGTGGCGACGGGTTCGCAGCACCTCCCCTAACTTGTAGTTTAACTACTTTACTTACTTCTTTTGCCATTGTTCAATTAATTTACAACTTCGACCGGCTTTACCCGGTCCCTGTGTTTCCCACCTGCCCGATTGAAGAACCTGTGGAAAAAAGTAAAAGTGTGTTTGAATTGGAAGCAACTACACTTTTAAGCGTAACAGTTTATTTTCAGACTTTCTCTACTTGCATATAACTCAGTTCCAGCGGCGTTTTCCGGCCAAAGATCTTCACCATAACCTCCAGCTTGCGCTTTTCCTCATTGATCTTTTCCACCGTGCCGTTGAAGCCGTTAAAGGGCCCGTCAATTACTTTGATGGTTTCCCCTATGATAAACGGAATCGCCACCGAATCGGAGGTAATTGCCAGTTCATCGACCTTCCCGAGCATGCGGTTCACCTCCGACTTGCGAAGGGGAACCGGGTCGCCCCCCTTGGTCTCCCCGAGGAATCCGATCACATTGGTAATGGAACGGATTACGTGAACCATCTCACCCGTCAGGTGGGCCTTAACCATAATATAACCCGGGTAGTACACCCGTTCCTTGTTAATTTTCTTTCCGTTGCGGATCTGCACCACTTTCTCGGTGGGGACCAGGACCTCTTCCAGGTAGTCGCCGAATCCGTGGCGCTCTACTTCACTCTCGATATACCCCTTGATCTTGTTCTCCTGTCCGCTAACGGCGCGCACTACATACCACTTCTTCTCCAGTTCTTCCGCCATAGCTACTCCTTAACCGATTAATGCATTAAAATACAGCTGAATAAGCTTGGAAAACAAAGAATCCACCCCCCAGGTAGCCAGGGCGAAGACAATGGAAAACACCGCCACAATTACCATGAGGTTCGAAGCCTCGGCCCGGCTGGGCAGGGTGACGTGGTTTTTGAGTTCCTCATAGGATTCCTTGAAATAGGTCAACATGGTTCGCTGCTATTAATTTTTTAAGAAGGAAGTTGCAATTCCCCTGGAAAACATCCCGTTTATGGTCCGTGCGGTTGGTTTTGCAGGATTCGAAAAGCCCCAGGGCATTCCAGGCCTGCGATGTATTCAACCCAACGCGTACATTCCTTTAAACATTCAGCACGGGAGGAGAGACTCGAACTCCCGACACCTGGTTTTGGAGACCAGTGCTCTACCAACTGAGCTACACCCGTATTTACAGTGAAAGGGTTCCCTCCCGATACGGATCAGGACGGGACCCCTCACTGCCTTGCTTTAAGCGTGTGTACGCTTAATCAAGAATCTTGGTTACCTGGCCGGCACCTACCGTACGACCTCCCTCGCGAATCGCAAAACGCAGACCCACGTTCAGGGCGATAGGCTGGAGAAGATCCACGGTAATGGTCAGGTTGTCCCCTGGCATCACCATCTCCACCCCATCGGGCAGGACAATGGTACCGGTTACGTCGGTTGTCCGTACGTAGAACTGGGGACGGTAGTTATTGTGGAAGGGGGTGTGGCGCCCACCTTCTTCTTTTTTCAGGATATAGACCTCAGCCTCGAATTTGGCATGCGGCTTCACGGATCCGGGCTTGCAGATTACCATTCCACGCTTGATATCCTTTTTCTCAATACCGCGGAGCAGGATTCCCACGTTGTCACCGGCTTCTCCACGGTCGAGGATTTTGCGGAACATTTCCACCCCGGTAATGGTAGAGGTCAGCTTCTCAGCACCCATACCGATGATCTCCACAGGGTCACCGGTTTTGGCAACACCAGTTTCGATACGGCCGGTAGCAACAGTTCCCCGTCCGGTAATGGTGAATACGTCTTCAACAGGCATCAGGAATTCCTTGTCCACATCGCGCTGGGGCAGTTCAATCCACTCGTCAACGGCAGCCATCAGGTCCCTTACAGTCTGTACCCATTTTTCCTCCCCGTTCAGGGCACCAAGGGCAGATCCGGAAATCACCGGGCTGTTGTCACCATCGTACTCGTAGAAAGAAAGCAGCTCACGCACTTCCATTTCAACAAGCTCCAGCAGTTCTTCGTCGTCCACCATGTCTACCTTATTCAGGAAGACCACAAGGCGGGGGATACCTACCTGGCGACCGAGCAGGATGTGCTCGCGCGTCTGGGGCATGGGTCCATCGGTGGCGGCAACTACCAGGATCGCACCGTCCATCTGGGCGGCACCGGTAACCATGTTCTTCACATAGTCGGCGTGACCCGGACAGTCCACGTGGGCATAGTGGCGGTTGGCCGTTTGGTACTCCACGTGAGAGGTGTTGATAGTGATACCCCTTTCTTTTTCCTCGGGAGCGTTGTCGATAGAATCGAAGCTCCGGGTTTCAGAGAGCCCGTCGGCAGCCAGCACGGAAGTGATGGCGGCGGTCAGGGTAGTCTTACCGTGATCGACGTGTCCAATAGTACCAATATTTAAGTGTGGTTTGGAACGATCAAAAGTTGCCTTAGCCATTTTAAGTGATTTTAATCTTAGTTTATATTAGTGTACAAGTTTACTTCCAGAGCCGACGACGGATCCCTATCCCAGTCGGGTAAACCCCTTCCCCCCGGAGGTGGTTGGGAGTCGAAGCCCTTTTATGACTTCATTCTTTCGAGCCAACGACGGGCCCCGATGGCTATCGGGGGAACCCGTGACCTCTTTGAGAGATTCAGGTTCGAAGCCCGTTGACGACTTCATTCTTTCGAGCCAACGACGGG
>CAZIJW010000035.1:0-17763 GCA_964539905.1 uncultured Robiginitalea sp.
TGGGCGGCCGATTGGGCTACAGGAGATATCGTACAAATCGATTTCGGGGGTGGATCCCCAACCACCGAAGTGGTATTCTCCGGCCTTTCTTTCCCGGAAGGTATGGCAGTGGACAACCAGGGAAGGCTACTGGTAGTTGAGACCAAAGGTCCCTCGCCGGCAGGGGTTTCCCGCCTGTCCCGCATTGACCTTTCCACCGGGGAAAGAACTACCATCGTCGATGGCCTGGAACCTTTGCAGGGTGCTTTGCCCATTTTTCCCCCCCAATGGTTTATGGATGACGTAGCTGTGGGTCCGTCAGGCGACATTTACCTCAGTGGAGGCGAATCCCAGACCATCCAAAAAATCACGGCCAACAAGGTGCGTTAAGGGAATTCCTGTGATAGCGAACAGGGCAGACTGTGATCGCCCTAATGTAGAGAGTCCCGGGACATTTTCCCGGGACTCTTTTTTTGTTTTAACTTCACGGGGATAGAGCCCTTTCCAAATAATGCATTGCTATCGGGAGAAACGACAGACTGAGAAATGACAGTTACACCCAACTGCCCGTTGCAACTGTAAACTTTATACAAGAACCCGTATCTTGTAGCAACCTAAAGACCCTACCTCCCTTGCTACGCTTTTTCCTCACCCTGCGCCATGATTAACTTTTTCAGAAAAATCCGCCGCGAGCTCATGTCCCAAAACAAAGTGACCCGCTACCTGGCCTATGCCCTGGGCGAAATCGCCCTGGTGGTCATCGGCATTCTGATCGCCCTGCAGATCGATACCTGGAATGAGGAAAAGAAGGTTGAAAAATCCATAGAAAGCCATTTGGTGATCCTGAGGCAAAACCTGAAGGAAGACCAGGCCCAACTCCGGGAGCTCAAGAGTATGATGACCTCTTCTGTGCACTATGCCGATACCGCCCTGCTGCAGATGAGGACGCAGATCCCCATGAGCAAAAGCCTTAAAAAGCACCTCGGCATGCTGGAACTCGAGCACCAGTTCCGGCCCAACCGGAATGCCTTTGAAACCATTACGCAATCCAATGAGGTGCCCTCCCTCTCGCAGCCCCTGCAAACAGCCCTCCTAGATTATTACGCCCTCATTGCACGCGTCAATGAACGGGAGCAAATTGCAAATAATCAAATACAGGGCAAGTACGAGCCGCATATCAATGCACACTATCCGGAAATCTTCCAGAAAGACAGCGAATGGGAATTTGTGAAAAACGCCTACAAAGACGATCCGAGGGAAATCGTACAAATTGCCCCCGAAAAATTCCTGGCCGACCACACCATGGAGGCCCTGCTGGTTGCCCGCTATTACCAGAGCATGATGCTGGAGGCGTATTATGTGGACCTGTTGCACGCCTCAGATGAAATCCTGGGGCTTATCGGGGAAAATACCAAAGAACCCCACGACCCCCTGCCCTGATCCCTCAATTTTATCCTGTATCTTAGTAACCCTGCATAAAAAACTTCCTATGGCTTCCCGATACCTCGATTCAGAAACGCTGAAATTCCTCCTCTACAACGTCCACCACCTCGAAGAACTGTTGCAGCAGGAACGGTTTAAGGATTACGACCGGGAATCCGTCGGGCTCTTTATCGATGCGGTTACCGACTTTTCCGAAAAGGAACTCTTCCCTTACTACCAGGAGATGGACGCCCATCCGGCCCATTTTGAGGCAGGGGAGGTGCACGTGCATCCGCAGGTGGCCCGCTACCTGAAACGGGCCAAAGAAATGGGGCTGGCTGCCGCGTTATTCGATTACGAGGACGGCGGCCTCCAAATGCCCAACCTGGTGGTTACCGCAGCCGCCTACATACAGGAAACCGCCAACAACCACCTGCCGGGGTACCTCGGGCTCACCTTCGGGGCGGCGGAACTCATTCTGCATTTCGGGAGCCGGCAGTTAAAGGACACCTACGTGCCCCATATGATTTCGGGCGACTGGAACGGCACCATGTGCCTGACGGAGCCCCAGGCGGGGAGTTCCCTTTCCGACATCGTGACCTCGGCAAAACCGCAGGGCGACCATTACCTGATTTCGGGCCAGAAGATCTTTATTTCGGGCGGCGATTACAAGGGGGTGGATAATGTGGTCCACCTGCTGCTGGCGCGCATTGAGGGCGCGCCCGCGGGGACCAAAGGGATCTCCCTTTTTGTAGTGCCCAAGCACCGACCCGCTGCCGATGGGTCGCTGGCCTTCAACGATGTGAACACCGTGGGCGATTTCCAGAAAATGGGGCAACGCGGGTACTGTACCACCCACCTCTCGTTCGGCGACCACCACGACTGCCGGGGCTGGCTGGTGGGGGAACCCCACCAGGGCCTCAAATACATGTTCCTGATGATGAACGGGGCGCGCATCGCCGTCGGGCGGGGGGCCGCCGCCATTGCCATGGCGGGCTGGCGGGCTTCCCTGGCCTACGCCAAAGAGCGGCCCCAGGGCCGGGCCCTGAGCAGTACCGGGAAAAAGGACGTATCCGAGGCGCAAACCCTGATCATCAACCACCCCGACGTGCGGCGGATGCTCCTGACCCAGAAAGTGATCGCAGAAGGGGCCCTTAGCCTGGTATTGCTTTCGTCCAAATACCAGGACCTCTCCCAGACGCACCCTGACGAAGCCGAGCGCCGCAAATACGGGTATTTGCTCGAGCTCCTGACCCCCGTGGCCAAGACCTACCCGTCGGAAAAGGGCATCGAAGCCGTCAGCAACGGGGCGCAGGTGCTGGGGGGTTACGGGTTCTGCTCCGATTTCATCCTGCAGCAGTACTATCGCGACATCCGAATCTTTTCGATCTACGAGGGCACCACGGGCATACAGTCCATGGACTTGCTCGGGCGCAAGGTCACCATGGACCAGGGGATCGCCCTGACCCACCTGGCCGGGGAAATGGGGAAAACCATCGCCGCCGCCATGGCCATGGAGGGCCTGAAACCATTTGCGGAAACCCTTGCCGGCAAAACCGGGTTGATGAAAAAGGTGCTCGATTCCCTGCTGAGATATGCCGGAAAAGGAAATTATGAGCGGTTCCTGGCCGATGCCACCGTGTTTATGGAATTCTTCGGGAACATCCTGGTCGGGTGGCTCTGGCTCGACATGGCCCTGCACGCCCGGCAGGCGATTTCGCGGGGCGATACGACCCACGGGCAGGGGTTTTATAAAAGCAAAATCCATGCGATGGAATTTTACTTTACCTATGAATTGCCCAAAAGTGAAGCCCAGGCGCAGGTCTTGCTAAACACCGCGGACCTGACGGTTTCCGTGGAGGAAAGTCTGTTCGAATAACCCGAAAAAGTAACGTATATCAACAGAAAAAACACCCTATGAAACCCATCCCCCCAACTTTCGACCTCAGCGGAAAAGTAGCCGTGGTTACCGGCTCCAGCAAGGGCATTGGAAAAGCGATCGCCCGGGCCCTGGCGGAATCCGGGGCCCGGGTGGTGGTCAGCAGCCGGAACCAGGAGGCCGTGGACGCGGTGGCGGCAGAGTTTGCCGAGGCGGGGCTACAAGCCATCGGCATCCAGTGCCATGTG
The DNA here is from genome assembly GCA_964539905.1 of uncultured Robiginitalea sp. Taxonomy (GTDB): domain Bacteria; phylum Bacteroidota; class Bacteroidia; order Flavobacteriales; family Flavobacteriaceae; genus Robiginitalea. The sequence continues at coordinate 3,529 of CAZIJW010000035.1, forward strand.
GGCGATACCGCCGGCCGGGAGCACCTGATTGCAAAAACCGCCGAAGCCTTCGGGCGTATCGACATCCTGGTGAACAATGCGGCCATCAACCCGTATTACGGCCCGCTGGAAGGGTCGGCCGAAGGGGTTTTTGACAAAATCATGGAGGTAAACGTCAAGGCGCCCTGGCTCCTGTCGAACCTCGCCCTCCCGCACATGAAGCAGGCCGGGGGCGGCAGCGTGATCAATATTTCCTCGGTGGAAGGGCTGCGCCCGGGCTTTGGCCTGGGGTTGTACAGCGCCACCAAAGCGGCCCTGATCGCCCTGACCCAAAACCAGGCCAAGGAATGGGGCCGCCACGGGGTCCGGGCCAACGTGGTCTGCCCCGGGCTCATCCAAACCAAATTCAGCGAGGGGCTATGGGCCGATGAAGCCCTGGTGGCCCGGTTCACCAAACACCTCCCCCTGGGGCGGATCGCCCAGCCCGAAGAAATGGCCGGGGTGGTGCTCCTACTGGCCTCCGATGCCGGTTCCTATATCACGGGAGGGGTGTATGTGGCCGATGGCGGGTATATGGTTTCCGGGTAAATACAACGAATCAGAAACAAGGGTTATGAATTTTGAAGCCAGCGAGAAATCCAGGGAATTGCAGGAACGGGTAGGCCGCTTCCTGGAAACGCATATCCTCCCGGTGGATGCGGAAGTGGAAGCCTTCCACCGCGACCCGGCCAACCTGTGGAAAAAGTGGCCCGGGCTGGAACCCCTGAAAGAAGCCGCCAGGGACGCAGGGCTTTGGAACCTCTTCCTGCCCCGCGATTACGGGGCGTTCAGCCCCGGGCTGACCAACCTGGAATACGCCCCCCTGGCCGAGCTGATGGGGCGTACGCGCTGGGCTTCGGAAGTGTTTAACTGCAGCCCCCCAGATACCGGAAACATGGAGGTGCTGGCGCGGTACGGGAGCCCAGCCCAACAGGAAACCTGGCTCGCCCCCCTGCTGCAGGGGAAGATCCGGTCGGCCTTCCTGATGACCGAACCCGAAGTGGCCTCCTCCGACGCGACCAATATGCAGACCTCCATCACCGCGGATGGGGGCGACTACCTGGTCACCGGGCGAAAATGGTGGTCTTCCGGGGCCATGGACCCCGACTGCAAAATTGCCATCGTAATGGGCAAGACCGATTTCGGGGCGCCCCGACACCAGCAGCACAGTATGGTACTGGTGCCCATGGACGCGCCCGGGCTAACGGTCATCAGGCCCCTCAGCGTTTTTGGGTACCTCGACTCCCCGGAAGGACATGCTGAAATCGTTTTGGAATCGGTGCGCGTGCCCAAAGCCAACCTGATTTTGGGCGAAGGCAGGGGGTTTGAAATCGCCCAGGGCCGGTTGGGCCCGGGGCGCATCCACCACTGCATGCGCCTGATCGGCATGGCCCAGCGCGCCCTGGAGCTGATGTCGGAGCGGGCGGTTTCACGCAGCCCGTTTGGCCGGACGCTGGATACCTATTCGAGCATCCGGCAGGAGGTCGCCCGCTCGGCCTGCGAGATCGAACAGGCCCGGCTGCTGGTGCTCAGCGCTGCGGACAAAATCGACCGGGTGGGCGCCAAAGGCGCCAAAGACCTGATTGCCATGATCAAAATTGTAGTCCCCACCATGGCCTGCACCGTGATTGACCGGGCCATTCAAATTATGGGCGGGTTGGGCGTGAGCGCCGATACCCCCCTGGCCCATTACTACGCCGCCGCACGGAGTTTGCGCCTGGCAGACGGGCCTGACGAGGTCCACATGAGCCAGCTCGGGAAGGCCACGATCCGAAAATACACCGCAGCCCATGAGTGAAGACCCGTCTACCCGCCCGGTGCGACCCGGGGAAGAATTGCCCGAAGCCCCTTTGAGGAACTTCCTGCTGGGGGCCGGGTTGCTCCGGGAAGCCGACAGCCCGCTGGAGGTACGCCAGTTTAAGAACGGGTATTCGAACCTCACCTACCTGCTGGAATTCGAGGGGAAGCAATATGTGCTCCGCCGCCCACCGGTAGCCGCCCCGAAACGGGGCCACGACATGGGGCGGGAATACGAAGTGCTCCATAAGCTCCACCCGGTATTCCCCCAAACGCCGGAAGTTTATGTGTTTTCAGAAGACCCGCAGGTGCTGGGCGCCCCCTTTTACCTTATGGAAAAGGTGGATGGGATTATCTTATCCGCCCGGGAAGCGCAACAGCGGGACCTGCCCCCCGAAGCGTTTAAAACCATTGCGAACACCTGGCTCGACACCTTTGTGGCCCTCCACCAGATCGATTACCGGGAGGCTGGCCTGGCCACCCTGGGCCGGCCGGAAGGCTATGTGGAGCGGCAGGTGACCAACTGGGGAAAGCAATACCTGGCCGCCGCCACGGAGGCCGTCCCCTCCGCGGAAAAGGTGATGGCCTGGATGCAGGCCCACCAGCCCAAAACCTACCAGCACAGCCTGATCCACAACGACTACAAATACGACAACCTCGTGTTTGCCGACACCACCTGGACGGCCGTAGCCGCCATCCTCGACTGGGAAATGTGTACCCTGGGCGACCCCCTGATGGACCTGGGGACCTCCCTGGGGTACTGGACCACGGCCTCGGACCCGGAGTTTATGAAACTGGGGCTGCCCTCCCCCACCGTCCTGCCGGGGAACCCGCGTCGTTCTGAGGTGGTGGAGGCCTATGCCGCCAAAAGCGGCCGGGACGTTTCCCACCTCACCTTTTATTACGCCTACGGCCTCTTTAAGGTGGCGGTGATCGCCCAGCAGATCTACTACCGGTATGTGCACGGGCATACGGCCGACCCCCGGTTTGCAACCTTGAACAAGGCCTCGGCCCTTTGCTGCGACGCAGCCTGGAGGGCCATTGAAAAAAACCAGATAGACGATTTACACTAATGGACCTGAAGAACAAAACCGTACTGATCACAGGGGCGGCCAGCGGCATCGGGGCGGCCACGGCCCGGCACATGGCGGGCCTGGGGGCCCGTATCGCCGCCTCAGATATCGATTTGGAGCCCCTGGAAGCCCTGGTGGCGGAACTGAACGCCTCGGGCGGCACAGCCTTTGCGCAGGCCGTGGATGTTACCCGGAGCGACCAGGTAGACGCCTTTTTTGAGGCGGCGGTACAGGCCTATGGCGGTATCGACATCGTGGTCAGCAATGCGGGCATCGGGGGGAAGGAGCAGCGCAAGACCGCCGAACACACCCACGACGACTGGCACAACGTGATCGCCGTGAACCAGACGGGCGTCTTCTACACCATGCAGGCCGCCTTGCGGCAGATGGTGGCACAGGGCCATGGTTCCATCGTAAACGTCGCCTCCCTGGCCGGCCTGAAGCCCTCGGGGTACAACCTCTCATACAGCGCCAGCAAGTTTGCGGTGGTCGGGATGACCAAATCGGCGGCCCTGGAATACGGGCGCGAGAACATCCGCATTAACGCCGTGTGCCCCGGCTATACCAAAACCCCCCTGCTCGACCGGCTGCTGGGCTTCCGCCCCGAGATGGAGGAAACCCTCAGGCGGCTCATCCCCATGGACCGGTTCGGGGAAGCCGGAGAAATTGCCGAAGCCATTGCCTGGCTCGCCTCCGACCAGGCCAAATTCATCACCGGGCAAACCCTGGTCCTCGACGGGGGGACCTCCCTGATTTAACCTTAAAACAGAACTCCCATGCAGACCCTGAAGCGCATAGACAACCCCGGCTACACCATCCTCCAAATGGACCGGGGAAAGGTAAACGCCCTCAATGCCGCAATGGTCGCTGAGCTCCGGGAGGCCTTCCGCGACCTGGAAAGCGACCCGTCGGTACGGGGGGTGATCCTGGCCGGGAAGCCCCATTATTTTTCCGCCGGGCTCGACCTGATCGAACTCATCGGGTACGACGAGCGACAAATCTCCGACTTCTTTGAAGCCTTTGGCTCCCTGTACGTGCAGCTGGCCCGATTCCCAAAACCCCTGGTATGCGCCATCACCGGCCACTCCCCGGCCGGGGGGTGCGTTTTGGCCATTGCCTGCGACAACCGCTATATGGCCCAGGGGGATGCCTACAAGATCGGGTTGAATGAAGTGGCGGTCAACATACAGATCTCGCAAAACCTTACCGAGGCCTATGCCTTTTGGATGGGCGAAGGCCTGGCGAGCCGCTATATCCTGGAAGGGAAATTGCTCTCCGGCCCGGAGGCCCTGGCGGCCGGGCTGGTAGATGCCCTGGTGCCCCTGGAAGGCGTCCTGGAGCGGGCAGAAACCCAGATGCAAGCGTATCTGAAGGCCGACCCTGAAATCTGGGCCAACACCAAAAAGAAGGTGCGCAAAGCCTGGCTCGACCGCCTCGACCCCGATGCCTCCCAGTCCCTTAAAGAAGCCGCCACCCTCTGGTGGAAACCCGAAATCCGCCGGAAGATGGAAGCCTATGTCCAAAGTTTTTCAAACAAAAAGAACACATGACGAAAATGAATAAACAACTCCTGTTCGTAAAGCGCCCCGCGGGGGCCGCAGACGCCGGTACCTGGTCTTTGGAAACCGCCCCGATCCCCGAAATTTCAGAGGGGCAAATGCTGGTCCGCCAGCACTACGTCTCCCTCGACCCGGCCATGCGCGGGTGGATGAATGAAGGCAAATCGTATATCGAGCCCATGGCGCTCGGATCGGTCATGCGGGCCGGCTCGGTCGGGGAGGTAGTGGCCGTGAAAAACCTGCCGGGGTTTGCCGTGGGCGATTTTGTCGCCGGCGGGGGGGGCGTACAGCAATACGCAGTCGCCGACGGAAAAGGCTGGCATAAGGTAGACCCGGCCTTTGCGCCCCTGCCCACGTATTTGGGTGCCCTGGGCATGCCCGGGATGACGGCCTATTTCGGCATCCTTGAGGTGGGTAAAATAAAGGAAGGCGACGTGGTGGTGGTTTCCGGGGCGGCCGGGGCCGTGGGGAGCGTTGTCGGGCAAATCGCCAAAATAAAGGGGTGCACGGTTACGGGGATTGCCGGAGGCCCCGATAAGTGCCGCTATTTGGTGGAGGAACTCGGGTTCGACCACGCCATCGACTACAAGAATGAGGACGTGCGCGAGCGCCTGAAGGAAACCTGCCCCAAGGGCATCGATGTGTATTTTGACAATGTGGGCGTGCCCATCCTCGACTACGCCCTGGCCCGCCTGCGCAAGCACGCCCGGGTGGTGATCTGCGGGGCCATTTCGCAGTACAACAACAAAACGGCCGTCAAGGGCCCGTCCAATTATTTGTCCCTTTTGGTCAACCGGGCCACCATGCAGGGGATGGTCGTTTTTGACTGGGCGCACCGCTACGGCGAAGCGGCCCGGGAAATGGGCGGCTGGCTCGCTGCCGGCAAACTCAAAAGCCGCGAAAGCGTGTACGAAGGGATCGAGAACTTCCCGGAGACCTTCAACCGGCTGTTTACCGGCGATAAAATGGGGAAACTGGTGCTGAAAGTGCTCGAAGAATAAGCCGCCATGAAAGCTATTCGATGCAATGCATACGGCCCCCCTTCGGGCCTGGTCCTGGAAACCGTGGCCGACCTCCGGCCCGGGGAAAACGAGGTGTTGGTGCAGGTAAAGGCCTGCGGGATCAATTTTCCCGACACCCTCATCATTCGGGGGTTGTACCAGATTAAGCCGGAGCTCCCCTTCACCCCCGGCAGCGACGTGGCGGGGGTGGTGAGGGCCGTTGGGCCGGGGGTACGGCACGTAGGGCCGGGGGACGCTGTGATCGGGTTTGTGGCCCATGGAGGCCTGGCGGAGGAAGTGCTCGTCCCGGCCGGGGCGTGCTTTCCAAAGCCCCCGGAGATGGATTTCCCCATAGCCGCTTCCTTTATGATGGCCTACGGCACCGCCTACCACGCCCTGAAGGACCGCGGGCACCTGAAACCAGGGGAAACCCTGTTGGTGCTGGGCGCCTCGGGAGGGGTGGGCCTGGCCGCCGTGGAACTCGGCAAATGCATGGGCGCCACGGTCATCGCCGCCGCCTCCACCCCTGAAAAGCTGGCCCTCTGCAGGGAATACGGGGCCGACCATACCGTGCTGTACACCGAAACCGACCTGAAAACGGCCCTTAAGGAACTCACGGGGTCCCGGGGCGTGGACGTGGTCCTCGACCCGGTAGGCGGCCCGTACAGCGAACCTGCCTTCCGGTCGATCGCCTGGGGCGGGCGGTTCCTGGTGGTCGGGTTTGCCGCCGGGGAAATCCCGAAAATCCCGCTGAACCTGCCCCTGCTCAAAGGGGCGTCCCTGGTGGGGGTGTTCTGGGGACAGTTCGCCATGACGCACCCAAAGGAAAACCTCGCCAACACCCGGGAACTCATGGCCTGGTATGCCGGGGGGAAGCTGTCGCCCCACCTCCACCAGGTGTTTTCCCTTCAGGACGCGCCCAAAGCCATCGAAGCGCTGATGCACCGGGAAGTTAAAGGGAAGGTCGTGGTGCAGGTGGGCTGAACCCCGCCCCGGACCGATCAAAAAAAGGAACAAAAAACAAAACCATTGCCTATGAGACTCAAAGACAAAATTGCCGTGGTGACCGGGGGCGCCCGGGGCATCGGGCAGGCCATCGCCGAACTTTTCGCCAGGGAGGGCGCAACGGTGGTCATTATGGACCTGCTGCCTGAAGGCCGGCAGGTGGCCGAAGGGATCCGAAAGGCCGGGGGCACTTCGGAATTCCATTCGGTTTCCGTAACGGACCGGTCGGGGGTGGAGGCGCTTTTTAAGCACGTCCACCAAACCTATGGCCGCCTCGACATCCTGATCAACAATGCGGGCATTACCCGCGACCGCACGCTCGAAAAAATGAGCGAGGAAGAATGGGATGCCGTGGTGGACGTGAACTTAAAAGGGGTATTTACCTGCACCCAGGCGGCCGTGCCTTACATGAAAGCCCAAAACTATGGCCGCATCGTAAGCGCAGCCTCCAATGTGGGCCTGAGGGGGAACTTCGGGCAAACGAATTACGCGGCCACCAAAGCCGGGGTCATCGCCATGGCCAAGACCTGGACCGTGGAGCTCGGCAAATACGGCATCACGGCCAATGCCGTGGCCCCAGGGTTCACCATGACCGAAATGGTACAGCAGATCCCCGAAGCGCATTTCGAGGCGATCAAAAAGGCGATCCCCCTGGGGACCGTTGCCCAGCCCATCGATATCGCCTATGGCTACCTGTACCTCGCCTCCGATGAGGCGCGGTTTGTTTCCGGCATTTGCCTGACCATTGACGGGGGAACCGCACGTTAAACCAGGGAGATGGCAAAATTACAACTACACGACTTTAGCGCCCTGCGCGCCCTGGAAGGCAAAGACCTCCCGGAAGGCGACTGGGTGGCGGTGACCCAGGAAATGATCGACGCCTTTGCCCGGGCCACTGGCGACGACCAATGGATCCATACCGATGCGGAGAAAGCCCGCCAGCATTCCCCCTTCGGGACCACCGTGGCCCACGGGTTCCTGTCCCTTTCGCTCCTGTCGGGCCTGCTGGGCGACCTGATTGCGGTGGAATCTGCCACCATGGGCGTCAATTACGGCCTGAACAAGGTGCGCTTCCCCAGCCCGGTGCCTTCGGGGAGCCGGGTCCGGTTAAGGGCCCGGGTGGCCGGGGTGGAACCTTATGGGGAGGAAGGGGTAAAGATCACCTGGAATTGCATCCTGGAGTTGGAAAACAACCCCAAGCCGGCCTGCGTGGCCGAATTTGTGAGCCTGATGTTTGGAGGGGGCCTGAAAGATACCATTTAATCGTATCTTCAAAACCACTAAAAACCAACTCCTTATGACCCGCCTTTTCGATTTGCTCTACCACCAGCAGGAAAACCTGCCCCTCACCAAAGCCGTAAGCGCCCGAAACGGCGACGGAAACTGGGTTTCCTACAGTTCCCTGGACGTGCTGACGGCAGCGGAACAGGCCGCCGCGGGCCTGTTGAAATCGGGGTTAAAGCGGGGCGACACGGTGGCCCTGGTGGCCTACAAAAACCGGCCGGAATGGCTGGTGATGGACTTTGCCATCCAGATGGCCGGGCTCATCAGCATCCCGCTCTACCCGACCATCAGTACAGGGGAATACGAGTATATCCTCAATGAAGCGGAGGTAAAAATGGCCTTCTGCGGGGGGCTCGACCTGTACGATAAACTCTCCGCTGCCCAAAAGAACACCCCCTCGCTGGGAAAAATCTACACCTTCGACCCCCAGCCCGACCGGCCCTTCTGGAAGGACATTTTTGACCCCGGGGGCACCGCGGCGCTGAAACCCGTTATGGACGCCATTAAGGCCGACGACCTGGCCACCATTATCTATACCTCAGGGACCACCGGGAACCCGAAGGGGGTAATGCTCACCCATGCCAACATTATGTTTGTGGTGCTGAAAACCGCCGACCTGTTGGCGATAGAAGCCGGCGAAAAAGCGCTTAGCTTCCTCCCCACATGCCACATTTACGAGCGGGCCGTTTCTTTTGTGTATTACTACAAAGGCGCTTCCGTCTATTATTGCGGCACCGACAACCTCAGCGGCCCGGAGGGCGACCTGGCCTCCGTGCAGCCCGTGGCCTTTACCACGGTGCCCCGCTTGCTGGAAAAAATCTATGAGGCCATCTACAACAAAGGGCTTGCCCTGGAAGGCGTCAAACGAAAGCTGTTCTTCTGGGCCCTCAGCCTCACCGACGACTACGCCCCGGATCAGAAACGCTCCTTTTTGGAAGGCCTGAAATGGAAGGTGGCAGACCGGCTGATTTTCAGCAAATGGCGGGCCGCCCTTGGGGGCAATGTCCGGATGGTGGTCACCGGGGCCGCCCCGTGCCCGGTAAAAATCCTGAAGGTATTTTGCGGGGCCGGCATCAACATCAAAGAGGCTTACGGCCTTACCGAAACGGCGCCCACCCTTACCGGAAACCGGATGGAGCCCCACGGCACCCTGCTGGGGACGGTCGGGTGCGTGGTGGAGGGCGTGGAGCTGCGGATCGACAGTTCTTCAGGGGAGTACCGGGAAGGGGAAGGGGAAATCCTCGCCCATGGCCCGAATGTTATGCTCGGCTACTACAAGAAACCTGAGGCCACTGCGGAAGTCTTTAAGGAACTCGACGGGAAAACCTGGTTTTGCACCGGCGATATCGGCAGGTTCGTAACGGGCACGGACGGCAGGCAGTTCCTGAAAATCACCGACCGCAAAAAAGAACTCCTGAAGACCTCCGGCGGCAAATATGTGGCTCCCGCCCCCATTGAAAACCGGTTCCGGGAAGATTTCCTGGTAGAACAGATCATGGTGGTGGGGGAACAGCAGAAGTTTGTTTCGGCCCTGATCGTCCCGGCGGAGGAAGCCCTCAAAAACTGGTGCGAGCATAAGGGCATCCCCTGGACGAGCCTCCCGGAGATGATCGAACACAAAAAGGTGGTTTCAAAGTACCAGAAGATCGTGGACCGCCTCAACCCGGAATTCTCCCATATCGAACAGATCAAGAAATTCAGGCTGGTGCCCAACCCCTGGTTGCCGATCCACCAGGACGGCTCCGAAGCGGAACTGACGCCGACCCTAAAGCTCAAAAGGCGGGTAATCCGCAGGAAATTCGAAAAGGAAATCGCCGCGATTTACGCCTGACCCTCCTGACTTTTTCGGCCCGCCCGAAAAAGAATGTTAAAGTTTCCCTATCTTAACCGGGCAAACCCCCTGATATTCCGGGCATAACCCTGCCCCTTCACCCCTTAAAAACAACACTCGACCATGCAACTCACCATCCAAAATTTATCCAAAACCTATTCCAACGGGGTCCAGGCCCTGCGGGACGTGTCCCTGAATATCCCCCAGGGGATGTTTGGCCTGCTGGGCCCCAACGGGGCCGGAAAATCGACCCTGATGCGCACCATCGCCACCCTGCAGGATGCCGACTCCGGCTCCATTACCTTAGACGGCATCGACGTGCTCCACGACAAACAGGCCGTACGGGAATGCCTGGGCTACCTGCCCCAGGATTTCGGGCTCTACCCGAGGATCAACGCCGAAACCATGCTCAACCACATCGCCCAGATGAAGGGGATCGGCAACGCCAGGGAGCGCAAAGACCTGGTGTCGTTCCTGCTGAACCGGGTAAACCTCTACAAAGACCGCAAAAAAGCCCTGGGCACCTATTCCGGGGGCATGCGGCAGCGCTTTGGCATTGCCCAGGCCCTGGTGGGCAGCCCCCGCCTTATTATCGTGGATGAGCCAACGGCAGGCCTCGACCCCTCCGAAAGGAACCGGTTCTACAACCTGCTTTCGGAAATCGGCGAGAATACCATTGTAATCCTGTCCACCCACATCGTGGAGGATGTCAATACGCTGTGTTCCAACATGGCCATCATCTGCATGGGCGAAGTGCTGATGCAGGGCAAACCCCACGACGGCCTGGCCGAGGTAAGCGGCCGGATCTTCCAGAAGGCCATCGAAAAAACCGACCTCGACCATTACCGGGAAGAATACAATGTGATCTCCACCAAACTCATCGAAGGAAAGCTCAGCCTGCGCGTGGAAAGCGATACGGCTCCCGGAAACGGCTTCGAACCCGCCGCGGCCGAACTGGAGGACGTCTACTTCAGCTATATTTCAAAGAAGGTAGATCCCATCACCATATAACGCGCCGCCATGTTTAAAGACATTTTCATTTTCGAGCTTAAGTACCGCTTCCGCCGGCCGGCCACCTGGATCTATTTCCTGCTGCTGACCATCGTACCCATGCTCCTCATCGGGTTCGGGAACACCCCGGCATCGGAAAAAGTATTTCACAATGCCCCCATTGTGATTGCCGAGCTGTTGCTGCTGATTTCCATTTTCGGGATCCTGATCGCCTCCGCCGTCATGGGCGTACCCCTCTACCGCGACCTGGAGCACAAAACGGGCACCTTCCTTTTCAGCTACCCTATTACCAAAACCGGGTATTTCATGGGGCGGTTCTGGGGTTCCTTTGTGACCTTGCTGTTCATTTCCAGCGGGGCCCTGCTGGGCATTCTGCTGGGGAGCCTCCTGGGGCCGGTTTTCGGCACCGAGGCGGGGCGCTACGGCCCCAACCTGCTGATGAACTACCTCTACCCCTGGGCCACCCTTTTGGTGCCCAACCTGTGGCTGGCGGGGTCGCTGTTTTTCGCGCTCATCGTGTTTACCCGCAACATCCGCTCCATTTATTCGGGGGGCATTGTGATCTTTATCGGGTATTTGCTGGCCAATTTCCTGGCCCAGGACATCGAAAACAAAGACCTGGTGCAGCTGATCGACCCGTTCGGCCTCAATACCTTCGACTTCCAGACCCGCTACCTGACCCCGTATGAGAAAAACTCCTTTTTCCTCCCCCTGGAAGGGAACCTGCTCTGGAACCGGCTGCTCTGGTTCGGGATAGGCCTGGCATTTTTTATCGCGGCCTACCTGCGGTTCAACTTCTCGTATTTCTTCATGGCCGACCGCAAGGCGAAAAAAACCAAAAAACAACCGGAAGCCGAAGCCGATTGGGCCCCGGTGGCCCCGGTGGCCGATTTTTCAAAGGGTTACCAGTGGACAAGCCTGAAGACCCTGGCCCGCATCGAGGTGCAAAACGTGCTGAAAGACATCTATTTCCGGTCCATCCTGCTGGGCGGGCTCATCTTCCTGGTCCTCGACTTCTGGATCGGGTTTACGTTGTACAGCGTGCCGAATTTCCCCTCCACCTCCTTTTTGATGCAGTACAAGACGTTTGATTACAACCTCTTCGTCTTTATCATCATCGTGTTCTTTACGGGGGAAAGCCTGCACCGCGACAAGGCCACGGGGTACTCCATCATCAACGACACCTTTCCGGTGCGCGACTGGGTGGTGATCGCCTCCAAGTTCATCGGAATGGCCGCCATCTGCGTGGCCCTGACCACCCTGCCCATTGTGGTGGGGGTGATCGTGCAGACCCTCAAAGGCTACTTCGATTACGATTTCGGGGTGTACCTGACCGACTCCTACCTGATCTCCCTGCCCGATTACCTGCAGATGACCATGTTGGTATTTGCGGTGCACCTGGTGGTAAACAACAAGTTCGCCGGCCACGCCGCCGCCATCGGGATCTGGCTGGTGATCCTGATCTTGCAGAATTTTGCCGATTACAACTTCAACCTGTTCTTTTTCAGCTATAAACCGGGCTACACCTGGAGCGACATGAACGGGCTGGGGCACTTTGGCACCTCCCTGTTCTGGTTCAACCTGTACTGGACGGCCTGGGGCCTTTTCCTGGTGCTGTTCTTCAGCGTGTTTTTCAGCCGGGGCAGCGAAAACACCTTCAAAAGCCGGTGGAATACGGCCAAAAGGAGGTTTATGGGGGCGCCCCAGAAAGTCGCCCTGGTCTTCCTGGCCATCGCCCTGGCGTCAGGGGCCTATATCTTCCAGAATGTGGTGTACAAAAGGACCTACCTGACCCCGGATGAAAACGAGCAACGGCAGGCCGATTACGAAAAGCAGCTCAAGAAATACGAAGGTATCCCCCAGCCCAAATACACCGCCATCTCCATCGGGGCCGACCTGTACCCCATGGAGCGCAGGGCGGAATTCCGGGCGAAGATCGACCTGGTGAACAAAACGGAGGTGCCCATCGATTCCATCCATTTCAATTCCACTTCCCTGACGGACTTCCAGGTGCTGCTGGAGGGCGATACCCTCCCCTACCGGTTCCCGCTGCAGTTCGCCCCGCCCAAGTTCCAGGTTTTCGGGAAGAAGCCGGAACGGGAATGGTACCGGATTACCGCCCTGCCCAACCCGATGATGCCGGGCGACACGCTCCGCCTTACCATTGTGGCCAGGGCCTCCAATGAGGGGTTCCCGAACTCGGGCTACGACCGGGAACTGGTCTACAACGGTTCCTTCTTCAGCGGGGGCATCCCCGATATCGGCTACAACCCCCAGGGGGAAATCAATTCCGATGAAGACCGCCGCAAATACGGCCTCCCCGAGAAGCCGGAGGACCTGCCGCCCCACGACGACCCCCAGGGGCGCCGAACCCTGCTCTTCGCCGACGAGGCCGATTTTATCGCCTTTGAAGCCGTGGTAAGCACTGTGCCTTCCCAGATCGCCGTGGCGCCCGGATACCTGCAGCGCGAGTGGGAGGAAGACGGCCGGCGGTACTTCCACTACATCCAGGATACGCCCATACAATCGTTCTTTACCTTTGTGTCGGCTGAATACGACGTGCTGCGCGACGAGGCCGTTTTGCCGGACGGGCAAAAAGTGGCCATCGAGATTTTCCACCACCCGGAGCACACCTACAACCTCGACCGGTTCCTGCAGTCGTATAAGGACGGGCTGACGTATTTTTCCGAGACCTATGGCAACTTCCAGTTCCGCCAGATGCGCCTGCTGGAATTCCCGCGCTATGCGGGCTTTGCCCAGTCATTCCCCAACACCGTGCCGTTTTCGGAGAGCTTCGGGTGGGTGGCCGATTTTTCGGACCCCAACGACTTCGACTACGTGTACTACGTGACCGCCCACGAGCTGGCCCACCAGTGGTGGGGCCACCAGATCACCCCCAACTACACCCGGGGGTCGAACCTGATTTCAGAGGCCCTGGCCGAATTTTCGGCCCTCATCCTCTCGGAACGGCGATACGGGAAAGACAACATGAAGCGCTTTTTGAAGGACGAGCTCGACGACTACCTGCGGGGCCGGTCGAACGAGGGGAAAAAGGAGAACGTCTTTATCAACTGCAACCGCCCCTACCAGTGGTACAACAAGGGCAGCCTGATCCTGTACGGCCTCAGGGACCTCATCGGGGAACAGGCCATGGATTCGGCCCTGTACGGCTTTAACCGGGAATTCGGCCTGAAGCTCCACCCGCCCTTCCCGGGCAGTTCGGACCTGTACCGCCACCTGAAAGCCGCCACCCCCGACAGCCTGCAGTACTACCTCGACGATACCTGGAACAAGATCACCCTGTACGACAACCGGGCGGAAGCCGTGGAGGTGAAAAAGCTGGGCGAAGAAACCTACGAGCTTACTCTGAAGGTGCGCTCGCAGAAGTTATATGCCGACGAAACCGGGAAGGAAGCCGATGCCTCCTATGAGGCCGACTGGGTCGATATCGGGGTGTTTGCCGCCGAAGACCTGGACGAGAACGGCCGCACCCGGGTAAACCCGCTGTACCTGCAGAAGCACCGCATCCCGCCGGGGCAGTCCACCATCACCATACAGGTGAAAGGCCTTCCGGTAAAGGCGGGTATCGACCCGTACAACAAGCTGATCGACCGCATCCCCGACGACAATACGACCGATGTGGAAGCAGGATAAGG
>CAZIJW010000036.1:0-13982 GCA_964539905.1 uncultured Robiginitalea sp.
CCAACCCCCTTGTTCCGCTTCTTCCGCACCCTGCGCCAGCGCCTGCTCACTGAAAACCGGGTTACCCGCTACCTGCTGTATGCCCTGGGGGAGATTTTGCTGGTGGTCATCGGCATCCTGTTGGCCCTCCAGATTGACACCTGGAACGAAGCCAAAAAACAGCGGCAGGCCTCCCGCGATTTCATTACGCGCTTACAGAAGGAAGTGCGGAAAAACATCGGGTACGCCGAGGCGGAAATAGGGGTGGAGAAACGGCAGACTGCATCTGCCGAGACCATCCTGGGCCTGTTTCACGAGCCTGGTGGTGCCGGATCGGGACGAATCCTGGACAGCCTGGTCTACATCATCCTGTCGAACAATACCCTTGAAATCGCATCGGGAACCCTGAATGAAGGGTTCAACACCGGTGCCATTGCCCTCATCAGATCCGATTCCCTGAGGTCTGCCCTGTACAACCTGCCCTCCCAAATTGAAGAAATCAGGAAACAGGAAGAGATTGACCGCGAGGACATCAACGGGCATTTTACCAACTTCCTCTACTATAATTACAACTACCGGAACATGGACAATCATTTCTCCCCCTATAAAGGGCAGATTGGGAAGACGAAATTCCCCTCCTATGACAACCGGACCCTGCTGGAATCGCCCGCCTTTGAAAACATGACCGATAACCGGTTCTGGAATTGCCAGGAGCAATTGCGCCAGCTGCTTACATTCAACGAAGCGCTCAAACGCATTGACGCCATGATCACCGCAGTGCTTTCGGAGGGGTGAGAAATGACCTTAAAGCGAATTCGCCTTAAACGTATCCCCCTGCCGGAGGTCGCCGGTGTCGTAGCCTTTTTTGAACCAGCGCATCCGCTGGGCGGAAGTGCCGTGGGTAAAGGAATCGGGGATGACCCGGCCCATCTGTTCGCGCTGCAGGCGGTCGTCGCCGATAGCATTGGCCGCATTCAGGGCTTCCTCCAGGTCGCCGGGCTCCAAAAGCCCGAAGAGTTCCTGGGAATGGTGGGCCCAGACCCCTGCAAGGAAATCGGCCTGTAACTCGAGGCGCACCGAATATTCATTGAATTCCTTCTGGGGGAGCTGCCCGCGCAGGCGGTCGATCTGGTCGGTAATGCCCATCAGGTTCTGGATGTGGTGCCCCACTTCGTGGGCAATCACATAGGCCTGGGCAAAATCGCCGGGGGCGTTCAGCTTGCGCTCCATCTCCTCGAAAAAACTGAGGTCGAGGTATAATTTCTCGTCCCCGGGGCAGTAAAACGGCCCGGTGGCGCTGGAGGCCCGGCCGCAGGCCGAAGCCACCGTGCCGCTGAACAACACCAGGGTGGGTTCCCGGTAGTCCGGCAAAAGCTTGTTCCAGACATCCTCCGTATTGGCAAGCACCGTGGCGCTGAAGGCCGCTAACTCCCGGTCTTCCGCAGTAGGCTTATAAGGGGCTGCCGCCCCGGCAGGGCCGCCCCCGCCCATAATAAAGCTCAAGGGGTTGGTACCCGTGATAAAGGCGAAGGCCAGCAAAAGGCCCACGATAATCAGCCCGGTTTTGGAAAACAAGAGCCTGATGAGGGGGCCCAGGAGCATGGGGTTGATCCCCCGCCCGCCGCCCATGGACGGGCCCCGCTGGCCCCTGCGGTCTTCGACATTTGAACTCTGCCTGCTGCCTCTCCATTTCATGGCATGGTGGTTTTTGGAATTGCGCAACCCAAAATACGGGTTTTCGTGTAAAATTTAGAGGGGTCGTTTATTTTTATTCGGGGTTCGTGTCATTTCGAAGGAAGGAGTGAAACGACTGACTGAGAAACCTCACCAAGCGACCCCTGCACATCATACTGCCAACATATCCCAAGAACCCGTATCTTGTAGCGACCCAAAAACCCAACCGCCTTGTTCCGCTTCTTCCGCACCCTGCGCCAGCGCCTTATAACCGAAAACAAATACAGCAAGTACCTGCTTTACGCCTTTGGGGAAATTATGCTTGTGGTCATCGGTATTGTGATCGCCCTGCAGATTGACAATTGGAATGAAGAACGAAAACTAAGGATAGAAGAGCAAATCCTGCTGAAGCAGTTAAAGGACGAATACATCGCCAACCTGGAGCAGCTCGACGGCAAAATAGCCATCAGAAATCTGCTCATAAAATCTTCAAAGGAATTACTGACCTGTTTCGACAATCCCGATTCAGCCAATAGGGACAGCGTGATTTCCAAATTGGGGAACCTAAGCCTGACGGTCACCTATGACCCTATAGACAATGATCTTGTCGCTTCTGGAAAAATCAATATGATCCAAAACGAGAAACTGAAAAAACTGCTGACCAAATGGTCGACGGACGTGATTCAGGTGCAGGAAGTTGAGGTCATATATCTCAACGCCCACAACAATGTGAACTTCCCCGCACTCTCTAAATTTGGTCTGGGGCGGGCGATGAACAAGGCGCTTTACGATAAGGTTAACAGCGTTGAAGGTTTCTCCAATTTTTTACTCAACCGGGATGAATTGTTCCCGTACGACTTCAAAAATTCAAGGTTAGAGCCTGACCTGCAGGCCATTCTCAACAATCCGGAACTGGAAGGCATGGTATCCAACTCCATTTTTATCAATGAATTAATCAATTCGGAATCAGCCACCCTTCGGAAACAAATCCTGGAAATCCTTGATTTATTGCCGGCGTCGGAACCCAATTAGACCTCTACATGTTTCGCTTTTTCCGCCAACTTCGCCAACGCCTGCTCACCGAAAATAAGTTCAGCAAGTACCTGCTGTATGCCGTGGGTGAGATTTTACTGGTGGTGGTCGGGATCTTGATTGCGTTGCAGGTGGATAGCTGGAATGAAACGCGATCGGAAAACAGGGAAGAAACCGCCATCCTGAAATCCCTGAAAACAGATTTTCTCCAAAGTAAAATCAACGTAGACCATACCCTGGAAGACCAAACCAGGGTGGTGCGCTATTGCGGCCGCTTGTTCGAGGTTCTCAGCGAGGGCGATACGACGGTCCCGCCCGATTCCCTGGGGGAATTCATCTACCGGGGCGCCCTGTCGTACTGGCGGATGGAGCCCGCCAACGGGACCTACGATGCGCTCATAGGCTCGGGGCGCCTGTCCCTGATTAAAAGCAAGACCCTTAGCCGGTTACTTGCGGAATATTCGGCAGAACTGAAATACGGTTTCGAAGACGAGCTACAAAGTACGGACCTTACCACCCTGTTGGTGGAAAAAAGCAGCAGCTTTGCCCCGGTTCTCGGAAAATCCGTGTTTGCCACGCATTTCCTGACTACGCGCAGGCAGTTCACGGATGAAGAAATCCAGGAGGCCCTGGAGGTGTTGCGGTCCGACAACTCCTTTTTAGGCGTGTTGGCTATGAAGTATGCCCTGGAAGACAACCGGCTGAAATATCAGCAAAAGGTCTCAAAATATATCGCCGACATCCTGGTGCTGCTCGAGGAGGAACTCCGGAAAAAGGGGTTGTAGCAGGGACGGGGATTATGACTGGCTTTTTCCACCCGTGTTATCAACCCCCAAACCGATCGGCCCGCAAAAAATCAATGGGCATGGCCGTGGCGCCTTCCATGGCCAGGTCGGCCAGGACCTCCCCGATGGCGCTGGCGAACTTAAAGCCGTGGCCGCTGAAGCCGGCGGCAACGACCACATCTTTGCCGTAGCCGGGCAGGTGGTCCACCACAAAGTGGCCGTCGGGGGTGTTCGTATAGAGGCAGGTTTTCATCGCCAGGGTTTGGGTATAGCCCTGCGGGAGGAACTGCTTCAGGAAGTTTACCAGTACTTCTTCCTCGGCCTTGCGGGGGCTGCGGTCTGCCGCGGTCGGGTCGGCTACGGCCTCGCCAGGGTAGTGCAGGGCCAGTTTCAGCCCCAGCGGGCCGCCAAACGTTCCTGCGGGCAGGATGGGGAAGCCGTAAAAGTCGCGGCCCTCGTGCTCCAGCAGCCAGCAGGGAAAGGTGCCCAGGGCAAAGCGGTCCCACGCGGCGGGTTGCACCCAGGCCAGCGCCTGGCGCGTAACGTGCAGTTGGGGCGCCAGGGCGGGGAGCAGTTCCCGGGCCCAGGCGCCGGCGGTGACCACCAGTTTGCCGGCCCGATAGGTCTCCCGGGGGGTCCGCACCACCACGCCGCCGGTGGTATGCTCCCACCCCACGACCGGTTCGCCGGAGCGGATAACGGCCCCGCGCAGCAGGGCCTGTTCGGCCATCAACAGGATGCTGCGCTCCGGGGTCAGCAGGCCGGCCTCAGGCTCCTCCAGGCGCTGAAAATGCTCCGGGAGCTCAAACTGGGGGTATTTGCGGCGGCAGGCCTCCGGGCTGAGGTCGTTCAGGGGGATGTTATACGTTTCGGCCGATTCCCGCACCGTCTGCAGGAAGGCGCTCCCCGGGGGCCCGAAATAGGTGAGCCCCGTTTCAAAATAGACCTGCGCCCCGGTTTCCGCCTCCAGGGTTTTCCAGTTTTCGTAGGCCCGTTCCAGCAGGGGCACATAACCGGTAGCTTCGCCGTACGCCTTGCGGATAATGCGGCTTTGCCCGCCGTGCGAGCCCAGCTCGTGGGGGATGTCGTACTGCTCCAGCCCCAGCACCCGGTAGCCACGCCTGGCCAGGTGGTAACAGGCCGAGGCCCCCATACTGCCGACGCCAATTACGATAACATCGAAGGAGGTGTCTGTGGGGGCCTTTTCCATGCTGCGGTGCACCCGGGCGTACAGCTCGGGCACTGTGAGGCCTGCCGTTACGGTGGCCGAGGTTTTGTAGAGGAATTCCCTGCGTTTCATGACCGGTTCTGGCCCTGCCTTTTTTCCCGTCCGCCGGGCCTCATTGGGGCGGGGGGCGGGGTGTAGGGCTACCCTTAAAGATAGCGAAATTATGGCCTGCTCCAGCCCTGATGGCGCTCGCGGGCGCGGATGTCGGGGTTTCCTTATTCGATATAAAGCCTTTTGTTCCGCGGGTATTTTATGGCGTATTTTAGTCTTAGCTCCTTTGTTTGCCCGGGGTCAAGCTCCAGGTTCCATTTAACATAGCCCGTGGTTTTGTCTAAATCCGCCCCTGTGATTTCTTGTACTTCCACGCTGATCTCATCCAGGGTGGAGACCGGAATCTGATCCAGCACTTCCAGGCGCACCCTTTCGCGTTTATTATTCTTGATGCTGATCATCCAGTCCCGGGTCTCCTCCTTTTTGGACCCTATGAATTTCGTGGAACTGTAATCGGTGATCTTCTTCCTCGATATCGCTATATTTTCATCCCGCCCCAGGGAAAGTTGCAGGGTGTCCGCGGCATTGCGCAGGTCGAGAATGGTTTTACCCACAAAAGTGTTCTCAAAAAACAGGTTGGCCTCCCCTTCGAGTAAATTGAATTTTTCCCAATCCAGGATGCCGGCGGTAAGGTATACAGAGGGTTCGGCCTTAGGAAGGCTCACATATTTGAAGTCTGCAGGCACCTTGTAGGTGGCAATTTTCAGGCTGTAAGACGTGTTGTCTGAGGGTACTGAGAAGGGAATGTCAATATCAAATTCAACCGCCGTTTGCCGCTGTACCTGCGATACGGGCAAAGGCGAATCAGGCACAGGGGCGGGACTCTCGGCATCCAGGGCCTCTGCCCGGGAAGCATTCATCCCGGCCTTTGCCTTGGAACCGTAACCGACAACCACCACTTCCTCGAGCGCCTGGTTGTCTTCGGACATAAGTACATTTATGGTAGGGCTGTTTACCGCCCTGGTCACCGTCTGAAACCCAATATAGCTGAAGACCAGGCTCGTTGGCTGACCCGGGACCGCCAGGGAATACCGGCCCTCAAAGTCGGTCTGCGTCCCGATGGTAGTGCCTTCTACCCTTACGGCAGCCCCGGGAAGGGGTACCCGATCCTCATCCATTACGATCCCGGAAACCTGCTTTATCGCATCCCCGTAGATGGGCGGGGGCGTATTGTAATTCAGGTAGTAGGTCTTTAATTCGGGCTTTACCCCGGAGGTATTCGGGTCGGCAGTGGATAGCTTAATCTTTATGTCTTTCCAGTCCACTTTGGTGTCCTGCCTTATGTTGGCCTTGTAAACCAGGTTAACCGGGCTGTTGATATCAGTGGCCTGGAGGTCGTAGGAAGGCAGCCAGCCTGCATTTTTTACCACATAGGAGAGCCCAATGTCAATGGTCTTCCTTGCGGTGCTCTCAACTTTAACCAGGACCGAACCGCTCGCATAGTTCTTTGTGCCTGACATCGCATTGATTTCATTTCGGAGGTCCGATGCCGCTGCGCGCTGTGTTGCTATTTTCGCTTCAGTTTCCAGCAAATCCACTTTCATTTCGTACATCCTGCGGCTGTAAAAGGCTGAGATCTGCCTGAAGGACTCCAGGTTCAATGCTTCCTCTCCGCCAATATTCCGGTTGGTGGTAAAGAATTCCACTTCTTCTTCAATGCTGGCCTTTTTCGCATTTAACAGGGCTATTTCATGTTCCTTTGCCGCCAGCGCTGCTTCCAGCCCGGATAGTGCTTCAGACTTCTGAAGCTTATCCGAAAACTCCTGCTTATGGGTTACCGAAAGGATGGTCACATCGCCGTTCACTTTCGCCTGTATGCTATTGGCGATGATAAAGGGCGACAGCTCCCTGAATTTTATGGTGGTGACCCCGGGCGCGACCGTTACCACGCCCTTTCGAAAGACTTGTGCATTGGTTGCGAAAACTGTTGCCCGGTCAACCTCCGTGGTAACCTCAAGTTCTTTTGTTTCCTGTCCTTTTGCGAAATGTATAGCCAGAAGCAGGAAAAGCAGGAGCTGTTTTTTCATGGATCGATGGACTTTAGCGGGTGAATACACCCTATGTTCAGCATTTAAATATAGCAGGAATTGAGATAACGCCTTGCGGATAGTCGCAATACCTGTTATTCCAATAAAAAGTAGGGCGCGCAGGGTTGGCCGGAGCTAAACGTCGGGCCGGGCCTCATCCAGCCAACTTATTCAAACCACTTTTGAACATGCACATTTTGGTTGGTCCGCCTTTACCCGCACATGCTTCACCCTCCCCCAAAATTAACGTAATCTTAAACCCCGGAATATTACACTATATTGGGGTTTTAACCACCTTCCGAAAAATTCTACGCCATGCTTCGACTTGCCTCCCTCCTTTGCCTTGTCTTGTGGTCTGCCGGGGCTTCTGCCCAGCAGAAACCCACCATCTACATCGACATCCCCACCGAGAAAAAGCCGTGGAACCATATTGAATGGAACGAGTCCCCGGCCCAGTTTCAATTTGCCATCGTCACCGACCGCACCGGCGGGCACCGCCCCGGGGTGTTCCCCATGGGGATCCGGAAGCTGAACCTGCTGCAGCCGGAATTTGTGATGAGCGTGGGGGACCTGATCGAAGGGTATACCAAAGACACCGTGCAGCTGAATGCCGAATGGAAGGAGTTTATGAGCTTTATCGAGCCGCTGGAGGCCCCGTTCTTCTACGTGCCCGGGAACCACGACATCACCAACGAGGTCATGGAGGCCAAATGGAAGGAGCTCTTTGGGGTTTCTTACTACCATTTCGTGTATAAAGACGTGCTTTTCCTTTGCCTGAATTCCGAGGACAACCTCAGGGGCGCCGGCCGGGGCACCATTGGCGACGAGCAGTTCGAATACATCAAAAAGGTGCTGGAGGAAAATGCCGGGGTGAAATGGACCCTGGTGTTCATGCACCAGCCGCTTTGGGTACAGGAAGACACCAAACGCTGGAAAGACGTGGAGGCCCTGCTGGAAGGCCGCAACCACAACGTTTTTGCCGGCCACTACCACCGCTACTGGAAGACCCAACGGAACAACGGGAAATACATCGCCCTGGCCACCACGGGCGGGGGGAGCCGGTTGAGGGGCAGGGCCTATGGGGAGTTTGACCATGTGGTTTGGGCTACCATGACCGAAGAAGGCCCTGTGCTGGCCAATTTGTTCCTCGACGGCATTTGGGACGAGGACGTGGTTACGGAAGACCTGGTCGACCTGGTGCGGAACCGGCCTTTCCCCGTACAGATCGCGCCCATTTACGTCGAAGCCCCCGCCCCGGGGGAACTATCGGCCCAGGTGAAGGCCACCAATAGCAGCGACACCAAAATGCGCGTTTCGCTTACGGGGTACACCCACGACCACCTCTTTTACCAGCTGGAGCAAACCGATTTTGTGGTGGAGCCCAACAACGTGGCCACCTTTGACCTGAAGATGAAAAACCCGGGCCAAACCCCGCTAAGCGCAATGTCTGCCTTTACCGTACGGGCCGAAATCACCTATGAATTCGAGGCGCAGCCCAATGTCAGTTTTTCCAACGACTTAAAATACCAGCCCTTTGAGCGGCACCCGGTGCGGAAGGTGTCCGGACGCAAGGTCGACGGGGACCTGAAGGACTGGAAAGGTGCTGAGTGGATCTCCGTGGACCGCCGGGACGGCGCCCCTTTCGATTATGACGGCCCCGCAGATTGCACCCTCAAATTTGCCACGGCCTACGACGCAGATCATTTCTACGTGGCCGTAGACCTTACCGACAATGACTTCTTTGTGGCGGAAGACGGCTCGTACTGGGACCAGGACGGCCTGATTGTGGGGCTCGATGCCCGCCCCAAACACCTAAGCGCCTTTAACGGGGGCGAGGGGCGAGGCCGGGACTGGATCGCCTACCTGAGGACCTTTAAAACCAAAAACCCGGTATACGACGAAGCCCGCCTTCCCGCTGCGGTGACCTCCGCGGTAAAACGGACGGCAACGGGGGCCACCCTGGAAATCGCCTTCCCCATGGAGTACATCGAAAAAATGGGCGGGGCCGACTGGTCGAGCCTGCGGTTGGGCCTGGGGTATTACGACTACGACGCCCGGGACGCCGAGCCGACCACGCATTTCTGGTTTCCGGCCTGGAATGCCACAGATGATGTGCCCGGGTCGGGGATGCTGTTCCGGGAATAGGCTTTGGGCGGCTGAACAAGCAGGGATTTTATGTACTTTGAGGGGGTAATTCATCCCCAGCCCATGTTCCGCACCGTCCCCCTCCTGTTTTTGCTGTTCCTTTCGGCCCGCCTGACGGGCCAGGACCCCCGGCCGAATATTGTGATGATCGTGGTGGACGACATGCGCCACGACGAATGGGGCGGGGGCGGGCACCCCTACCTGCAGACCCCGGAGATCGACCGGCTGGCCCGGGAAGGCACCCGGTTCAACAGGGCCTACCACGCGGTGCCTTTGTGCTCCCCGAACCGGGCGAGCATCCTCACGGGGCAATACCCCTCCCGGCACGGGATTATCGATAACACCTCCAGGAACCAGGCGAGCTTTATGCTCGACCTCTTCCCGAAATACCTGCAGGAGGCGGGGTATACCACGGCCCATGTCGGGAAATGGCATATGGGCAACAGTTCGGCCCCCCGGCCCGGGTATGACTACTGGGTGTGCATGGAGGGGCAGGGGACCACCAACGACCCCGTGCTGTACGAAGGCGGCGCCTCCTATGTGGCCAAAGGCTACATCACTGATATTTTCACCGAGAAGGCTCTGGGGTTTATCCGGGACAATGCCGAAGGTCCATTCTTCCTGTACATCGGACACAAGGCGGTGCACCCGGAGGCGGTGCAGCGCGACGACGGCACCACGGACCTGGATGTGCCCAAGGAGTTTATCCCCGCCAAAAGGCACCAGGGGCTCTATGAAGGGAAAACCTACCAAAGAAGCCCCTCCTATTCCCCCACGGCCACCGTGGAAGGTGGGAAGCCCGTGATTGAAAACGCCTTTAAACTGCGTTCGGAGGCCCTGGCGGCGGACCCGCGGTGGGCGGGCAGCATGGACCTGGGCATTTCGGAAAAAACCATCCAAACCCGGGCGGAAATGATGCTGGCCGTAGATGAAAGCCTGGGGCGCATCAGGGCCGAGCTCGAAAGGCTCGGGATCAGCCAGAACACGGTGGTCATTTTTACCAGCGACAACGGGTATTTTTTCGGGGAACACGGGTTTTCCCTGGAGCGGAGGATGCCCTACGAGGAGTCGGTACGGGCCCCGCTGATTATCCGGCACCCGGGCATCGCCGCCCCGGTGAAGGAAGTGGGGGGCCTGGCCCTGTCGGTGGACCTGGCGGCCACCGCGCTCGATGTGGCCGGTATCCCCGCAGCGGCGACCATACAGGGGAAATCGCTGCTGCCCCTGCTCACCGGCCAGGCGGCGGACCTCCGCACCTCGGGGCTTATCGAGTATTACAGCAACGAGAACCCCTTCCCCTGGACCGCCCAACTCGATTACCGGGTGGTGGTTACCGACCGCTACAAGTACATCAAATGGCTGCGGTTCAGCCAGGCTGAATTGTACGACCTTGCCAGCGATCCGTATGAGCTGCAGAACCTGGTCGCGGACCCGGCCCACCAGGGGGTGGTGGGGCAGTTGCAGGAGCAGTTGCGTCACTTGCAGTTGGAGGCGCTGGGGTTGGAGTGAGGCAGGAAAAGGCGGGGGAAGGCGTACGCTCTGGATTTCCCTTTAGCCCCGGGAGGATCAATTGAAACAGGCACCCCCCCGCACTTCATTCCCCCGGATCGCAGGCATCCCAGCCCATCTCGAAGTGGGTGTTCATATACGCGATAATGGCATCTGAAAAAGCCCGGGCAAAGGCTGCCCGGTTCGATTCGGTGTCCCTTACCCCGGCAAAATTTAATTCCATTTGTAAGCCGTTAATGGCGATACCGGGAGCATAACTGGTGTGGTTTGCCGTAATATACCCGCCGCTGAAATAGTTGGTGGTCGTTCCCGGGGAGGGGATGTTCCGGCTGGGTACCGAGGGGAAACCCCGGTCGCCCAGGAGGGTCCCAAACGATTGTTCGCCCCTTAAAAGCTGCGCGTGGGTGGCATTGTTGCGGTTGTTTCTGGCCAGATTCGCGATGGAACTGAAATTGATATACTCACTGGTGTTGAGGGTACTGTCGGGCAGGTCCAGTTCGTCATCAAAAAGCAGGTACCCCAACTCGATGCGTTGTATCGGGTTTCCATGCCCGTGCAAATCCACAAAAAAGGTTTTGTTGGCGTACTGCCGGTTGGCCGAATTTCGGGCGCGGGTGATAAAATTGTGGAATTCGTTCCAGGCCCTTTCTGCCTGGGCATTTCCGCAGGCCCCGTCCCCTATGTCCCGGTTGGGGTCCAGTTTGCTTCGCTTCAGGTGCGAGATAACCAGGTGGGGGTAGCACCCGGTGCTATTGAAGAGCTGGTTTTTGATTTCCAGGGCGGTTTCTAGGGTGAAGGCGTCCATGGTGTTTACCGCGTCGTTGCAGGTCCGGTCAGGGATTGACGCCGGATCGAGCGTTCCCCCATGGGAAACCGAAATAACCAGGGGCAGTGATCCGGCCTGGTATTCCACATAGCTGTTGGCGCCAAATTCGACCTCCTGCGAAGGTGTTGCGTTGTCCTGATCCTCCACGGTATCCTTCTGACACCCGAATAGAAGAACCAGGATCAGCAATACGGTTGCCCTCATATCTTTTGCGCTATAGCCCCTTTGGGTGGGAACTGTCCTTTTGCACAAATTTAGGGATTGCCGGGCGGGTTTGTGGCGTTGGCCTGAAAAATAAGGCAGGTCATTTGTCGCCTCCCGGGGGGTTACTCGTTTTGCGTTTTTAAGGGGGGTGTTTGGTGAGGGGGGTAAAGCCTCCTATATTTAAGCCCTTCCAGTAAGGTGTAGCCTGCATCTGGAAGAGGTTCAGGGAAGCGAGGGGTTGGTTAGTACCCCATGTCGCTGGATTGAACGACCGAAAAACCATTAAACCATGAACACGCCGGTAATGCAGGTTCCAAAGGAGCAAAAGCCAATGGCCACTTTGGCATTGATTTTACTGTCCATTGCCTGTTCAGCCCAAAAAGCGTTGCAGGGCACCTATGCAGAGCAAGGCGTGCCTATAGATGCGTATTCCTACTATACGTTTCTCGGGCAAGGCGGTTTTGAATATCACGCCGGCGGGGACCTTGGCGATGATTTTTTTGGAAGGGGAACGTATCGTATCTCGCAAGACACGCTCTTCCTGGACTATAGCGTGGATTCCGCGGTTCCCCTGCCCTACCATAAGGCCGCTTTTTGGAGCGACCTAACCGATTCCATTACCCTTGAGGTTCGGGTTAAGGACCTTGAAGGGTCTCCTATCGGACATGCCAACGTGTATTCCCGGGAACATAGCGCTATTGGGAAGGTACTGGACGCTGAAGGGTATGGCCGGTTACGGCTCAAGCGCATCGAAACCGACTACGAATTAACCGTGGGCTTTATTGGGTTTGTACCCTATACGATCAAAATCCCCGGCTCCAGGAGCTATCGCCTGGATGTTTTCCTGAGTGAAACGGGCAAAGGGGTTCCCATTTACAAGCATTCCGATACGCTGCGCATCGTTGAATCCACCGACGCCTATCTTGTGTTGAGGGGGGCGGATGATACAGCGCGTAAGTGGGTGAAGGTAGATGGGGGGGAGTGAAATGCGTTTTTCATTTAGGGGAGAAACGCCTGGTCTCGAAACAGGAAGGGTAACTTACTTCTATCCGGCACTTTTACAAGTTATCAACTTCTTGGTGTACGGATTGTGTGGCCTTTAATGTTTATTTCCTCGTCTAAAGTTGTAAATTTATAGCGTATCAGGAACGCAAATATGCGTACCAACCGGGCACAAAAGCCACGGTGGTTTAGAATGCGGGCATTCGTCAAAAAAATGAATCACAGTCCATTTATCATTCATGTCTGGTGCATTAACCTTAAATCAATGCACAATGAAGCATGTGTTTACTTCCCGAAAGGGCGATCAGGAATTGTTTTCGGGGTATTACACCCGTTTTTTAGCCCTTAGCGACCAGGAATTGATAGACTCCTATAATGCGCAGGTCCGCACGGGCCTCACCGGGGTGCATGCCCAGGCGGTTTATTTGCTTGCGCTTCGGAAAGTAATGAAGGAGCGGTTTGGCGAAAGCCCGGTTACCCTTGGGGATGGGGGGGTGGTTGGGTTGGAGTGAGCTCAGTTTTTATTCGCAGTGGATTCCTGTTTTTGAAAAGCCCTGTGCTTTTTTTCGCTATTTTAGGGCTGACCCGTCGCGTTGAACCTAAATTCCGAACCATGATGTACCCCCTCCTGATCAGTCCTTTGGAAATATTCCTGGCCGCCGTGCTTGTGCTGGTCTTTTTCGTGGCCGCCCTGGTACTGATGGCGCGTAAGGAAACCGGCACGGCCTTCTTCCTGTGGTTCGTCCTGGTTCTGTTTATGCCTGTGTTTGGCCCTATTTGCTATTTGATCTACTTTGTTTCGAAGTACGGCGTAAAGGAGGCTGAGAGGGTGAAAGGGTGATTGTTTTCGCAGGGGAAATCGAGGCATTAGCATTAACCCTCCCTGTTTATAACCCTCCGCCTCAGTCGCTCAAAGAATCCGGCTTTGGGAAAAGCATGGATCCAAAAAGGCCCCATCCTTTCACGGCATCTCTGGGTGACTTCATTTGGAGTATGCCATGAATCTGATCGATGGGCATTCCCAGAAGTCCTCGTGCAATCAAAAAGGTGAGGCTTGCAATGTCTTGCTGGTCATCTTCGTTGGAGTACTTTTCCGGATTCCTTTCTGCCTGGAATTCCTTTATGGAATAACCCTCCTCTTCCCTGTTGAGTTTTGCTCGGTACAGTTCGAACCCAGTCCAGGAACGATGAAAGTAAAGCCAACCATCCTCAAAGTAAATAAACCATTTATCTTCCATTTCCTCAGGAATAAGGCCTCTGGACACTTTTAAAAACTGATCCTCCGTAAGCTTCAAATCAATTTCAATGCGTTTTGGGTTGTCCATTGGAAGGTTCTTCCAAGAGGCCTTTGTTGCGAACCCCTCCCTTTCATTCTGTTCCATGGTTGAAAATGGTTTTTTGTGTCTTAATTTTTTGGCACTTAAGTAATCAGGGTGGCTCAAACCGTCCGATTCCAGTATTCCGGCTAATTTGTGAAAGTTGCTTTTTGGGGGTTTAACACAAAAGGAATTATCATTTCA
>CAZIJW010000037.1:0-12910 GCA_964539905.1 uncultured Robiginitalea sp.
TACCGCATCAGCATCGGGACCACCCCTGGTGGGACCGACTTGCTGAACGACCTTAATGTGTTTGACACCCTCTCCTTCACCCCGCCATTTGAATTACCGGAGGAGCAAACCATTTATGTAACCATAACTCCTTACAATGCCATCGGTGCCGCCACGGGCTGTATCTCCGAATCCTTCAGGACCGGCCCCCTGGCCACCCTGCCCAACTGTGCCACGATCCGCTATCCGGAGGATGGGCAAGAAAACATCCCCCTTTCCCCCCTCATCCGGTGGGAACCTGTGGCCGGGGCAACCGGCTATCGGGTTTCCATCGGGACCTCCCCTTTTGAGAATGATATCCTCGACGAGGACAACTTTGGGAATGTCACGGAAATCAATGTGATTGAATTTGAACCCAACCGCATCTACTATATCCGAATTACCCCCTACAATGACGCCGGGGATGCGCCCAATTGCCCACGGACCTCTTTCTCCACCCTTTTGGGCTGCGGGCCCTTTTTTGACTTGGACGGGAACCTGGTGGACCTGACCCCCCCCATCACCTTCCCGCAGCGTGTAGGTATTTGCGCAGGGGAAGCGGGCACTCCCCTGTTGGCTACGGACCCGGCAGACGGCTACCGGTGGTACCAAATTGTCAACCAAAACCGGGAGGTCCTCCTGGAGGAGGGCCCGGAGTTCCTCCCCCCGGGCCCGGGGGAATACCGGGTGGAAATCTTCAATGAGATTAGCGACCCCTCATCGGGAAGCTTCGAATGCCGGAATTCCCAAGTTTTCACCGTGAGCATATCGGAACCGGCCGTGATCGAGCGAACGGATGTGCAATTGGGGGTTGGGACCCTAAGCATCGAAGTGGAAGTCAGCGGGGCCGGGGATTACGAATATGCCCTGGATAACCCGGACGGCCCCTACCAGGCGGGTAACCGGTTTACGGGCCTTCCCCTGGATGCCTATACCGTTTACGTCCGCGACCGCAATGGGTGCGGCATCAGCCAGATATTGGTGCAACCCGACCTTACCGTGGAAGGCTTCCCTAAATTCTTTACGCCCAATGGGGACGGGATCAACGATTTCTGGCAGTTCCTCCCCCCGCCTTCCGGGGTGAACCCCATTCAGGAGCTGTTCGTTTTCGACCGCTTCGGGAACCTGCTTTCCCAGGTAGACCCCCGGGGGGCCGGGTGGGACGGAACCTGGAACGGGAGGCCGGTACCCGCCTCCGACTACTGGTTCCGGGCCATCGACTCCTCAGGGCGGGAGGTGCGGGGCCATTTCAGCCTGAAACGGTAAGATTTTATCCGCAGGACCCTCCTTACAGGGTAGTTGTTTCGTAATTTTGGGATATGAAATTCAAGGTGGTATCCGCATTCCGGCCCACAGGCGACCAGCCCGGGGCCATTGCACAGCTCAGCCGGGGCCTGCGCGAAGGGGAACCCTACCAGACCCTTTTGGGGGTAACCGGGTCGGGGAAAACCTTTACGGTGGCCAACGTGATCGAGGAGGTACAGCGGCCCACCCTGGTGCTTGCCCACAACAAGACCCTGGCCGCCCAGCTCTACTCGGAGTTCAAGATGTTCTTCCCCAACAATGCGGTGGAGTACTTCGTCTCTTATTACGATTACTACCAACCGGAGGCGTATATCCCAAGTTCCGGCCTCTATATCGAAAAGGACCTTTCCATCAATGAGGATATCGAAAAGCTCCGCCTGAGCGCCACCTCCTCCCTCCTTTCGGGCCGGAGGGACGTACTGGTGGTCGCTTCGGTTTCCTGCCTTTACGGGATCGGAAACCCGGTGGAATTCAAGAAAAACGTCATCCGGATCGAGCGCGACCAGGTCCTTTCCCGGACCCGCTTCCTGCACCAGCTGGTCCAAAGCCTGTACTCCAGGACCACAGCCGATTTCCGCAACGGGAATTTCCGGGTGAAGGGCGACGTGGTGGATGTTTTTCCCTCCTATGCCGACCATGCGTACCGCATCCACTTTTTCGGGGACGAGGTCGAGGAAATCGAGGCCTTTGACCCCCACAACAATGCGGTGCTGGAGGAATACGAGACCCTGACCCTGTACCCGGCCAATATGTTCGTCACTTCGCCCGACGTGTTGCAACAGGCCATTTACCAGATCCAGGAAGACCTCACCAAACAGGTGGCCTATTTCCGGGAGATCGGCAAACCCCTGGAGGCCAAGCGGCTGGAGGAGCGGACCAACTTCGACCTGGAGATGATCCGCGAACTGGGGTATTGCTCCGGGATTGAAAACTATTCCCGCTACCTGGACGGGAGGGAACCCGGCACCAGGCCTTTCTGCCTGCTGGATTATTTCCCCGAGGACTACCTGATGGTGGTGGATGAAAGCCATGTGACCATCCCGCAGGTCCATGCCATGTACGGGGGCGACCGTTCCCGCAAAGAAAACCTCGTGGATTTTGGCTTCCGCCTACCGGCGGCCCTCGACAACCGCCCGCTGAAGTTTGAGGAATTCGAGGCCCTGCAAAACCAGGTCATCTACGTGAGCGCCACCCCGGCAGATTACGAATTGGAAAAAAGCGGCGGGGTCTATGTGGAGCAGGTCATACGGCCCACCGGGCTGCTGGACCCGGAAATCGAGGTGCGGCCCAGCAAGAACCAGATCGACGACCTGGTGGAGGAGATTCAGCAGCGGGTGGAACGCGATGAGCGCACCCTGGTGACCACCCTGACCAAGCGCATGGCAGAAGAATTGACCAAGTACCTCACCCGTATCGGCGTGCGCTGCCGCTACATCCACAGCGATGTGGATACCCTGGAGCGGGTGGAAATCATGCAGGATTTGCGCAGGGGGCTGTTCGATGTGCTGGTGGGGGTGAACCTGCTCAGGGAGGGGCTCGATTTACCGGAGGTGTCCCTGGTCGCCATCATCGATGCCGATAAGGAGGGTTTCCTGAGGAGCAACCGTTCCCTCACCCAAACCGTGGGAAGGGCGGCAAGGCATTTAAGGGGAAAGGCCATCATGTATGCCGATACCCTCACGGAGAGCATGAAAAAAACGATGGAGGAAACCACCTACCGGCGCGAAAAACAAATGGCTTATAACCGGGAGCACGGCATTACCCCCAGGGCCCTGGAAAAAAGCCTGGACAATGCCCTGGCAAAGAACTCGGTATCCACCTTCCACTTCGAGAAGAAGGAAAGGTCGGCCGGGGAACCCGACCCGGCCTACCTCAGTGCGGAACAGAAAGAAAAGCTGATCCGTGAAAAGCGTAAGGCCATGGAGCAGGCTGCCAAAGCCCTGGATTTCATGATGGCGGCACAGTTGCGCGATGAGATCAGGAGCCTGCAGGGACAGGATGCCTGAAAAAGAAAGCGCCCCGGCATTGCTACCGGGACGCTTCCCTAACTAACCAACTAAACTAACCAACCATTATGGGGCCCGTTAGGCGGACCATCCATAAACTTATTATCCGCCTATGGCAATCAGGCGTTTTTGCTTTGGGAGCGCCTCTGCCTTTTTGGGCAGGGTAAAGCGCAGGATCCCGTCCTGATAATCGGCGTGGATCGCGTCCTGGTCTACACTCTCCGGCAGGGTAAAGGCCCTTTTGAACGCGGTGTAGCGGAACTCCCGGCGCGTGTATGTTTGTTCTTTTTCTTCCTTTTCCTCCCCGGATTCCATGGAGATGGTCAGGACATCCTGATCCACTTCAATGTTGAAATCCTCTTTTTTCCGGCCCGGGATGGCCAGTTCCAGGATAAAGTTGGTTTCTCCTTCGCGGATATTGACTGCGGGCAGGTTCTGGGAAAATTTTTCCATCCCGCCAAACCAGTCAGGGGCAAACACATCGTTCCAAAGGCTGGGTACCCATGCGGGGTTTCTACGGTTCAAACTCATGACTTGTATTTTTTAAAGGTTCTACGACGATTTACGTTCACCCTGTACAAAGCAAAGGATATACCGAAGCAGAATTTATGCCATTATGTCTGCTTTTGGCTGAAAATTACTGCCCTTATGACACATTTTAGCTTGAAAGTAAAGCCACAAGCGTTTATGCGACAGGATTATGGCTTAATTGTAATGCGCCTTGAAGATGCCGATCAGGACCTGGGGCGGGATGATTTTGTCCGGATACTGGTGCATCAGGGAGAGTACCTGGTCTATGGCTGAGGGGGGAAGTCCCATCCTCAGGCCGATGTTGTGGAGCTTGTCGATCTCCCGCAGGCTGGCCTTCCGGTCCACATTCATCAGCAGTACCAGGCGGTGGAACTGCAGGATGCGTTCCGCAAGCGTCCTGGGGATTATCGCGCGGGCGGGATGCTCGAAGAGGGCTTCAAAATCCCCTCGTGCCACCCCCATCTGTTCGGCTACCCCCCAAAGGAAATCCATTTCAGAAGTTTTGACTTCCTGGTCGGCGCGCGCCAGGGAAATCATCTCCGACAGGAGGCTTAGTTTTTCCTCATAACTACTCATGGTGGAAAAGGGATCACAGACCGTTCTTACTATAGTAACTCGATTTTTGCACTTTTCGTATAGCCCAAAGGGCTTGTATGCCCGAAGCCATGGCATGCCCCGGGCAAAAAAAAGCCCGATGGATATCCATCGGGCTGTGTAATTGGGATGCTTCCCGCACTAAGCCGTAATTCGGATCGGTACCTTGTAGGTTTTTCCTTCCTCCAAATCACGGTCAGTCACCTTCTGGTAATTCAGGCGGGCCTTTACATAGGCTTCCAGGCGGGCGTCGTCGGTGTCGACCGAGAGCACCACGATCTCCTTTTCGTCGTTCAGGATAAAGCGCACGGTAGCGGAAACCGCATCCCGGTCCCCCAGGTTAAAGGCCCGGCCTTCCAACAGGCCCCCGATCTGGGCACAAATTTTGGCTTTGGGAGCATCAGCCGGGGTCGTTTCCTCAGCTGCAGAGATCTGGGCCGTAGCCAGGAGGGCTGCGGCGATGCATACTACACTCATTTTTTTCATGACGTTGATGGTTTGATGATTGATGAATAAAACTGGCTTACAACAGGAATAGACGGCTACCGCCGGCTGGCGTTACAGGATTCTGAGGAATTAACAAATATTTCACCTTTTTAGTGGGATTTCCACAACAGGAACGGCTTCAGTGACCGCTTTTTTAAAATTTAAGCACTGATTCGAAATTTCAAAGAACGTTGGGGCGAACCCTGTATCCCGCAGCCCCCCAAACGAACCTTGAAGGGCATTACAAAGGTCCGCCAGGCCCCCTCAGCACGCAAGGGAGCCAGTTGGATTTAACGCAAGGGTAAATTCAGGGTAAGGGTCGGCAGGGGAAATAAAAAAAGGGTTATGTAGGCATTACATAACCCTTAAACGATACTTGTAAGCCGGTCAGGACAACACTTGCTTAACCTTGTCGGCCGCCTCCTGGAACTGAACCGCAGCATGCACGGCCAGCCCGGACTGGTCGAGGATTTCCTTGGCAAGTTCCGCGTTGGTTCCCTGCAGGCGCACAATGATGGGTACCTTTATGGCGTCCCCCATGTTCCTGTAGGCGTCCACGACCCCCTGGGCCACGCGGTCGCAACGCACAATGCCGCCGAAGATATTGATGAGGATGGCTTTCACATTCGGGTCCTTCAGGATGATGCGGAAGGCTTCCTCCACCCGCTTGGCATCAGCCGTACCGCCTACGTCCAGGAAGTTGGCAGGTTCCCCCCCGGCCATTTTTATCAGGTCCATGGTGGCCATGGCCAGCCCGGCCCCATTGACCATACACCCTACGTTCCCGTCGAGGTCCACGTAATTGAGGCCCACAGCCCGGGCTTCCACTTCAATGGGGTTTTCTTCCCGCAGGTCGCGCATTTCCGCGTACTGCTTGCGCCGGTACAGGGCATTGTCATCGATGGATACCTTGGCATCCACGGCCATGATTTTATCGTCGGAGGTCTTCAGCACCGGGTTGATCTCGAAGAGGTTGGCATCGCTCTCCTGATAGGCCCGGTAAAGGGCCGACACGAATTTGGTCATTTCCTTAAAGGCATTTCCCGACAGGCCCAGGTTAAAGGCGATGCGCCTGGCCTGGAAGGGCATCAGCCCCACGGCGGGGTCAACTTCTTCCGTGAAGATCAGGTGGGGGGTTTTTTCGGCCACCTCCTCGATGTCCATCCCGCCCTCGGGGGAATACATGATCATGGTCCTTCCGGTGGCCCGGTTCAGGAGCACCGACATATAGAATTCACTGGTTTCGGAAGGCCCCGGGTAATACACGTCTTCGGCGATCAATACCTGGTGGACCTTTTTGCCCTCGGCCGACGTTTGAGGCGTGATCAGGTTCATCCCGATGATCTGGCCGGCAAGGCTTTCCACTTCCTTGAGGTTCTTGGCGAGCTTCACCCCGCCCCCCTTGCCGCGCCCCCCGGCGTGGACCTGGGCTTTGATCACATGCCAGCTGGTCCCGGTTTCCTGGGTGAGTTGCTTCGCGGCCTCCACAGCCTCCATGGCATTATGGGCTACAATGCCCCGCTGCACGCGCACGCCAAAACTGGCAAGGATCTCTTTTCCCTGATATTCGTGTAAATTCATGTTATTGGGTTGTCTTGTTGGGTGCAAAAATAGGAAACGGGCCCGACTTCCCCTAATGGATTGCCCATTCGGCTTATTCCACCTTGTAATCCTTGAAATCGAGGGGGTCGAAATTGCGGAAATGCCCGTTCATCTCGATGCGCTCCCGGGTCTGCTCGAGCTGTCCGAGCACCCTGATGGTCTGCCTCAGGTGGTCCAGCAGGAATTGCAGGCGGACCTTTTCACTGGCCAGCTGCAGCAACTGGTACTCCTGCTGAAACGACAGGCCCATCTTATGGGCCAGGGTAAAGCTGTTGAAGACTTCCCGGCGGACCGGTTCAAAAGTTAGCTCCATGAGCCGGTACAGTTGCTGGCAGGCCTCAATGACCGCATCGGTAAGCCCGGGGTCTGCATCCTGTATCGGGTCGAGGAACCGCACCTCGCCCCCGGGATATAACTTCCCGGGCAACTTGGGCTGGAAACTAACCAGGCGGAAGGCCTGCCGGGCCACGCAAACCACATCCATCGACCCGTCCTGATAGGTATTTACGACTTCCTTGAGCTGCACCTCGGTGCCAAAGGACAGGGTGTTGTCGACATATACGGGGATTCCGAAGGTGACCGCCTCCCGGAGGCAATCCTGAATCAATTGTTTGTAACGCTCCTCAAAAATATGGAGGGGGACGGTCTCTCCCGGGAAAAAAACCGATTGCAGTGGGAATAAGGGCATCTTCATGGCGCGCCAAATTACAACGCATTCCGCGGAATCACAAACCCGGGGATCCAATCATTGTTATGATTACAACATTTTGTTAAATTATGAAGCATTCGAATCCTTTTTTTGGGGATGCCGCGAAAGTAAATTAGTTTTGCCCAAACCTTTGGAGGTATGGAAGCCACTGTTTTAAGAGGAATTGCCGAAGCATTCGGGGCCCCGGTTTACGTGTATGATTCCGGACAAATCCGTTCGCAGTTTGAACGGCTCACCCGGGCCTTCAGCCAAATCCCCCACCTGAAGCTGAACTATGCGGCCAAGGCGTTATCGAACCTGACCATCCTCCGCCTGATGAAGCACCTGGGCAGCGGCCTGGACACCGTTTCCATACAGGAAGTGCGTTTGGGACTGCTGGCCGGCTTTGCGCCCCAGGACATCATCTACACCCCCAACGGCGTTTCCCTTGAGGAAATTGAAGAAGCCGCAGCCCTGGGGGTGCGCATCAACATCGACAACCTTTCCATCCTGGAGCAGTTCGGGACCAGGCATCCGGAGATCCCCGTATGCATCCGCATCAACCCCCATGTGATGGCGGGGGGAAACTCCAAGATTTCCGTGGGGCACATCGATTCCAAATTCGGGATCAGCATCCACCAAATCCCGCACCTTCTGCGCATTGTGGACCTTACGGGAATGCGGGTAAACGGCATCCACATGCATACGGGAAGCGACATCCTCGACATCGATGTGTTTCTGTATGCCTCTGAAATCCTTTTCGACACTGCCCTGCAGTTCAGGGACCTGGAGTTCATCGATTTCGGGAGCGGTTTCAAGGTCCCGTATCGGGAGGGCGACATCCAAACCAATGTGGAAGAACTGGGCGCCCGCCTGGGCGGCCGTTTCAATGCCTTCTGCAAGGAATACGGACGAGAGCTTACCCTGGCCTTTGAGCCCGGGAAATTCCTGGTCAGCCAGGCAGGCTATTTCCTGGCCCGGGTCAATGTGGTAAAACAAACGACCTCCACCGTATTCGCCGGGGTCGATTCCGGTTTCAACCACCTGATTCGCCCGATGCTGTACGGGGCTTCACACGAAATTGTGAATATTTCAAACCCCGATGGAAAAGAGCGGTATTATTCCGTGGTCGGGTATATCTGCGAAACCGATACCTTTGGGAGCAACCGCCGCATCAGCGAAATTACCGAAGGGGACCTGCTTTGCTTTAAAAATGCAGGGGCGTATTGCTTTACCATGGCCAGCAATTACAATTCCCGGTACCGGCCTGCCGAGGTCCTCTGGCACGAGGGAAAGGCCTACCTGATCCGGGAGCGGGAAACCTTTGAAGACCTGGTCCGCAACCAGGTCGACCTGCCTGCCCTGTTCGACCCGCAGGTTGCCGGGGCACATTGAAATAAAAACGCCCTGCGGACGTTAGGATTAATAGAATCCCGGGGCTACCCGGAAAACATTCGGAAATGAAGAAAAAAACACTGCCCGTACTCCTGCTGACCGCTTTCCTGAGTACCCTGGGCCTGGTGGCGCAGGAAGTACAGTGGATGAGCTGGGAGGAGGCCGTGGCGCGGTCTGCCGCCGATGCCCAGCCGAAAAAACTCTTTGTAGACGTCTATACGGACTGGTGCGGCTGGTGCAAACGGATGGACCAGGACACCTTCCAAAACCCTGAAGTAGCCGCCTACATGCAGGAACATTTCTATATGGTGAAGCTGGATGCCGAGCAGGAAGCGCCTATTGAATACGATGGGAAAACCTTTAAATTCGTCCCCTCCGGGAGGCGGGGGTACCACGAGCTGGCTGCCGCCCTTTTACAGGGGCGCATGAGCTACCCGACCGTGGTATTCCTGGATGAAGGGCGAAAGATGCTTTCCCCCGTACCGGGGTACCAGAAACCCGATGGCTTCCTTAAGATTGCCCGCTATTTTGGGGAGGATATCTATAAAAACACCCCCTGGGAACAATACAGCGGACAGGCGAAATAATACTCCCGGGTAACCCACTGCAATAGCGGGCCCAGGTTCCATAAAACTACTACCCTACCGGCTGTAATTCGGGGATTCCTTGGTAATGGTGACGTTGTGCGGGTGGCTTTCGTGGATGCCGCTGGCGGTAATCTTCACAAATTTGCCGGTCTCCTTCAGGGTCTCGATATCACGGGCACCGCAGTATCCCATCCCCGCGCGCAGCCCCCCTACGAACTGGTGGATGCTTTCAAAAAGGTCCCCTTTGTACGGCACCCGGCCGACGATCCCCTCCGGGACCAGTTTCTTGATGTCATCCTCCACGTCCTGGAAGTAGCGGTCCTTTGAACCTTCCCTCATGGCTTCCACCGAACCCATGCCGCGATACGATTTGAACTTACGCCCTTCATAGATGATGGTCTCCCCGGGCGATTCCTTGGTCCCCGCCAGCAGGGACCCCAGCATCACGCAATCGGCCCCGGCAGCTATCGCTTTCGGGATGTCCCCGGTATAGCGGATTCCCCCGTCGGCAATGACGGGTACCCCACTGCCCTTAATGGCTGCTGCCACTTCCAGCACGGCGGACAGTTGCGGAAAACCAACCCCTGCCACCACTCGCGTAGTACATATCGACCCGGGGCCAATGCCCACTTTAACGGCATCCGCACCAGCATCGACCAGGTAGCGGGCCGCCTCCGGGGTGGCGATGTTGCCCACCACCACTTCCAGGTCAGGGAAGGCTTTTTTTACCTGCTGCAGCACGGCCACCACGCCACGGGTATGCCCGTGGGCAGTATCGATGACCACGGCGTCGACCCCGGCGGCCACCAGGGCCCCGGCCCGGTCAAGGGCATCTGCGGTGACCCCCAGGGCCGCGGCCACCCGAAGCCGTCCGTACTTATCCTTGTTCGCGATGGGCTTCTGGGTGAGCTTGGTGATGTCCCTGAAGGTAATCAGGCCCACCAGGCGGTTATCTTTATTGACTACGGGGAGTTTTTCGATTTTGTTTGCCTGAAGGATGTCCTCCGCTTCCTCAAGGGAAGTGCCTTCCGCCACGGTCACCAGGTTTTTCGAGGTCATGACCTCTGAAATGGGGCGGTCGTCGTTTTTCTCAAAGCGCAGGTCGCGGTTGGTGACAATCCCGATCAGCCGGCCATCCCGGTCGACAATGGGGATACCCCCAATGCTGAACTCCCGCATGTTCGCCTTGGCATCCCGCACCAGGGCGTCGGCATGCAGGGTCACCGGGTCGAGGATCATCCCGCTTTCGGCCCGTTTTACCTTGCGCACCTTCATGGCCTGCAAATCGATGCTCATGTTTTTATGGAGGACGCCAATCCCCCCTTCCCTGGCCATGGCAATGGCCATACGCGATTCCGTTACCGTATCCATGGCAGCGGAAACGATGGGGACATTGAGCTGGATATTCCGGGTAAACCGGGTCCGGATATCGACTTCCCTCGGAAGGATTTCAGAATACGCCGGTACGAGGAGGACGTCGTCGTAGGTAAGGCCTTCGCCTACGATTTTGGACAGGTGGGCTTCCATGGCAATTAAGGATTAATTGCGTGCAAAGATACTACTTTTCAGGGTTCATAAGCGCCTGGCGGGCGGAAATGACCCCGGTGCGTCGGCCACGGGGCCCGCGTCCCCTTCAGGCATGGGCAGAAAAGAGTTCCCGGGCCTTGTTGTAGGCCGCTTCAAAAGCCATCCAGTTCACCCCGGTATCGGCCTTTTGGGAGGTAAAGTAAGACAGGAGCTTCTCGGTGGGCATGTTCCCGGTGAGTTCATCCTTCGCCATGGGGCATCCCCCGAACCCCTGGATGGCGCCGTCGAACCGGCGGCACCCCGAGCGGAAGGCAGCATCCACCTTTTCGTGCCAGGAACGGGGGTGGGTGTGCAGGTGGGCCCCGAATTCCACCTCCGGGTAGCGGGGAATCAGGTTGGCGAAAAGGTGCTCGATGATTTCAGGGGTGGAACTCCCCACGGTATCCGAAAGGGACAAAATATGCACCCCCATGGCCACCAGCCTTTCCGTCCATTCCGCAACGATGTCGACGTTCCAGGGGTCTCCATATGGATTCCCAAAGCCCATGGAAATGTATGTCACCACCTCCTTGCCCTGCTTCGAGGCCTCGGAAAGGATGTCCTGCAGCAGGTCGATCGACTGGGCAATGGTTTTATGGGTGTTCCGCATCTGGAAATTCTCGGAAATGGAAAAAGGGTACCCCAGGTAGCGGATCTCGGGGTGCCTGCAGGCCTCTTCCGCCCCGCGGAGGTTGGCTACAATGGCAAGCAGGTGGCTTGTGGTCCGGCTCAGGTCCAGGCCCGCAAGGACCCTGGCCGTATCAGCCATCTGGGGGATGGCCCTCGGGGAGACAAAACTGCCGAAATCGATGGTGTGGAACCCACAGCCCAGTAGCGCCTGGATGTAGCGGGTTTTGGCCTCGGTGGGGATCTGGGTCCGGATCCCCTGCATGGCATCCCGCGGGCATTCGATGATTTTGACGCGCTCAGACATTCGGCTGCAGGTTTATCCCTTCAAAAATACCATTTATTCCGGGATGGACGCCCGGGCAAAACCTGCAGGAATTTGTATCTTGTCTTAAACAACCCTCAGCCAATCCCCAGCATGAAACTTTTGTTTTCCCTCGCCTTTATCCTTACCGCCCTGTTAGCCCAGGCCCAGATCGCAAACCCCAACCAAACCGCGCCTGAAGCGCCCGCATCCGGGGAAAACCAGGTGCTGAGGCATGTGGTGCTCTTCAAATTCCGGGACGGGACCCCGGAGGAAAAAATTGGGGAAATAGAAGCGGCCTTTTCGCAACTTCCCGAAAAGATCTCCCAAATCCGCAACTTTGAGTGGGGACTGAACAATTCCCCGGAAGGGTTGAACAAAGGCTTTACCCACTGCTTTTTCCTGAGCTTCGCCTCGGAGGAAGACCGGGACGCCTACCTCCCCCACCCCGACCACAAGGCTTTTGGAGCCCTGCTCGGCCCCTGGCTGGAAGACGTACTGGTGGTGGATTACTGGACGCATGCCGGGATAAAATAGGTTCCTTACCGCCTCCACCTTGTGTTTGGGCGTTGCGTAAAAAACGATCTCCCGAATCCCGGGGGTCCACAGTCCGGACTTTTAAAATCAAACCA
Organism: uncultured Robiginitalea sp.; assembly: GCA_964539905.1. GTDB lineage: Bacteria > Bacteroidota > Bacteroidia > Flavobacteriales > Flavobacteriaceae > Robiginitalea. The sequence goes on from CAZIJW010000037.1 coordinate 12,342, forward strand.
ACCTTCACGATTATTTAACACGGGAAACATGACGGAAACACCCCGTAAAAACTTCAAAAACCATACATTTACCCAGAAAATCTGATTTAAAAAGAAAACCTAAAAACCAATCACTATGAAAAAATTACTCGTTTTATGCTTCGCCCTTGCGGCCTCCACAGTAGCTGCACAAAGTATGAGCGACATTACCAGTGCAGCATCTGCAGCGTCTTCAGACGACATGATAAGCCAACTGGTGGGGGGCCAGGTTAAATCCCTTGCCCAGAAATTCAACCTTTCCGAGGCCCAGGCCAGCCAGGCCAGTGCAGTGGTGGAGAAAGCACTGAAATCGCCCAAGCTCAAAAGCCTGCTCGGCAAATATTCCCCGGACCAGCTGCTGGCGGGCAGTGGAACGGATCTGATCCAAAACGCCCTTTTAGGCAACAAAAAGTTTATGAAGGGGATGAAAGGGATTGTCTCCGAAGACCAAATGGGTATGATGAAGGAAGCTGCGAGCCTGATAAAATAGTTCTCTCCAGTTATTCAGTTTAAAAAGTGGCTAAAAGGCCACTTTTTTTGTTTCTCACCGG
>CAZIJW010000038.1:0-12112 GCA_964539905.1 uncultured Robiginitalea sp.
GCGAATTGTGGTAAGTTGTTTTTTATGGGCTACAAAAATATAATGTCCGGTACGAGGCTACCAATATATTGAACTTTCGCATAGGGAGCTCAAATACGCTGGCAATGTGGGTAACCGGAATCAAAAAGTATGAGCGGCATGCTTTTGAAAATAAAATTCCTGAAGAATATAAACTCTTTAAGAAAAAGAAAGGGAAACCGTTTTCTTAAATCGTTAAAATGCCCTTAATTTTCTATTCTTATGGCTTATGCGTTTTACAATAATTTAAAAATCAGGTAAGTTTCATGCTTTAACAGACTCAGTTAAAGACTGAATTTGAATCTTTTGTTGGCCCTTCGAATTTCCTTAGGTAAATAAACATACCATTTTTTGTCTTTGCTTTTTCATAATCTGTCTTGGTCATTTCCGGATTTATTTGGCTATAATGACATTTATAAGAATTAAAAGCCTTGTCCAGGTCCTGTTGGGTATATGAAATTTTGGTCCTTAAGTAGGTGCTGGATTGCCCTCTTAAAATTTTGCTTTCGGAATCTTCAATGTTATCAGATGGCGTACCGTAATAAAAAAGTGACATTGGCTTCTCCCATTTTTTGCTTAGAAATACCTGTGTAACAGATGCGCCAATTAGCCTATGGTCCATGTGCGTAGAACCGCCATCTGGTCCCCATGTAATTAGCACATCGGGCTCAAGCTTTTCAACGATACCATACAGCTCTTTTATAATGGACCTGGCGTATGGTACATGACCATCATATCCTTCGGCAGCCCTTAGCTGGTCATGATAATCCAGATGGGTAAGTTCCGCCCCTAATTTGTTTGCTGCACATTTCATCTCTTCTTTTCTTGTAGCCACCAGGGTTTCTCCTGCTTCATGATCGTGGAAATCATTCGTGCCGTACCTGCCATCCGTAACGATTACCAAATGTACTTTGGCACCCTCGCGAATATACTTGGCCAATATTGGGGAGATTGTACTTTCATCATCAGGATGGGCAAATACAGCCAATATGGTCTTGCCTGAGTAGAATTTCTGACTCCATAAGGGGTTGCTTTGAAAAAGGAATATCAACGATGTTATATAAAGAAACCCTGCACAGCTTTTTGTTTTGAAAAAACGATTAAAATTTTTCATTGGAGTATTTTAAAATTAAACAAAGCTTTGATTACAAGTTATTTGCTTTGTAGTCTTCTTCTAAAGATAATAAATGATAGCTTAAGAAAAACAATTGGGGTGAATAATGAATTGTTCTTAACTCTAAGTTTATTGAAATGTAGGCTCCCATCAAATAGAACTTCGTATTTTTTAGGAAATCATTCGGGGAATGTTATATCCCAGCAGAAGAAGAAAGAAGTTTTCCTTGGGTTCACTCAAACGTATGATGACATTACGATTTTACACAGTTTGAATAAAAAAAGCCAAGGCGTTGAAACCTTGGCTTTTTCTTTAGTACTCGAGGCGGGACTTGAACCCGCACGGGCAAATGCCCACAGGATTTTAAGTCCGGCGTGTCTACCAATTCCACCACTCGAGCAGGACTTAAACAAAAAAACGCTGACAAGCAGCGCTTAGAGCGAAAAACGGGATTCGAACCCGCGACCTCCACCTTGGCAAGGTGGCGCTCTACCAACTGAGCTATTTTCGCATGGTCGTCAGCACGGAACGTCACTACCGACGCGGAGGCAAATTTACGATATTTCTGTAAAATGCAAAGAACTTTTTGGCAAATGAAAGGACCTGGTTATCGTTTCCGCCCCTTTCAGAATTCCCGATAGGTTCCGGAGAGGAAGGCATTGGCTTCCTCCTCGGCAAAACGGGCGCGGGCCGAATCCCAGTGCAGGGTCTGCCCGGGGAATCGGCCGGCGACGACCCCCAGCAGGATGGTTTCCGTGAGGCGGGCGGCATAGGAGAAGGGGGCGGAACACTCCCCCTCCCCCAGGCAGGCATCCACAAACTGGTGGTAGTGCTTGTTGCTTTCGCTTTCGTAATCGGTCACCGGGCTGCCCAGGTTGAAGGCAGCGAAGTCCATTTCGCGATACTCCCCGTCCACGATCAGCTGGGGCAACTTCATAAAATGCGGGAGGTACAACCTGCCTTTTTCCCCCATGAACATGGCGCCCTGGTCATGCAGGGGTTCCCCCCCGGGCAGGGCGAGATCGGGGTGGGCGGGCGGGGCCCCGGGCCCGTCGTACCACACCCAGGTAAGCGTTTGGGCCGTGTAGGGGGTGCCGGGGAATTCATAGGTGACCGTATTGTTTTCCGGGAAGCCAAACCCATTGGGCGGGCGGCAATCGGTGCGGATGGTTTGGGGAACGTCCAGGGCAAGGGCGTTGTAGGGCGTATCGAAGATATGGACCCCCATGTCGCCCAGGGTACCGCAGCCGTAATCGAGCAGCTTGCGCCAATTCCCCGGGTGGTAGGTCCCCTCCTTATAGGGCCGTTCCTGGGCAGTACCCTGCCAGAGGTTCCAGTCGAGGAATTCGGGTACCGGGTCGCTGCCTTCTGGCTCAAGGCCGTCGTACCCCCAGTTCTTGGGCGACCAGGCCCGCACCGTATGCACCTTGCCGATAATGCCCGACTGGATCAACAGCGTAGCGAGTTTGTAGTCGTAAAAGGAATGCACCTGAATGCCCATCTGAGTAATGAGGTTCTTCGCTTCGGCCACCTTTCGCATTTCCCGGGCTTCCGATACGTGGTGGGTAAGCGGTTTCTGGCAATACACCGGCTTGCCCAACTCCATCGCCATCAGGGAGGCCGGGGCATGGGTATGGTCGGGGGTGGAGACGATTACGGCATCGATCCCCTCCGGCATGTCGCGGAACATCACCCGGTAATCGGAAAATACCCGGGCCCCGGGGTGCAACTGCAGGGCTGCCTGCAGGTAGCGGGTATCCACATCGCAGAGGGCCACCACTTCCACCCGGGGGTGGGAGGCAATCGCCTTGAGGTCTTCGGCCCCCATGTTCCCCACCCCGATATGGGCGGTGCGCAGGCGCTGCTGCGGGTTGTTATAGGCCATCAATGAAGGGGCCAGGGCAATGCCCAGCGCCCCCAGGCTGCTTTTCTTGAGAAAATCCCGTTTGTCCATAGGGGGTTGTTTTTTTAATCGGTCCGGCTCGAAGACCATGCAAAAGATAAGTAATTTTCTTTATGCCTGCTGCGAAAACTGGCTCCCCCCCCGGGTAACCCTGGGGGCCTTTCAGGATGGCCGGGGTATTCTGTTGCCAATACGAATAATTCCTCCCCGGCCCGGGTGAACGGAAACAAAATTTACACGGTCTCCGCTATGGGGCAGATGCATCCCCGGACCTCCTTTTCCAACTATGGGGACCCCCGGTGGATTATTGCGCCCCCGGGTGCAAAGGCAAAACAGGCGATGGCAGGCTCGGTGGGAACTCCCTGGGCAGCACCGCGATGACTAATGCACCACATCCCGGCTTAGCGATTGTAAGGCCCCGCAAACGTTACAATTTATGATTATTATCATATCCTGACAGCTTCTTGAGGCGTACCTTCGCCCCAACAATCCAACCCACCCAGTAACCCGGCAAAGAAGCCAATGCACCTTTTAACCCATTAAACCTTTCTGAAATGAGAAACCTGGCAACGTTTTTATTGATGTTCTGCTGTATTCCCCTGGCCTTTTCGCAAACTGGCCATATTATGCAGGGGGTGGGGTCCGTAAACATGTCCATGGGGGGCGCCTCCACCGGACAACCCCTCGACATTTCCGGTGCCCTGCACTGGAACCCGGCGGCAATTACCGTGTTCAAGGACAACCAGGCGCGTTTTGACCTGGGGCTGTTCTTTTCCTCACCCGAAGTGAGTTCCACCGTGCCCGTATTTGACAGCAGCGGACAGCCCACCGGGCAGTTTGTGAGCGGTACCACTGAAGACGACCGGGGGGTATCGCCCCTGCCGGCCCTGGCCTATAAAATGGCCTCCGATTCCAAACACCACTTTGGCTTTTCCGCCTTCGGGATCAGCGGCTTCGGGGTGACGTTCCCTGAAAGCAATACGAACCCGATCAACTTCCCGCAAAGCCAGGGGGGCTTTGGCAGGGTAGAGTCCAATTACACCCTCCTGCAGGTGGGCGTGGCCTATGCCTACCAGCTGACTGATAAGCTCTCCGTTGGGGTGCAGCCCACGCTGAACATGGGCTCCCTTGACCTGACCCCCAACCCGACCGCCAACCCAACCCAGGCCGGCTACCCCAGCACCGACGGAGCCGCTACCGCCTTTGGCTTCGGGGCCCAATTCGGGGTGTTCTTTGACTCCGGCACCGGGTTCAAGGCAGGGGCCTCCTACAAAACCACCCAGACCTTCGGCGACTTCGAGTTTGACAACGTGTACCTCGATGGCACCGATGGCACCAACGAATTCAACCTGGATTATCCGGCCATCCTTTCTTTCGGGGTAGGCTACTCCGCAGGGAACTTCGACCTGGCCCTGGACTACAGGAACGTCTATTACGAAAACACCGACGGCTTTGAAAACTCCGGCTGGACCCAAACCGCCTCCGTGGCCGGCTTTGGCTGGGAAAACATCACCATCCTCTCTGCCGGGATCCAGTACAAGGGGGTAAACAAGCTTCCCCTCCGTTTGGGGTACACCTATAGCTCCAACCCCATCCGCGACGACCTGGCCTTCTTCAGCGTCCCGGCTACGGCCATCATCAAAAACGCCTTCCAGGTAGGTGCAAGCTATGAGCTGACCGACCGTTGGCAAATCGACGGGGTGTTCCATTACGGAACCTCTGGGGATGCCACTTCAGGCCCCCTGCTGAATCCGCAGTTTGCACAGAACTTTCCACCCAATGGCGCTATCCCGGGAAGTGAAGTATCCTACGACATGACCACCTCCATGTTCATGTTCGGGGCGCAATACAAATGGTAATGCCTTAAGGCCTTATGGGCCACAAGCATTGGAAAGGCCCCGGGAACCCCCCGGGGCCTTTTTCAATTCCGTCCCTCTGGGACCACCCAAATTATGTACCTTTAATCTGCGCTACTGCCAGCGACTATGAGAAAACGAATCCGCAAGAGGCTGCTCGCCCTTTTCGTGCTTCCCCTACTGATTTTCACGGGGTGTTACTTTATCATTGAACTGTCTACCCGATCGCGAATCTATACCTCGGTGGACGCCATCCCCTACAACCGGGTAGGCCTGGTGCTGGGTACCGCCCGCCACCAGGTGGGCGGGGGCATCAACCCCTTCTACCAGCACCGCATCGAGGCGACCCTGCAGCTGTACGAAAGCGGGAAGATTTCCCGGGTCCTGGTCAGTGGCGACAACGGGAGCATCTACTACAACGAGCCGAACACCATCAAAAAAGACCTGGTGGCCGGGGGCATCCCGGCCGACCACATCTACCTCGACTACGCCGGGTTCCGCACCCTCGATTCCATGGTCAGGGCCCGGATTGTCTTCGGGCTGGATTCGGTTACGGTCATTTCCCAGGAATTCCATAATGAACGCGCCCTCTTTATCGCCTCCAAAAAAGGCCTGCATGCCCAGGGCTTCAACGCCGGGGACGTAGAAGGGGCCAAAGGGCTGAAGGTGCACCTGCGGGAATATTTCGCCCGCGTAAAGGTATTCCTGGACCTCATTTTCAACACCGAGCCCCGGTTTTACGGGAACCGTATCGAGATCCGGTAAAGTTTGTATTTTAGTCCGCTGACGCCATGAACGCATTTAAGGCTTTACTGAGAAACCTTGGGCCGGGCCTGCTGTTTGCCAGCATGGCGATCGGGACCTCCCACCTGGTGCTTTCCACCAAAGCAGGGGCTACCTACGGGTGGGGCATGGTGGTTCCCATCCTCCTGGCCAACCTGCTGAAATACCCTTTTTTCGAATTCGGCATCCGCTATACGAACGTCACCGGGCGCAGCCTGGTGGAAGGATACGCCAGGCGGGGAAAAGCCTATATCTGGGTTTATGCCGCCATTACCCTGGTGACCACCTTCACCATTTTAGCGGCCTTATATGTGGTTACGGCCGGGTTGCTGAGCAACCTCTTCCGGATCGAAGGGGTTTCTGTGGGCAGCCTTGCCCTGGGGCTGTTTGTTTTTGTTTCCACCCTTTTGATCGTGGGCCGGTATAAGCTGCTGGAGACCTCCCTCAAATTTGTGGTGACCATCCTGTTTGCAGCCCTGCTGGTCACAACGGTACTGGTCCTTTACAAGCCGGCTGTGGAAACCACGGCAGGGTTCCAACCCCCTCCCCTGTTCGACTCGGTGGGGATCCTGTTCCTGATCAGCCTCATCGGATGGATGCCCACAGCGGTGGAAGCCAGCAGCTGGATCAGCCTGTGGAGCCTTGAAAAATATAAGGCCATGGGCCGGAAACCTTCCCTGAAGGAGGCCCTGCAGGAATTTAATTCCGGGTATATTACCACCGCCCTGCTGGCGGTGTTCTTCCTGCTCATCGGGTACCGGACCCTGTACGGCACCCAAACCGAACTGAGCGGGAACGCCACCACCTTTGCCGACCAGGTCGTATCGCTGTTTACCACCCATATCGGGAATTGGGCCTATATCTTTATCGCCGTGTCTGCCTTTGCCACCATGTTCAGCACCTGCATGACGGCCCATGACGCCATTGCCAGGGTGAGCGTGGATGTACTGGAAAACCTCCGGCCAGAACGCAAGCGGACGGTTAAAAAATGGCATTACGGGGCAGCCGTTTTGCTGCTGACCGGGGTGAATTACCTCGTGCTCCTTGCCTTCGGGGCGAACATGGGGGTCCTGGTGGCCCTGGCCACCTTTATTTCCTTTGTCCTGGCTCCCCTGGTCGGGTACATGAACCTCAGGAATGTCACCAGCGGGGATCTGCCCGAAGCGTACCACCCCGGCCCGGGCCTGCGCCTGCTTACCTACCTTGGGATTGTATTCCTCTCCCTTTTTGCCGCGTATTACTGCTGGATTTTGCTTTTCTGACAGAAAATACCCCTAAAACCACCCTCCTAACACCGATTTAACACCGCTGGGTTGACTCGTATCGAGGTTTTTGTAAGCTTTGCAACAAACCAGGTTGTATGAAGTTGATTCAAATTGATCGGAAAACCCGCGTTGAAAAACGTTTTACCCCCCAAATGGGCCGCCTGCATACCCGGGTGACCTACATCCGTAAAAAGATTTTGGGCATCCCCTACAAAACCCTGCACAAATACAGGGAAACCTACTACGGGGAGGTGAAGGCCTGCAGCGATTGCGTGCTGCAGCGGTAGCCCTTTACAGGTCGCTGTAATTCAGGACCACAAACGGGTAGCGCTCGTTTTGTTTGTGGAGTACCTCGAGGCAATAGACCCCATCTGTGCAGTTGTTCAGGATCTGCGCTTCGCCGTACCCGGCCACTTCGGCCAGGGTTTCCGGGGCAACCCCTTTGGAAATGAGGTAGTCGCGGATGGCCTGCGCCCTGCGCTGCGATAGCTGCAGGTTATTTGTGGCGCTGCCCCTGCTGTCGGTATGGGCTTCAATGCGGATCCTTAAGGAAGGGAACTTGTTCAGCACCACGGCCGCCTGGTCGAGGATTGCGGCGATCTCCGGGGTAACCTGGTCACTGTTGGAGCGGAAATGGAAACGGTCTACCCGCAAAAGGGTCTGATCGGTCTGCTGCAATACCACTGCCTCCAGGGGGGTCAGCTGGATTTTCAGGGGCTTGCCAACCAGGTCTGGCCGGCTAGCCGTGCTGCCGAGGTCGAGGGTTTCATAGCGGTCGCGGCCAACCTGGACGGAAACGCTGTCGCGCATGGGGATTTCAAGCCTGAACGCCCCATCTTCCCCGCTATAGGTTTCCCGGATGAGCTTGCCTTCCGGGCCCAGCAGGCGTACAAAGGCCTTGCTGACACCCATGCCGCTGAGGTCCTGGACGGTGCCTTGCACCACCAGGGTCTTCATCCCGGGCTTCTGGTCCACGGTAAACCCGTAGAGGTCATCCTTCCCAACCCCGCCGTCGCGGTTTGACGAAAAATAGCCGGAATATCCCCCATTCGGGTCGGCTTTAATAATGAACCCGAAATCGTCCATGGGCGAATTGACCTGGGCGCCCAGGTTGACCGGGATACTGAAAAAATCGCCCTCCTGTACCTCCGCCTTATAGATGTCCATCCCCCCGAGCCCATAGAAGACATCGGAGGCAAAGTACAGGCTCCCCTCGAAGATGTAGGGGGAAATCTCATTACCCGGGGTATTGATCTGCGGCCCCAGGTTTACAGGCTCCGACATGATCTGCCCGTTGTTGGTATACACGTAATACAGGTCGGTGCCCCCGTATCCCATATTGAAATCGGCCGCAAAGTAAAGCTTCCCGGTAGCGCTGTCGAAAAAGGGGTAATAAAACGAGGTCCCCAGGTCGCGGAACAGGGTGCGGAAGGCCCCGTCGCGCCCTGCCCTGACGATCCCCAGGGCGTTTTTCCCCCCGGGGTCAAAGGCCAGCGACCCGGTTTCATCCATATTCGACCTGACGTAGAACAGGGCGTCCAGGGATTCGCTGTAAAAGGGCGTGGCCTGGTGGTATTTGATCCTGGGGATCCACGGTACGGCTGAAGGCATGCTGGCCTGCCCGTCGCCCTGCACCGTGGTCACATAGATATCCATATAGGATTCCCCGGAGGGCATATAGGTTTCCTTTGCCGCCAGGGGGCGGGAAGAAGAGAACAGCAACTGGTTGGCCCCGAAAAAAGCAGGCGCAAAATCGGACTGCTTGCTGTTGATGCCCAGGGGAAAAATGCGATAGTTGCTCCCGGAGTCCGGGGCATCCTCCAGGACTTCGTAGTTAAAGGCCGTATTTTCCATAAGGGCTTCCGACAACTGGTCGGAGCGGGTACTGAGGAAGGCCTTTGCCCGGTCGGGTCCCGAGGTCCTGGAAAGGGCCTGCAGCATGGTGTTGAACTGGGCGTTCGTCATCAGGCTGTCTTTCTTGTACACCTGCAGGAAGGTTTCCGCTGCCTGGTCGAATTGCCCGGTGCGGAAGTAGGAATCCGCCAGGTTCAATTCCTGGGCAGGGCTCAGGGAATACTGTTTCATTTCCTCCTGGTAAGCCCTTACGGCCTCCTTATAGGCATACTCAAAGTAATACTGGTCTGCTTTGGAGCCTTTCTGAGCGGAAAGCACCCCAAAGGCGATGAAAAACAATGCGGTTATAAACGGTCTTTTTTTCATACCCAATGCCTAAAAAAATCGCGGACTATCGATTTGTTGTCCCTTGCCTTTACCCTTCCGGCCTTCTTTGTCGCGTGAAGCAGCCCCGCCCCGACCGGGGTAGAATTTAATGATGGCTTCGTGGGAACCGCTGTTGAACCCCCCCAGGCCATTGGTGTTGTAATCGTACGAATAGCCGAGGAAAACGCTATTGGACACCTGAAAGCCCGCCAGGCCGCTGACGGCATTGTCAAAGCGGTAGGCCGCCCCCAGGGTGAAGGCATCGTTCAACAGGAAGTTGGCCGAGACGTTCCCGTTAACCGGGGCGCCCTGGATGTAATTGACCAGGAATGCCGGCTTGAATTTCAGGTTGTCGTTGAGTTCAAAAATATACCCCCCAATGAAGTTGAACTGCATCTGGCCTTCCACCACCTGGGCCACCTCATTGCTGTAGAGGCCATCGGTGAGGAAGTTCGGGACCGACACCCCCAGGTACCATACCCGGTGGTAGAGGAACAACCCGGCCCCGACGGTAGGGGTGAATTCATTGATGGTTTCAGTCCCCAGGATGGGTTCCCCGGGGTTCTCGAAGGTGCCTTTGGAAAAATCCACATTCAGGAAGCTCCCCCCCACGTCAAGGCCAAAGGAGAGGAACACGTCGTACTCGAATTCAATTTGGAAGGAATACGAAACATCCACAAACGTTTGGGTAGTGGGCCCCAGCTGGTCATTGACCGCGTTGAACCCCAACCCGTGCTTCCGGTTGCCCAACGGGTAGTTGACCCCAAACCGGATCGTCCGGGGCGCACCAGGGATATCGATCCACTGCGAGCGGTAGAGCAGGTTGAACTCCGGAGATTCCACGCTGCCCACATAAGCGGGGTTAAAGCTCCCGATGTTGTACATGTACTGGGTGTAGAACGGTTCCCGTTGCGCCTGCAGGGGCCCGAAGGCCAGGAGCAGGATCAGCAGGGGGGCTGCTACGGGGCCGCGAAAAACCTTTTTCACTTTTTGCAACGTGTCCATATTATCGAATCAGTTGAATCCATCCCTTGGCCACCTCCCGGTCCGGGCCGAGGTCGAGGATGTAATAATAGGTGCCTTCAGGGGCCCGTTCGCCATTGAACGTGCCATCCCAGACCCGGTCGTTGGTCAGGTTCCTGGCCTCGAAGACCGATTGCCCGTACCGGTTGAAGATCTGTATGGAATTCGCAGGGAAGGTCGCGATGTCCCGTATCACGAGGAAATCATTAACCCCATCGCCGTTCGGGGAAAACTGGTTGAAGACGAAACCGGGTTCCGCCTCCACCGGGGTATTGACATCCAAAATCAGCACGTCTTCATTGTTCCCCGGGTTGCCGTCGCCCGGGGAGGAACCCAGGATTCGGGCCGTATTGGTGAAATCCCCTGCTTCGGGAACGATGACGCTGATCCTCAGCTCGGCCGATTCCCCATTTTCCAGGCGGTTTATGGTCCAGATCCCGGTCGCCGGGTCATAGGTACTTCCCGCAATGGGGCTGAAGGTGTGGAACTGGTATTCAAACCCGGTGGCCGTGGCAGGAGTAACCAGGTCTTCTACCCGGATATTGCTCACCGGGCCTTCCAGGGATTCATTCCTTACGATCACCAGGAAGACCACCCAGTTTCCGGCCAGGGGCCGGATGACATCCCTTTCAAACCGGCCCACATTCCCGGGTCCGGACCCAAAGGCCCCCCATTTTTCCAGGACCAGGTCCACTCCCTCCGTCTGGGCAATCTGCAGGACCACCGTGCTTGTGTTATTATCCGCATTGCGGTCATCTGGGAAGGAAGCCAGCAATTCCGCGGTATTGGAATAGACTCCACCCTCAAGGACGGTTACCCTGACCTCCAGGGTTGCCGTGGCCTGGGGCCCCAGTTCCGCAACCTCCCAAATTCCGGTTTCCGGGTCATAGTTCCCCACTGAAGCGGTATGCGACAGGTAGGAAAAGCCGGTTTCCAGCAAGTCGCCGATCTGGATGTCGGTAACCCCACTTGAATTCAGGTTTTCCAGGGTGATGGTGAAGGCGACCTCCTGCCCGATGTCGACCTGCAGGTTATCTGCCGTTTTGGTAACCGCGAGGTCCACGCAGGTGGGGCTGTCTGCATTCGGGATGCAGGGGTTGGTATTGGCGGGGTCTTGCTGGTCGTTCACCAGGTCGCCGTCGGCATCCTCGATTGCGGATTCCAGGGCGTCGATAATGCCATCGCCGTCTTCATCGAGCGGGTTGGCCGGATCGGGGCCTACTTCCGTGCCGTCCTCAAAGCCATCCCCGTCTGAGTCGGGATTGTTCGGGTCGGTACCCAGGGTGGCCTCGATACCGTCCAGCAGGCCATCCCCGTCGGTGTCGGTATCGCAATTGGTAACCGTGATGCTGACCTCCACGAAGTCTTCCGGACAGGGGGGTTGCGCCACGTTGGTCGTATAGCGGAAAATATAGGTCCCTGAGGCCAGGCCGGTAAAATTCAAAAGGTTCCCCGGGTCGATAGTCAGGCTGCCCGAGGGGTCCTGCACGATTTCCCAGGTACCCGGGTCGGCGCCCTGCAGGCGGTCGTCAAGGTCCAGGGTGGTGGGGCCATTGGCCGGGTCGCTGCAGGAGGAGGCATTGGTAGCCGTCCCGGCACTGACCACGGGCGATATGGTGGCAATGACCTCCACACGGGGCGAGGAGGTACAACCATTAGCTGTGGCCTCTACCCAAAACGAGGTGGTGGCCTGTAATTCACCCGTGGTATACGACGGGCCGCTGAACACCGGGGTCCCTCCCGTTTCTACATCATACCAAAGGATGTCGGGGGCCGAGGCGCTCCCGGGGGTTTCCCCAATAGCAGACAGTACCAGGGAGGCGGGGCCACAACTTTCAGCCCCGGTAACCTGGGTAATGGTAGGGGTTTCATTCCGCACCAGGGTCAGCACCAGGGTGGGGCTGGCACAGGTATTGGTGTCATCGTAGAA
>CAZIJW010000039.1:0-3715 GCA_964539905.1 uncultured Robiginitalea sp.
CAACGTGCCCAACCCATCGGTATTGGCGGTGTATTCGGGCATCTCAAACGACACCTTCACGTGGCTCATGGCTGCGAGGTTGTAGAGCTCATCGGGCTGGATCTCCTGGATCAGCCGGGTGAGGTTCGTGCTGTCGGTCATATCGCCATAGTGCAGCTTAAAGCGCACCTGGTCGTCGTGCGGGTCCTGGTACAGGTGGTCGATCCGTTCGGTATTGAAAGACGACGCCCGCCGCTTCAACCCGTGCACCTCGTACCCCTTTTCTAGCAGGAACTCGCTCAGGTAGGCCCCGTCCTGCCCCGTAACCCCGGTGATTAATGCGACTTTCTTTTTCATTGGTGTAGTGTTGTTAAGGGCGTTGTCATTTCGAGCCCTGAAGTGAGCTTCGCTCTACTTCAGGGGTGAGAAATCTCATTAATGATGTGCAACTCCTGCTTGATGAGGTTTCTCAGTCAGTCGTTGCACTCCCTCCTTCGAAATGACATACCGGCCCTTCCTCACCGGATCTCCGCTTCGATCAGCGCCAGCACTTCTTCGATGCGCTCGCGGAGGGTTTGCGATTCCAGGTTCGCCGTGCTATTGTAGGTCAGGGCTGCGGACACCAGGCCTTCCAGGGGGACATTCGCAGTAAGGGTTTCCAGGGCAACCGTCTTTTTGGCCTTCCCCACAGCCACATTTTCAAACCGGGCCGTGCCCGAGAGGGCCCAGTCCATTTCCAGGTCGTTCAGGAAGGTATGGGCCAGGTCGCGGTTAACGCCCAGATTCACAAGGATCGGCACGTAGGCCTGTTTCAGGATGTCTACCCAGTTCTGTTCCAGCTCGCGCACCGCCACAATGTCGGAGCTCCAATTCGAGAGCAGCCTTTTGAGCTTTTGGTTGGTAATCAGCCGTAAATCGCCGTTGCTGCTGAAGTCGTTCTCGATGGGGTCGAAGGTAGGGTCGATCAGCAAAATGGCCAGGTTGGTGATGACGCTGTCGCGGGAGGCCTCTTCGGGGCGGTCTATGGCCCGGAGGAGATCAAGGGAGGCTTTTATTATGGCTTCCCGCATGCGGATTTTCTGGTCGAGCTGGACCAGGTTGGCCCGGTAGTCATCGCGCAGCTGCTGCAAAACCACCTGTTCCATTTCGCGCTCTTTGCGCCACTGGTTCCAGGTGTCGACCTGCAGGGCGATCAAAATCCCGACCACCACCAGCACGATTTCCCCCACGGCGTACAACAGGTACCGGGTGACCCGGTTCTGGGCGAGGAGGTTTTGGCGGAGTTTTCGGAAGAAGCGGAACATAGGGTTACTGTATCGTATCGGTTGCCATGCCCACGTTGTCGGAAAAGTAGAATTTGATTTTCAGGGAATCGTTCTCCTTTATTAGATACGCACTTTCGAGCCATTCCGGGGTGAGTCGCAATTTTGCTGAGTCGGCCTGTACCACAAAGGTCCCGCGGTTAAACAGGCTCACGTGGGCGGAGTTATAGTCTGTGGAAACCCTGAAATCGCTCAGTTCCCAATCGGTTTCAAGGACGGGCGAGCCGGAGGCGAATTCGACGAATTCTGCCTTGGTCATTTTCTTACTGGCCTCGTAGATCATGAAATCTGCGGTGGTATACCGGTCCAGCAGGCCCGGGTCGTCATTGTCGACATCCAGGGCTTCAAAAAAGCCCTCTACAACGCGGATGGCCTCTGCTTCCGAAACTTTTTCCGGCTGGGGCGTACAGCCCAGGGCGAGGATAAGGAGGAATGCGATTGGTTCTTTCATAGGGGTTGGGGTTGGTTGCAGAAAGATACGCTTATTTGGGGAAGGTGACATTTCCATGGAAATGTCATTTCGAATCCCGAGGAACGAGGGATGAGAAATCTCATCAATGATGTGCAGGTCCCGCTATTCCCCCAAACGATTCAGGCTATCCATCTCTTTGCGGAACCGCAGGATCATAAAACTGTCGAGTTCATGGCCGATGCTATCGCGCATGGTTCGCCAGTTGCCCTGGTTGAGTTTAATGGTGTAGGTCCTGATCTTATTGATTCGTTCCAGATTGAACCGGTTGGCCTTCCAGGCAGCTTCAGTGCTTTTGCGGTGCTGTAAATCCTGAAGGTAAATCCCGACAAGGAAGCCTGTTATTACCAGGGCCAGAATGAGGATAAAATGCTTCTTGGTCATTTCCATAACATGGCTTTTTAATAATCAGCCATGGGGGTTGTATTGCTTCAATCTCCACCGAAGCTACAGTTTTATTGGGTAGCCTGTAGGAAATTAAGACGAAATGAGGGGAAATTCAGATGTTCAGGACAAAATGGGTATAGCGGAGGCTGTAGGGGGTTTCTTATTGGGTCATTCAGGGAAAACAACACCGGGGGAGTGCAGGGGCCGCCTGGTGAGGACCAATTAACGCCTCAGCCTTTAAGCAAAAGGGTGCTGAGCAATTCCAGGCCCGACTCCTGATAGCGGTACTGCATCAGGGCGCCATCGCCTACCATCAGCAGGTGCGATGAAAGGGGGATCACATCGTAGGGCACCACATCTTTGAAATGGTCCAAGGGCACCAGGTTAAACACATCCGACTTGTCGTAGACCTTCAGGCCCGACGCCCCGTCGCAAACAAACAGCTGGTTCCCCTGTACCCCCAGGCCATACGGGCCGTCCATGGGGTAGCTGATCGCCAGTTCGGGGTTGGTGATGTCGCTGATATCCACAATAAAGAGCCCGCTTTCCATCGCCCCGCATTCATTGCCCCCGCGAAGGGTCACAAAGGCGTAATCGCCGTCCACCACCACGGGGTCGCAGGCCGTGCCGTGCTGGAATTCCGAGACAAATGTTGGGGTGGCCGGGGCTGAAATGTCAAAAATATACATCCCCCGCATGCTGCCCAGGAACAGGTGGTTGCCCCGGTTGAAAATGGTTTCGATATCGAACCCGGCGAACACATCGTCAAGGGCATTGGGCGCCTCCAGGTTGGCGATATCGAAGACATTGATGTTATGGCTGTCCACGGCGTAGAGGTAATCGCCCACAATCTTGAACCGCGCCATGGAGCCCCCCTGCCCGGTGCCCGAATCCGCGGCGGCCTCGGCCATCAGCGCATCATCGGTGCGCCACAGGCGGTTTTGGACTTCTTCAGCCGGCAGGCGTTCCGTAACCAGTTCCCAGCCGACCAGCACTTCGGTTTGGGGATCCCAGGACCCGTATTCCACAATGTCGGCCTCAAAGGGCCATGGAATGTTGTCCTGCAGCACCCCTTCAAGTCGCGTTACCGGACGGATGTTGTCCATATCTGAAATGTCGAGCACCACCAGGTCCTGAAGGCTGTCGGCAAAGAGGTAATTGTCCTTTACCGAAAGATCCACATTGCCGGGGATGGCAATAAAACGGGCCTTTTTGGGGGAAGCCGGGTCGCGGTTGTCGATCACGTGGATGCCCTTATAGGGCTCGTTAACAAAAATATAGTCGCCATAGGCGTAGATCTTGCCCGACTCCTGCAGGGGCTGCGGGGCCACTACATCCACGCTTTGGGCAAAAGCTTCCAGGGTCATCGTCAGGGGGCGGGCCACCAGGAATTCCTGTAGTTCCGTGTCATCGTCCTGGTTGCAGGCCAGCAGGAACAACAGGCCGGGGAGCAGTAATAAGAGTCTTGAGGGTTTCATGGCAGGTTGTTTGAAGGATATCTTAAAGATACAAATCCCCGGTGGGCGTTGCTTCCGACCAGCGTTAAATTCGGGGAATG
>CAZIJW010000039.1:3815-6877 GCA_964539905.1 uncultured Robiginitalea sp.
TTCCCCCAAAAAACCTACCTTAGGAAAACACCTTTGCTTAAGATGCCTATGAAAACCATTTTAGCCGTCTTCCTGCTCGCGCTGCTCTCTGCCGGATGCCGCGACAAAACCGCTGCACCCGCGGCGGAACCCGCAGCCGCGGAACCCGAATGGATCGAGCTTTTCAACGGGCGCGACCTGGAGGGCTGGGACGTCAAAATCCGGGGCTTTGCCCTGGGCGACAACTACAAGAACACCTTTCGGGTGGAAGACGGGGTGCTGAAGGTCTCCTATGACCAGTATGACGACTACAATGAGGAATTCGGGCACCTGTTTTACCAAATCCCGTTCTCGCATTACCGCCTGCGGGCCGAGTACCGCTTCGCAGGCGAGCAGGTGCCGGGTGGGCCCGACTGGGCCTACCGCAACAACGGGTTTATGCTGCACAGCCAGTCGGCGGAGAGCATGGGCCTGCACCAGGATTTCCCCATCTCCCTGGAGGCCCAGCTGCTGGGTGGCCGGGAAGCAGGGGAGCGCCCCACCATGAACCTCTGTACCCCCGGCTCCAATGTGGTCATAGGCGGCGAGCTCCGCACCGAACACTGCATGAATTCCACCTCCAAAACCTATAGGGGCGACCAGTGGGTGACGGTGGAGATGGTGGTGCTGGGCGATTCGGTCATCCACCACCTGGTGGAGGGCGACACCGTGCTCACCTACCACCGCCCCGTCATCGGCGGCGGAGCCATCAGCGACTATAACCCCGACGCCTACACGGAAGGCCGGCCCATGGCCTCGGGCTACATCGCCATCCAGGCCGAAAGCCATCCGACGGAGTTCCGGAGGATTGTGTTGCAGGACCTAAGCAAAAAATAACCCCTTCGGGCAGGTAAAAAGTCGTACCTTCTTGGCCAATCAACCAAACCAGGAAAATCATGGCGACAAAAGTAGTCAACGTCAAAGGGTTGAACCCCGACGGTACGGCGATCCTCAGCAAGGGGGGTAACCTCACCTGCGACCCGGGCGATACCGTAAAGTGGAAGATCAAGAGCGATTCGGGGGTGGCGAGTATTTCAGTGGAATACACCGGAGACACCAACGTTTTCAGCAGCGGGCCCGGCCAAAAATCCAATTCCAAAAACTGGGAGGGAATTATCTCCGACACTGCCGGGGGGAAGGATGAAACCTACACCGTGTACGCCACGGCCGTAGGGTCCAACAAGGCCGTGCCCCTGGACCCGAAAATCACCGTGAACACCAAATAACAGACCGGTTGGGGACGCTCCGATTGAAAACGGCCTGCGCGGTGCTCTGCGTGTTGTCCCTGCTGCCTTTGCACGGGCAGGACCAGAAGGTGGCCGACAGCCTGGCCCAAATCTATGCCGCGGATACGGTGAAGGGGGTTGCGCGCATGGACCTTCTGCGCGACCTCGCCTTTAACGAAATGCGCGACCGGCAGCAGGCGCTGCGCTATGCCGAAGAACTCATCGCCCTGGCCAGTGCGGCCGGGGAAAAGCGACCACTGTATAACGGATACCTCCGCAAGGGGTACTCCCTGTTAATGCTTGGGGAACCGGAGCAGGCCCTGGAGCACTTTTTCAAGGCGCTTTCGGCGGCCCGGGATATCGATGCGGCAGGGTTTGAGGGCATTGCCTACCTCGCCATTGCCGATCTGTATTCCATGATGAAAAACCCGGCCAACGCCACCCGGTATTACGACCAGGCCATTGACCTGTTGCGCAAAACCAACGACACCCTCGAGTTGGCCGCGGCCCTGATGAATGCCGGGGATTTTTATTTTTTTGAAGGGGACTATCCCAGGGCCCTCCGGCTGTTCGAGGAATCGGGGCAGATCTATGAAAAGATTTATTATGGGCCCGGGGTCGCCTATAACAAAGGCAACCTCGGCATGGTGCTCGCCGAGATGGGGCAGGATTCCCTGGCCCGGGCCAACATGAACCAGGCCATCGCCCTGCTGGAGGAGCAGGAAGACTACTACCCCATTAGCGTGTACCTGACCTACCTGGCCGACATCTACCAGAAACAGGGCGATACGGAGGAAGCCCTGCGGTACGCGCGGCGGAGCCTCGACCTGGCCACGCGTTACGGGCTGAAGGAACAGGTGAGCGACGGCCACAAGAAGCTTTCTGAATTGTATGCGGCGGCCGGCAATACCCCGGCGGCCTTTTCACACTACCAGGACCACATCGCTGCCCGCGACAGCCTGCGGAACCTCCAGTCGGTGCAGGAGTTGGCCGATTTGCGCACCGATTTTGAGGTGTCGCAGAAGCAGGCTGAGGTAGACCTGCTGAGCCAGCAACAGCGCAACCAGCGCATTGTAGTGATCGCTACGGGGGTATCGGGGGTGCTGATTGCCCTGATCGCCTTCAGCCTTTTCCGACGCAACAAATACATCCGCCGCACCAACCGCATCATTGAGGAAGAGAAGGACCGCTCCGACCAGTTGCTGCGCAACATCCTGCCCGAGGAAACTGCCCGGGAGCTGAAGGAAAGCGGGCGGGTTAGGGCCCAGAAATTCGAGTCGGTCAGCATTTTGTTCACCGATTTCGAAGGGTTTACCGGGTATGCGGAAAGTATGACGCCCGAGGAACTGGTGCAGCGGGTCGATTTTTACTTCTCCAAGTTTGACGAAATCATCGACCGGTATGGGCTGGAGAAGATCAAGACCATTGGCGACGCCTACATGTGCGCCGGGGGCCTGCCCTTCCCCTCTGACGGACACGCCCACCAGTGCGTGGAGGCCGCCCTGGAGATCGCCCGCTTTGTGAAGGAATCCGCCGCTGCCATGCCCGGGGGGCAGGGAGGCTTCAACGTGCGCATAGGCATCAACACCGGCCCGGTGGTGGCCGGGGTGGTGGGCACCAAAAAGTTCGCCTACGACATCTGGGGCGATGCGGTGAATATCGCCTCCCGCATGGAATCGGCCTCCGAACCCGGGAAGATCAACATCTCCGAAAACACCTACCAGCGCGTGAAAGCCGATTTTCCGTGCCACTACCGGGGCGAGCTCAGCGTGAAAAACCGCGGGAAGCTGAAGATGTATTTTGTGGGGGAGGGGTGAG
>CAZIJW010000039.1:6977-10289 GCA_964539905.1 uncultured Robiginitalea sp.
AGAGGTTTCTCACCCCTGAAGTAGAGCAAAGCTCACTTCAGGGTTCGAAATGACACTTAGGGCTTACTCCCTCACGTTCACATTAATCACCTTATCGGCCTTCAGCAATAACTTGTGGCTGCTGCCCGAGAGGTTGGTCAGGTACACCTTTTTGCCGGCCTTATGGTAGCGCTCGGTGAGCTTGTTCACCGCCTCGATGGCCGACATGTCGGCGATGCGGCTTTCGCGGAAGTCGATGATGACCTCCTGGGGGTCGTCCGCCACCTCGAACTTCTCGTTGAACATCTTGATGGACCCGAAAAACAGCGGGCCGTAAATCTCGTAGTGCTTCACGCCATTTTCGTCGATCCGCTTGCGCGCCCTGATGCGTTTGGCATTATCCCAGGCGAAGACCAGGGCCGCGATCACCACCCCGATCAGCACCGCCAGGGCCAGGTTGTGCAGCAGCACGGTCACCAGCATCACCAATAGCATCACCACAATGTCGGACACCGGGTAGCGGTTAAAGATCTTCACGCTTACCCATTCGAAGGTGCCGATGGCCACCATGATCATCAGGCCGGTGAGGGCCGCCATGGGCAGGCGTTCGATTAAGGGCGCGCCGAACATGATAAAGCCCAGCAGGGCCAGGGCCGCCACAATGCCCGACAGGCGGGCGCGGGCCCCGTTGGAGATGTTGATCAGGCTCTGCCCGATCATGGCACAGCCGCCCATGCCCGAGAACAGGCCCGAAGCCATGTTTGCCAGGCCCTGGGCTACGGCCTCCTTGTTGGTGCGACCCCGGGTTTCGGTAATCTCGTCGATCAGTTCCAGGGTCAGCAGGCTTTCGATAAGCCCCACCCCCGCCACGATGGCGGCGTAGGGGAAAATAATGCCCAGGGTTTCCATATTCATGGGCAGGTCGGGGATATGGAAGGGGGGGAACCCGCCTTTGATGGAGGCGATGTCGCCTACCGTTTTGGTGTCGATACCCAGGGCGGTCACCAGCGCAAAGATGAGGATGATGGCCGCCAGGGAGGCCGGAAAGGCCTTGGTCAGCCGAGGCAGCCCCCAGATGATCAGCATAGTCAGGGCCACCAGCCCAAGGAGGGTGTAGAGGGTCGTGCCGGTAAGCCATTCGCCCGATGGGGTTTTGAACTGGTCGAGCTGGGAGAGGAAGATAATGATGGCCAGCCCGTTGACAAAGCCGTACACCACGGGCAGGGGCACCAGGCGCATCAGCTTGCCCAGCCGCAGCAGCCCGGCCCCCACCTGTATCAGGCCGGCCAGTACCACGGCGGCAAACACGTATTCCACCCCGTGCGACTGGGCCAGGGCCACAATCACCACGGCCACCGCTCCGGTGGCCCCCGAGATCATCCCCGGTCGGCCGCCCAGCACGGAGGTCACCAGCCCCATCACAAAGGCCGCGTACAGCCCCACCAGGGGCGAAAGCCCGGCAATGAGGGCAAAAGCCACCGCCTCGGGCACCAGGGCAATGGCCACGGTCAGGCCCGAAAGGATCTCGGTTTTATAGGCGACTTCCTGTTTAAAATCGAATAGGCGGAGGTATTGTTTCAAGGCAAAAGGGGTTTTCCGGGCCAGTCCCGGCGAGTTGAAGGCGGCAAATTTAGGGTTTTTTGGGGAATGGGGGGGTGAGGGATGTGCAGTGGCCGCATGGAGAGGTTTCTCAGTCCCTCTCCCCTCCCGATAGCTATCGGGATCGGGGTCGACGTCCTTCGAAATCACAAATCCCTCCCAAGAATCGCCGAAAGCCCCTTTATAAGCACTACCTTCGCGCCGTAAATCAAAAAAAATCAGATTCCACCGACTTCACTCGCATGGGATCAAAACACGAAAACATGACGTTTGAACAATTGGAACTGATCGCGCCCTTACTGAAGGCGATCAAAGAAGAAAAGTACGAAACCCCCACGGCGATACAGCAACAGGCCATCCCGCCCCTGCTTAAAGGACGCGATGTGCTGGGCAGCGCCCAGACCGGCACCGGCAAGACCGCTGCCTTTTCCCTGCCCATCCTCCAGCTGCTGTACCAAAGCGGGCAGCAGAACCAGCGCTCCCGCAACATCCGGGCCCTTATTGTGACCCCCACCCGCGAGCTGGCGATTCAGATCGGGGAGAGCATTGCCGCCTACGGGAAATACACCAACCTGCGCCATACCGTCATTTTCGGCGGGGTGGGCCAGGGCTCGCAAACCGATGCGCTGCGGCGCGGGGTCGACATTTTGGTCGCCACCCCCGGGCGGTTGCTCGACCTGATGGACCAGGGCTACATTACCCTGAAGCACGTGGAGTACTTTGTGCTCGACGAGGCCGACCGCATGCTCGACATGGGCTTTATCCACGACATCCGCAAGCTGATCGCCGTGCTGCCGCGCGACCGGCAGTCGCTCTTTTTCTCGGCCACCATGCCCGAAAACATCGTGGAGCTTTCGCGCAAGATCCTCAACAACCCCGTAAAGGTGGCGGTGGACCCCGTTTCCTCGGCTGCGGAGACCATCCAGCAATACCTCTACTACACCAACAAATCGACCAAGGGCGAGCTGCTGCTCCACCTGCTGGAAGATGAGGATATGGACCAGGTGCTGCTTTTTGCGCGCACCAAGCACGGGTCAGACAAGATCACCCGCAACCTGCAGAAGCACCGCATCCACGCGGCTGCCCTGCACGGGAACAAATCGCAGAACCAGCGCCAGAAGGCCCTGGGCGACTTCAAGGCCGGGCGCATCAGGGTGCTGGTGGCCACCGACATCGCAGCCCGCGGCATCGACATCGACCAGCTGCGCTATGTGATCAACTACGACATCCCCAACGTGGCGGAAACCTACGTCCACCGGATCGGCCGTTCGGGCCGGGCCGGGGAGGAAGGCACCTCCATTTCGCTCTGTGAGCCGGAGGAAAACGAATACATCCGCGACATCGAAAAACTCATCGGCCAGGAGCTCACCGTGGTGGAAGACCACCCGTTCCCGCAGACCGACCGCCCGATGAACGCCAAGGAAAAGCAGGAGCACGAAAAGGAGAAACAGCGCCGCAAGCAGGAGTTCTTCTCCCAGCGCAAGCAGCACGGCGGCCGGCAGGGCAGCGGTTCGCGGCGGAGGCGGTAGTTGGCGGTGGGTAGTGTCGGCAGGGACACCTGTCATTTCGAACCCCTGAAGTAGAGCGAAGCTCACTTCAGGGTGAGAAATCTCATTAATGGTGTGCAGGTGCCGCTTGGTGAGGTTTCTCGGTCGCTGCACTCCCTCGAAATGACACGGGGGGCGTTACGGGAGTTCTGAAAGCAGGGCGTCAATATGGTTCAGGACGTTTTGC
>CAZIJW010000040.1:0-9892 GCA_964539905.1 uncultured Robiginitalea sp.
GAAACGAGTTTCCTCTTCACCGAAAATGAAGACACCCCCCAGAAGCAATATGATTTTGGGAAAACCATCAGCACCGAAATCGGGGATTTTATAATTATCCCGAACCGCCCGAATATGGTTAGCCTGAAAGACAGGGAATACCAGATTTCTATTCGTCCCCTGTCCGTGGTAGCGCAGGGGTATCAACAAAAACTGCAGGTCTCCATTACCAATGAATTTTCCAACATTATTTCCCTTTCACTAAACGATGCGGTTCCCAGCAAGGCTATGGATATAATGAATGCCCTGGTAGATGTTCATAATCAAAATGCGATAAACGAGAAAAAATTAATTGCCGACAGGACGGCTGAATTTATCAATGAACGGATTGGAGACATCTACGGGGAATTATCGACGGTAGAAGAAACGGCTGAAGAATTTAAGACAACCCGGGGTATCACGGATGTGGGGGCCCAGGCCAGTATCAACCTAAATGCAAGTACAGCCAGTCGTCAGGAATTACAGAATGCACAAGTGCAATTGAGTATTGCCACCGCCATTAAGCAGGATATAGACAACATGAGGGGTTATGAGTTGCTCCCTGCCAACATAGGAGATGGAAATCTCGCGGCTGCGGTGACCCAATACAATCAAATAGTTTTAGAACGAAACAACCTTTTAAGAAGTTCCGGGGAACGCAACCCGACTGTAGTGAACCTGGACCGGCAACTGGGTCAGCTCAAGGCGAGCCTGCAATCCAGCCTGGAGCGGACGATCAACAACCTTACCCTTCAGGTAAACAACCTGAGCGGACAACTTTCGCGAATTACCTCCCAGATTTATACGGCTCCCAGGAATGAACGGGCTTTACGGGACATTTCCCGCCAACAGCAAACCACGGAAGCGCTTTACCTTTACCTGCTTCAAAAACGGGAAGAATCGCAGATCACCTTTGCTTCGGCTTCCCCCAAATCCAGGATTATTGACCGGGCCTATATGGTTGGGCCTGATCCGGTTTCGCCAAAAGTCCCCATCATTCTATTGGCGTCTATGATTCTTGGGCTTATGGTTCCCTTTTCTTTGATTTATGCCAACCAGTTGCTCGATAATAAAGTCCACAACAAAGTGGGGTTGGAAAAACTGGTCGGCAGCATCCCGGTGCTGGCGGAACTGCCCCGGTTGGGAAAAAACGAGCGGACCCTGGTGAATTCCGGAGACCGTTCGGTGCTCGCAGAGTCGCTGCGCATCCTGCGCACCAACCTCGATTACCTGCTGAAAACCAAAAAGAAAACGGAAGGCGCAAATGTGATTTTTGTAACCTCCAGCGTCCCTGCGGAGGGCAAAACCTTTGTGGCTTCCAACCTGGCGATGATTTACGCCAAGGCGAGCAAAAAGGTACTCCTGTTGGGGGGCGACATCCGCAACCCAAAGATCAACCAGTTCTATTCCGGTAAAAATGTGGATTCCCTGAATAGAGGTTCGGCCAATAAAGACAACAAGGGCCTGACGGATTTTCTGGTGGATGAATTCCTGACGCCCAGGGAGGTGATCTCCAGCATGCTGGTAACCGACCAGACCGTGGACATCATCCACTCCGGGAAGCTCATGCCGAACCCGGCAGAACTGCTGATGAGTGACCGGATGGGGGAACTCTTTGAAGAGGTACGTAAGCACTATGACTATATCATCGTAGACACGGCCCCCTTAATGGTGGTCTCCGACACTATGATGATCAGCAAGTATGCCGACCTGGTACTGTACGTAACCCGCGCGGATGTCACGGAGACCAAAGTGCTGGAGTTCCCCCTGAAGATGCACGAGGAGGGTAAATTAAACGGGCTTTCCTTTGTGGTGAATGGGGTTAAGGATACCAACCTGGGCTATGGCGGCAAATACGGCTATGGCTATGGCAAAACCACCAAAAAATGGTGGAAGGTCTAACCTCCGCCTGATAAGAAGTAAAAGGGGCCCGCATAGCTGCGGGCCCCTTTGTATTTTGGGCTATTGGGTTTCCTTCCGGATTTTGGGCCTGTTCAGCCAGCACCTGCCTCCCTGGGGGAAGTTTTAATAAAAAGCCTCTATGGTCTGGATGATCAGGGGTTCGATGCGCTGGAGTCCATCGGTTTTGAGCTGGATTTCCTTCAGCGCCTCCAAGTGCCTTAGCCCGTGGGCGTCGGACGCCACAAAATCGATATGCCCCTCATCGACCAGTTTCCAGGCCATTTTCTGCACCTCCCGTCCGTAGTATCCGTCCAGCGACAGGAGGTTGAGCTGGAACAGGATGCCCTGCTGTCGGTACTCCCGGTATTTTTCGGGCTGATGGTGCAGGTAGGCATAGCGCTCCGGGTGCGCGAGGATGGGCGTCAGCCCTTTTCGGGTAATGGCGATAATGGCCTGGTCGAAGTTCAGGGAAGGTTGCAGGTACGACATTTCCACCAAAAGGTAAGACTTCCGCATGGGCATCACTTGCCCGGCCTCCAGTAGTGCGTCAAAGGAATCATCGATCATGTGCTCCGCGGCGGCTTCCACGGATACCTGGGTAAGCCCGTGGTCCATGAGCGAACTCCCCAGTTTCCGGTGGGCAGCCGCTATGGTTTCCGGGGTATTCGGGTACAGGGGGTTCAGGATATGGGGGGTAGCGATAAACCGTTGGATTCCGATTTCCCCGAATCCTTTCACCAGGGCGATGGACGCTTCCACCGTTTCGGCCCCATCGTCTATGCCCGGCAAAATGTGGTTGTGGATGTCCACAAACCCGCCCAGGGAATCGACAAGGTATGTCTTCTTTAGGAACCAGTTGAACATATGAAGGAGTTTTCCCCAGGCAAAAATAAGGGATTCCGTGCAGAGCTCCCGGAAATTTATGGGGCCTTTATAAAGAAGGAATCCCCGCAAGGGCCGTAAAGCACCTGCGGGGATTCCCCTGCCATTGGGCAGGCCGGCCTACCGGTCGGTTTCCGCAATGGCGGCCTGGGCGGCAGCCACCCGTGCAATCGGCACGCGGTAGGGGGAACAACTCACGTAGTTCATGCCCACTTCATGGCAGAAGGCCACAGAGCTGGGCTCCCCTCCGTGTTCGCCGCAGATGCCCACTTTCAGTTTGGGCTTGTTCTGCCGGCCCCTTTCGGTTCCCATGCGCACGAGTTGCCCGACCCCTTCCCGGTCGAGGACTTCGAACGGGTCGTGCTTCAGGATTCCCTTTTCCAGGTACACCTGCAGGAATTTCCCCGCGTCGTCGCGGGAATATCCGAAGGTCATCTGGGTAAGGTCATTGGTGCCGAAGGAAAAGAAGTCGGCGTGCTCGGCAATCTGGTCGGCGAGCAGGGTCGCCCTGGGGATCTCCATCATGGTACCGATGGTGTAGGGGATCCGGTCTTTATACCGTTTGAAGGTTTCTTCAGCGGTATTCTGGATGATCTCTTTCTGCAACAGGAATTCCTTCACCGTGCCCACCAGGGGGACCATGATCTCCGGCATGGATTCGATGCCCTTATCTTTCTTCACGTTGAGGGCCGCTTCAATAATGGCGCGCGCCTGCATTTCCGTGATTTCCGGGTAGGTGTTGCCCAGGCGGCAGCCCCGGTGGCCCATCATGGGGTTGAATTCCGACAGCTCGGCCACTTTGGCTTTTACGGCTTCCAGGGAGATGTGCAGGTCTTCGGCCATATCCCGCTGGGTGGCGAGTTCATGGGGCACAAATTCGTGCAGGGGCGGGTCCAGGAGCCGGATGGTTACCGGGAAGCCTTCCATAGCCTCGAAAATGCCTTCGAAATCTTCGCGCTGCATGGGGAGGAGTTTGTTCAGGGCGGTTTTCCGTCCCTTGACCGTGTCGGCCAGGATCATTTCCCGCATCGCCTTGATCCGGTCCACCTCGAAGAACATGTGCTCGGTACGGGTCAGGCCGATACCGCGGGCCCCGAAACTCCGGGCGATCCGGGCATCTTTGGGGTTGTCTGCGTTGGTGCGGACGTCCATCAGGGCAAATTTATCGGCCAGTTCCATCAGTTCGGCAAATTCCCCGCTCAGTTCGGGTTCCCGGGTGGCTACCTTGCCCTCCAGGATGTTCCCTGTGGACCCATTGATGGAAATCCAGTCGCCTTCCTGGTATTCGTGGTCGCCCACCTTCAGGGTACGCGTTTTGTAATTGATCTTCAGGGCGCCGGCGCCGGAGACGCAGCATTTGCCCATCCCCCGGGCCACCACGGCGGCGTGGGAGGTCATCCCGCCCCGGGCGGTGACGATTCCGCGGGCGATGTTCATCCCTTCCAGGTCTTCCGGGGAGGTTTCAATCCGCACCAGGATGGAATTCTTGAATTTTGCAGCCTCATCGGCAAAGAAGACGATTTGCCCGGTAGCGGCACCCGGCGAGGCAGGCAGCCCCTGGGCGATGACATGGGCCATTTTCAGGGCCTTCGGGTCGAAGACCGGGTGCAGGAGTTCATCGAGTTTAATGGGGTCGATCCGGTTAAGGGCGGTTTTTTCATCCAGGAGGCCTTCCCGAAGCAGGTCCATGGCAATTTTCACCATGGCGGCCCCGGTACGCTTACCGTTCCGGGTTTGCAGGATCCAGAGCTTGCCCTGCTGGATGGTGAATTCCATGTCCTGCATGTCGCGGTAATGGTTTTCAAGGGTGCGCTGGTATTCGAAAAGCTCTTTATACAATTCGGGCATCACCTCTTCCAGGGATGGGAATTGCTCACGGCGTTCCTCTTCAGACACCTGGGCCAGTTCGGCCCACCGCTGCGACCCCAGTTTGGTGATTTGCTGGGGGGTGCGGACCCCGGCGACCACGTCCTCGCCCTGGGCGTTGATCAGGTATTCCCCGTTGAATTTGTTTTCGCCTGTACCGGCGTCGCGGGTAAAGCAGACCCCGGTGGCGGAATCCTGCCCCATGTTCCCGAACACCATGGCCTGTACGTTTACGGCTGTGCCCCAATCTTCTGGGTAGCCGTGCATTTTGCGATAATACAGGGCCCGGTCGCCGTTCCAGCTGTTAAAGACCGCGATCACGGCACCCCATAACTGGTCCCATGGGTCTGTGGGGAAGGTCTTTCCGGTGCGTTTCCGGACCACCTCCTTGAAGTCAAACACCAGGTCCTTCAGGTCCTGTACGGTAAAGTCGGTATCGAGGGTGATGTTGCGTTTTTCCTTCAGGTTTTCGATGATTTCCTCAAAGGGGTCGAGGTCTTCCTTGTTTTCGGGTTTCAGGCCCAGCACTACGCCGCTGTACATTTGGATGAACCTCCGGTAGGAATCCCATACAAAGCGCTCGTTGCCCGTTTTTTTGATTAATCCCTTTACAGCTTCTTCATTGAGCCCCAGGTTGAGTACGGTATCCATCATCCCCGGCATGGAAACCCGGGCCCCGGACCGTACCGACAGCAGCAACGGATTTTCGTTATCGCCGAATACCGTCCCCATGGTGGCTTCAATTTCTTCTATGGCCTGCCGAACTTCGGGTTCGATCCGTTCGATGACGGCCTGCTGCCCCTCCTGGGTATACTGGGTGCAGACCTCGGTGGTGATGGTGAAGCCTGGGGGCACGGGGATCCCGATGCGGCTCATCTCGGCCAGGTTGGCCCCTTTTCCCCCGAGGAGGTTCTTAAGTTCTTTGCCCCCGTCGGCCTTTTTGTTTCCAAATTTATAGACGCTCAGGGAGCGTTCCTGTACTGTTTCCATAGTACCCTCGATGTTATAGGTTTACAGGGATCGAAGGTACCTCCTTTGGTTGCGCGATTTAATGATATATGTCATAAATGGGAAAAGCCCGTCGCGGGTGAATAACCGAATGAATTGATGCCAAAATCGACATGGCAGGTATTGGAATCCACCCCTCAATATCCTATTTTCAACCCATGTGTGAAGATGCGAATCACAAAGGATTTAAAATGCTGGACCCAAAAATCCCGGAAGGCCCCCTGGAACACAAATGGCGGAATTACCAGACCCACGCCCGGCTGATCAACCCGGCCAATAAAAAACGGTTAAAGGTAATCGTGGTGGGCACTGGCCTGGCCGGGGCCGGAGCTGCAGCGACCCTGGGGGAGCTGGGCTACGAGGTGGAATGTTTCTGTTACCAGGATTCGGCCCGGAGGGCCCACTCGGTGGCCGCCCAGGGAGGCATAAACGCCGCAAAGAATTACCAGCACGATGGCGACAGCATCTGGCGGATGTTTTACGACACCCTTAAAGGGGGCGATTTCCGGTCCCGGGAGGCCAATGTGTACCGCCTGGCGGAGTTGTCTGCCCCCCTGATTGACCACTTTACCCAACAGGGGGTCCCGTTCGCCCGTGAATATGGTGGGGTGCTGGTAAACCGGAGTTTTGGAGGGGTTCAGGTACAGCGGACCTTTTACGCCAGGGGCCAGACGGGGCAACAACTGTTACTGGCTGCTTACTCACAGCTTTCCAAAATGAAGCGGGCCGGAAAAGTGGCCGTATATGCCCGACACGAAATGCTCGACCTGGTCGTGATCGATGGGCGCGCCCGGGGGATCATCGCCAGGGACCTGGTGACCGGGGCCCTGAAGCGCTTTGCCGCGGATGCCGTGGTGCTGGCAACCGGGGGGTATTCCCGGGTATTCCGGTTGTCGACCCTGGCCATCGGCTGTAACGGCAGCGCCATTTGGAAGGCCCACAAGCGGGGGGCTTTTTTTGCTGCACCCAGTTTTACCCAAATCCACCCCACGGCCCTGCCCCAAAGCAGCGATTCCCAGTCCAAACTCACCCTGATGTCGGAATCGCTCCGCAACGATGGGCGCATCTGGGTGCCGACTAAGGAGGGGGATGAGCGGAAGCCGAACGACATCCCTGAAGCCGAGCGTGACTACTACCTGGAACGGCGCTACCCCAGTTTCGGAAACCTCGCCCCCCGCGACATTTCGTCCCGGGCAGCCAAGGAGCGCATCGATGCCGGCCATGGGGTGGGCCCCCTCAAAAATGCGGTCTACCTCGATTTCAGGCATGCTATTGAGCGCCTGGGCCTGGACACCATCCGGGACCGGTATGGCAATTTGTTTACCATGTATAAAAAAATCACCGGGGTGGATGCCTACACCGAACCCATGTTGATTTCCCCGGCCGCCCATTTTTCCATGGGCGGGCTTTGGGTCGATTACGAACTGATGACGACCATCCCAGGGCTTTACGCCATCGGGGAATGCAATTATGCGGACCACGGGGCGAACCGGCTGGGGGCCAATTCGTTGCTACAGGCCAGTATTGACGGGTATTTCATCCTGCCCAACACCATCAACAACTACCTGGAGCAATTGCTCAGCGAAGGGGAGGCCCCCGGGGTGGACCATCCGGAGTTCGGGAAGGCCGAAAAGGAGGTAGCGGAGCGTATTTCCCGCTTGCTTTCCGTCAATGGTCGCAATACGGTAGACCATTTTCACCGGGAACTGGGGAAAGTCATGTGGCAGGAATGTGCGATGAGCCGCAGCAGGAAGGGGCTTGAATCGGCTTTGGCGCAGATCGCGGAAATCCGGGAGGCTTTCTGGGGCGGTGTTAGGGTGACAGGGACAGCACAGGAAATGAATGGCGACCTGGAAAAGGCCCTCCGACTTGCGGATTTCCTGGAACTTGCGGAACTGATGTGTACCGATGCCCTGCAGCGGGAGGAATCCTGCGGGGCGCACTTCCGGGAAGAATACCAAACCCCGGAAGGGGAAGCCCTGAGGCGGGATGATGCTTTTGCCTTTGTATCGGCATGGGAATATAACGGGGGCAGCTTCCGGTTGCACAGGGAACCCCTGCACTTTGAGCATGTACAGCCCACCGTGCGTAGTTATAAATAGGAACCGGCCGACAATCGGTCGGCGGCGAAAAGTTATGGAACCATGAAGGTAACCTTCAACATATGGCGGCAGGAGCATGCTGCTGCCCCCGGCCATTTCCGGGAGTACGAGGTGGATGGGTTGACCCCCGATATGTCCTTTCTTGAGGCGCTCGATTTCCTGAACGAGCTCCTGGTTATACGCGGAAATGAAAAGGTCATCGCCTTTGAATACGACTGCAGGGAGGGGATCTGCGGGCAATGCGGGCTTTTCATCAATGGCCGGGCCCACGGCCCCCATGACCAGATAACGACCTGCCAGCTGCATATGCGCAGTTTCAGCGACGGCGATACCATTGTGGTGGAACCCTGGCGGGCTGCCGCTTTTCCGATCATCAAAGACCTGGTGGTGGACCGTTCGGCCCTCGACCGGATCGTGGAGCACGGGGGGTACATCAGCGCCCGCACCGGCACGGCCCCAGAAGCCAATGCCATTTTGGTGGGCAAGGAAGTGGCCGATAAGGCCATGGACGCGGCCGCCTGTATCGGGTGCGGCGCCTGTGTGGCCACCTGTAAAAATGCCTCTGCGGCCCTGTTTACCGCCGCGAAAATCAACCACCTGAGCAACCTACCCCAGGGCAAACCGGAAGCCGACCGAAGGGTATTGGACATGACCCGGCAGATGGACCTGGAAGGGTTCGGGAACTGCTCGTTTACCGGGGCCTGTGAAGTGGAATGCCCCGCTGGCATTTCCATAGTGAATATTGCCGAAATGAATGCCCGGAGGATCAGGGTTATGGGGCCAGGTACTGATAAAGAATAAGGGGGAACAGGGGATTTCCCGGCCCGTGCGGCTACTTCCCGATACAAAAATTCGAAAAAATATTCCCCAGCAAATCATCGGTACTGATCTGCCCGGTGATTTCCCCCAGGTGGAAGAGCGCCTGGTTGATGTCGATGGAAACCAGGTCGGTGGGGACTTCCCCGGCCATGCCTTCCTGCACCCGGTGGATGGCCTCCAGCGCCCGGGTCAGGGCTTCGTAGTGGCGGCTATTGCTCACAATAGGGTCGTTGTTTCGCAAGAGTCCGGTCTGGATAAACCCGAGGAGGCGTTGCTGCAGCTCCTCGAGGCCTTCCCCGGTTTTTGCCGATATGAACAGGATCCCCTCTAGTGTCCGGGCTATTTCGTCCTGTCGGACAGGGGAGAGGAGGTCCTTTTTGTTGGCCAGCAACAGGATGGGTTTGCCGGGGTATTGGGCCCGGAGCGCTTCGGATTCCAGCCGGGCCTTTTCCAGGCCCTCCCCATCGAGGGCGGTGCCGTCTACCATATAGACCAGGATTCGGGCCTGCTCCATTTTTTCGTAGGTGCGCTGTATGCCGATGCTTTCGATGGTGTCGGCGGTTTCCCGAAGCCCGGCGGTATCGATGAACCGGAACCCGATCCCCTGCAGGGTGATTTCGTCTTCAATCGCGTCGCGGGTAGTGCCGGCAATGTCGCTTACAATGGCCCGCTCTTCCTGAAGCAGGGCGTTGAGCAGGGTCGACTTGCCCACGTTGGGCTGCCCGGCAATGGCAATGGGGATGCCTTTTTTGATGACATTCCCCATGGCAAAGGAGTCGATGAGTTTTTTCAGCAACCGGGCGATTTTCTCCAGTAACTCCCGGAAGGCCTCCCGGTCGGCAAATTCCACGTCTTCCCCCGAAAAGTCCAGTTCCAGGGCAATCATGGAGGCAAAGTGGATCAACTGGTCCCTCAGGTCCCTGATTTCAGAGCTGTACCCGCCCCGCATCTGCTGCAGGGCGATCTGGTGGCTGGCTTCGTTTTCCGAGGCGATCAGGTCGGCCACGGCTTCGGCCTGGCTCAGGTCCATCTTGCCATGCAGGAAGGCCCTGAGGGTGAATTCCCCGGCCCGCGCCATCCGGCATCCCCGCGCGAGGAAGCACTGCAGGATTTCCTGCTGGATGTAGGGCGATCCGTGGCAGGAAATTTCCACCACATTTTCCCCCGTATACGAACGCGGGGCGCGAAACACCGAAACCAGGACTTCGTCGAGCAGGCGCTCCCCCTCAAAGAGGTTGCCTAGGTGGATGGTGTGGCCCGGGCAGTCTTCCAGGGAGCGACCGCTGGCCGCCCGG
>CAZIJW010000041.1:0-9124 GCA_964539905.1 uncultured Robiginitalea sp.
GGAGTAATGGGGGCGAGGTTTATCCCCTTTAGGGAGATCAGCGTACCTTTTTCGGTAATTTCGGCGGCCAGCATGTCGATGGATTTAAACTTGAAATCGGCCAGGATCTTTTTCTTGAACGGCCCTACCGCATAATGTACCGGGCAGGGGTTTTGGTCATCGCATTTATCCAACCCCAGAAAGCAGGAATCAAATTTTGAGGGGCCGTCGATGCAAAGCACGATATCCCAAACGGTGCGTTGCCGGTTTTCATCGGACAGAAAATACCCGCCCCCCGGGCCCTTGGTGGACGACACCAGTTCATTGGTGGTCAGGGTCCTGAAGAGCTGGGCCAGGAAGGGTTTGGGGATCTCCAGGGTTTCCCCGATTTCCTTTACCCCGATCTTACGGTCTTCCCGGCTGTGGAGGGCCAGGTAGAGCATGGCCCGGATGGCATATTTGCAGGCGCTGGAGAGCATTTTATTTTTGATTCTAGTGGAAAGATAATAAAATGATTGATTTATATGCTTTTTCCATCACCCTATCCCGCCTTGAAACATTTATAGTGGAATACGATTAGGATTAAACAGGAATGTACATTCAGAACTGGCAACGGATTTCCGCGTGAGTCCTTTGAGAGCTAAAATTCAAAAGGGAAAATATACCTCCGTGCCCTGCATTTCCTTAATGAGGTCGTTTATACGGGTACGGGCCAGCATGGCATTAAATTCTTGCTTGTTTTTACCCACAACATGGTGCAGGGGACAGGGATGCTCCATACTGCATTGGCTTATACCCAGGATGCACGAATCTACCGATTGATCGCCATCCACAAGTCTGACGATATCAATCAGGGAATGCGCTGCATTTGCCTCCGTAATATAGAATCCCCCATTACGGCCCTTACTGGAAGAAATGATATTATGCCGGGCCAATTCCTGCAGTATTTTGGCTAAATAAGATTCTGAGACCTGGATTTTGTCAAACATATCGCGGGTAAGAATCTTTTTATCCAACCCGGAATGTAACCCAAGGTATATTACCGCTTTGATAGCGTACTTGGCTGAATTTGAAATCATGTTGAAAAGGTAAATACTCTTTTGCGAAGATTAAAAGATATTTTTATCCTTTTTATGATATAAATCATGTTTTCCCCTTCGTGTCCCTGTTACTTTTGCCTTGTTAAAATGTTATAAAAAATGAGAAAATCGCTTATCACGATGACCTTGCTCGCCGGGTTGATGGCCCTGAGCTGTGGCGAAAAAAAAGAAGAAAAGGAAGCTGACGGGTTCAAGATCGAACGCAAAAGCGCCCCTGCCGAAACGAAAGCAGCAGCTCCTGCAGCCAGCAGTGACAAAGCCTCTGAGCGGATCGATTTGACCAATAAGGGCGTGGGGCCCATCACCTCGGTGACCCTCGACCCGGAAGTCAATGCCGAGCTCGCCGCGCAGGGGGAGGCCGTCTACAACCAGATGTGCCTGGCCTGCCACCGGATCGGCAAGAAATTCATCGGGCCGGCCCCGAATGGCATCCTCGAACGGAGGACTCCTGAATGGGTTATGAACATGATCCTGGTGCCCGAAAAAATGGTGAAGGAAGACCCCCTGGCCAAAGACCTGCTGGTGGAATTTAACGGATCGCCCATGGCCAACCAGGGCCTGACGGAAGACCAGGCCCGCGCCGTCCTCGAGTATTTCAGAACCCTAAAATAACCTCTATGAAAACAATCAACCTAAAAACCATTTGGTCCGTGCTCTGCACCGTCCTGCTTTTCGCAGCCTGTAAATCGGACCCCAAACCAGAACCCGCCAGCACCTCCGGGACCGCCGGGGTGCCTGTAAGCAAGGAACAGGGGCAGGCCTTTGTCCAAGATGACGAGTCCACGCCCAACATCCTGAACATCGCCATTAAATCGGCGGACCATTCGACCCTGGTGGCGGCCGTACAGGCAGCCGACCTGGAGAACGCCCTGGTGAACGCGGGCCCCCTGATGGTCTTCGCCCCCACCAATGCCGCCTTTGCAGCCCTTCCGGCCGGGACGGTGGAAGACCTCCTGAAACCGGAAAACAAGGATGCCCTCGCGAACATCCTGAAGTATCACGTGACGCCCGGGAACTACGACAAGGAATTCCTGAAGAAGTTCAAGAAACTGGGGCAGGCCAACAACCAGGACGTGCCCGTGGAAGTCGTGGACGGGGAAGTCCTGATCGGGGGTGCCAGAATCATCGCCAGCGTACCGGCGAGCAACGGCATCATCCACGTGGTGGACAAAGTCATTTTGCCCCCCCAATAAACCAGAACCTTTACCTAACCTTTAATATTTAATTGTCTGACCCATGAAAAGATTCCAATTAACCATAGCCACCGCCCTTTCCGGATTCGCCTTGCTGCTGACCGGGTGCAACCAGGGCGGGGGTACTGCCTCCAACGGGGCGCTGGCCTCCAGCGCAGCTGAAAAAGTCTACGTGGCCCCGGGGGAACAGGATGAATTCTACGCCTTCCTCTCCGGGGGATACAGCGGCAACCTGACCGTTTACGGCCTGCCTTCGGGCCGGATGTTCAAGGAAATCCCGGTTTTCTCCCAGTTCCCGACTTCAGGGTACGGCTACTCGGAAGAAACCGTGCCGATGCTGAACACCTCCTACGGCTTTGTGCCCTGGGATGACGCCCACCACCCCGATATTTCCCAAACTAACGGGGAACTCGACGGCCGCTGGATTTTTCTCAACGGGAACAACACCCCCCGGATCGCCAGGATCAGTTTGAGCACCTTCGAAACCGAGGAAATCATTGAAGTCCCCAACAGCGCCGGGAACCACAGCTCTTCCTTCATTACCGAGAACACCGAATACGTGGTGGCCGGGACGCGGTTTTCCGTACCCGTTCCCCAGCGCGATATGCCGATTAAGGAGTATAAAGGGAACTTCAAGGGGGCCCTTAGCTTTATCAGCGTGGACCCTGAACACGGGCACATGGACATCAAATTCCAGCTGCTGATGCCCGGGTTCAACTACGACCTGTCGCACCCCGGCCGCGGGAAATCCCACGGATGGTTCTTCTTTACCACCTACAATACCGAAGAAGCCAACAGCCTGATGGAGGTGAATTCCTCCCAGAACGACAAGGACTTCATCGCCGCTGTGAACTGGAAGAAAATCGAGGAATACGTCAACAACGGAGGGGGCACCAAAATGCCTGCAAACTATGCCCATAACCTCTACGACGAAAGCACGCACATGGCCACTTCGACCATGAAAAAGGAGGTGCTGACCGTAGATCCTACCCAGGTACCCGGTGCCGTGTACTTCCTGCCCACCCCGAAATCGCCCCACGGGTGCGATGTGGACCCCTCCGGGCAGTATATCATCGGCAACGGGAAACTCTCCGCCGACCTGACCGTGCACTCCTTTGACAAGATGATTGCCGCCATTGAAGGGCAGAAATTCGACGGGGAGGCCTATGGCATCCCGATCCTGAAATTCGAGGATGTACTCGCCGGCACCGTGGCAAGCGGTGGCCTCGGCCCGCTCCACACCGAATTTGACGCCGAGGGGAATGCCTATACCACTTTCTTCATCTCCTCTGAAGTGGTGAAATGGAAATTGGGTACCTGGGAAGTCGTGGACCGCAAGCCCACCTTCTACTCTGTGGGCCACCTGATGATCCCCGGCGGAAATTCCCGCAAACCCTTTGGCAAGTACGTGGTGGCGATGAACAAGATCACCAAGGACCGCTACCTGCCCACCGGGCCGGAAATGGAACACTCTGCCCAGCTTTACGACATCTCCGGGGAAAAAATGGAGCTGATCTATGACTTCCCGACCCACGGGGAACCCCACTATGCCGCCGGTTGCCCGGCCAGCCTGTTGACTGCCAATTCGAAAAAGTTCTATAAACTGGTCGACAACAACCACCCCTATGTGACCAAATCGGTGGCTGACGCCCGGGTGGAACGCAAGGGCAATGAGGTGCACATCTACATGGCCACCATCCGCAGCCACTTTACCCCCGACAATATCGAAGGGGTGAAAGTGGGCGACAAGGTGTTCTTCCACGTGACCAACCACGAGCAGGATTTCGATGTGCCCCACGGCTTCGCACAACTGGGCGCCAATACCTCAGAGATCCTGATCATGCCGGGGCAGACCAAGACGATTGTCTGGGAGCCCAAGCAGGTAGGGGTATGGCCCTTCTATTGCACCGATTTCTGTTCGGCCCTGCACCAGGAAATGCAGGGATACGTCCGGGTTTCCCCGGCCAACTCCAACATAGAATTATCCTGGTCGTTGGGTGAATAAAAGGTCGTCTGCGTTGCTTTGATGACCCAGGAAGCGGGCTGTGTGTAAACCTGCCCGCTTCCTTTTTCTTAAGCAACCCGGGGTAACACCCAAAATTTTAAAGCCATGAAAAAAGCCAGTATACTTATGATCCTCGGATCCCTCCTGCTGCTGGGATTATATGTCTTCCCCCTTTGGAACATCATGCTGGGGGCCCCTCAGTACCCGGACCCCCTGGGGATGAATATCCACATCAACGGGATACGGGGCGTCGGGGAGTTCGACATCCAGAACATCGACGGCCTGAACCACTATATCGGGATGCGCACCCTCCCCAAAGATGACGAAATGTGGGAATTCAGCACGTTTCCGCTGATCGTCGGGGGCATGGTGGCCCTCGGGGTCCTGGTCGGCCTGCTGGGTTATTTTAAAAAAGTCAGCTACAAATGGTTCCTGGGATGGTTTATCCTGATGTCGGTGCTCGGCGTACTGGGCATGTACGACTTCAATGCCTGGATGGTCGATTACGGCACCAACCTGGACCCCAATGCCATTATGAAACTCACGAATCCCGACGGCACCCCCATGACCTATAAGCCCCCTTTGCTGGGCCATGTGAAAATGCTGAACTTCGACGTCACTTCCCTCCCGTCCACCGGGGCCTGGATGATGTTTGCCGGCATGAGCATGACCCTCGTGGCCGCCTGGCTGGGCTGGAAAACCACCCGCCCCGGAGTAACACCACAGGCCGCGGTTGCCTGAAAAAACACCCTCCTATGAAACTCAAATTCCTGTTTGCGTTTATGGCCCTTTCCCTGGGGATGGGCTGTGAAATTGCGCCCAAACCCATCGCCTACGGGTCGGACGGCTGCCATTTCTGCCGGATGACCATTGTCGACCGGCAGCATGCCGCCCAGATCGTCACCGACAAGGGGAAGGCTTTTTCCTTCGACGCCATCGAATGCATGGTGAACGCCCTGAAGGAGATCGACCCCGGTACCGTAGCCCTCTTTTTGGTAAGTGACTACCCCCAACCCGGGGCGCTTATCGATGCCACGCAGGCGACCTACCTGATCAGCGAGGGGATCCCGAGCCCCATGGGGGCCAACCTGTCGGCTTTTGAAGATAAGGACGCCGCCCTGCAGGCCCGGACAGCACACGGGGGTACCCTGTACACCTGGCCGGAATTGTTGGAACATTTTAAAAAATAAGCCATGTACCAAATCGACCATACCGTTAAATCGCAACCTTTCGACGGGCTGCAAATCCGAAAACCCTTCAGAAGCGAAGGGGTGGAAGTGTTGAGCATTACCCTGGAGGCCGGGGCGGTTTTCCCGGAGCACACCTCCCCCACCGATGCGTTCGTGCTGGTCCTGGAAGGAGCTATAGATTTTCATATAGACGGGAACTGTTTCCCCCTGGAGAAACTGGACACTTTTAGCTTTCCAAAACGCACCCCGCACCGGGTGGAGGCGCGTAAGCCTTCAAGGTTCCTGATTGTTCGCTGATATGGTCCAGAAATCCATCGTATTGCTGCATATCCTGGCTGCCACGGTTTGGACCGGGGGGCACCTCATCCTCGCCCTTGGGTTCCTGCCAAAGGCGCTCAAGACAAATGATTTTAAAGTGATCGAGGCTTTTGAATCCCGGTTTGAGCCCATCGGCCTGCCCGCTTTGCTCATTTCAGTACTTACGGCCATTTACCTCACGTACTGGTATGCCCCGGAAGTCTTTGCCTTCGAGTGGGCAGACCATTTCACCCGCCACATCCTGATGAAGTGGGGGCTGTTGCTGGCTACCGTGGGCCTGGCCATACACGCCCGGTTTTTCCTGATCCCCAAAAAAGCGCTGAGGCCCCTGGCCGTCCACATCCTTTTGGTGACCCTGTTTTCCATACTTTTTGTACTATTGGGCTTCAGCGCCCGAAGCGGGGGAATCTTATGAACAGACCTTTTCCAAACCGGGGAT
Organism: uncultured Robiginitalea sp.; assembly: GCA_964539905.1. Classification (GTDB taxonomy): domain Bacteria; phylum Bacteroidota; class Bacteroidia; order Flavobacteriales; family Flavobacteriaceae; genus Robiginitalea. Next base: position 6,225 of record CAZIJW010000041.1, read on the forward strand.
ACTTTTTGGCCCTGTTCCTCCTCCTGGCCGGGCATCCGCTTTTGGCGCGAACGCTCCCCGTTTGCGGAAATTGCGCTGTAAAAACCATACAGGAAGGCGTCCGCCAGGCGGCTGACTTTGATACCCTGTTAATCAAAAAAGGCGTCTACAAAGAATTCAACATCCTTATCGACAAGCCCCTGACCCTGATCGGGCAGGACTTCCCGGTGGTCGACGGGGAGGACCGGGGCGAAATCTTCCGGGTGGAGTCTGACCATGTTCGCATCCGGGGATTATCCATCATCAACGTGGGGGTAAGCTATACGACCGACTATGCCGCCCTGCGGGTGGTCAAAAGCAGCCACTTCCATATCGAAGGGAACCGGTTCGAAAACCTGTTCTTCGGGATTTACCTGGAAAAATCGAACCATGGGGTGGTGCGCGACAACCAGATTATGGGCGATGCCGTGGATGAGTATAATTCGGGCAATGGCATACAGCTCTGGTATTCGCATAACATCGAGGTCCTGGATAACCGGGTAGAGGGGGTGCGGGACGGGATCTACCTGGAATTTTCCGATACGGTGCGCATCCGGGGCAATGAAAGCCGGAACAACCTGCGTTACGGGTTGCACTTTATGTTTTCGAACGACGACACCTACTCCGACAACCTTTTCGAAATGAATGGGGCCGGGGTGGCGGTAATGTTTTCCAAACGCATCCGGATGACCGGGAACCGCTTCCGCAAAAACTGGGGCACGGCCTCCTATGGCATGTTGCTGAAGGAAATCAACGATGCCGAAATCACGGGCAACTGGTTTGAGGAGAACACCGTGGGCATCAATATCGAAGGCTCCAACCGCATCACCTACCGCGAGAACCATTTCATCAATAACGGCTGGGCCGTAAAAGTGCTCGGGGCCTGTTATGAAAATTCCTTTGTCGGGAACAATTTCCTGTATAATGCCTTTGACCTCTCGTACAACAGCAAGTTGAACGACAATGAATTCAAGGGGAACTACTGGAGCAATTACTCGGGGTATGACCTGGACCGGGACGGGGTCGGGGACGTCCCCCACCGGCCGGTAAAGCTCTTTTCCTACATCGTAAACCGCACCCCGGAAACCCTCATCCTGCTGAGGAGCCTCTTTATGGACCTCATCGATTTCTCGGAGCGGGTCTCCCCGGTGTTCACCCCGGACAACCTGGTGGACGCCCATCCCCAAATGCAAAAAATCAAATGATACAGATACAGGACCTGCAAAAGCGCTTCGGCAAGAACGAAGTCCTCAAAGGAATCGACCTCGAAATCCCCACGGGGGGCATCTATGCCGTGCTGGGGCCCAACGGATCCGGGAAAACCACCCTGATCAAAAGCATCCTGGGCCTGGTAATCCCCGATAAAGGCAGTATTTCCCTCTCCGGGGAGCGGATCAGGAACCGGTGGCGCTACCGGGAAGCACTGAACTACCTGCCCCAGATTGCGAATTTCCCGGGGAACATCCGGGTCCGGGAGCTTATCGGGATGATTAAGGACCTCCGCCAGAAGCACAGCGACGAAGCCGCCCTCATTGAACTGTTTCGGCTGCAGCCCTTTCTCGATAAAAAACTGGCTAACCTCTCCGGGGGGACCAAGCAAAAAGTAAACCTGGTGCTCACTTTTATGTTCGACAGCCCCCTGCTGATCCTCGACGAACCGACCTCCGGGCTCGACCCGGCCTCCCTCCTGTCCCTGAAAAAACTCATCCGCCAGGAGCGCGACAACGGGAAGACCCTGTTGGTCACCACCCACATCCTGCAATTTGTGGAAGAAATCGCCGACCAGGTCATTTACCTGCTGGAAGGGAAAATTTACTACCAGGGCACCCTCCCGGGGCTCCTGGAAAAAACCGGCCAAACCGATCTGGAACACGCCATTGCGGCCATAACAAGCGAAGAACAAGATGCTTAAAATCCTCAAATACAGCTTTTACGACCTGATGCGCAGCCGCTGGAGCTACGTCTATTTCCTGTTCTACCTCCTGCTCGGCCTGGTGTTGCTGTTCCTGAACCAGGACCTCTCCAAGGCGGTCATCACCCTGATGAACATCATCATTATCCTGGTGCCCCTGATCGCCACCATCTTCGGGGTGATGTATTTCTACAACTCCAGGGAGTTTACGGAACTGCTCCTGGCCCAACCCCTGAAGCGGTCTTCCATATTTTTGGGGCAATTCTTCGGGGTGGCGGGATCGCTGACCCTCAGCCTGGTGCTGGGCCTGGGCCTCCCTTTCGCCCTGTACGGGTTGTTCAAAAGCGAGGTGATCCTGAATTTTTCGCTCCTGATCCTCACCGGGGCCTTTCTGACCTTCATCTTTACCGGCCTGGCCTTCAACATTGCCCTTTCCAACGAAAACCGCATCAAAGGCTTCGGCTACGCCGTACTGCTCTGGCTTTTTATGGCCGTGATTTACGACGGGCTGTTTTTACTCTCGCTGATTGTTTTTGAGGAATACCCCCTGGACTCCTTTTCCCTGGTCGCCACGGTGCTGAACCCCATTGACCTGTCGCGGATTTTGATTTTGCTGAAACTCGACATCTCCGCCCTGCTGGGTTACACCGGGGCCGTTTTCCAAAAATTCCTGGGCACACAACTGGGGTTTTTGATTTCCGGGGGGATGTTGTTGCTGTGGACCCTGCTCCCCATCTGGCGGCTGACTGCCAGGGCGCGTAAAAAGGATTTTTAGCCGGCATGGGGCGGCTGTGGCAAAGCTTCGACCCGCCGACTACCCAGGCCACCCTGTTGGGCATGTTGCTGACCTTCCCTTTAAAACAACGCGATCCTAAAGCCCCCTACTCTTCCATCAACAACCGCATCAGCTCTTCGGCCGCCACCTGCCCTTTCAGTTTTAAAAAATCCCGGGGGGTATCGTCGCCCAGTT
>CAZIJW010000041.1:9134-9720 GCA_964539905.1 uncultured Robiginitalea sp.
GGCAAAGCTTCGACCCGCCGACTACCCAGGCCAGGCTCGCCGTGGGCTTCTTTCTCCTGTCGGCCCTGCTGGGGTTGGTCCTGAGGGGTTTTACGCTCTTTCCGGTTTCCTTCACCTACAAATATCTGGTCCACACCCACTCCCACATCGCCCTGCTGGGATGGGCCTACCTGGGCCTGACCACGGTGCTCTATGCCCTTTATCAGCCTTCGGAATCCGGAGTCCGGAAGTACCGAATCCTGTTCTGGTTTACCCAGACCACCCTGCTGGGCATGTTGCTCGTGCACCCCCTCTTCAGCGCCCTGGTTGGACGGCTGCCGCGCCGGCTTTTCGTCCCACTCTCGTACGGGTTCTTCGTCGTCAACCTGCTGGTCTTCTGGGTTTTCTTCCTGATCCTGCCGCCGACCTCGGCCATCTGGACCGGACGCGTCTTCTTCATCTGGACCTCGGTCTTCAACCTCTTCGTGGTCTCCATCTTCTGGTCGGTGATGGCCGACCTCTTCCGGCCCGAGCAGGCCAAGCGGCTGTTCGGCTTCGTGGCCGTGGGCGGGACCATCGGCGCCGCCTCCGGCTCCGCCTCGACCGC
>CAZIJW010000042.1:0-8138 GCA_964539905.1 uncultured Robiginitalea sp.
TCCGTCTGAACCTTATTTGGGATGGAGTAAAAACTTAACGGCCATAAAGGATTCTCTTATATCACTTGGCTACAGTTTACTTATTCCGGATGCCAAATATCACGGAGAACGGAGTTATGAACTGAATTTTCGGCCTGCTGAAGCACTACCCCCCTTACTCTCAAAGAATGAAAAGGACAGTCAATACTTTGAAGTCTTAATGAGTTCTACGGTAAAGGATGTCAGAATCATTTTGGATTATGTACAACACAGATTCAAAATTCCTGATTTGAAATTTGGTGTCGTTGGCTATAGCATGGGAGGGGCACTTGCTATTTTATTAAACGCCACTGACCATCGGATCTCAAGTATTGTTGCCTGTGTTCCTCCCCTAAACCATCCGGAAAAAGAATTGGAGGGATTTAAGTGGTCAGAGCAAATTAAAAATGGCCTGGCAAGTGTGACGCCATATCATTATGCGGATTTTCAAAAAGCACCAATCTTGTTGTTGATGGGAAAAAACGACTTTTTTTATACAGAGGAAGAGGTTACTACTTTTATAAAGAATATCCCAACAACCAAAAAGGAATTAAAATATTTTGACTCCGGGCATATCCTTCCCGATGAATATAAAACGGATGTTCTCCGATGGATAACCATGCATAACACGGTGTATCATTAGTTGCTTCTGATTTTTCGTCGGAAATTCACTTGAATTAACTAACGCTGCGCTATCGCATAAACCATCACGCAACGGCCCGGTCAGAAAAGAGGAACTGCAAAAAGCCCGGGAAATCCTTGCGGATCAGGTCGGTGGGGAGACCGGGGAAATAAGTTAGAACCACATGATTTCGCAGCTCTGTTGGTCATAGGTTATCCTTCACCATTCCTTAACCCCCGAAAATGGCAAATCGATTACCTTGCCCCTTAAAAGGGCACATGCCTGCCCCCTTAAAAATGCGACAATGAAAAAGTTACCCTTGCTGCTCCTGGCGCTACTGTTAATGGCGTTTCAATGCGATGAGGATGAGCTCATTGAAGATCCCCTGATGGACACCGGGCTGTTGGGCCGGTGGGAAATTGCCGATGAAACCATAAACGGGATCACCGATTTACTGCCCAAGTGTTGCCGCTTTTTTGAATTCAACCCCGACGCCAATCCGGAAGATTTGGATGGCCTTTTTTCCTTCACGAATGAAACCGGGGTTTTCGAGGGCGTATTTGCCCTCGACCCAGACAACCAAACCATAGAGCTCCGGCGCGAAGGCCGGGCGCCGGTTACCTATTCCTATTCGCTCAATTCCGCCCTGGATTATTTGGAATTTTCCTTTAGCGAAGGGGACGCGGAATTCGTACAGGGTTGGCAACGAACGGAGTAAACCATCGATCCCCCGGAGGGGGCAATTCCCGGCGCGCACCCGGTAATCCCAAAAAATAACGAGAATGAAAACAATGACCTTGCTGGTTTTGAGCGTCTTCTTTGTGAACCTGATCTGCGCCCAGGAGCAGGCCCTGAAAATTACAAACCACACCTCTGGAAAGGAAATCCTGCTAAAGGAACACAAAAGGATAAAAATCAAGACCGTGGCCGGGCAAAAGATTTCAGGTCGTTTTTCCGTAGAAAACAGCCAGGTCATTACCATCAATAACGCCCAAGTTGCATTAACGGATATTGCCGAAATTAAACGCAACCCTTTGTTAATCTCTGTATTTACCAGCAGTTTGTTAATCTATGCCGGGGCAATAACCGCCGGAATGGCGGCCATTATTGCGGCAACGATCGATACGACGGCTATTTGGCTTGTTATTCCCGCGGCCGGATTGGTATATGCAGGTATTAAATCTCCCAATTTCTACAGAAAATTCACCCCTGGGGGTGGGTGGACCTTTGCAATTATTACAACTTCTCCCTAAGACAGAGAAGCTACGGTAAGACCAACCTACCACGGGTTGCCCTTAAATTAATCCCGCCCCCAAAGCCAGGGAGATCAGCACAAGCAGCACCGCGACGAGGCGCTGCAGGAACTGCAGCGTGATCTTCTTCAGGAGTTTATTGCCCAGGTAGGCCCCGGCCATTGCGGATAGGGTGGCCGAGGTAACCAGGGGCAGGTTTTCACCGAGCCCCGCCTGTCCAAACCGGGAAGGGTAAACGGACAGCCGCGTAAAATCGATAATGCAGGCAATGGCCAGGTCGAGCGGAAAGAACAGCACAAACACAGGGGAAAGGATGGAAATGCCTTTTTTGAGATCCCTAACCTCCTTTTTTGTACTTTGAGTAGGTAACCAACCCCAACACATGCTCCGCATCTTCCGCCAAATGCGTCAAAAGTTGCTCCCTGAAAACCGATTCAGTAAATACCTGTTCTATGCGCTGGGGGAGATTGCCCTGGTAGTAATAGGAATCCTCCACCGACATAGGGGTGCGAACCTATGAGGCCAATATGAGCTATCACCGGAATGTTGCCTACTGGGAAGAACACGAACCGTGGCTCAGTTTGGCCTTGGTCGACAGGGACTTTTCGAAACTCGGTCAGCATGCCGATAACAATCCCATTTTCAGGAATAAACTCAGCTGGTACAGGATCATGTTGTCGAGGCTAAAGGCCGCCTTGCTGGCCTATCAAAACGAATCTGCGGTTTTGGCCGATGAGATCCGGACCTATCTTAAATCCGCTGAGCCTGGAACGTAAATGCCCCGTGTTTTGTGAAGCCGATCGGCCTTCGGTTCCTTTACAAACGCTTTCTTCTCTAATCCCTGCTCATTTCACCAGGCCCGGGGGGCTCACTAAATCCGGACAAGCGCTTTTCATTGAAACAGATAGTGGATTACCCATAGTACAAATGCGGTGATACCCGGGTTTCGCGGAAGTGTTATCTTAGGGCATTCAGCGGAATACTCTACACAATGCACGTTACACTGCCATTGGCACCCCTTGGGCTGCGCCAAAAAAGTCAATTCGTCGCGCTTCTTTTTTTCAGCATGAGTGCTTTCGGACAAACGGTGACCTACAACCACCTTGTGGATTCCACACATGCGGAAACGAAAGCGGTGATGGCGCTTTTTGAAAACTACCTGGCTTCAAATCCCCAAAACAACGGAAAGAACCCCTTTTGGAACTCGGAAGAACAGGAGAAACACCAGCGTTATGACTTCCTGGAAAGCGAATTCCAGCCTTCACTCTATATGGGTTTTCCCGTGCATGTGCTGAGCATAAAATTCAAAAACGGGGTTTTCCGGTTAAAAGCGCAATTTTCCTATTGCAGGGAAGATGGAAGCCCATACGTTTTAGCCATCGCAAACTATGTTGCCAAAAAGGAAAACGGAACCTATAAGCTTTACAATTCCCTGACCGAAAACAAGCAAAGTTGGGAGTGTACCACGGTTGGCCTGGTGGATTTTTATTATCCGGCATACCACCGGTTCGACTATGAAAAGGCCCAAAAGCTTAACGGGTTTATACGGCAAACCTGCAAGGACTTTGGGGTGCAACCCAAACCCTTTGAATATTACCTCGCTGACGAATATGACGAAATTCAGGAACTAAAGGGATTGGATTATTATATCGGCATGGGCGGGGAAGCAAGGCCCGGTGGCAAAGCAACGGACGACAAGGTGTATTGTGGAGGTTTGGGCGAATATTATGCCCACGAAGTCTTCCACGTTCAAATAGACGAACACTTCCCAAACAAACACTTCTGGGTTTCCGAAGGCGTTGCGACACTGCTGGGCGGTAGCCGCGGGAAAACCCTGGATTGGCACCTGAAACGCACAAACCGCTATCTACAAGAACATCCCGAAACAGACCTGAACAACATGCTCAGGTTAACAAACCTGGATCACGAAACGTCCTACCACTATGTCCTGGGTGGGCTGATCGCCAGGAAAATACTGGACAAAGGAGGTTGGAGCTTGCTCAGGGAATTTATGTCCTGCGGAAAATCGGATGAAGCGTATTACCATGCAATTGAGAAGTACCTTGGGGTAAAGCAATCTGTGCTCAACGTCTATATTCGGGAGCAACTACAGCTCGAATCGACAAAATAAGGATTTGTATCTTTAACCCCCGGCGCGGAATCCACTCCCGAACCGCCCCCGATGAACCCGCCTACCCTGTTCATGGCCTAGGGCGGGGAATGGCAGAAATCCCTGAGCGAATCCAGGCAGGCCCAGACCTCTGTGAAATGCCATTTTCTCCAATTCGAAAGGGTAAAGCACAAGTTACAGGCTGTTATGAAACAAAACGGGGGCGTTATCCTAACCATTAAAAACTACGCATGAAGTCAGATATAGAAACCCGGAAGGATATCGAATTGCTGGTCAATTCCTTTTACGATAAGGTGCGCGGCAACCCGGTTTTGAATTATATTTTTGAGGACGTCGTAAAGGTCCATTGGGAATCGCACCTGCCCAGAATGTACGATTTCTGGGGGAGCATCTTGCTGGGGGAACACAGCTTTTCCGGCAACCCGATGCAAAAACACGTGGCCCTGAGCAAACGCACCACCCTTACCGAAAAGGAGTTTGAAGAATGGCTGCGGGTGTTCGGGGACACCGTGGATGCCTTATTTGAAGGACGCAAAGCCGAAGAGGCCAAGACCCGGGCAGAAATCATTGCGCGGCTGATGTTGCATAAAATCCAGTCGGCGTAGCCCTCCCCGGTTTGACTTCCCTAATTTACACCGCCCTTGATCCCTACGCGATGCGATTCAGTGAAGGCCATCAGGCCTCGACGGCATCGGATGAAGCGCATTTCCCTGCGACTGAGGCATACCCCGTAGGCTCCTGACCCAGATCATTGGCCCTGTACTGCCCTATCAGCATATTTGTTGTTTCAATAATCCCTTTAAAAAAGATCAAAATGAATGTAGCCTTGAAAAAAATAGCCCTGCTATTTGTATTTGGTTTGGCTCTCCTGGTATTTGCGGCCTGTACAGAGCAACCCCAACCCGTTGTGGAAGCCCTTGTGGAAAAAGCGCCCCCGGAGCTGATCATCAACCTTATCAGCGACCCCACAGAAGACCCGCACAGCAGTTTAATGGGGTTGCACCTGGCCCAGAAAGCCCGAAAATCGGGAACAGAAGTGACTGTTTTTCTCAATGTCCACGGAGTCAGGCTTGTCGGGTCTGCAGCGGACACCCTGGCCTTCCATGGGGAAAACCTTCAGGGAGTCCTGAAGGACCTGATGGGTTCCGGGGGGGCTGTTCTGGCGTGCCCCCATTGTATGGAAGCCCATGGCGTAACGCCCGACCAGTTGCCCGAGGGGGTAAAGGTGATGGATGATGCCCTGATGATGGAAAAAATAGGGAATCACCCGGTTGTCTTCACCTACTGACATCAAGCAAGGCTGAGGGACTCCCGGCGCATAGCGCCCCCAAAAGCCATGTCGGGGTCCGCCCTGAAAAAAAGCCGGGAAATCCCTGTTCGGAGTTCCCGGCTTCCTTTTTGCCCAAAGACCAACCCTGAACTCTTAAAGCGTCAGGTTCAGGGAGGCAAACACATTCTGCCCCGGGGCAAAAATCGGGAGGATGCCGCCGCTGACCGAACGGTTCAGGTGTTCGTAGTAATTTTCATCGAACAGGTTGTTTACCCCCAAAGTAAAACGGGCCTTTTCAGACACCTGGTAGGAGGCCCGGATGTCGAGCAGGGAAAAGGACGGGGTTTCGGTTTCCCCGAATTCCGTGGAGATCCGACCCTGCCGCAGCACGTGCCGGAAGACGAGTTCCGGGGTCAGCTTTCCCTTCATAAAACTTCCCGCCAGGGTATACCGCAAGTCCATGGGGGCGATTTCCGGGAGGGGTTCGTCCCGCTCCAGGTCCTGGGCGTAGGTGTAGGCCACGCCCACCTGCTGTTGCAGTTCCGGGAGGAGGCGCTGGGTCCAGGTGAGTTCAAAGCCGGTCTTAAAGGCATTGTCGATATTCACAAACCGGCGCACCCCCGGGCTCATCGGCAGCCTTGGGGTAAGGTCCGGGTCGATGACGGAGGAGATGAATTCATCCAGATACCCTGCAAAGACATCCACCCCGAGTTCGGTGTTTTTGCCTTTCCAGGCGTAGGTAAGGTCGAGCTGGTAGTTCACCTCGGCATCCAGGTTGGGGTTGCCGAGCAACTCATAGGGGTCCTGCCCGATGGGGAAGTAATTGATGAACCGTTCCGCCAGGCCCGCGCTGCGCTGGGCCCGGGCCAGCCAGATCCCCGCGGTGGACCCGCCTCCAAAGCTGCGGGTGGCCCCCAGGCTTACGCTGGGGTTGAGCTGGGTCTGACCGCCATCCCCGTATTCGGCAAGGAACTCCGGGGCCGGGTCGTTAATGCCCGATACATTGAGTTCCACCCGGGTGGAAACCACATACCGCCAGGCCTTTGCAGCCAGCTGGTATTCCGCGAACAGGCCGCCTTTGGAGATATAGCCGTCCTGCCAGACGTTATCTCTGGCCACCATCCCCTGGTTGGGGCCCATGAGAAATTCCCGTACCCGGGTGCCCTCGGCCCCTTCGCCCCGGAAATCGGCCCCGGCATACAGCGTATTGTTGTTGAAATTCCAGACCCCTTCGGTCCGGCCCCCGTAATTATAGGTAGTGGCCTCGGTTTCGGCATTCAGCATGCGCGGGTCGAGGGGTTTCAGGCGATTGTCCATCAGGTGGTTCACAAAGGATGCAAACACGGTAGTATTCCAGGAAGTCAGGTGCTCCCGGTTAAAGGCCTTGTCGTACCGGGCATTCATCATCCAGGTGTCGTCTTCGCGAAGGTCCATGGCCAGGGCCGGGAAATCGGCATCCCGGGCCACGTTGTATATGACCGACAGGCGCAACTGGTCGTCTTCGGAGAATTTGAACCCGAAATTCCCGCCAAAGCTGCCCCGGTTAAAATCGGCCTGTACCTGGGTTCCATCCCCCGAGGTGTAGTCGTTCCCCTGCGACCAGGAACCAAAGAAGGAGAGGTCGTGGTTTTCCCCGCTGAAGCCGAGCTGGCCTTCGTTGCGAAAGACCGAGCCGTTGGCTTCGATGCCGTTGGACATCCGGCCATACACGTCAGGGGCTTCGGAAAACCGCAGCCGGGAAGGGACGAAATTCAGGGTCGCCCCAAAGCCCGTGCCGTACCTGAGGGCATGGGGCCCTTTGAGGATTTCGATGCGGTCTATCATATTGGGGGCCATCTGGCTGGTAGGCGGGTCCATCCGGTTGGGACAGGCGGCCGTGGCCCCCTGGGCCCCGTTCAGGACCACATTGAGCTGGTCGTATTTAAAGCCGCGGAAAACCGGGTCGAAGCCGTAGTTCCCCCCTTTGCGGATACCGCCAATGGCCGGTTCCTGCATCAGGATGGAGGCCGCGTCGTGGGCCAGGCGCTCCCGGTAATCGAGCTCCATTTCAGTCCCCGGTTTTTGTTCCGGCCTCAGGGCGATGACGGTTATCGGGTAGAGGTCCACCCGGATTTCGGAGCGATAGAGCACTTTTTCAGCCATCAGGGCCAGCACTTCGGGGCCTTCCAGCACCCATTGCCCGTAATTCAGGTGCGAGAGCACCAGCCGGGTCCCCTCCTGATAGGCGAGGTAAATTACCCCGTCAGGGTTGGATACCCCTTGCAGGGCACCGTATGTATAAGTAGCATCGGTAATGGGGGCCCCGGTTTCGCGGTCCAGGAGCCTGATAGCGGTTTTTTCCTGGGAATGGGCAGATAGCACCCCGAGAAACAGGAGTGCACATATTGCCCATGCCCTCCTTAGTAGAAAGTTCATAGGTTTGTTTTTGAGCAATTGAAACTTGGGAAATCAGGGGGCCCGGGGATTTCCTTACCCGATCGCTGCGGGCCCAGGGGTGCAGTACTGCGCTTCCGGGGGCTGTACCACCTCAAAAACAAAAAGGGAGGAATGTAAACAGGGTTCGCCCCAAAACTGTCTGGCAGGATCCGACCCGGATTTCTGCCCCGGAAAGGAATACCCGGGGAGGTCCTCGGCGATCATTGGGCCGTGGTCGGCCTTCACCAAAGGCGATTCAAAGGGGTTTTCCTGGTCCTGTGCCTGCTGCTGAGCGAGCATTTTGGAGAGGTAACACTTCCCGTTGCACTGCATTTCGGGCACCTCCCGGTTTTCGCACAAGACTGTGGCGATATACTCGTAATTCATCACATACTCCGCCAGCGGCCATAGGGGCTTGAGGGTCATCCA
>CAZIJW010000043.1:0-7226 GCA_964539905.1 uncultured Robiginitalea sp.
ATACCGTGCCGGCCGCCGCATTGATCTCGTCGATGGCCGCCTGTACGTCCGTGGCAGCAAGGCCGCTGGCGGTGTTGTCATACGGGTTGCTGGCCGCCGTGGTGCTGATCACCTGCGTGGCCCCGCTCTCATCCGTGTAGGTGTACGTGCCGTCCCCGTTGTCCACCAGGGTCGACAGCGAGGTGTCGGCGATGGTCGTTACATTCCCGCCGGCATCCGTAAAGTCGTACGTGCCGTCCCCGTTGTCCACCAGGGATACCGTGCCGGCCGCCGCATTGATCTCGTCGATGGCCGCCTGTACGTCCGTGGCGGCAAGGCCGCTGGCGGTGTTGTCAAAGGCAACTTCTGCTGCGGTCTGGTCGTCGGTGTCGATCAGTGCCCCAAGGTCCGCCAAAGCGACGCTCACGGAATTACCCTCGCTGTCGGTAAGCACCAGGTCGGTACCCACTACGGAAAAACTGGTATTGGTAGTATTGGTGTCGACGGAAGTCAGTTCCCAGGAATCCCCATCCCAGTAATAGATCGTACCGGTATTGGTGTTGACGTAAATATCGCCTGTGTCTGCCCCGGTTGGCGTAATCGCCCCGGCAGCAGTCACCTCAGTCCCGCTGAGTACTTCGCAATTGCACTGGTCGGCAAGGGTTACCGTGGTCTGGGCAAAACCCCAGCCCGATACCAGGAACAAAAAGAACAGTACGCTTAACTTCTTCATGGTACTCGATTTTTCTTTGGTTGGCGTAAGGCCGTCTATGGAAAATGCGGGCACTTCCCCGCGGGTTGATGACTTCATGGTTCGCTGTCTCCCCGGTTCAGGAGTTGAGGAACCTGGAGCGTGGAAGGACTGGAATGAGGAGTACTGATTCATTTACAGTATTTTAACACCCTACAAAATTAGACGCAGGTACAGGGGGGGAAAATATTTGTTGTGTATGCCTGCAAATGCAGGGTATAGGGGCCTAAAATTGAGGTGATGTGAGTGTCGTTCATCGATCAGATCAATAAATTCAACGAATATCAGCTGATGGGATTGCGGGAAACCATAAAGGGCAAATTAGCCATGGCGTCTGCTTCCGGGATTGACTGACAGCCGGGTCAGAGCGCAAAAAACCAGGTGCTGAAAATGATTTATCCCTTGTTGACCCTGTACGTTATCCGTCGGTTGGTGAGCACCCGGGAAGGATTTACCGTCAGCACCGCGCTGGCCGAGATCACCTCCGGGCAAAGCAGGGAAGCGGAATTCCCTGCGAGTACGCGAAACATATACCCGTTTTTATCGATCCCCGGCAACAGGATGGTCAGGGTTGAAGTGGCACTTCCACTGTATTCCGGGCCATCGCTCACCGCCGTCCATGAACTCCCTCCATTGGAACTCACCTGCCACTGAAAGCTGTTGGCGAGGGGCACTGATGCGGAAAATATCCCGTTCGCACCCACCAGCACTAGCTGGTCGGTGGGTTGGACAGCATAAGAAATGGTTTCGATAGTAATCAACTGGATGACCTCCACAAAATTGCCCACGGCATCAGACACCCGGTAGGTACGGCTGATAACTTCCGGGGTCCCCCCATTGCTGGCGTCACCCACAAAACTGACCACCGGGTTCGGGGTACAATTGTCAGCTTCATCGGTTACCACTGAGGTGTCCACCGCGGGGATATCCGCGGGGCAATATACAGTTACCGGCAAAGGGGCGCTTGCGGTGGGGGCAATATTATCGATAGTGATGGTGGTATTGGCGGAAATACTCAACACGGGGTCGCCGGGCATTCCCCCGTATTCCACCACATAGCCCTGGGGTGCATAGGCGCCCCCGCCCCCGGCATTCGGGAGGTCGTTCCACGACCCGGGGGAGGTGGTTACCGAGGGATCCGTGATGTGGGCAAAGTTTTCCTGACCCGGGGTTACCGGGCCATCCGGGAAATCATTAGGCTCATTGGCATTCCAGAAGGCGAAGGTCAGTTCGGTGCCCCCTACCCCACCGCTCCAGAAGGAGGTGCCGGCCTCGGGCCCGGTGACCCACTGCCAATCGCCCTCCGTGGCATCGTCGGAAGCCCCGATCCACCCTACGCCCAGGGCCTGGGAGCCTGAAAAATCTGCTTCCACCTGGGAGGTCAGTGTAGCCAGGTAGCCCTGCAATCCATAATAGGTACGCAGGGCAGCGGCATCGCGGGCAGCGGTCCAGGCTATCCCGGGGACTGCCACGAATTCATAAAAGTGTCCGGTCTGGGGCAGGTAGTTGGCATCGCCCACGGTGATGGAAAACCCGCGGCTCCCGGAGGGTGTTGGGGCACTGCTGGAATATTCCACGGCCAGGACGGCAGCCTCAAATTCAGCCAGCGTGGCCGGACCGGTCAGGGTCAACTTGCCTTCCACGGGGCTCCAGGCCGGCGTGATGGATGGGTGGGAGCCCGTCAGGGTCAGCAGGTCTTCCCCGGGCACATACCCGGAGGAAATCTGTACGGAAACCAAAAAGGCAGTGGTGTCGTCCGGGTCGGTGATGCTGATGGCTTCCGCCACCGGGAGGCTTCCCCCGGGGCAGTACACCTGGTTCCCCGTGGCCGTAAGGACCGGGGGTTCGTTGGGAACCGGGTACAGGGCAGTAAAGAGGACGTTGTCGATAAACATGGTTTCATCATCATCCCAATTACCAGAGTCCGTGCGCAATCGAATCCCCGCCAAAGCGGAGAGTTCAGCAATGGATAAATTATAATTCAGCGTACCAGAGCCATTTAAGGAAGCTCGTTCATTCCAGTTACTCCCGTCAAATAGTTGAACCGAGACCCTTTCATTACCCTCCGTACGTTCGAAGTCAAAGGTAAGGGTGGCACTGAGGGCACCCGAAAGGTCGAGGCTTCGGGTTATAAAGGCATTATCAAGATTTTGTAACATCAGACGATTTCCGGAAATAGCTATCCTGCCGCTATTGGGGTTATTATTGTCACCCGACTCTACCCAGTTCCCGGAAAAATTGGAGGTGCCATCGTTGTTCGAATACGAAACCGTGCTGAAGTTGTCGCGAAAGGTCTCCTGGGACCAAAGGCCTGATCCCTTCAATAGAAGGAGGAGCAGGACCATTCGCAATGCCCGTATGATGTGCATAGGCTTGTCCGATAGTTATGGAAAGGCGTCAACCTCCCCTATCCTGACAAAAGTAATCGACTGGTGCCCAGGGGATAAACTTTTGTTGTGAAGCGAACCAAATCCCTTGTAAACCCACGGATTTATGCGGTCACCAAACGCAAAAAGGGTGCAGATCGTCGATCAGCACCCGTAAACGTTGCCTTCAGGAAGGCTTTACTTCCTTATTCGAAAATGATGAATTCGGACCTCCGGTTCCTTTCGTGTTCCTCCGCGCTGCAGCGCACCCCGTCATCGCAGGCGTTGATCAGGAGGGTCTCCCCGTACCCTTCCCACTGCAGCCGTTCGCGGGCGATCCCTTTGGAAACCATATAGTCTACGGTCGCCTCGGCCCGTTTTTGGGAAAGCCAGAGGTTATAGGCATCCGGACCCCGGCTGTCGGTATGGGAATTGGCCTTGATCTTCAGGCTGGGAAATTTTTCCATGGCTGCAATAACTTTCTGCAATTCCACCTCGGCATCGGGGCGGATTTCATACCGGTCGAAATCAAAATAAATCGTGCTTAGCTGCAGTAATTTGGCCAGGTCGTCCCCATAACCGGCCAGTACGGATTCCGGCTCGAGGTAAAAATCGATGATGCGCGGCTTTCCATCCGAAGGGTAGAGGAATTCCTCGGCAGGCACATAACCCTGGCGGGAGGCCCGCACAAAATTTGCGCGGTCGCAGTCGAGGGTCAGGGCGTAATTGCCTTCAGCGTCCGTGACGGCAGAAGACACCTGCTGGTTTTCTTCATCGATGACCTGTACGGTCGCCCCCGCCAGGACCTCGTTCGTAATTTTATCGCGTACCGTCCCGGAAATCTCCTGGACGCATGCAAAGGGCAGGGGTTTCAATTCGGTAACCGCATAAATGTCGTCCCCACCCAGGCCCCCTTCGCGGTTGGAGGCAAAATATCCCTTTCGGGTCTGCCCGTCAAGGATGAAGGTGAAGTCATCCATGGGGGAGTTTACCGGGGCCCCCAGGTTGAGGACCTTTCCCCGGAAGGGCAACTGGGCCAGCTTTACGGCAAAAACATCCAGCCCCCCCAGGCTGTAAACCCCGTCTGAAGCGAAATACAACACCCCATCGGAACTCACATAGGGGAAGGTTTCCCGGGCTGCGGAGTTCACTTTGGGCCCGAGGTTTTCAGGCTTGCCAAAACCCCCGTCTTCCCGTAGGGCCACCCTGAAAATGTCGGACTGCCCAAGGGTTCCCGGCATATCGGACGCAAAATAAAGGGTTTTTCCGTCCGGGCTAAGGGCCGGATGGGCCACCGAATAGGCATCGCTGTTGAACGGGAGCTCCCGGATGTCGGCCCATACGCCGTCCCGAAGGGTGGCCTGGTATATCTTCAGGCGTACCACCCCTTCCGCATCGGTGACGATCTTCCCGTTACGGTAGTTGTTGCGGGTAAAGTAGAGGGTTTGCCCGTCAGGGCTCAGGGCCGTGGTGGACTCATGCCAGCGGGAATTTATCCCATCGAGCTTACTTACTTCGGATTTCCCGGCAGTATCGGAAGGGACCCGGTAGACATCCATGAAATCACGGGCGTTCCAGGTATGCCGGTACCGGGCCAGGTTGCCGGTATCGCGATCGGAAGAAAAAAGCAATTCCTCCCCAAAGAAAGAGGGCGCAAAGTCCAGATAGCGGGTATTGTGCCTGAAGGCCTCCAGCCGATAGCCGCCGGAATGCTGTTTGATTTCCGCCAGGTACTCCATGGCCCCCTGTTCCCCGGCGTAGAGGGAATCCAGGGATCGGCCGGTTTGCTCAAAATACTGTTCCATGGCCCTTGCGGAACGGGTGGGATCGCCAAGGCTTTTCAGGGCCTGGGCGTAACGGAAGTAATATTCCGGGCCGGCCTGGTCGGGGTAGTCCGCCAGGAGGCGCTCATAAATCCCGGCCGCCTGCGGGTAATCGGCATTAAAATAATAGGTGTTTCCAAGTTTCTGGAGGACCTCGGCAGAGGCAAACCCCTTATCCAGAACCCTCTGGTAAATGTCCTGTGCGGTTTTAAAGGAAAAAGCCCCGTACTGGTCATCGGCTTTTCTGATCAGGGGCTCCTGGGCCACTCCCGCAAAAGTGCACAGGGTAAAGAACAGGATCGCAGGTAAGTTCCTCATGGCATGATCGATTTAAAAGAAACGCGGAGAGACCATCCGCTCAAAGGACCGGACCAGCTCCCAACGCAGGAAGAGTTCAAAGGACCCGTCATTAAACTGGGTGCCGCCCAGGGCGGTGGTCTCGCGGTCATAGGCAATCCCGACCATCAGCTGTTGGTTGAGCTGGAAGCCGATCAGGCCGCTGATCGCGGCATCCCACCGATAAGCCGCCCCAAAGGAAAATTTCTCATTGAACAGGAAGCTCCCTGATAGGTCGAGCTGCAGGGGGGCACCGCTGACCACCTTGGTCAGCACGGCGGGTTTGAATTTCAGGTTGTAATTCAGGTCGAAAACATACCCCGCAATCGCATAGAAGTTGATCCGTTCCGTGGAAACGAATTGCACCTGGTTTGCCTCCTGCTGGCTGTTGTCAAAATATTCATTTTCCAATAAGTTCGGGGCAGAAAGGCCGGCGTAGAACCGATCGGTGTGGTAGTAGGCGCCTACCCCGAAGTTCGGTGAAAACCGGTTGTCGATATTGGCCGCCTGGACCGGTTCCGCATCAAAATTCCGCAATCCGCTGAAATCGAGGCTCAGCATGTTTCCCCCCGCATTGAGCCCGAAAGAAAGTTTGGCATCCCGGGATACGTCTACCGTGTAAGACACCACGGCGTCCAGATAGGTTTCCTGTACCACCCCGCTTCCAATGTTATCGTGGACTACGGATATCCCATACCCTACCCGACTTTCCCGGATTGGGGAGTGCAGGTTCAGGGTGAAGGTTTCAGGTGCCCCGTCCAACCCGGCCCATTGCGAGCGATACAGGGCAGCGACGCTAAGTTGTCCGCGCGAACCGGCATAGGCCGGGTTGACGCTCATGGTGTTGTACATGTACTGGGTATACTGGGCATCCTGTTGGGCCTGGGAACTCCCCCCCCAAAGGACCATGGCCAGCAGGAAGCCTATGCCGATCCTGTTGCACTTGGGTTGCGTCGATTTATTTGCTGACATACAGGTACCCATTATCCGTGATTTTTTGTCCGTTCAACTCGTATTCAAAGATATAGAAGTAGACTCCTGCCGGAAGGTATTCCCCGGCATTTACCGTAGAGCGTCCCTTTGACCGGCCGTCGAACACATTGTTCTGGTTGTTGTAATTAATACCCTCATAGACTGCAATTCCCCAGCGGTTGAAAATTTTAAGGCTGTTGTTTCGAGCCAGTTCCACATTGCGGATAAAGAGGAAATCATTGCGCCCGTCGGCATTGGGGGTTACCAGCTGGTTGATCTCAATCCTTCCCTCTATCGGGAGGTCATCCGTGGGGTCAAGGTAATCCGGGGTGCCGTCTTCATCCGTATCGTCGTTGGTCGGGTCCCCATCCTGGTCCGCATCCTCATCCGGGGTGCTCGTGCCGTCCCCGTCGTCGTCCGCATCACGGTAGTTCACATCCCCTTCCCCGTCCGTGTCCGGAAGGTCATTGGCCGGGTCGTCGATCTCATCGTTCACATCGTAGCCGTCATTCACATCGCTGCCTTCGTACCCGTCATCCAGGCCGTCCCCATCAGTATCCGTACCCGTAAAGGTCCAGTCGGGCTGCCCGTCAAAGTTGAAGTCATTCCCCTCGTTGTTGTCCGGCACCTGGTCGTTGTCGGAGTCCCCGTCCAGGTAATCCGGCTCATCCGTCCCGTCAGTGTTTTCAGGGGTCAACCCACCAAGATAGGCCGAATTCACCCCCAGATTGGCGGTATAGGTCGCCGCATCATCAGGGTTAGGCGCAATATATCCGTCCGTAGGTTGGGCCTCCACATTGTCGGGGATTCCGTCATTGTCGGAATCCAGGTCAAGGTGGTCGGGAATCCCATCCCCGTCGGAGTCCAAAGGACTGGTAAGGGGATCCCCGTCCCCGTCCAGGTCCGGATCTTCGGTGGTATCCAGCAAACCGTCGTTATCGTCATCGAGGTCTTCGGTGTCAGGAACCCCGTCCCCGTCCGTGTCCGTGTCGTCTCCGC
>CAZIJW010000044.1:0-7079 GCA_964539905.1 uncultured Robiginitalea sp.
TTTCAGGCGGGGGACCGAAGGAACACCGAGCGTTAGCGAAGGTATCTCCTGGAGGACGCGGCGATAGGTTTTGGCATCCCTCGCATTCGCTCGGGACACGTTTTCACCTGGGGGACCAAAGGAACACCCGGAAGTAGCGCAAAGCTCACTTCTGGGTATCTCCTGGAGGATTCTGCGAAACAGGCGTCCAAGAGAACACCTACCCCGACCGATGCCAATCCGATAGGGGGTCGCTCATTTACCTCGTTCAATTCCTTCCGGAACAGATTGTGTATTTACGAGCGCATCTACCTGTCAAGGTCTGGTGCAATATCTAAACTCCCGCTGCCACTATAAATCCCAGGAGGAAGATCGCATAAGCTGCAAAAGGAGCTGAAACAACCCCTAAACCAATACTTGCCCAGGTCGATGCACTTTTGTTCTCGATTAAAACCTCAGCGATATCTTTTTGACTCAATGGGATTTTGATCCACTCCCTTGACTCTAACCTCACACCATAGTATTGTCCGCCTTCATAGACAATACATTTGTACTTAAAGGTTTCCCCTGTTGTATTGGTGATTTTGGTTTTTGTCTGCAGCTGAGAGGCCTTGTCAAGGGTTGTAGGAGCCTTATGATACACTACGCAGCCCTCGATAAGCGTCAAAACTGCGAAGAAAAATGTCATGGTTTTTAACCGTTTCCCGATTGTTTCCATAAGGCCTGCGATTTTAAGGGATCAATATTCGAATTTCTACCGTATGGAAATCAATACGCTATGGGAGTAGCCTTCCCACAAATCGTTGATAACCATTGGGCTATTGGCCTTAAAAGCCTGAATCACATTTCTTCGAACAACGGAGAAAAATCGCCCGGTCCGATATCCAATGTCGTTCCAATAATCACAAGTACAATTACAGGCACCCCAATAAGTGCCACCGTGGCCCAGGTCGAGCCTGATTTGTTTCTGGTTTGCACCAGGGCAAGATCATTCTGGTCCAGGGGTGTTTTAATCCATTTCCCTGATTTTTGGTTCATTCCATAAAACATCCCATCTTCCACTGAAATGTATCTATATTTCAGAACATCCCCGTTTTTGGCTGTAATCCTGGTTCGAACCCGTTCCCGGGAGGCCTTTTCCAGGGTGGTCGGGGTCTTATGGTACACCACACAACTCTGGAAAAGCAATAAACCGGTCAGAAATAATGCGATAATTCTGGACCTTTTTTTATTCGCTTTCATGATTTATTGGTTTTCTGAGGGGCATATTTTTGAAGCATGGGAAGAAGGGAATTATAAGTGTCCCGATCTCCATTTATATTGTATTTATCCTTCCCCGATCCTATAAGGGCTCCTAAAATTGTTCCTATGGGGGCTCCAACAATGGCTCCGCCCCAAGCGCCTATTTCTTCCCAGCCACTTCCTGACTCCGACGCATAACCAGAAACAGCTCCTATAACCAGGCCACTCACGCCTCCAATCCATGCCCCTTTTCCGGCTTTGCCTTCTCTCCTTAATTTTATTACCCGAATATTTCCCGGAGCATAATTCAACTGATCCAAATCTTCCCCCAGAATTACGAGTTCATCTTCATTGGCAGCATATAGTATCCCCTTTACCTCTTCCTGATTGACTAAAGTGACCCAAATCTTATAGGTTTTTACCTTTTGGGCATTTGCCGTGGTAAGGGTGAAAACGAGCGTTAGAATGGATAAAAATCGAAGCGGTTTCATAACTGAGGATTTTACAATAAGGGTCCTTTTTTCAAGTGAGGGTTTGTAATCACTATTTCATTCATCGCACTTCATGCATTTTGATTGAGGACCTAAGGCCCCCTCGGCCCAAGCTTCACATTCAGCCTTCGTTTCAAAACATGGATTACTTAGGTCAAGATTCCAGACGGACCATGGTTTAGAAGAAGGGCAATGGTCACATACTATAAGATCCCAATCATCACCACTGCAAGTACTTAAAAAGAAAGCTGAAAGAATAAGCACAATCAGGCTAAGTCTATTCCTTCTCATCTTTGTATAATTTGATGCTAAAAGCTATACTAAGGTATTTCAATAGGACTCCTGGAAGCAATGATGTGAATCATTCAAAATAAAGCCAAATGGCCGTCTGTAAACCTGCTTTAGGTGCAGGCACTATCTGAGTACTTTGGCATGGAAAAGAATAAAAGCTGGGGAATGCATAGAGATAAAGGCAGCCATCCGTTCGATACTGCTGTAGGATAGGGCTTAGCCTATTCTATTGACCTTTATCCTTCGGATAGAAACAGATCACATCCCCCCACCCCAAAATCAACCCCTCCGGCAAGCCATTAGGTCCTGATGAGTTCATAGGCAAAAAACAGATCGTGCGCAAAACTCACCTTCTGGTTCTCCCGGAGTCCTTAAAAAAAGCCTCCAGTGGGCAAGATGTAAATAAGTAGGTTACGGCAGTGATGCTGATTTGGGCAGGTCCTTATTGAAAAACGTCCACATTAAAGGTGCTTTCCATGCCTGGAAACCCATTTTAAGGCCTGCGTTCCGTAAAAGAAAAAATGCACGAACCGACTGGGACGGGGAATTTCTTATTTTCTGAAGACTCCCCCATAAGAAAACAATGGGATGGTTTCCGGGATTTTCTAGAAAGTCAATAGCGTCACAGCATAAGCCTTCTGGCATCAAATCTTTTTACCTTGAGCCATGGTGACCGGTTGAAATTCCTTAGCGGATTCCCTGAATATCAGCATCGGATTTATATTATCTTTAATTCTTTGGAGAATGGTATTCATGGCGCCTCTAACAAAACATCCCCCTGAGTTGCGCTATTCTAACCTGTAAACACATGGCTATTAAGCCCAACCTTATATTTATGAGAACACTTTTACGGAGGGTTGTCCTGGTACTTTTGCTCCTAAGCGGCCTGGCAACTTTCGGGCAGTCGGATACCTCGGCCCAAAACAAGGACTCCCTGGCCTTGCTCGCTGAACAGGAATATCGTCAAAAACTGGCCGAGATCAGGGCGTTGAGGATTGCCGACTCCATCAAAAAGACCGAACTGGAATCCCAGATTTTAAACCTCAAAACCGCCGACAACCTTGAGAAAGAAGACCTGCTGCAACGATTGAAGGCCGTTGAAGAGAGCGAGGTTAAACGAATTGAGGGGTTGAAGGCCCGTATAGATTCCCTTAGGCTTATGGAGAAGGGGTATCCGGTAGTGGGGGCGTTGAAGGATACCCTGTTTTTGATCTACTCCAAAATCGGCGGTTTCACCCCGGCGGAACGGGCAGAAAGCGTCAGCCGTAAAATTGAAAAATTGTACGAAGACGAATTCCTTGAAACCGACTCCGTTAAAGTGGTACAATCGGACGACACCTATGACATTGTCTATGGGGAAATGATCGTTATGAGCATTTCAGAAAACGATGCCATCTGGCACGGGAAAAGCATGCCCGAACTGGCAGGGGCATTCAGGGAAACGATCATCAACTCCGTGGCGCTCGCCAAAGAGGAAGGCAGCATTTTAAGGCTTATCCTCCGGATAGGGTTGGTTCTCCTCGTTCTTGCGCTTTCGTGGGGGATAACATGGTTAATCGGAAAGGGCTATTCGAGACTTCTGGCGTTCATTGACACGAATAAAAGCAAAATACTTAGGGATTTCACTTACAAGGATTACACGTTTCTGAGCGCAGAGCAGGAATTGCGGGTGATCCTAGTTGTTTTAAAGATTTTCCGCTGGTTTGTCTATGCGATTTTGCTTTACATTTCTTTGCCGATCATCTTCAGCATCTTCCCATTCTCCCGCGATTGGGCCGATGCCCTGTTTCAACTCATCTGGTCTCCTTTTAAGGGTGTCCTGGTAGCCGTCTGGGAATACCTGCCCAACCTGTTCACCATCCTGGTGATCTACTTTGTGATGCGGTATTTGATCCGGTTCGTTGGTTACATTTTTCACGAAATCGAGGCCGAAAAGCTGAAAATATCGGGGTTTCATGCCGATTGGGCGATGCCAACCTACGGTATTGTGCGGTTCCTTTTGTACGCCTTTATGTTTGTGCTGATCTTTCCCTACCTGCCCGGGTCAGATTCCAATATTTTTAAAGGGGTATCCGTATTTATCGGGGTACTTTTTTCCCTGGGTTCCTCCTCGGCCATTGCCAACATGGTCGCCGGTCTGGTGATCACCTACATGAGGCCGTTCAAAATAGGTGACCGCATCAGAATCGGGGAGGTGACAGGCGATGTCATTGAAAAGACGCTGCTGGTCACCCGGGTAAAAACAACCAAAAATGAGGTAATTACCATCCCGAATTCCGCGGTACTTAATGGCAATACCACCAATTACAGCAGCGAGGCACAGGAAAGGGGGCTGATCATCCACACCACGGTTACCATCGGATATGATGTCCCCTGGAAAACCATGCACCAGGCATTGATCGATGCTGCCCTGAGGACAGAGCTGCTCCTGGATGAGCCCAGGCCCTTTGTTTTGCAGACCAGCCTGGATGATTTTTATGTGTCGTACCAAATAAATGCCTACACGCGGGAAGCCGGAAGGCAGGCCCATGTGTATTCGAACCTGCATCAGAACATCCAGGATATCTGCAACGAAAGGGGCATAGAAATTCTTTCACCCCATTACCGGGCTGCGCGGGATGGGAATATGTCAACGATCCCCGCCCAATATTTGCCCGGGGACTATAAGGCACCGCCTTTTCAGGTGAACCTCGGGAAGGACCAGGGGGCCCGGGACTAATTACGCGCCCTCAAAAAAACACCCCGAATGAAAAACAAACAGGCCCTGCTCAATTACCTCTTCAATTTCCTGGGCGTGATTTTGGCATCCCTGGCTGATCCTAAGCAGCAATCTTTTGTACCTTAGGGGTATGCCCCAGGGCACGGCTGTCTGCACAGGGTGTTTGGCGGTCTTAAAAACCCACTATGAAACCAACCCACCACAAAGGCATCCCCCGCAGGGAATTTATCGAACTCAGCGCCAAAACGGCGGCCGGCATCGGGCTGACCTCCCTACCCCTGGTCAGTGCGGGCTGCCTCGGCCCTTCCCCTGCCAAAACCGTCCACGGGGCCTGCTACCACGATTGCCCCGACCGCTGCAGCTGGAAGGTGACGACGGCAGACGACAAGGTTACCGCCTTTCAGGCCGGCAGCAACCCCTACACGGCCGGGAAGTTGTGCGACAAAATGGTGAACTTCCCCTCAGACGTCACCTTCCACCCCGACCGGTTGCTGACCCCATTAAAAAGGACAGGGGAAAAAGGGTCCGGGGCCTTTACCCCCATCCCCTGGGAGCAGGCCATCAGGGAAGTGGGAGCGAAACTGAAGGCCATCATCGATGAAAAAGGGGGCGAAGCCATCCTCCCCTATAGTTTTGGCGGGAACCAGGGCCTGGTACAGGGGGAAGCCGTCCCCAACCGGTTCTTTGCCCGTATCGGGGCCAGCCAGCTGGAGCGCACCATCTGCGGCAATGCCGCCGTAGCCGGGGTGCTGGCTGCCAACGGCCAGACCACGGGGGTCTTGCCCGAAGATTGCGTCCACAGCAACTACCTCGTCTTATGGGGCACCAACCCCATCCTTTCGAACCAGCACCTCTGGCCCTTTATCCAAAAAGCGAAAGCACGGGGGGCCACCCTGGTGGTGGTGGACCCGTTTAAATCCGAAACCTCGCAGGAAGCGGACTGGCACATCCAGCCCCGCCCGGGAACGGATGCCGCCCTGGCCCTTGGGCTAATGAACGTGATCCTGGCGGAGGGCCTGCAAGACCAGGACTACATCGACCGGTACACCCTCGGGATCGGGGAATTAAAGGCGCACGTCCGGACCTTCGACCCTCCAACAGTCGCGCAAATCACCGGCCTGCCGGAAGAAACCATTCGTTCCTTTGCCAGGGCCTATGCGCAGGCTTCCCCCTCCCTCATCCGCGTGCTTATCGGGATGGAACACCAGGTGAACGGGGCCAGCGCCTTCAGGGCAGTGGCCATGTTGCCGGCTCTGACCGGGGCCTGGAGGTATTTTGGAGGGGGGTTGATGCACATGACGTATGAACTTTTCGGGGAGGCGCTGAACTGGGAAAGCATCGCCCTGCCGGCGACCCTGGCTAACCCCACCACCCGGAAGATCAACATGATCGAATTGGGGAAAGCCCTTAATGACCAAACCCTGAACCCGGGCATAGATGCCCTGTTCGTGTTTAATTCGAACCCGGCGGTGACCACGCCCCACCAGAACCTGGTGCGAAAGGGGCTGGAACGGACCGACCTGCTGACGATTGTGTCGGAACATTTCCTTACGGACACGGCCCTGTACGCCGACTATGTGTTTCCGGCAACCACCGTGCTGGAACACTGGGACCTCTTCGATTCCTGGGGCACCCCCTACCTGAACCTCAACGAACCGGCCCTGGCGCCCATGGGGCAGGCAAGGCCCAACGCCCAGCTCTTCAGGGACCTGGCCCGGGAAATGGGCTTCACGGAACCGTACCTGTATGAAGCAGACCTCGATATCGTGAAGAAAACCCTGCAAAGCGACCACGAGTACCTGAAAGGCATCACCTTTGAGTCGCTGCGCACCTCAGGGGGGCAGCGGTTAAACCTGCCGGAGCCATGGATGCCCCATGCGGAAGGGAACTTTAAAACCCCTTCGGGCAAGTGCCATTTTTACGATGCCGCTTCAGACCCGCCCCTTCCCATGTATACCCCCATGGTGTACAGCAGGGAGGAACTGGCAGACTATCCCCTGCAATTGCTGACCCTCAAGACCCCCAAATATTTCCTGAACAGCAGCCATGCCAATGTGGACCACCTCCTCAAAAAGGAAGGGAAGCCCTACCTGGAGGTCCATCCCCAGGATGCGGCGGCCCGGGACATTGCCGACGGGGACGAACTGAAAGTATTCAACCCGCGGGGCCGGGTGTTCCTTATCGCGCGGATCAGCCGGAAGGTTACGCAGGGCGTGGTCTGCATGCCCCAGGGATACTGGCCCTCCCTGTTAAAAGGCGGTTCTTCGGCCAATGCCCTTACCAATGACCTGCTGACCGACATGGGCAGGGGGGGCGCCATACAGGAAGCCCGGGTGGAAATCGAAAAAGTCACTTAA
>CAZIJW010000045.1:0-4944 GCA_964539905.1 uncultured Robiginitalea sp.
TTAATAGAGGCATACACAAGTAATCTTTCCGACTCTTCATCTAAGGCCTCCGATGGACGACTTGTTTTGGAAACAGAGGATAACCTGGATGTAACCGGGCTTCTTGGACTAAAATCCAGCCTTATCCGAGACATTGAGAACACACGGCTTAGGTTAATAGAACAAGAACAAGCCGTGAGAGTTATTAATTTCGGTAGAGGAAAAGAAATGGTGCATTTGCTTTTTGGAGAAAATGGATTTCGCATCCCTATTCTTTTTGTTGCTGTTTATCTGATAATCAGCATGCTGCTGTTTTTCCACAGAAAATCCAAAGAAATGAATCTATAATACCCTATATAACAGCCTATGAATGTTCTCATAACTGGCGGTGCAGGCTTTATAGGCTCACACCTGGTGAGGCGGTTTCTCAGCCGCTATCCCGGGTACCATATCGTAAACCTCGATGCCCTCACCTACGCTGGGAACCTCGAAAACCTGGCCGATGTGGAATCGGCCCCGAACTACACCTTCGAAAAAGGTGACATTACCGATCGCGAGCGGCTATTTTCGCTTTTTGCAGACTACGCTTTTGACGGGGTGATCCACCTGGCTGCAGAATCGCATGTAGACCGCTCCATTGCGAATGCGGGGGATTTTTTGAAAACCAACGTACAGGGGACGGTCAATTTGCTGGATGCCTGTCGGGCGTCCTGGGAGTCAGGTTTGTCGGGAAAGGTATTTCTGCACGTGAGTACCGATGAGGTCTTCGGCTCCCTTGAAAGCGGGTTCTTTAACGAGGGCTCACCCTACCGCCCGAATTCGCCCTATGCCGCATCAAAAGCGGCGTCGGACCATTTCGTAAGGGCGTATTCCCGGACCTACGGACTGCCAGCCATTATCAGTAATTGCTCAAACAACTATGGGCCGAACCAGTTTCCAGAGAAATTGATCCCCCTCTTTGTCAACAACCTCATCCACCGCAAACCCCTTCCGCTTTATGGTAAGGGGGCGAATGTACGGGATTGGCTGTATGTAGAGGACCATACAGCCGCCCTCGATCAGATGTTTCACCACGGGGTGCCCGGGGAAACGTATTGTGTGGGCGGGGGCAATGAATGGAAAAACCTGGATCTCGCCAAGGCGCTGTGCCGCATTATGGACCGCAAATTGGATCGTAAGTCCGGGACTTCCGAGGCGTTGATTACCTTTGTAAAGGATCGCCCGGGCCACGACCTTCGCTATGCAATTGACTCGTCTAAAATTGAACGGGAATTGGGTTGGAAGCCGGTTACCTCCATGGAGGCGGGCCTCGAAAAAACGGTAGACTGGTACCTGGGCCATAGGGATTGGCTGCATAGGATAACCTCGGGTGCTTATCGGGACTATTACGAAAGGATGTACCCGGAAGAACACCAGGAATAAACCAAAAGGTATGAAAGGAATTGTGCTCGCCGGCGGATCCGGCACCCGACTGTATCCCCTGACCCTGGCGGTGAGCAAACAACTGATGCCGGTTTACGACAAACCCATGATTTATTACCCCCTTTCCACCCTGATGGGTGCGGGGATCCGCGAAATCCTGATCATCACCACGCCGAGGGATTCCCGCCTGTTTGAGGAATTGCTCGGGGATGGCACCCAGTTGGGTTGCCGGTTCCAATATGCGGTACAGGAGAAGCCGGGGGGTATTGCCGAGGCCTTCCTTATCGGCGAGTCCTTTATCGGGGGAGATAAAGTAGCCCTGATTTTGGGCGACAATATTTTTTACGGCAGCGGGCTATCGTCCCAGCTGCAGGCGAACAATGACCCGGACGGGGGCATCATTTACGCCTATCACGTGCAAAACCCGGGACGTTACGGGGTGGTAACCCTTAATGAAAGCGGGGAGATCTTATCCCTTGAGGAAAAGCCTGCGAACCCCCGGTCAAATTATGCGATCCCCGGGATTTATTTTTACGACGAAAGGGTTGTCGAATACGCCAGGGCAATCCGCCCCAGCAAAAGGGGGGAACTAGAAATCACCGACATTAACAATGCGTACCTGCAGGCCGGGAAGCTGAATGTTTCCATTTTGGACAGGGGCACGGCCTGGCTCGATACGGGTACTTTTCAGTCCCTGATGCAGGCGGCACAATTTGTGCAGGTTATCGAAGAGCGCCAGGGGCTGAAGATCGGCGCGATTGAAGAGGTGGCCTTCCAGATGGGATACATTGGAAAGGCACAACTCAGGAAACTGGCGGAACCCCTATGCAACAGCGGATACGGGGAGTACCTGCTGAGGTTGATTGAAGAGACAGAGACCCGCTGAATGTTGAAAATCCAGAAAACACATATTACCGGTTGCCTGCTGATCGAACCAGAAGTCTATCAGGACCACAGGGGCCGCTTTATGGAAGTGTATAACCAAAAAGCATTGGAAGAGGCCCTTGGCATACCCCTGCGGTTTGTCCAGGACAACCAATCGGTATCAAAAAAATATGTCCTCAGGGGGCTGCATTTCCAAAGAGGGCCCCATGCACAGGGGAAACTTGTCCACGTAGCCTGCGGCAGGGCCCTTGATGTGGTCGTGGACCTGCGAAGGGAAAGCCCTTCGTTTGGAAAACACTATTCCGTTGAGCTTTCCGGGACAAACAACCGTGTCCTTTATATTCCAAAGGGGCTGGCCCATGGGTTCCTTTCGCTGGAAGACCAAACGGTATTTAAGTATAAGTGCGACGCCTACTACCATCCCGCGGCCGAAGGGGGCATACGTTACGACGACCCGGACCTTAATATCGACTGGGGGATAACCCCTGAAAAGTTGATCCTTTCTGAAAAGGATTTGAATTTACCAGGGTTTAAAGAGGCCTGCTTATGAAACGCATCCTGGTTACCGGTGCCGGGGGACAGCTCGGCAGAAGCATACAGGACCTGGCCCCCGAATACCCTTCCCTGCGGTTCCTGTTCCCGGGTAAATCCGAAATGGATATTACCTCGGAAGCCCAGGTGATGAAAACCTTTGAAGAATTCCAACCAGACTATTGCATCAATTGTGCGGCCTATACCCGGGTGGAACAGGCCGAGAAAACCCCGGACCCGGCTTATGCGGTAAATGTGGAAGGGGTCCGGAACCTGGTTGAGGCCTGTAAGCGCTACGGTACCATCCTGATCCATATTTCCACCGACTATGTATTTGACGGGGAAAAGGAAGGGGGGTATTCCCCGGAAGATACCCCCAACCCCATCAACGTCTATGGCCGTACCAAATACCTAGGGGAGCAGGTCATCCGGCAGGGGATGGAGCGGTATTTCATCATCCGGACCTCCTGGCTCTACTCAAGGAAATACGGCCCAAACTTTTACCTGACCATCCTGGAAAAGGCAAAATCTGGCGAAAAGCTCGTAGTTACCGATGCCCAGAAGGGTTGCCCGACAGACGCCGCAAACCTGGCCCGGCATATTATCAGCCTTGTCTCGGAAGGAAACGCAGCCTATGGGATTTCCCATTTTACCGATGGGGAGGCGATGAGTTGGTTTGGGTTTGCTGAGCGGATTTTAAAAGAAAAGGGATTAAACCAAGACACTGAGTTAGTTAAAGGGGGGAATTATCTTACTTTTGTGAGGAGGCCAGAAAACAGTATACTTAAGTAAGTGGAAATAAAGGAATATTATGCCCATGAGTCAGCGGTGATTGACGAGGGTTGTCACATAGGTAAGGGAACTAAGGTTTGGCATTTCTCGCATATAATGCCGGAATGCGCTATTGGAGAAAGATGTAATATAGGCCAGAACGTAGTTATTTCTCCTAAAGTCATTCTGGGCAATAATGTAAAAATTCAAAATAATGTTTCTGTATATACAGGGGTCATCTGTGAAGATGATGTGTTCTTGGGACCTTCTATGGTGTTTACCAATATCGTCAATCCAAGGAGTGCGATTAACCGCAGGGATCAATATGTGGAAACCCATGTGAAAAAGGGCGCTTCTATAGGGGCCAATGCTACCATCGTTTGTGGCAACTCCATAGGAAGATATGCGTTGATAGGAGCCGGAGCAGTCGTTACAAAGCCTGTGCCTGATTTTGCCTTGGTAGTTGGAAATCCTGGTCGGCAAATCGGTTGGGTAAGTGAATATGGACATCGTCTTATTTTTGATGAAAAAGGAGAGGCCATTTGTTCTGAAAGCGGCCAAAAATACAGCCTACGGGAAGGCGAAGTAAAACCAATTTAATAGCACTAAAACCAGATAATATTCTTAGTTGATGAGAAATTTTGCGTTAATCGGGGCTGCCGGATATATTGCCCCCCGGCATATGAAGGCAATCCGGGAAACCAATAATAACCTTTTAGCAGCATTTGACAAGAACGATAGTGTCGGCATTATAGATTCGTATTTTCCCAACGCCGATTTCTTTGTGGAATTCGAACGCTTTGACCGGCATATTGAGAAATTGAAATATGAACAAAACCTTTTCCTGGACTACGTCAGTATTTGCTCTCCAAACTACCTCCACGATGCTCATATAAGGTTTGCCCTCAGGAGCGGAGCCGATGCCATTTGTGAAAAACCCCTTGTATTAAACCCCTGGAATGTGGATAAGCTTCAACATGTTGAGGAGAAAACGGGCAAGAAGATTTATAACATCCTGCAATTGCGGGTACATCCAAGCATCAAAGCACTTAGGGAAAAAGTGGCCAAATCAGCGAACAAGCATAAGTTTGAAGTAGACCTGACTTACTTAACCTCCAGAGGACATTGGTACTTCACTTCATGGAAGGGGGATTCAAGCAAGTCCGGCGGGATTGCCACGAATATTGGCGTCCATTTTTATGACATGCTCTCATGGATTTTTGGTTCGGTACAGGAAAACATTGTACATATCCATGAAACCGACAGGGCTGCGGGATACCTGGAGTTTGAAAATGCCCGGGTTAGATGGTTTCTGTCAATAAATTCAAAGTACTTGCCGATAGAAGTAAAGGAAAA
>CAZIJW010000046.1:0-4802 GCA_964539905.1 uncultured Robiginitalea sp.
CCCGACAGCTATCGGGAGGGCTCCTTCGAAATGACAAAGTTGGTGTGCGGGTGCCGCCTGGTGGGGTTGCTACCCGTCTAATTTTTCATCGATTGATTGCAGGATTTCAATGGCATGAGCCCGGTATTCCCTTAAAACCCGAAGGGTGAACTTTGAGTAAATCAAATAGTGGGCACAGGCCCGGCGGTGCTTTTCGCTTTCAAAAATGTATAAAACATATTCCCGGTTGAAGGTGCTTCGGCCAAAATCGGCGTAGTCCACAAACCAGTCGTACTGCTGGTAATCCATCAGGGCTTGCCTGGATATGTCGATGAGGATGGATTGCGCTTCGTCTACCAGGGGGAGATATAGGGCATAAAATTCAGTTATGGAATTGGTCAGCAAGTCCTCTTTTAAGTTTTGCGCGGTATTCAGGGGTTTCAACAACCCGTATCCTTTGTCGAGGTATTGAAAAGGCTCCAGGTTGGTGATGTCGCTTCTGCACCTTTCGCACCCTTCATAATTTGCCGCATTAAGCGTATCGTAATAGGAAACCGGGATGTTCCGTTCTACAAGGTCGGTCAGGCGGACATTCTTTTGCTCCAGGTCCTCAATGGACCGCCGGAGATTGAGCGTATCGATCTGAAGGTCCTGTTGGATCTGGGCATAGACCTTCATGAGGTTGCCCTGTTCTTTCCTGCTTTCGTTCCAGGTATTGATTTGCAGCGCAATCAGGATCCCGATGACCACCAGGGCGATCTCGCCAAAGGCGTATAACAGGTACCGGTTGGTCCTGTTTTCTGTGAGCAGGCGCTGACGAAGGGTTCGGAAGAAACGGAACACGGCCTGGATCAGGGATATTTTTCCAGGAAACCCGCAACGGCTTTTTCAGGGGCCACCCCCTGCATCGCAGCTTCGATCATCTCCCGCAGCAACGGGTCGAGGTTCTCTTCCCCGCATCCCAATTTCAGGCCCAGGCTTTTGCACAGGAAGAGTTCCCGTTCATCGATTTCCCCATCTACCAGCATCACGGTCACCAGGGCGTAAAGGTGTTCCATCCGCTCCTCTGGGCTGTCGGGAAGCACCGGGGCAACGGCATCCGGGTCCCGGATCACCTTCAGCACCTCGGCGGTAGACATGTGGAACTTTTCGGCCAGGTCCACAATGAGGTCCATTTCGGCCCTTGCCACCTTGCCATCGACCCGTGCCACGGAATAGAGGTTTTTAAAATGGCTTTTTCGCTTCTTTTTATCGTAGCTGTTGAAGAGTTCCAGTAGTCCCATGGTTTTTGGCGTCTTGCGGATTAAAACAGGGCCCCTGCCCTAGAGCCGGTTGCGCCGGGGACCGCCGGGGGTTATCCACGGCTCCCGGGCTCCGGGGGTTGGCCGGGCGCTCCTAAAAATAGGTAAAAACTCCGATCCTCCGCCTCAGGAGCCCCCTTTCTTCATGGCGGCCTTTACATGGGCCGACACCCGCAGGGAAAAAGCCGTCAGGGTCAGGGTCGGGTTCGGCGCCCCTGCCGTGGCGAAACAGGAAGCCCCGGCCACATAGAGGTTTCCGATGCCGTGGACGCGACAATCGGCGTTTACCACCCCTTTTTTCGGGTCGTCGCTCATGCGGGTGGTCCCCATATGGTGCCATCCGCCGTTGGTGGTGTCGGGGAAGGTATCGTCGGTTTCATCCCTGAGGAACTCCTGCAGGCGGAGCCTGCCCACGTTCGCCCGGCCGACTTCTTGGCCCAGCAGGTGGTACATGGTGCGGATGCTTCGTTTCTCCAGGGGGGTCAGCTCCCAGTGGAGGTTTGCCCTCGGCATCCCAAGGGCGTCTTTTTCCGGGCCGATCGTCACCCTGGAGTTGGGGTTGGGCGCCTGCTCGATGCGGGTATTGAGCTGGTAGGCGTGCAGCACCGCCCCCGATTCGGCTTTGCTTTTTTTGCGGGCCTCATCCCAATGGGAATACATTTTTTCCTTGCTTTTCTGCGGGTCTTCGTCCTGCCAGACCTCCATGCGCGATTTTTGGTGTTTGCCCACCTTCAGGGGCTTAAGGGAAATGGTCCCGTTCAGGATGCGGTGCCGGCGCTGTGCCGAAGGGGTAAAGGCTATTTCGGCGCTGGCCGGGGTCACCCCCCGTTTCCAGGAATACAGGTCGGTTTCAAAGGGACGGGGCATCCAGAGTTCCCCGCAGGGGATTTCGAGGTGTTCCATAAAATACCGCCCCACCAGGTCGTGGTCATTCCCGATCCCCTGCGGTTTTTGGGAATTGGATGCCAGCAACAGCCGCGCGTTCTGGATGGTGCCGCAGGCCAGGATGAAATGCCTGGCCCGTACCCGGCAGGTTTTTCCCGCGTGGTTTTTTGCCCTGAGCTCCCGCACGCGGGAGAGGCCATCATGGAGGTTGAGGTCCACGGCGTTGGCGTAGGTATAGAGGTGGATGTTTTTTGCCTGCACGATCGCGTCCCGGTACAGGTCGCCATAGCGGGCCAGCGAAAACTGCCACATTTTGTTCCAGAACACCCTGTTGTCGAGGGGCAGGGGGTTCAGGTTGGGCAGGATTTCCTTCCAGTATTCGAAGGCGTACTGGTAGGGGCCCAGTTGCAGCGCCTCATGGGCCTTTGCATAATAGGGGTGGAGGTCCTCCAGGGCTACCGGCCATTCGCTCTCGGGCACCCAGTCGCGGGCTTCAAAGTCGATGGGGTCGAAAGGGGCGCACATGCCGGCCCAGTGCCCGGTGGTTCCCCCGAAATAATGCAGGCGGGAAGCCATCAGGGGGAAGTATTTCTGCCCGGTGGTCTGGCCCCGGTACAATTCCTGTACCTGCCGGTCGTACCCCAACCCGCCCCCTTCCAGCAGGATCACCCTGTACGGACTGTCTTTCCAGTCCAGGGCCATGGCGATACCGGCTGCCCCGGCCCCGACGATACACAGGTCCCCCTGTATGATCGCGTTATCTTCCAGGGTCCTTGCGTCAATATGCATAATCAGCGGGCATGGCGGATGGAATAGAGGGCACACTGCCGGGCTTCGGTCCTGGATAACATCCATCCGTCGAGCATCACCAGGTCCCCCTCCCTGAAATCGTCCCGGATCCGCTCCTTTACCCATTCCACGGTGCTGGCGGCAGTTCCCGGGGCTTTGGGAAACAGGACGGCGACCAGGGCTTCTTCCGTGCGTTCCCCCGGGGTAAGGTTCCGGTACAGGGCGCCCATTTCCACCAGGGTTTCGGGTTCCCAGATCTGGGAAAGCAGTTCCGGCTCGGCCAGCAAGGGGTCATACGCCGGGGTCAGCGGATTGTAACAGGCGGCCGGGAGGGCAAGGGCGGTTATCCCAAAGCCCGTCAGCACGGCAAATCTCCTTCGTTTCATGGTCCGTTTTTCTTATTCGCCAAGGTCATTCCCGATCCAGCGGATGATGCTTCGCGATTTCCGTTCAATCGCCCCATAAAGTACCAGCAGGTCCTCCGTGATCAGGTTGGAGACTACCATACCGTTCTGGTATTCGCGATTTTGCAAAAGCTCATTGAAATCCTCCTCCTTCACCCCCATGTCCACGGACGTGGCCGTGCCGGCGTATACGGGAAAGAGCTGCCCCGTGCGGATATGTTTAAACAAGGGTTTGGACAGGTATTCCTCATAGTCATGGGTCTCGTGCTCTATGATAAATTCATTGGTCTTGTAGAGCTCCTCGAGTTCCAGCAACTGGATTTTTATGGAGTCATTGGAGATCAGGTTCAGGTTCCCCGAGCTGGCGAGCTCCTTATAAGTGAGGTTGTTGGGCGTGAAGCGCTCCGACATCAGGGTGGTCACCACGCTGCGCGACAGTTCGTCGAGGTCCGCCACCGGTTTCCCGTCGACCTGGCGGAGGAGCTTTTGGATGGCAGCGTATTTTTCCTTTCTGTTGGCGATTTGATAGTCGAGGCTGGCCAGGTCCTTTTCCAGGTCGAGCCGGATATTCTTAAGGTACTTGACCTCCCTGCTGCGCTGGACCCGGTCTTCGTTCCAGGTGTTCACCTGCAGGGCGATCAAAATCCCGATCACCACTAAAAAGATTTCCCCCAGGGCATAGGCCGCGTATTGGGTAACCTTATGTTGACTTAGCAGTTTCTGCCTGATTTTTCTGAAGAACTTAATCATTCATCCAGGTATTGTTGTATTCGGTTTGACAAAGCCAGGTTCGATTCCTGATAGGCCTTAAGGTTAGTAAAAACCAATTCGCTTTGGTGTAACAGATCCACAAGGAAGTTTACTACGGCGGGGTCCCTTATAAATTCTTTGAAATCGGTTTTATACTCCTCACTAACCGCTAATCGAAAATTGGGAATAGAAGTATATGCAGCGCCCGTTTGAAGTTTATCCAATGGATGAAATTCCGGGACGTTGTTAAAATTGAACGCACCCGCCTTTTGCTGATAAATTTCCAAAGACCACTCCAGGAACTGTTTGGAATAGTAGGTGATCAGTTCTTCCGGGAGTTTTTTGTCTTCAATTTCCTGCAGAAGGCCACTCCCATAAAGGGTTTGATAGTTTGTGCTAAACTTGGAAAATTTCCGAAATTCAAATGTGCTGAGGAAATAGTGACCAAGTTCTTGATTGGTATTGTTTTCTTTACCCTGGTGGTTCAGAAGAATTTGTTGAATACCGTCAGTAATGGTACTATAATACTCCACCAAAAAGTCAAGACGGTCCTTTTCTAATTTCAAATCGGCCTGAATGCCGGTTAAAAGTTGCTCGGTAGCTGTTTTTTCCGTGGCCTCTTCCTTTCGAATATTCACCTGCAGGGCGATCAAAATCCCGATTACTACGAGTACAATTTCTCCTATGGCATAGG
>CAZIJW010000047.1:0-4462 GCA_964539905.1 uncultured Robiginitalea sp.
AGGTATTCGGTGTATCTCAGGATTTTTATCATGATTCTTCTTCCTTCAGGAGCATTTCGCCCCCTGTTTTATGTGCTATAAAATAACTAAAATCCCGGTTAAAATCCATGCCCTGCCCGTTGAGGACCGTACCTTCTTCCGGATTCGAAAAGGTAAACCGCTCCTGGGTAAAGATCCATTCATTCCCGCGGTCCCAATACAATTGGGTGGTCTCCAGCCGTTTCCCGTCGTGGGTTTCCAGGACCACATTGCCCTGGAGGTCGACGATGTTGGTGCGGGTATAAATGATGGCGTAATCGGCCTTAATGGTGCTTTTCTGCCCCTGATCGTCGAAGTGTTCCACCAGCAGGCCGTTGGGGAACGTCCGGTAAGGGTATTCCAGGTTCTCGTAATCCTCGCTGCGGTCGCTTTTCAGGATGGCCACGATGCGGGAGTCGCTGCTTCCCTGCGACTGCAATTCCTCTTTGGTTTCCGTATAGGTGAGGGTAAAGTGCTCGGCTATCCCCTGCGGGTATACCTGGGCCGGCTTATCCTCCCCTACCCGCTGGTAGTTGTCGGCACACCCCAAAAAAAACATTGCCATAGTGGAAACCATGGCAATGCCTGAAATGCGTTGTATCTGCCGGCCCATCCCTACAGGTTCGGAACCGTGACGCTGCCCCCGATCCAGCAACTCAGGGAAACGGTTTTACCCGCCATTCCGGAATTGAAGATGTCGGTCTTGGAAGGGGCTTTGGCGCTGTAGCTTGCCGCGGCCTGCCCGGCCGTGGAAGAAAGGGAGGGGTCTACCCTGCCGGCCTTCCGGGCCATGTCTGCGGCCAGCCAGTATACCGCCCTTTTCTCAAAAGGGGTCTGCCCGCACTCGTTGGCGCTGCTGGCGTATAGGGAGGCGATCAGCAAATAGGCCTTCCCGTTGGAGGAGTTGGCGCTGATGGCTTTGTTGGCATAGCTCCTGGCCTGCGATTTGCTGAACTTGCGGGCCACGGTGGCCGATTTGTACAGGATGTCGGACTTTTTCCGGGCATCGGTCTCCAGCTCGGCTGCCTTGTCAAAATCCGCCAGGGCCCCGCGGGTGTCCCCATCCTTGGCCTTCAGGCTACCCCCATAGAGGTAGGCGCTTGCAGAGGGCTCCAGGGCCATCTGGGCCTCGAAAAGCTTCCGGAACAGGGGGGAGTCGGTACATTCCTTGGCGAACATCCGGCCCACCGCCCGTTTCACCCATACGATATCGCCCTTCTTTTCCTCGAAGGTCTTCTCGTACAGCGGGATCAGGTTGTCGCAATCGGCAAGGGCCCCCAGCTTGGAATCGATGCTCGAGGAAATCTTCCCGTAGTTTTCAGAATAACTGTTGTAGGCCCTCAGCTGGCTTTTTTCCTTGCTGGACAACGTCCCTGCCTCTTCCTTGGGCAATAGTTTGTTGATCTGTTGCAGGTATTTCTCGTTCTCCTCTTCGATCTTTTCCGTTACGTCGTCGTAGGCGTCAAAGACTTCCTGCAGGTCTTTTTTCCCCGCCTCGTGGAGGTTCACCAGGGAAGAGAAATACAGGTAAAGCGCCTTGGGGTTGTCGAAATTGGCCCGGTCTTCCCGGAACGCTTTGGACAGCATGTTGAAAAGCTGCTCGTCGTCGGCCATTTTGTTGTCGTACAGTATGGAGGCCTTATCGCTCGCTACCCCGGCCTTATCGTAATTTTTGGGAAAATACTCCATGCTCTTGTCGTGAAGGGTCAGCAGGTCTTTGATGTACCCCTCTTTTTCCGCCCCGGCGGAATTGTCGATCTTATGCTGCAGGATTTTTTCCCCCAGGGAAAAATTCGCCTTGTTGATGCCCGGGCAGGTCTCGTAGACCATTTTCCAGGGGGCATAGGCTGCCTCGTAATTCTTTACCTTGGCGTGTTCGGCGTAGATGGAAAGATTGGTCATGCATTCCGGGTTATCTGCCTGGCCAAAAACCGGGGCCGAGAGTCCCAAGACCGCAACCAACATCAAGTAAAATTCCTTTTTCATCTTAACGTTCATTTAAGGGTGGTCAATGTACTAACTTTTTTTTAATTAATCTGCCTTTTGAGGAACCAGCGGGCATTGAACGCGAGTCCGATACTCACCTTAAAGTAACTCTCCCGCACCAGGTCGTTCATGGTGGTCCCCCTGCGGCCAAGCTCAAACCCGATGTTCAGGTTCGAAAAATCGGCGCTTATCGGTAAACCCATTCCAAAGGTTATGCCAAAGTTCTCCAGGGGCTTGTCATTTACGACCAAACCCGTATTATCCAGACGAACGCCCGCCCGGTAAACCACCCTGCTGAAAAAGGAATCAAAGGAGTTGTAATCGGGGATAAAGAACCCCCCAAGGGCATAACTGCTGGCGTCCTCGTATTCCGTATTGTCCTGCTCCAGGAAGGTGTTCACAAAGTCGCTGTATTTCTGGAAGCTGTATTCCGCCCCTACAAACCAGCGCTTGTCCTGGCCGTATCCCAGCCCAACACTGGTGGTGGTGGGGATCTTGATTTCGGTATTGCGCAGGTTCAGGCGGTCGAGGTCCACCTCGTTAATTTCGATAGGCCTGAGGGTGCTGGCCACTACGGAGCCGATTTGCTGGTTGTTTTTGGAAACCAGGTTTCCCCGGGTGTTCACCCGCACCGAGGTAAACAGGGTGTGCTTCCCAAAACTTGGGGTATAGGTAAGGCCGTAGTTGAAGTCAAAGCCACTGACGTCTGACTGCCGCAGGTCCTGGGTGCCAAAAACCACATCCTCAACAAGCTGCAGGCGGGTGGTTTCCAGGTTCCCGAAAAAATAGTTTACCGTCGCGCCCACATTCAGGTCGGGCAACAGCCGGAACCCGGCGGAAAAATACACCTGGTTCAACCCCCCGCGCCCGCGGAATTCACTGGTGATCAGGCTTCCCTGTCCATCGGTGGTTTCATTCACCAGGTTGTACCCGATGGAACTGAAAGGTTTCAGGCCGAACCCGATGGCCGCCCGCTGAGACTTTATCGGCAGCGCCACGGCGAGGTATTCGAGGTTGGAAACCGAACTGTTCTGCTGCTCGGTAAAGGTCTCCAGACGCAATTCTTTATGGGAAAAGGCGGCGGAATAGGCGGTTAACCCCAATTTTCCGAGGGAAGCCGGGTTGTTCAGGTGGATGTGGATGCTATCGGTATAGATGCCCAGCCCGCCCATCATCTGGTTGTCGACCGTACGGACCGACTTCAGGTCTCCGATGCCGAAAAAGGAGTAGGGCGAAACCGTGCCGTTTTGGGCCGACACCCCATAGGTTGCAAAACAAAGGATTGCGGCAATAAATTTTTTTACCATCTAGCTTTTGTTGTATTCCAGCAGCTGGTTCAAGCCCTCCAGGAGAAAATTGGAATGGGCAAATATGCTATTTTTTAACCGCCCGGACAAAAATTGGGCATCCCCCCCCGTTAAAATAACTGTTAAATCGGGAAACCTCGATCGATATTGGTCGATGACCCCGTCTATTTCCAGGGTAATGCCGTTCACCACCCCGCTGTGGATGCTGCTTTCCGTGGCATTGCCGATAAAGTCGAGGATGTTTTCGGGCGTCAGCAGGGGGAGGCGGTCGGTAAATTCGTGGAGAGCATTGTAGCGCATGTACAGGCCCGGGGAAATAGCGCCCCCGAGGTACTCCCCGTGGTCGTTTACCATATCGTAGGTGATGCAGGTGCCCGCATCGATCACCAGGGTGTTTCCCTTGGGGTTGTGGTAAAAGGCCGCCGTGGCCAGGGCCAGGCGGTCGGGCCCGAGGGTTTGGGGGGTGGCGTAGGAATTCTTGAACGGGATTTTGCTGCGGGGCGAGAGCACATAGGTCTCGCAAAAGACGGAAACCACGTCAGCCGCCCGGGTATCGAGCTTGCTCACCGAGGAAATGATGGCCTTGCCAATGCCCGGGTACTGTTGAAACAGGGCCTTGATATGGTCTGCAAAGTCCGATTCCAGGCTCGATTCCACGTGCAACAGCCGGTTGCGCCGGAAAACAGCGAACTTGATTTGGGTATTGCCAGCGTCGATCACGAGATTCATACCACAAAGATCGGAAACTGGGAAAAAACCACCCCCTTTTTTTTAGAAATTGTTGGTTGTTCTTAAATTTGAAAGTATATTTGCCACCCCTTTGAAAAGCATCCCCGCTTCCGGAGGGAACGGGTTTCCAAAAGCCGGAAACCCCCCATTATACCCCTTACTGGTACCTTAGCTCAGTTGGTAGAGCAACG
Source organism: uncultured Robiginitalea sp. (assembly GCA_964539905.1). Classification (GTDB taxonomy): domain Bacteria; phylum Bacteroidota; class Bacteroidia; order Flavobacteriales; family Flavobacteriaceae; genus Robiginitalea. The sequence goes on from CAZIJW010000047.1 coordinate 4,232, forward strand.
GACTGAAAATCCGTGTGTCCCTGGTTCGATTCCTGGAGGTACCACTTAAAGCGCCAAAACCCGCCCTCGAATGAGGGCGGGTTTTTTGTTTCCAGACCCCGCGGAAAGCTTGCTTTCCAAAGGGGGATGGGAACAAAAAACCGCTCCCGCCTTGGGCGGAAGCAGGGTTTTGGCATTTTCAGGCGGGGGACCGAAGGAACACCGAGCGTTAGCGAAGGTATCTCCTGGAGG
>CAZIJW010000048.1:0-4389 GCA_964539905.1 uncultured Robiginitalea sp.
CATCCTGGACGGGATCACCCGGCAGGTCGTTTTGGAACTGTGCGAAACCCTCGGCCTCGAATTGCGGCTGGAGGGCGTATCTACCGCGGACCTCCCACACATGGAGGAAGCCTTCCTGACCGGTACCAGCACACAGGTCATGGCAATTTCGGAAATCGACGGGAAACCCTTCGGGGCAGGGTCTGCTGGCCCGGTCACCCGGAGGTTGCAGCAGGCGTTCCTGGACTTGAAAACAGCCTGATGAGGCAGGCCCCGGCGGAATCACTGCGCGGGATCCCAAGAGTGAATAGGGAATTGAAGGAGGTATCCGGGAGTACCGGACGGGTTTTATGATGGTGAATTTCAGGGATAAGGATTAATTTGAAACCGGGCGGGTGGGGGTCAGAGCTGTACCGTCCGTCTACCATGGTCCAATTTCTTCAAACTCTAAAACCCGGTAGCTACCCCCACTACTATTGCCGTTGCCCCCAGGGCAAGGAGGAGGAGCAAAGGTTTCCAGACAAACTGGACCCAGCGGTTAAAGGAAATGCCCGCCACGGCGAGGATCCCCATCAGGGCCCCGTTGGTGGGCACGATCAGGTCCATATTTACGGCCCCATACTGGTAGGCCAGCACGCAGACCTGCCGGGATACCCCCACCAGGTCGGCGAGGGGGGTTAGCACCGGCATGGTCAGCACCACCTGGCCCGAGTAACTCGATACGGGGAAGTGTAGTACCGCCTGGCTGACGAGCATCCCCAGGGCCGACAGGGTTTCGGGAAGGCCTTCCATGGGTGTAAACAACCCGTAAATCAACGTGTCCAAAATCATCCCTTTTTCCAGCAACAGGGGCACGCTGCTGGCCAACCCCATGATGAGGGCCGCAAAGGTCATTTCCTTCATCCCTTCCACATAGGTAAGGGCGGCCCTGTCAATCCCCATCCCGGAAAGGACCCCGGTAAGGATTGCAAGGGCGAAAAAGGAGGCGGAGATTTCATTCATCCCCCAGTTGAGGGCCACCAACCCGTAGGTTACCCCGGTAAAGGTCAGGACCAGGAAGAACAGCACCAGGAGGTTGCGCCCAGAAAGTTTTTCTGCACCGGAGCCCATCGGTTCCGGGGCAATCCGGTTTTTGCGGGCATACCGGATCAGATACCCGGTCCAGATAAGCCAGGCCAGCACCAGGAACAGCAGCCGGAACAGGGCCCCTGACATTAAGGGGAGCTCCGCTTCCTTCTGGGCCAGGACCACGGCAAAGGGATTCATCGGGCTGAAGGCCGCGCCCAGGACCGCAGAACCAAAACTGCTGGCCACGGCCACAAAGGCATTAAAGCCCATAGAGCGGCAGAAAAGGATCAGGATAGGGGCCATGGCGATAATCTCCTCCTGCAGGCCAATAGTGGCCCCTGCAGTGGCGAACAACAGGGAAACCATCACCAGGGCCACCGCTTCCCGCCCTTTTACCAGGTCCACGATACGCTGCAAACCCTGCCCCAGGGCTCCGGTTTTCTCGACCAGGTAAAAACTGCCCCCTACCAGCAGGATGAGGGCAATCAGGTCGGCCTGGTTGATCAGGCCTTCGGGCACGGACAGGAAAAGGTCAAAAACGCCCATCTTTTCGCCATCCACCTCCTGATACGAATTTCCCACGACCCGGGTTTGTCCGGTATCAGGATCGGTCACGCGGCCGTAACGGCCCTGGGGCAACATAAAAGTGAGCCCCCAGGAAAGGAAGATCACCCCCAGCATAATGACAAAGGCGTTGGGGAATTTTTTCATCGGCAGGTGGCTGGTCGGGGGGTTCAAACGAGCGACGAGCCGGGTTTGGTTTGGTTCTGAGCGGGAAAAGATAGGAAAAAAATGAGGAACCGGAAGGGAGCGCCAGGGATCGCGGGTATCCCAAGGGCACCGCAACAGGTAAAATTCCGGCTTATTCCCTGTAAAGGTTCAGGCAGGAAGCTCCGGGGGAGGAATGGGGGGCATCCATAAACTTAAGCATCACCTGTTCCTTACAATCCCGATTCCCCTGTCCATGCCCTCCTTCGTCCAGGATAAGCAGGTGCCCCCGAGGCAAATCCTTCAGGAACAGTTCGCCGTTCTCGGGCGGGGTTACCGGGTCAAACCGGTTAACAAATATGAGCGTGGGGATATCCGAGGGCTCGAATTTGCGGGATGATAGCGGCATATGGCCCAGGTGCCAGTGCTGCCCGGCCTGGTATAGGGCGTCAAAATACCCCAATTTTACGGGAATCAATGGATAACGGCTATACCGGGTCGATATCGCCCGGGCTGTATTTCCGGGGTTAAAATTTTCAAATTTTTCCACGCTTAGCAACATACTCATGTTAAGGGACCCGGTTATTTGCCATTCAAAGGCCAGTACTTCCTGGATAACCGGTCCGGAACCTTCATACAGGGCCCTGATCAGTGCCGGGGCCTTCTCCTTCGAGTCTCCCATATAGAGCAGCCTGCGGATCAGGTAGATCCCGTCCTGGGCATTGATCGAGAAATCGATGGAGTCGTTTACCCGGACCTTAATGGGGTTTTCCTTCAATTTCTCTATGGCCCTTAAATACATTCCCCTGAGGTCGGGATAAGCCTGGTTGCATTCGGGGGTTTTGAAGCAGTGGGCAAGGATCCTTTCCAGGGCCATGCTGTAACTTTCCAGTCGGTCCAGCAGGAAGTCCCCATTTAAGGGTGATGGGGAATCGAGTATGGAGGCGTGTACAAACCCGGGATACAAGTCCTGTACCACCCGTGCAAGGCGGGTCCCGTAGGACCCCCCGAACAGGTTGTATTTCCCATAACCGAGGTGTTTGAAGAGCTGGCCCACATCATGGGCATTCTGGACAGTATTGTAGTATTCCGGCCGGATATCCCCTGCTGCGCAAAGTTCCCTGTATTTCTGGACCACGGAATCCATTAGTTTTCGTTCCCGGATCGGGTCGGCATCTTCAGCCATCACCATAAAGGTGTCAAAGGACATATCCGGCAAGGGGGAGGAATATCCAATGCCCCGCTGGTCGAAAAGAATTATATCCCGGTCTTCCAGAAAAGGATGGGTTAAGAGGAAATCAACCAGGCCGGGCTGCAAGGATTGTTCTCCCGGCCCCCCGGAAAACAAAATGACCGGGAATGCCCGGGATCCCTTGTTTTTTCGCCCCAGCACCGCATAGGTAAGCTGTAGCTTCCGCCCCTCCGGATGTTCATGGTCCTCGGGCACCCAAATCGCCCCTGAGGTTACCTTTTCATGGTTGGCCAACCAGTCCGGGATTTCAAGGGATGCGGGGGCCTGGGCAAGGGCAATGGCCGGCAGCATACAGAACATAAGAAAAACTGAACTGAAAAACTTCGTTTTCATAAGTGGGCTGTGCCAGGCTTAACTGCTCATTTGACGATCCTTCGGGCGATTTGTTACACGCATGTACCCCCCTGATCCGGAAGGCTACCCCGAATGGGCTGAACAGGAGCCTGCCGTCCTGCGGTTCTGGAAAAATTATAATCCCTGCCCGCCAGGTGATTTCAGGAAGCCGGTGTACCTTGATTGCGGGTGGGTGGGGGCCCTTGGGAAAGACTCCGGGAGGAAAACTACCCTCAAAGCAGCTTCCCGGCCACCTCCAACCAGTCATTGGCCCGCTCAAACCCCGTGGTGTGGATGTTGTGGGGGGAAGTAAACAGGATGCTGCGGCCCTGGAAGGTCTCCAGGTTATGGGAACGGTCGTCGATCAGCACATCCCCGCGCAGGATATGCTTGTCGCCCAACAGGATGCGGTTACGCCAGTGGATAAAGGGAAAGTGCTCATCAAGCCACTGGTGTTTCTCTATGAGGGAATTGGGGAACTGCATGGCCGCCGAGGCGATGTACACCTGGTATTTTCCAGCGAGTGCTTCCAGGACCTCCCGGCTATGGGCGATCGGTTCGAGGTTACGGAAAAAACCCGGTTCGAAGTAATGCTGCCAAATCCGGTCGCGGTGGTGGGGTACCTGCTGCCACACCTCGCCCCCCATGCATTGCTCAAGGGTAAGGGCAGTGCCATGCCGCTCATTGTACCTTTGGATATGCGCCCCATAGGTATCAGCCAGCACCTCATCCATATCTACAAAAACCGTCATCCGCTTTTTCCTGCGAAGTAATCAAAAAAGGGACGCAAGTTCAAGCGTCCAGGCGTTAAAACTCCGTTATTTTTGAACTGCTCAGGGCTTTGCAACCTGGTAATCTATAATCGGCGTACCAAAGACACCCGCTTCACTATTCCATCAGAAGAACTTTACAATAACTCCCCACCTCCCCTACCCCTCGAATGCACCTAAAAATGTCCACACTTCAGCGCTGCAGTACGCAAGCCTTCACATGAACCCATTGTCTGTAGACAGAAATCACTATCTTAGGGGGTGCCGGGCGCAGGGAAC
>CAZIJW010000049.1:0-4086 GCA_964539905.1 uncultured Robiginitalea sp.
CCTTCGCCATCCGTTTCCTGCCCGCCGTCCACGATCTCCTCCACGCTAAGGGCGCGAAGACTGGCCAGGGCAGCTGCATCCGTGCCTTCTATTCCATGTTTTCGGGCAAAATGTATCCCTATGGTTTCAGCAGAAACGGGGTAGAAGGGATCAGCATTTTCCCCGCGTATGGGCCGGCCGGTAAGCACCCCGTCCCTCCCGCCACCGGACTGGCTGATGGCTTTGTGGAATAGGCCTTGCGCCTGCGGGATGGTCATCAGCGAATGTACCGATACCCCCCCGGCCGAAAAACCGAAAATGGTGACATTGGCAGGATCACCCCCAAAGGCGGCCACGTTTTTCTGCACCCACTTCAGTGCAGCAATCTGGTCCATAAAAGCATAGCTGCCCTTGGGTTCCCCAGGGTATTCGGCACTCAGGGCCGGGAAGGCAAAATGCCCCAGGCGCCCAAGGCGGTAGTTAAGGGTGATTAAAATGATTCCCTGCAATGCGAATTCACTTCCCACAGTGCCCGGATCGGAGCCGCCGCCCCCTACAAAGGCCCCGCCGTGGAGCCAGACCATGACCGGTAGCATTTCCTTTGCTTGAGCCCCCGCTGGCCTCCATACATTGAGGTAAAGGCAATCTTCGGAGGTGCCTTCCCGAATCGTACCAGCAGGGGCGCCCCAACCAGCCTGTGCACAATCCGGACCGTAACCGCTGGCATCCAGCTCCCCTTCCCAGGGAGTTACCGGCTGGGGAGGTCGCCATCGGTAAGGGCCCACCGGGGGGGCGGCGTAAGGAATTCCCTTAAAACTATCGACACCATTTTCGCTTACCCCCTTGATAACGCCCATTTCTGTAGTAACCTTTGGCGGGTTACCGACCCCCTGTTGTCCCGATAGGGACAGGCTCGCAAGGAGCGCCAGGAATACCAGTAATTTTTGCATCTCTTGTTTTTTTTTGGGTTTTCAGACCCTCACGCAGAAGAAATCAGAAGGTGCTCCTGCTCAATCCCTGACCATCAGTTTGCTAAAGGTCAGGTTGGCCAATTTCCAATCCTGGTTTTCCTTAACATATACCTCCGTGACCATAAAAGGGTTGGTCACTTCGTTCCCGCCCACCACGGCCAGGAGGGTTATCCGGTTCCACAGGATGGCGGTGTTTTCGTTTAGCACTTCCACCATCACTTCATGGATGTCGGCCTTTTTGTAATGGATGCCCCCGCTCCGGATGATCTCCACCTCCCGGTCTTTGCCCCAGGTCCCGCCCATGTGGACGAATTTGGCCTTGTCGTGGAAGAGGTCGGCTAGCTTATCCGCGTTTTTATCCGCCATCCATTGCCATTTGGCCTGGGAAAGTGCTTTGACTTCCTGTTCAAGGGTTCCATTTTGTCCAAATGATGATGCACTTATGGCGATTAACAGTATTCCCAATAATCGTGTTTTCATTATAAATTGAATTTATAAGGGCTTAGCTTTGATTTAGTTGGTGATTTTCCTGAAGATCATGGACATGGATTGGGCATCCACCGCCCCCATGTCTACCAGGGTCAGGGATTTGACCATTTTCAGGGTCGTCTCCTTATAGTGTTTGAAATGCGGGGTTTGCAGGTGTGACTCGTAGGCTTCTCTGTCCGCATAGATCTCCAGGAGCCTGATTTGGGTCAGGTGCTCTTTTTGAAACATGGGGTAAATGCAAATGACCCCCGGCTCCAGGCTTACCGAGGTTTCGGATTCTTCCCGGAGTATGTCGAGATAGGTATCCAGGTATTCCGGGACTATTTCAATTTCTGCCATTCGTACCATCATTTCACCTGGCGCCGAAATGTTTTTTTCTGATTCAGGTCCCTGGGCTAAGGAACCTGCCCATACGAAAAACATCAGCAAAAGCAATCCGGATTGTTGAAGTCTCATTTATGTTCTTTACTTAGTCCAACTCCTTTTCCTTCAGCCATGCAGACATCAGGTCGGCGATTTCCACATTGTTCAGGTCCGAAAACGGGAAGTGGGTATTACCCTTGATACCGATTTCCGGCAGGTGTACCACGGTGACATCCCCGCCGTAGCGGTTTACGGTATCCGCCCATTTACGGGCCATTTCGAGGCGTACGCGCCAGCCGTCCGTCCCGGGATTCGGATCATACGTTTCGGGGATGAAGTCCCCGAAATAAATGACGATGGGGATCCTGGTCAGCTTCAAAAAGTCTTCTTTCGCAACCCCTACGGCTTCCAGGGCACCGGCGGAGCTTTCGAGGGGTTCGGGTACTTCGCCTTCCGGAAACGGAAAGCCTGACCCGGGTTCGTAAGAGACAATGCCCTTCACGTGATCGTTTTTCATGGCCGTGGCCCATCCGAAGCCACCGGAATGGGAATGGGTGACCAGGATCCCGTCCCCAATGCTGTCAAAAAGCCGGGATACGGCCCCCGTAATCACTTCCGTGTCAAACCCGCCCATATTGGGGACCATCTGCCTGAAATACTGGTTCAGGGTTTCCTCATCCCTGGCAAATTGTACCCCCGGGAAATATTCAGGCCAGACCCCCACGCGAAAAATGTTGAACCAGTACTGCTCGTCCGGGGTTGGGGTGATGGTAACAGCTTCCATACTCCGGCTTGCCCTGCCACGCCTGGGCTGGTCAAGGAGGTATGTGCTGAACCCGCGCCTCAGGAAAATGTTCTGGAATCCTTCGCGGCCATCCGGCGTGGTTTCCCAGGTCTTGGAAAACTGTCCGAAACCGTGCCACATCACCAGGGGGTATTTACGGGCATCCACCGGGATCTGATAAAAGACATATGCGTGGTCTCCCCGAAACGTCTGGCCCTCAGGCGTGCGTTTGATGGCATCGAAAGTGCCCGGGTTTTTGACGACGCTCCCACCCACGGCAAAACTGCCCTGGTCCCGGATTACCATCGGTTCGCCCTGTGCAGACAGGCTGGCCGACGAAACCAGGAAAATACCCATCAATAAGAAATGCGCTATTGTATTTATCATGTCGAAGATTTTAAATCGAATATAGGAACCTGGTTCTTTATTGTTCGCCCTACTTAAGGTATTCCTCCTCAGTAACCGGTTCCAGCCATTGCGTCGGCCCGGCAATCCGGCTGGTTATGGCAACCTGTATAAACTCGGCATCCGGGCTTGCCCCATGCCAGTGGGGGGTGTTCGCGGGGCACTTCACCACATCCCCTTTGCGGAGGATTTTCTTCTCACTTCCCTTTTCCTGGTAAAACCCTTCCCCTTCCAGGGCGAGGATGATCTGCCCGTTTGGATGCAAATGCCAGTTGGTCCTTGCCCCGGGTTCAAACGTAACGCTACCCACGGAATTTTGGTTGATGCTATCTGCATCCACCAGCATCTCCAGCCAAGCAGTGCCAACAAAGTGGTCATTGGTGATTTTACTGCCTTTTGCAAAAATCAATTCCTGTTCGGCCGATACAAGGGCGGGTTCCGCTTTCTCACCGGATGGTTTACAGGAAAGGACTAGCGTTCCGAATAAAATAATTACAGAAAGATTTTTGAGGCTCATAGATTCGAATTTGAAAGGTGGTTTTGGTAAAAGGCTTCCAGTTTGTTTACCGCCTGGTTGACGTATTCGGGCTTCCAGTAGGTTTCAATGTGCGTGGCACCGTCAATGAGGTATAGTTCCTTGCTTTTTGCGTTGGTGGCTTTCGCGAAAGCATCATCCGTCATGTAGTAGGTGTCTGCCTTGCTTCCCGCCATCATCAGCAGGGGTTGGTCGATCAGGTCCATATTCGTAGCGGCGTCAAAGGTCATTAAGTCCAACAAACTGCTGGTGGTGTAGCGGAAAGTGGAGTTGGGGTGGGCATGGGTCCTGTGGTAGTAATAGTGGCCTTCCCGGTAGAGGTCGAAGGGCATTTTGTCGGCCATTGCGTCGGTGATCTCCACATTCGCTGTATACTGTACCTCACCCCCTGCGGCTTCCCGTGCCCTGGCTTCTGAGGCCTGCCTCAGCCGCTCCTGGATCGTATTGACCTGTGAGTTCATAAACCCGTTGCGCCGCACCACCCCGGAATTGAACATGCTCAGGGTGGCAATAGCCTTAAACCGTTTGTCCGACTGTGCCGCTTTTAAGGCATACCCACC
>CAZIJW010000050.1:0-1068 GCA_964539905.1 uncultured Robiginitalea sp.
ATTTTTCCGTTTACCATAATGGAGACCCGGTTGCAATACTCGGCTTCATCCATATAATGGGTAGTCACGAAGAGGGTGGTACCGGTATGCGCAGCTTTGTAGATCATTTCCCAGAACTGTCTCCGGGTGATGGGGTCCACCCCTCCCGTGGGTTCATCCAAAAACACGATTTTAGGATCGTGGAGCATGGCCACGGAGAATGCCAGTTTTTGCTTCCAGCCCAGCGGCAGGGAGCCCACCAGCGATTTTCCTGCGGTACCCAGCCCCAGGTCCTCGATCAACTGTTTGGATTTTTCCTGTATCCGTTTTCGCGACAATCCGTAGATGCCCCCAAAGAAGGTAATGTTTTCCCTGACCGTAAGGTCATCGTACAGGGCGAACTTCTGGCTCATATAGCCAATATTCCGTTTTATGGCTTCCGACTCCGTGTGGACATCAAAGCCCGCAACCGTGGCCTGCCCGGCACTTGGGGCCAGGATGCCGATGAGCATCTTCATGGCGGTGGTCTTCCCGGCCCCGTTGGCTCCCAGGAACCCAAAAATCTCCCCCTTTTTCACTTCAAAGCTGATCGCGTTTACCGCAGTAAACGCCCCAAAGGTTTTGGTCAGTCCTGTAACGTGAATGGCGTTTTCGTTTTTCATGATGTTGCCAGTTCCATAAAGGTGTCTTCAATAGTGGGCGCTGTTTCCTCGATGTGGATTCCGGAAAGGTGTTGGCCTTCCAGGTAGGCTTTCAGTTCCCCGGAGTCAAAATCCATGCGGGTATCGGTGTAGTGCACGAATTCCCCGAACGGATAAACGCTATGCCTGTGGGGATAGGCTTTCAGGGTTTCGATAAGCAGGTACATGTCGTGGGCCCCTACTTTGAAAATGGGTTTGGGATAATGCCTGACGATGGCTTCCGGGGTATCGATTTCCAGGATTTTCCCTTCCTGCATCAGCGCAATCCGATCGCACAGGGCCGCTTCATCCATATATGGGGTAGACACCAGGATGGTAATATCCTTTTCCTGCTGCGAATTTCTTTATCACTTTTTTTATCAGGCTTGCTCCGAAGATTCCGAAGCTC
>CAZIJW010000050.1:1078-1648 GCA_964539905.1 uncultured Robiginitalea sp.
ACACCAGGATGGTAATGTCCTTTTCCTGCAGCCTTTTGAGCATGTCCCAGAATTCCTTTCGGGAAACCGGGTCCACCCCGGTGGTAGGCTCATCGAGGAACAATACTTTCGGCCGGTGGATCAGGGCGCAGGAGAGGGCGAGTTTCTGTTTCATCCCCCCCGATAACTTGCCTGCCCTTCGGTCCTTGAAGGGTTCAATTTGCACATAGATGTCCTTTATCAGATCGTAATTTTCGGCAACGGTGGTCCCAAAAATGGTCGCAAAGAATTCCAGGTTTTCTTCCACGGTAAGGTCCTGGTAGAGGGAAAACCTCCCCGGCATGTAGCCGACATGACGCCTGACTGCTTTAAGGTCGCGTACCACGTCGTACCCGGCTACTTCGGCCGTGCCCCTGTCGGGCAGCAACAGGGTGGTCAGGATCCGGAACAGGGTGGTCTTTCCCGCCCCATCCGGGCCGATCAACCCGAACAGCTCCCCCGGCTTCACCTCAAAGGAAATGTTGTCCAGGGCATTCACCCGGCCATAGGATTTGTGAATTTCGTGTACCTGGATGCTCATGGTTTCTCCAT
>CAZIJW010000050.1:1747-2399 GCA_964539905.1 uncultured Robiginitalea sp.
AAATCATGGCCCCGATGCTTTCGTCGGCTGCGGTATTGCTGAAAAAATACAGGGCGCCCAGTACCGCGGCGTGGAAGGTTAGGATCAGGCCGGCGAGCCCCCGGGCCAACCCCGGGCGCTTCCAGATCCCCACGGCGGTCAGCAGGGAAAGCACCCCGGCAAGGACGTTGTACACGACCAGGGCCCTGATCACGGGATAATCCACTTCCCGCAGGCCCAACAGCACCGTGGAACCGGCCAGGATGGCCAGGAGGCCCAGCGCCCCGGCCAGGAGGGTTGCGATGATTTTAGCGGTTTTCATGGCTTATTGGGCATTAGTGTCCTCCCCGGCGTCCCGGATCCACATCTCTCCCGGCATCCCGATTTTCAGGCTGCCGTCGTTGGCGACCCTGACCTTGACCGCGTAGACCAGATTCACGCGTTCTTCCCGGGTCTGGATGATCTTTGGGGTGAATTCGGCCGTATCGGAAATCCAGGCAATCGCACCGGGATAGGTTTTCTGCCCTTCCCCGTCGTCAATTTTCACCTTAACCTGTTGCCCGACGGCGATCGAGGCCAGCTGGGGTTCGCTGATGTAGACGCGGAGTTCCATGGTACTGAGGTCGGCAATTTTGTACAGCGGTTTTCCAAAAGCCGTAATTTCGTGGGGTTC
>CAZIJW010000051.1:0-926 GCA_964539905.1 uncultured Robiginitalea sp.
GGCCTTTGGGGAACGCACCAGCCTGAACGAACTTTTTACCTTACTGAAAAAATATCTGGGCGCTTATGACCCGGAGATTTCGAAGTTGGAACCCACCTACGGGCCGGAACGGAAAGGGGATGTGCCCCATTCCCTGGCCTCCATCGAAAAGGCCCGGCGGCTCCTGGGGTATGAACCTCAGTATTCCATGGAAAAGGGATTACAAGAAGCGGTACACTGGTACTGGAAAAATTTAAAATAAAATACTTCACCTATGAACCTTACAGTAATTGGAACGGGCTATGTGGGCCTGGTAAGCGGGGCCTGCTTTGCGGAAATGGGCAACCGGGTAACCTGCGTGGACGTGGACACCAAAAAGATCGAGAACCTTAAGAAAGGAATAATCCCCATTTATGAACCCGGGTTGGAGCCCATGGTGGCCCGAAACATCGAAAACAAAACCCTCTTTTTCAGCACCGACCTGAAAGAAAGCCTCCGTAAGTGTGAGGTGGCCTTTATCGCCGTGGGGACCCCCATGGGGGAGGACGGCTCTGCAGACCTGCAATACGTACTGCAGGTGGCCCGCGAAATCGGCGAGCATATGGTAGCTCCTTTAATCGTGGTTGATAAATCTACCGTTCCGGTGGGGACGGCAGATAAAGTAACGGCAGCCATGCGGGAAGTACTCGACGCCCGCGGGGTGGATTTTTCGTTCCATGTGGTATCCAACCCGGAATTCCTGAAGGAAGGGGACGCCATTAATGACTTTATGAAACCCGATAGGGTCGTGGTGGGTTCTGACGATGCTGAAGCCACCGAAAAGATGCGTTCCCTCTATGCCCCTTTCTTCCGCAGCAGCATGGACCGCCTCATCACCATGGACGTGCGCTCCGCCGAGCTGACCAAGTACGTGGCCAACGCCATGCTGGCGACTAAAATTTCGTTTA
>CAZIJW010000051.1:1000-2337 GCA_964539905.1 uncultured Robiginitalea sp.
CTCCAGGATCGGGTACAGCTTCATCTACCCGGGCAGCGGATATGGGGGCTCCTGTTTCCCCAAGGACGTGAAGGCACTCATTAAAACCGCGGCCCAGCACGGCTATACGGCCGAGTTGATTGGAGCCGTGGAAGACGTAAACGATCGGCAGAAGCTGGTGGTCGCCCAGAAAGTGGTAGACCGCTTCGGGGAAGACCTCAGCGGGCTCACCTTTGCCGTATGGGGCCTGGCCTTTAAACCCCAGACCGATGATATGCGGGAGGCTCCCTCCATCTATATCATCAAAGAACTGGTGAAACGTGGGGCGCACATCCAGGCTTACGACCCCAAAGCCATGGACGAGGCCCGTCATTTCTACCTGAAAGACGTCCCCAATGTGGCTTACTTCGATTCCAAGTACGAAACCCTGAAGGGGGCCGAGGCGATGATCCTGCTTACGGAATGGAAGGAGTTCCGGTCCCCGGACTTCGAAGAACTTAAGGCCCAGCTGAATGCCCCCATCATCTTTGATGGGCGGAACCAGTACAACGATGGCAAACTGCGCCAGATGGGGTTTGAATACTACCAGATTGGGAAGCAAAGCCTACCCGTCGAAGTTAGCGCATAGTTAAAGGTATTTACTAAAAGAATCTCGAGAAGCATGGACAACATTAAAATAGGAGTCATTGGCCTGGGCTACGTGGGCCTGCCCCTGGCGAGGCTTTTTGCCACCAAATTCCCGGTGGTCGGGTTCGACATCAACCAGGGCCGGGTGGCCGAATTGCGCTCCGGGAAAGACAGTACCCTGGAGGTGGAAGATGCCCTGCTGCAAAGCGTGTTGGTGGATTCCCCGAACATGAAGACGGGGCTGTATTGCACCCACGACCTTGCGGATATTGCAGATTGCAATTACTATGTGGTAACCGTGCCCACCCCGGTGGACAAAACAAACCGCCCCATCCTGACCCCCCTTTATAAGTCAAGTGAAACAGTCGGTAAAGTCCTGAAAAAAGGGGATATCGTCATCTATGAATCCACCGTATACCCGGGGGTAACGGAAGAAGAATGCGTCCCGGTCCTGGAACGGGTGAGCGGGCTCACCTTCAATAAAGATTTCTTTGTGGGGTATTCGCCGGAACGGATCAACCCCGGGGACAAGGAGCATACGGTGGAGAAGATCCTGAAGGTAACCTCGGGTTCCACGCCAGAAATAGGAAAAAAGGTAGATGCGCTCTACGCCTCCGTCATCACGGCCGGCACACATCTGGCCCCCAGCATACGGGTGGCGGAAGCGGCCAAGGTCATTGAAAACTCCCAGCGCGACATCAACATCGCCTTTGTAAACGAACTGGCCAAGA
>CAZIJW010000052.1:0-2286 GCA_964539905.1 uncultured Robiginitalea sp.
AGCTGATCGACCGCATCCCCGACGACAATACGACCGATGTGGAAGCAGGATAAGGTTTGTGCCTGATGGTCAATAATTTAGTACCTTGTGGTGTCGGCAGCCGGCCTGCGGGGAACCCATAAGCCCCCGCCGGCCCGTCGACCGGGAACCCGTCGCTGTACACAGATGAAACTAATAAAGGAACTCCAAAGGCGGAACGTTTTTAAAGGGGCGCTGGCCTACGTGGTGTTTTCCTGGCTCCTCCTGCAGATCGTTTCGATTGTATTCCCGATCCTGCAGATCGCCATGGCCTACCAGCGGTGGGTATTTATCGCCCTGCTAATCGGGTTTCCAATCTGGTTGGTTATTTCGTGGATCTATGAATGGACCCCCGAGGGGATCCGGGCCACAGCCGACGCGGAAGAGGCCCAACCGCCCCAACCGCAGGCCAAAACCCGCTCTGCCCGGTACATCATCTTCGGGCTGACCCTGGCGCTGGCCCTCCTCCTGGCCGATAAGGCCTTTAACCTTACCGATTCGGTGGCCGGCGAAGGCGGGAAGCTGAGCACGATTGCCGTACTCCCCTTTACCCACCAGAGCGCCTCGGAGGAAGACACCTTTTTTACCGAAGGGGTGCACGAAGACCTGATGACGCGCCTGGCCGGGGTGAAGGAATTCCGGATCATGTCGAAATCATCGGTGCTGCCCTACCGCGAATACGAAGGGGACCTCAAAGAGGTGGGCCGCAAGCTGAATGCCGATTTCATCATGCAGGGGTCGGTGCGCCGGTGGCAGGATGAGATCCGCATCAGCATCCAGTTTATCGAAAGCCAGACCGACCAGGTGGTGTGGTCGCACGAATACAACGGCCGCCTCGAGAACCTCTTTGCCCTGCAGGCCGATATCGCCACGGTGATTTCCGAAAAGCTGCAGGCGAACCTTTCCCTCGATGAAGCCCGGGAACTGGAAGCGGCCCCCACGGAAAACCTGGCGGCCTATGACGACTACCTGAGGGCCCGAAACCTGCTGAACCAGCCCCGCGCCAGCTACGAAGACATTACCACGGCCATCGCCCTGCTCGAAAACGCGGTGAAGGCCGATGCCGGCTTTGTAAAGGCCTGGGCACTTCTGGTTACCGCCAATGGGGAGGCGTACAACCAACTCTCCAAGCTGGAGGGGCAGGAGGCCCGGATGCAGGAAGTACGGGAGGCCTCCGAGCTGGCCCTTGAAAAAGCCAAAAGCCTGGCCCCCTCGAGCTGGGACGTACTGAGCGAGGAAGGGGTGTACTACATGCTTATCGAAAAGGACCCGCTCAAGGCGCTGAAGGCTTTTGAGCAGGCCCTCGAACAAAACCCCAGCGACGTGCTTACCATGCGGAACCTCTCGCAGCTGTACGTTTCCTTCGGGGAGCTCGACAAGGCCCTCGACATCCTGGAGCGCGCCTTTACACTCACCCAGACCAACGGCTTTATCAGCTACGGCCTCAGCTTTATCTATGAACTAAAGGGCGAGTACGGCAAAATGGTGCCCTTCCTCGAGCGCCTGGCCGAATTGTATCCGGAACAGAAACACTACCTGGTGGAAGCTGCCTACTACAAGTTTCTGGAATCGGGGTCGCAGGAAGCCTTCGAGTCGTTCCGGCAGCGCGTGGAAACGAGCAACGCCGAAAACCCCTGGGACGAGCGGGCCATCAAGAACATGGAAATGACCGTGGCCATGTTCTCGGGGGAGTTCGACGCCTACCACCGCGACTGGAAAGGCAAGCACCAGGCGCATATCGCCGACCACGGCGACTGGATGTGCCCCCTGGTGGCCAACGATTTCATCAACCAGTCGCGGTTGCTGCTCGAGCACCAGCAGGAAGGCGAAGCCGCAGCCATCCTGGAGGAGGTGCGCAACATCGTCCTGAAGCCCATCAACCCCAACTCCGTTTGCGTGTTCAACCCCCAGGTGTACCTGCCAAAGGTCGATTTCCTCTCCGGGGAACCCGAAGTGGCCGCCCAAAAGATCGAGGCCCTGGCCCTGCCCGTGCTGCAAAACGAAAGTTTCCCCCTGGGCGCCGTGGAACGCTCGGTCCTGCTGCAGGCGGTGGACCTCATCCTCCCGGAAAAGGTGTACTACTACTACGAGCAGGTGGTGAAACAGACCATTTCCATGACGAGCTTCGAGTCGATCTGCGCCGACCCCTGGAACTACCCGAACCTGATTAAAGACCCCCGCTTTATCGCCGAGATCCGGCAAGACGGCCGCTTTGTGGACTTCCTGCAGGCGAATGGGTTTTTGTGAGGGATTTGTCATTTCGAAGGA
>CAZIJW010000053.1:0-2231 GCA_964539905.1 uncultured Robiginitalea sp.
GGGCGAGATCCTGCTGGTGGTGATCGGGATTTTGATTGCGCTGCAGATCAATACCTGGAACGAAGCGCGGGAAAACCGCCGCGCGGAGCGCGCCTTCTATCGGGCCCTCCTCGTCGATCTGGAAAGTGACCAGGCGCGAATAGACGTGTTGTCTGCCTTCTACCTCAACCGGATCGAAAACCTCACCTGGTTGCTGACCCGGGTGCGAAATCCGGACCTTCCGGCGGGCCCACTCGACTTTGGAAAGCACGTTGAACCGCTGTATTACACGGAGGCGGCCATCAGCTACGACGCCACTTATGAGGCCTCAAAAAGTTCCGGGGCCTTTGATCACTTTGCTGACAAAGCCCTGCTAAAGCAAGCGATTGAATATTACTCGGGCTATACCGATCTGGAAAATGTACATACCTCCACGCTGCGCTACGTAGAAACCGCCTTTGAGCCCCTGATGGCCCCGGTCACCAATAATTTCATGGGCAACGAAGCAGGTGAAGGGGTGCTGATCGCCGGGGGGAATACCGGTTTTTACGCCTTGCTGGGGTCCATTAAAGACCAGCGCGCGGCTGACATCCAAAAGGAAATACGTGAGGTGTTGCAAAAAACCGAATTCGAATCGTTCCTGATCGGCGACCTCGGCCGCTCGTTCAATATGATGCGCCGGATTGAGGCCCGAACGCTACAGTTAAACGCCTTAAAAGGAGGCATAGGACAGTTTCTCGATGATTAGTTTTTTCCGCAAATTCCGCGAACAGCTCCTGGCTGAAAACCGCGTTGTCCGGTATTTTGCCAGTGCTACAGGCGAAATCGTACTGGAAACCACCTGTGTAAACCCGGAGGAATATGGGTGGAACAGCAAACTAAAAACCAACCCCTTAGCAAAACCCATTATGAAACCATTGCTTTTTTCCGGAATCCTCGCAATTACCCTGCTTGCCGGGTGCACCCCCGGGCCCAAAGCCGAACCCACCCATACCGTATTGCGTGGGGCTACCCTGTTTGATGGCAATGGGGGCACCCTGGCCAACAGCACCGTGATCATCCGCGACGGGCGGATCGAAGCCCTGGGCGGGGCTGACCTGGAGGTGCCGGAAAACGCGGAAGTCATCGACCTGGCGGGTAAGTTCATCACCCCGGGCCTGGTGGACGCCCATGTGCATTTTTCCCAAACGGGTTTTTTTGACGGGCGCCCCGATGCGCTCGACATCCGCGACACCCTGCCCTTCGACAGCGTGCAGGCCCGGCAACGCAGGAATCCCGACCGGTACTTTGAAACCTACTTGCGATCCGGGGTTACGGCAGTCTATGACGTGGGCGGGTTCGACTGGACCCTGGACCTGCAAAAATCGGTTGAAGACGACCTCAACGCCCCCCATGTGGCCGCCTCGGGCCCTTTGCTCACGCCCTTTCCCCAGGACCGGCTCGATGGCTTCAACGTTTTGCCGGCCCGGCAAATGCTGGCCCTGGATTCTGAGGAATTTGGCCGGGAATACGTACAGCGCAATACTGCCCTGGGCTCCACGGGCATCAAAATCTGGAGCCTTAACCTGAAGGACACCGTATTTATGAAAAGCCTGAACGCAGTGGCTGCGGAAGTGCGGGAACAGGGGAATCAGCTCATCGTCCACGCCACGTCCCTCGACCAGGCCAAGGAAGGCCTCAGGCTGGGGGCCAAAGTGCTGGTGCACAGCGTGGATGACCAGCCGGTGGACGAGGAATTCCTCCAACTGGCCAAAGCCGCCGGAGTCGTTTATTGCCCAACCCTGGTGGTGGTTCCCGGCTACACGATTGCCTACCGGTCACTCCAGGGCGATTTTCCGATGAACGACCCCAACCAGGTGGTGGACGCGGAAACCCGGAACCTGGTGGAGGCCTCTGAATCCTTTTTTAAATATGTCCCCAAGCCCGAAAACTATCAGGAGATGCTCCGGTCCTCGGCAGAAGCTGACGAAACCCTGAAGGCCACTATGTATGCCAACCTCAGGCGGGTGTATGGGGCCGGCATCCCCATCGCCCTGTCCACCGACGCCGGCAACCCGGGAACCCTCCACGGCATCTCGGTCTATGATGAGCTCGAAGCCATGCAGCGGGCGGGCATCCCGGCCAAAGACCTCATTGGCATGGCGACCCGCAGCGGCGCCCTGGCCATGCGGCGCCTCGACGATTTCGGCACCCTGGAGCCCGGGAAAATGGCCGACCTGATCGTCCTGGACAAAGACCCCTCGGCCGACGCC
>CAZIJW010000054.1:0-2156 GCA_964539905.1 uncultured Robiginitalea sp.
CCGGGGTCCTGCGGCCTACTTCTCCTGTTATGATATCCGTCCAGTAAAGCGACCCGTCCGGGCCAAAGACCAGATCATCCGGACTCTGTACCCCCTCTGTTATCCGGTCGATGATTTTACCGTTGTTTTTGTCCATCACGATAATCTCCTGCCCATAAACGCTGGCTATATATAGATTGCCGTCAGGTCCAATGTCTACGCCATTAGCTCCATTCAGGGGGGCGCCCTTGATCAGGGTTTTTAGCACGGCATTTTTGGATTTGGCATTTGCCGCCTCCAGGGGTTCCTCGGTGTTCAGCACCGTATCCGGGCTACAGGAAAAGACCAGCAGCAAGGCCGCCCATAAGGCATGCCTGCCCAGGGACAGTAATGATGGTTTTTCAATTGTTTTCATGTTATGATTGGTTTTAAAGGGTTAAGCGGCAAAAACGCAACCTTTATAACATGAAACAGAAACCGGGGGGTTCTTTATCGATAAAGCGGCAACAGGGAAAGCTTCAGGTATAAATTCACCTCAAGGTACAACAAATAAATTGATTATCAATATGTTGTGCGGGTTATCTTTTCTTTAAGAAATAGAGGAAACACCCTACGGGCACCTGTCATTTCGAACCCTGAAGTAGAGCGAAGCTCACTTCAGGGTGAGAAATCTCATCGATGATGGGCAGGCCCCGCCACTGGGCTACTATTCCTTGTTGGTCAGCGAGAGGTTGATGACAATAGCCATAAGCAGCCAGATGATAAAGGTTTCCCCATGGGTCATTTCATAGGTAGACCCGGCAGCTTTGGCGGCCATCAGCACCAAATAAACCACTAAGGGGGAAAGGAGCAGGCTGATGACAAGTTTAAGAACGGATTTTTTGTAGTCCATAACTGGTTGGTTTTATGGATTTAAAGTAGCGATTCTTTCCCACATACGGAACGATATAGGCAGGTTATTTATGGGTTTGCTCCGTCATTTAACCGGGGTAAAGGTAACTGTATGCGCCTCCAGGTCCATGCGGATGCGGTAAAGGCCTTTGGAAACCGGGATGTTTTCGCCTTTGCACAAGAGGGTATTGGGGTCCTTCTCGCCCTGGCCCCAGTGCAGGCGCCATGCCTCATCGGCCCGGAACCTGATCGCTCCCGCAACCAGTTCCTGTTCGATCTCCCAGACGTATGGGTTGCCGGGATCTACCCTGTGCATGGGTATCCCCGAAGTCCAGCCTCCTCCGGGGAGGCCCGTGCCGATCAGTTCCATCCGGGTAAGCTCCAAAGGGGTAAAGGCTACCGTCTCCGCCCCCAGGTCGATGCGGATGCGGTAAAAGCCTTTGGATACCGGAATGTTCCCGCCTTTGAACACGAGCATTTTCGGGTCGTTTTCGCCTTTGCCCCAATCGAGGACCCAGTCCTGGTCTGCCCGGAATTTGATTACCCCCGGGACCAGTTCCTGGTCGATCTCCCAGATGTCCTCATTGTCGGGATGGACCCTTTGCATCTCAAACCCTGTAGCCCATTGGCCCTGGGGCAGGCCGGTGCCGATTAGTTCCATCCGCCGCAGCTCAAAATTGGTCTCCGGGTCATATTGTTCCACATACTCCAGGAAGGCGTCGGCCGAATACCCGGTGGCCTCGATAAACGCAAGCATGTCCTGCTTGAGGGTTCTTAGCGTCATCAGGTCGGCGATAAAGGAAGGGTCCCGTACCAGTGCCTGTGCCCTTTCCAGTTGCCCGGGGGTATACCCGATGGTTTTCTGCAGCGCGATGAACTCCTCATACCCCGTCCCTGCAGAGTATATTTTAAAGGGGATGTCGTACTGCTGCAGATAACCCGCCATGGCCTTGAACAGGTTATAGGTCCGCAGTTCCCTGTTCACATTATCCCAGCCAAAGGCCACGGCGCGGAGCGCCTTGGCCATGTTGTTCCGTTTCTCATCCCCGGGGACAAACTCGAGGTACTCCGACTTCCAGGTATTGTCGCGGGTATCGAGGGCATTTTCGTCAAACAAGAGGATAAGGGCCGGCAGGCGGTCGGGGGCGATCGCCTCCGGGTGGTTCAAAACGCTGTCTATCCGCAGCAGCTGGAAACCAATCTTGTCGCGCAAACTGCTTTCGTAATAGGCGGAGGCCCGAATTTCCCCATACAGCTCGCGCAGCCCGAACAGAAAACGTTCGTCC
>CAZIJW010000055.1:0-1959 GCA_964539905.1 uncultured Robiginitalea sp.
GCCGAGGGTTTCGCACAGTTCCAAAACGACCTGCCGGGTGATCCCGTCCAGGATGAACGTATTGGCCGGGTGGGTATGCACCACCCCATCCTTTACAAAAAAGACATTGCAGTGGGAGGCTTCCGTCACCACGCCATTGCGCACGAATAGCGTCTCGTAGCACTCCTGCTCCATCGCGTACTGGTTGGCCATTACATTGCCCAACAGGGAGGTCATCTTGATGTCGCAGCGCGACCACCGGAAATCTTCCCGGGTCACTACTTTGGCCAGGCCCCGGTTGATGTCGGGCAGGGCCTTTTCCCAGGCGTACATCAGGGCTGTGGGTCGGATCCCCGGGGGGTAGGCGTGCTGTCGGGGGGCCACCCCCCGGGTGATTTGGATATACAGCATGCAATCCTTCCCGGAGACCCCTGAAGCCTCCAGCAGGGAAGGGATCGCAGCTTCCAGGGCATCTGCGTCGTAGCCAATCTCAATTTTTTGCAGGCATGCCTTCAGCCGGTCCATATGGGCCTGTTGGTAGAAAAAGCGCCCGTTAATCCGGGCCATGACTTCATAGATGCCGTCCCCGAAGAGGAACCCCCGGTCAAACACGGAAACCGTTGCTGCCGCAGCGTCGAGGATCGCGCCGTTCAGGTAAACTTTGGAGGGATAGGTAGGGCCTTGCACCATGCTGACGGTACTTTTTAAATTCACTCCTCTAAGGTACGCACTTGCCTGGATTTTCCAGGGTTCAGGGACTCAGTCCAGGGCATTTTTGAGCCCTTCCAGCAGCTGGTCGATTTCTTCCTGACGGGTATAGTGCACAAAGGAAATACGGATCACCCCCGGGTCGGTGGCCAGGCCCATGTCCATAAGGGGCCGGTACGCATAGAAATTACCGTAGCCCAGCATCAACCGGTGGGCCGTAAGGGCGTCATAGACTTCCCGCACCCCTTTCCTTTTGGGTAAGATCGATACGATCGGGGCCCGGTCCTCCAACGTATCGGGGCCGATGATGCGCACATCGTCCCGCGAGCGCAGGAAATCGAGCAGGGGCGCGAGCAGGGCCGTTTCATGCGCGCGGAACAGCCCGCAAAGGGCCTGGTTCCTTTGCGCAGGGGTGGCCGTTTCCGCGAAATGGTGGGCATACACCGCGTCGAAATATTCCGCCATGCCTGCTGCGGACCCGATCTGGGCATGGTCCGGGCCGGCCGGGGTCAGCATGCTCCGGGTGACCCCCTCCTTGAAGAAATGCGACTGGTTTTCCATCTTCCGGGCCAGGGCATCCTTCACGTAAAGCACCCCGAGGTGGGGGCCAAAGGTTTTATAGGAAGAGAACATGTAGATGTCCACCCCCAGGTCCTTCAGGTCGGGAAAGCCGTGCGGGGCCCAGCCGACCCCGTCCACCACCGAGAGGGCCCCATGGGCGTGCGCGATGGCGGTGATCTCCTTCGCCGGGTTCACGTGCCCGATTACGTTGGAGCAGTGGGGGTAGGCCACCATGCGGGTCTTTTTGGAGAAGAGCCCTTTAAGGGTTTCCAACGACAGCACCCCCGTTTCGCGGTCTACATGCCATTCGATTACGCGTATCCCGGTTTTGGACAACCGCCTCCAGGCCCCGGCATTGGCTTCGTGGTCCTGGCACGACACGATGATTTCATCCCCTTCTTCCCACATTGGGCGCATTGCCTGGGCCAGCACATACACATTCTGGGTGGTGGAAGGCCCGAAATGCACCTCGGCAGCTTCCACATTCAGGTATTCCGCAATCCGACGGTACGATTCGTCCATCAGGGCGCCGGCCTTTTCCGAAGCCGGGTAGGGGTAATAGGGTTGCACCTTGTTTTGGGTGTAAAAGTCCGTCAGGCGGGTAATGACCTGCCCGCAGGGATAGGACCCCCCTGCATTTTCAAAGAATGCCCAACCCCGGAGCGAAGGCTCTGAAAAGGCAGGAAATTGCGAACGGATAAAGTCGAGGTC